>NZ_JBVIYZ010000006.1:0-476942 GCF_055592085.1 Streptomyces sp. NPDC041135
TTCCCCACTGCTGCCTCCCGTAGGAGTCTGGGCCGTGTCTCAGTCCCAGTGTGGCCGGTCGCCCTCTCAGGCCGGCTACCCGTCGTCGCCTTGGTGAGCCATTACCTCACCAACAAGCTGATAGGCCGCGGGCTCATCCTGCACCGCCGGAGCTTTACAGCCTCCAAGATGCCATGGAGGCTCATATCCGGTATTAGACCCCGTTTCCAGGGCTTGTCCCAGAGTGCAGGGCAGATTGCCCACGTGTTACTCACCCGTTCGCCACTAATCCCCACCGAAGTGGTTCATCGTTCGACTTGCATGTGTTAAGCACGCCGCCAGCGTTCGTCCTGAGCCAGGATCAAACTCTCCGTGAATGTTTACTCGGCCAGAAAATTAATTCAGCCGGTGAGCACCACGAGAGCGGTGCGAGAGGAGGAATAATCCCCTCGCACACAGCGTCCTCGCTGTGATTTTTCAAAGGAACCGCGTCCCGGTCGTGACGACCGGAGACGGGGTATCAACATATCTGGCGTTGACTTTTGGCACGCTGTTGAGTTCTCAAGGAACGGTCGCTTCCTTTGTACTCACCCTCTCGGGCTTTCCTCCGGGCTTCCCTTCGGTCTTGCGTTTCCGACTCTATCAGATCTTTTCTCGACCCGATTTCCTCGGCGCTTTCCAGGTTTCCGCTCTCGCGTTTCCCTTTCCGGCGGTTCCGACTTTATCAGAAGTTTTTGGCCGGTCTGACCGGCCACTCATTCCTGAGTAATTCGGAGGAGCGCTTCCGGGTCAATGCGTAGGCATCGCCTCGGGAAGCAAGTAGATTCTAACGTTTCGCCCCGAGCTTGTCCAGCTCTAGGCAACTCAGTGAATCTACCTCCCCACGCCAGCCGTGTCAACAGCTCTTGCGGGGCGAAGAGGAGAGTAGCAGCTTGCGGGGGCCGCACGCACATCAGGCGGCCGTGGGCACCGTGGCGCTGCGTTCGGCCGCCTCGACGTCACCGGTGGCGCCGGACCGTACGGCGCGACCGCCGAGGACGTAGACGTACGTCAGGAAGCCCGCCTCCGCCGCGATGCCGATGCCGATGCGGGCCCACGTGGGCAGGCCGGACGGGGTGACGAAGCCTTCGATGGCGCCGGAGACGAACAGCACCAGGGCCAGGCCGATGGCCATGCCGACGGCCGCGCGGCCTTCCTCGGCGAGAGCGGTGCGGCGAGTACGGGGGCCGGGGTCGATGACGGTCCAGCCGAGCCGCATGCCCGTACCCGCGGCCACGAAGACGGCGGTCAGTTCGAGCAGGCCGTGCGGGAGGATCAGGCCGAGGAACGTGTCGAGGCGGCCGGCCGAGGACATCAGGCCGATGCCGACTCCGAGGTTGAGCATGTTCTGGAACAGGATCCAGAGCACGGGCAGGCCGAGGAAGACACCCAGGACCAGGCACATCGCGGCGGCCTCGGCGTTGTTCGTCCACACCTGGGCGGCGAAGGACGCGGCCGGGTGGCTCGAGTAGTAGGTCTCGTACTCGCCGCCGGGGCGGGTCAGCTCGCGGAGCTGGCCGGGTGCCGCGAGGGACGACTGCACCTCCGGGTGGGTGGCGATCCACCATCCCAGGACGATCCCGACGACGGTGGAGACGAGTGCGGTGGGCACCCACCAGTGACGGGCCCGGTAGACGGCGGCCGGGAAGTCCTGCCCCAGAAAGCGCGTGACGTCCCGCCAGGAGGCTCGGCGCGTTCCCGTCACCGTGGCACGCGCGCGTGCCACGAGCCGGCTCAGCTGACCCGTCAGCTGCGGATCGGGAGCGCTGGACTGGATCAGGGAGAGGTGGGTGGCGGTGCGCTGGTAGAGGGCCACGAGTTCGTCGGCCTCCGCGCCGCCGAGGCGGCGCCTGCGGCGGAGCAGGGCGTCGAGGCGGTCCCATTCCGCTCGATGCGCGGAGACGAAGACATCGAGGTCCATCAGGTCTGTCTGCTCCTCGGCTGGTCGTCGGCTGCACGTCTGCCGCTCGCCGGCACCAGTCACAGCGGTCAGGTTGTCGTACTGGCGCGCGATGCGTGCTCAGCTTGGCAGACTTGCGGTTCTCGGGGCAGACCAGGAAGGGCGGCGGGCGTGAGTGAGCTGGTGACCGGCGAGGCGGTGGCGCTCGAACTGCGGCCCGCGAGGCTGCCGAGCAGGGCCTTGGCGGTGGTGCTCGACCTGGTCGTGTACATGGCCGTGTACATCGCCGTGACCGTCGCGCTGGTGGCGGCCACCGCGTCCCTGGACGAGGCGGCGCAGACGGCACTGGCCATCGCGACGTTCCTGCTGGTGCTGGTGGGCGTGCCGATCGCGGTGGAGACGCTCAGCCACGGGCGTTCGCTGGGGAAGCTGGCGTGCGGACTGCGGGTGGTGCGGGACGACGGCGGGCCGATCCGGTTCCGTCACGCGCTGGTGCGCGGCGCCCTGGGGGTCGTCGAGATCCTCATGACCTTCGGCGTGGTGGCCTGCATCGCCTCGCTGGTGTCGGCGCGTGGGCGGCGGCTCGGGGACGTCTTCGCCGGCACGCTGGTCGTGCGTGAGCGGGTGCCCACCGGACAGGCGGCTTTCGTTCCCCCGCCTCCGCCGTGGCTCGCGGGACGCTTCGCGGGCCTCGACCTGTCCGCCGTTCCGGACGCACTCTGGCTCGCCGTCCGTCAGTACCTGGTGCGGATGCAGCAGCTCGATCCGCAGACGGCCGCGGGGATGGCGCAGCGGCTCGCGGCCGATGTCGCGGCTCGTACGGGGACTCCGGCGCCGCCGGATGTGCACCCGGCCGCCTATCTGGCGGCCGTGGTGCACGAGCGGCAGGCGCGCGACGCCCGGCAGGCGTTCGGCGGTGCGCCCTATGCGGGCAGTGCCCCGGCGCCTTACGCGGGCGGTGCCCCGGCGACCTTCTCGGGTGCGGGGCCGCAGCCTTACGGCGTCGCACCCGAGCCGCCGGTACCGTCCGCGCCGCCGGTGCCGCCGGTGCCGCCGGCGGACCCGCGTCGGCCGTCGGACGGGCCGGGGTCCGAGCGGCCGGCCACGGGGTTCGTGCCGCCGGCGTGAGCTGCCCCGGGCCCCGGGCCGGCAGGTCGGGCCGGCCGGTCAGTCGAAGGCCGAGGGGGGCGACTCGAGGTCCTCCAGCTCGATGCCGGGCGCCGCCAGCACCACGTCGCCGGCGATGTGGACGGTGTGCCGTTCGCCGGTGTCCAGGGCTGTGACCTGGTACGCGTCCACGGTCAGGGGGCCGTTGTCAGTGGCGTGTGCTTCTCTGTCGAGCAAGGCCCACGACTGGTCCACGGTGCGCGGGGCGAGGACCGGGTCCGTGAAGGCCACGAGCCGTACGCGGGTCGCCGAGGCGGAGGGGGTGAGGCGCAGCAAGCGGGCTGTGGCGACGAGGAACGCGGGGGACGTGCCGGTGAAGGCGTGGGCGCGCACATTGCCCTCGCTGGCGTCGGTGCCGGTGGGGTCGGTGCGGACCCAGGTGACGCCGTCGATGGCGGCCCCGCGCACCTGCCAGCCCCCGGCGTGGAGTTCCAGGCGGATGGGGCGGCCGAGGTCGTCGAGGGCGAGGTCGACGGAGCCGCCGTGGTCGCCCGCGGGGGTGGTCAGCTGGGCGACGTAGCGCCAGCCGGAGGGGCCGGGGGCGCAGTGGAAGTGTTCTTCGGCGAGGGGGGTGTGATCGTGCGGATCGTGGAGCGAATAGCGGCCGCGGGGCATGGGTGTCCTGCTGTCTTGACGGGCTGGTGGTCCGGTCGCCCCGACGGTCCGCCCGGGCCGGTGTGACGGCCGGTCCGGCCAACGGGGCAGGCCCCCGGCACGGGGGTGCGGGGGCCTGCTTCGTCGGACCTGCCGCCGGGGCGGGCGCGCCGGTGTTCCGGGCGCGCCTGCTCCGGCGGGTGGGGCTGCGGACTCAGTAGCGGTAGTGGTCCGGCTTGAAGGGACCGTCGACCTCGACGCCGATGTACGCGGCCTGCTCGGGGCGCAGCTTGGTGAGCTTCACGCCGAGCGCGTCCAGGTGCAGGCGGGCGACCTTCTCGTCGAGGTGCTTGGGCAGCACGTAGACGCCGGTCGGGTACTCGTCGGGCTTGGTGTACAGCTCGATCTGGGCCAGGGTCTGGTCCGCGAAGGAGTTGGACATCACGAACGACGGGTGGCCGGTGGCGTTGCCCAGGTTCAGCAGGCGGCCCTCGGACAGCACGATGAGGACCTTGCCGTCGGGGAACGTCCAGGTGTGAACCTGCGGCTTGACCTCGTCCTTGACGATGCCGGGGATCTTGGCGAGGCCGGCCATGTCGATCTCGTTGTCGAAGTGGCCGATGTTGCCGACGATCGCCTGGTGCTTCATCCGCGCCATGTCCGAGGCGAGGATGATGTCCTTGTTGCCGGTGGTGGTGACGAAGATGTCGGCGGTCTCGACGACCTCGTCCAGGGTGGTGACCTGGTAGCCGTCCATCGCCGCCTGGAGGGCGCAGATCGGGTCGATCTCGGTGATGATCACGCGGGCGCCCTGGCCGCGCAGGGACTCGGCGCAGCCCTTGCCGACGTCGCCGTAGCCGAAGACGACCGCGGTCTTGCCGCCGATGAGGACGTCGGTGGCGCGGTTGATGCCGTCGATGAGGGAGTGCCGGCAGCCGTACTTGTTGTCGAACTTCGACTTGGTGACGGCGTCGTTGACGTTGATCGCCGGGAAGAGCAGCGAGCCCTCGCGCTGCATCTCGTACAGGCGGTGGACGCCGGTCGTGGTCTCCTCGGTGACGCCGCGGATCTCCGAGGCCAGCTGGGTCCACTTCTGGGGGTCCTCGCCCAGGGTGCGGTGCAGCAGCTGGAGGATGACGCGGTGCTCGTCGGACTCGGCGGTGTCCACGGAGGGGACCTCGCCGGCCTTCTCGTACTCGACGCCCTTGTGGACCAGGAGCGTGGCGTCGCCACCGTCGTCCAGGATCATGTTCGGGCCGCCGGTGGGGCTGTCGGGCCAGGTCAGCGCCTGCTCCGTGCACCACCAGTACTCCTCCAGGCTCTCGCCCTTCCAGGCGAAGACCGGGACACCGCGGGGGTCGTCGGGCGTGCCGTCCGGGCCGACGGCGATGGCGGCGGCCGCGTGGTCCTGGGTGGAGAAGATGTTGCAGGAGGCCCAGCGGACCTGCGCGCCGAGGGCGACGAGGGTCTCGATGAGCACGGCCGTCTGGACGGTCATGTGCAGGGAGCCGGTGACGCGGGCACCGGCGAGGGGCTGGGCCTCCGCGTACTCCCGGCGGATCGCCATCAGGCCGGGCATCTCGTGCTCGGCGAGGGTGATCTCCTTGCGGCCGAACTCGGCCAGGGAGAGGTCGGCGACCTTGAAGTCCTGTCGGTTGTCGACAGTCGTCATGCGAGCTGCTCCTCGGGATTGGGTCGAGGTGGGTACGGCTGGTCTGCGCGGCGGCGGACACCGGGGTGCCCGAAAGAGGACACAGGCATGCCCGCGTACGCGCAGCGCAGTCCGTCGGAGGCCCTCTCTCCCTCGGTCGGTCCGCTGGGGGACCGCCCGACCGCCATCAGCAGCGACGTCTGGCTCCGTTCCAAACTACACCGCCGACCCCTGCCGCCCCCAGTCCGCGCCGGACATCTCACATCGTCCGCGGCGGGGTGCCGGTGGGTGGTCAGTGGCCGGAGGGGTGCTGGTTCGGGCCGCCGGGGGTCGCCTCCGGATCGGGGCCCTTGGCGGCCTCGGTCGCGCTGTAGATGTCCGGCTCGAGGTAGATGACGCGGGCGATCGGGACGGCGGCGCGGATGCGGGCCTCGGCGGCGTCGATGGCCTTGGCGACCACGGCGGCGGTGTCGTCGTGCCGGACGGCGACCTTGGCGGCGACCAGCAGCTCCTCGGGGCCGAGGTGGAGGGTGCGCATGTGGATGATGCCGGTGACCGTGCGGTCGTCGACGATCGCGGTCTCGATCTTCTTGACGTCCTCGACGCCCGCGGCCTCGCCGAGCAGCAGCGACTTGGTCTCGGCGGCCAGGACGAGGGCGATCGAGACGAGCAGGACACCGATGCAGACCGTACCGATGCCGTCCCAGACTCCGTCGCCGGTGAGCAGGGTGAGGCCGACGCCGCCCAGGGCGAGGACCAGGCCGATCAGCGCGCCGAAGTCCTCCAGCAGGACGACCGGCAGCTCGGGGGCCTTGGCGCGGCGGATGAACTGCGCCCAGGAGAGCTTGCCGCGCAGTTCGTTGGACTCCCTGATGGCCGTCCGGAAGGAGAAGCCCTCGGCGACGACCGCGAAGACGAGCACGCCCACCGGCCAGTACCAGTGCTCCAGTTCGTGCGGGTGGCGGATCTTCTCGTAGCCCTCGTAGATGGCGAACATGCCGCCGACGGAGAACAGCACGATGGAGACGAGGAAGGCGTAGATGTACCGCTCGCGGCCGTAGCCGAACGGGTGCTGCGGGGTGGCCTCGCGCTGGGCACGCTTGCCGCCGACCATGAGCAGGAACTGGTTGCCCGAGTCGGCGAGCGAGTGGACGCCCTCGGCGAGCATCGAGGAGGAGCCGCTGAACGCGAACGCCACGAACTTCGATACCGCGATCGCGAGGTTGGCACCGAGTGCCGCCACGATCGCCTTCGTTCCGCCTGCCGCGCTCATGAGTTCGCGTCGTCCCTTCGCCTTCGTACGTCCACGCCGTGCGCCGTGTCGCCGGCCGGCTCCGCCCGGGGATGCCGTCCCGGCGGCTTTGCCCGTCCTTTGCCGGTGGGCCATTCTTGCAGCCCGGACCGGCACCGACGCGTCAGGTATCCACAAGCGTGGTCATACGATCACACTCGCCCGGAAGACCGTGCCCGCGCCGGACACCTCGGCCTTCTCTCCCGCCGGGACGAAGACCGACTGCCCGGGCAGCAGCCCTTCCACGCCCGCCCGGACGGAACCGGCCGTGCAGAGCAGGATCTGCGGGGCGCCGAGCGTGAGGTCGTGGGCGGCGCCGCCCTCGGGCAGGACGTAACGGGAGAGCCGGAACTCGTCGATCGGCGTCTCGTAGACCTCCTCGCCGTCCGCTGCGGCCTCCGGGCGCAGCACGCGCGCGTCACCGGCCTCGAAGCGCACGACGCGCAGCAGTTCGGGCACGTCCACGTGCTTGGGGGTCAGGCCGCAGCGCAGCACGTTGTCGGAGTTGGCCATGATCTCGACGCCGAGGCCGCTGAGGTAGGCGTGCGGGATGCCGGCGCCCAGGAACAGTGCCTCGCCCGGCTGCAGCCGGACGTGGTTGAGCAGCATGGCGGCGATGACGCCGGGGTCGCCCGGGTAGTGGTGGGCGATGTCGGCGTACGGGGCGTAGGCGCCGCCCAGGCGGGCGCAGGCGGCGGTGGTCTCGGCGACCGTGTCGGCCGTCTCGTCCGGGTCGGCGGTGAGGATCGCGGTGAGGACCTCGCGCAGGGTGGCGTCCTGGGGCCGGGCGTGCAGCAGGTCGACGTACGGCTTCAGGGAGGCGACGCCGAGGCCGTCGAGCAGACCGGCGGTCAGCACGGGATCACGGAAGCCGCACAGGCCGTCGAACTCGGTCAGCGCGCAGATCAGTTCGGGCTTGTGGTTGGCGTCCTTGTAGGTGCGGTGCGGCGCGTCCACGGGGATGCCGCGGCGCTCCTCGTCCGCGAAACCCTCCCTCGCCTGCGCCAGGTCGGGGTGGACCTGGAGGGAGAGCGGGGCGCCCGCGGCGAGGAGCTTCAGCAGGAAAGGCAGGCGGGGGCCGAACTTCGCGACGGCTCCCGCCCCCAGTGCGCGCTCGGGGTCCGCCTCGATGACCTCGGCGAGCGTCCCGCGCGCGGTGCGTGAGGGCGCGCCCGGGTGTGCGCCCATCCACATCTCGGCCTGCGGCTCCCCGGTCGGCTCGACGCCGAGCAGGGTGGGGATGGCGGTGGGGGAACCCCAGGCGTAGGGGCGGACGGTGTTGTCGAGGCGGTCCATGCGGTTCTCTCTGCCGTTCTGTCTGCGTACGACGCGGTGCGGCCGGTGCGGCCCCGTGCGGCCCTGTGCGGTGCGGCGCGCCGGGTCGCCGTCCGCCCGCCGCCCGTCCTTCGCCCGTTCGCCGGGGCTACAGGTTCAGGGCGTGCCCCGGGGAGGCGGTCACGGCGTCGGCGTCCACCTCAGGCCCTCGAAGCGAGCGCCAGGTAAACGGCGGCGAAATCCGTGACGGCGATCAGCTCCGCCAGGGTCACCACCTCGTCGCCCTCCTCCGGCTCCAGCTCGCTGATCGGCGTCTCGTGGCTGAGGGCCAGGTCGCGGGCGGCGGGAGCGGCGCTGAGGCCGCTCAGGGGGCGGTCACGCAGGAGCACCACGCGCGCGTGCAGGGCGGGCGGCTCCTCGACGCGGTCGCGGAAGAAGTCCTCGGGGTCGGCCGCGGCGGCCAGCGGTCCGGCGAGCAGGGCGCTGTGCTCGGACAGCGCCTCGGGGAGTTCGGCGACCAGGGCGGGGCGGCCGGCCAGTTCGGCGAGGGCGGCGGCGAAGCGGCGGCCCGCGGGACCGGCCGAGGTGCCCTCCGTCCAGATCACCGGGAGCGCGTCGGCGAGTTCGGCGGCGAGCGTCTTGGCGGGGTTGCTGTAGGTGGCGATGGCCGGGCCGCAGCGTTCGGCGACGAGGTCCAGGCGGTCGGCGACCTTCTCCAGCACGTCCGGCGGGGCGGCGAGCAGGCCGACGCGGTCCAGGAGCACGAGCAGCGGGGTGAGCAGCGCCCACAGGACGCCGGGGGCGGAGGCGGCCAGCGGCGCGTCCTCGTCCGGGTCGTAGGGGGCGGTCGCCATCGGTACGAAGAGGCCGTGGGCGCCGTCGACCGCCTCGGCGAGGGGCGTGCCCGCGGGGGCGACGGCGGCGATCGAGCAGCCGTGCCGGTAGGCCTGCTCGGCCAGCAGGGACAGGCTGGGTTCGGTGCCGTCCGGGGTGGCGACGAGGACCAGGTCGACGGAGCCGGCCCAGCCGGGCAGTTCCCAGCGCAGGGCGCCGGCCGCGGGGGCGACGCCGGTGGGGGCCAGGCGGATCACCGGGCTGCCGGCGGTGAGCGTGCCGAGCAGGTCGGCGGCGTGCGTCGCGGCGGCACCGGGGCCGGCGATCAGGACGGCACGGGGGCGGCCGTCCGGCTTGAGTTCGCCGATGCCCGCCTCGGCGGCGTACCGGGCGGCGGTGCGGACGCGGGCGCCGGCCTCGGCGGCACCGCGCAGCAGGCCCCGGCGGTCGGCCGCGGCGAGCCCCTCCGGGGTGTCGAGCAGCGTTTCGTCGAGCATGGGCGGCAGCCTCCGGTGGCCGGGGTCCGGGTTCCAGTGCGGGGTGGGACGCCTCGTCGTCAGGCGGGGCGGCGGGCCTCGTCGACGAGGAGGACGGGGATGCCGTCGCGGACGGGGTACGCCAGGCCGCAGTCCTGACCGGTGCAGACCAGCTCGGCGTCCCGCTCGTCGAGGGGGGCGTGGCAGGCCGGGCAGGCGAGGATCTCCAGGAGGCCGGCTTCGAGCGGCATGGGGGTTCCCTTCGGGACGGGCGGGACGGCTGTCGGGATGTGCCTGGTCAGCGTACCGCCGGTGGGGGCGGCCGGGTGGGCTTCGGCGGACCCGGTGGTGCGGCTCGCCGCGGCGGGCAGCCGGACCGGGGCCTGCGCGGGCCCCGGGACCGGCCGCAGGCGCCCCTCCCGAGCACCTCCCGCGGCCGTACGCCGCCCTGCTCGGCCGGTGGTCAGCCGCGGATGACGGCCAGGACCTCGTCGCGGATCTTGTGCATCGTCGCCTCGTCGCGGGCCTCCGCGTTGAGGCGCAGCAGGGGCTCCGTGTTGGACGGGCGGACGTTGAACCACCAGTCGGCGGAGGTGACGGTGAGGCCGTCGAGGTCGTCCAGGGTGACGTCGTCGCGGCCGTCGTAGGCGGCGCGGACGGTGGCCAGGCGGGCCGACTGGTCGCCGACGGTGGAGTTGATCTCGCCCGAGCCGGCGTAGCGGTCGTACTGGGCGACCAGGGCCGACAGGGGGCCGTCCTGGCCGCCGAGGGCCGCGAGGACGTGCAGGGCGGCCAGCATGCCCGTGTCGGCGTTCCAGAAGTCCTTGAAGTAGTAGTGCGCGGAGTGCTCGCCGCCGAAGATGGCGCCGCTGTCGGCCATCTCGGCCTTGATGAAGGAGTGGCCGACGCGGGTGCGCACCGGGGTGCCGCCGTGCTCCCGCACCACCTCCGGGACCGTCCAGGAGGTGATCAGGTTGTGGATGACCGTGCCGGCGCCGCCGTTGCGGGCGAGTTCGCGGACGGCGACCAGCGCGGTGATCGCCGACGGGGAGACGGGGTCGCCGTTCTCGTCCACGACGAAGCAGCGGTCGGCGTCGCCGTCGAAGGCGATGCCGAGGTCGGCGCCCTCGGCCGGGACCCGCTTCTGGAGGTCGACGAGGTTGGCCGGGTCGAGCGGGTTGGCCTCGTGGTTGGGGAAGGTGCCGTCCAGCTCGAAGTACATCGGCACCAGGGTGAGGGGCAGCCCGGCGAGGACGGAGGGGACCGTGTGGCCGCCCATGCCGTTGCCCGCGTCGACGACCACCTTCAGCGGGCGGACGGCGCTGAGGTCGACGAGGGAGCGCAGGTACGCGGCGTAGTCGTCCAGCGTCTCGCGGGTGGTGAGGGTTCCCGGCCGCGCGGCGGGTTCCGGGGCGCCCTCGCGCGTCCAGCGCTCGACCAGTGCGCGGATCTGCGCGAGGCCGGTGTCCTGGCCGACCGGGGCCGCGCCGGCCCGGCACAGCTTGATGCCGTTGTACTGGGCGGGGTTGTGCGAGGCCGTGAACATGGCGCCCGGCAGGTCCAGGGCGCCGGACGCGTAGTACAGCTGGTCCGTCGAGCACAGGCCGATCTCGGTGACGTCCACCCCGAGGGAGGCGGCCCCGCGCGCGAAGGCACGGGACAGGCCGGGCGAGGAGGGGCGCATGTCGTGGCCGACGACGATCGCGCTCGCGTCGGTCACCCGCGCGAAGGCCGCCCCGAAGAGTTCGGCCAGCGAGGCGTCCCACTGGTCCGGGACCACTCCGCGCACGTCGTACGCCTTCACGATCTGCGACAGATCAGCAGCCACGGGCCACCCCTCCTGGTTTCTCACTGGGTGCCCACAAACTACCCGTACGCGATGGCGGCCCGGTGCGCGGACGCCTGCCGGCGGTCCGGCCGTAACGTGAGGTCAGGGTGGTGAGGCGGGAGTGGGGTGGTTCCTCCGGGCGGTTCGCCGTCCGGTTGACGCGCCGGGGGCGGGTCACGCGGGCGGGTCAGTTGTCCGGTGACCGCAGGACGCGCAGGTGGCCGCGGCGGGCGACCTCCATCGGGTCGGCCGTGCGTCCGCCGCCGCCCGCCTGGGCCGCCCGCTGCTGCGGACGGGCCGCCTCGCGCACCGCGTTGGCGAGCGCTTCGAGGTCGTCGCCGCTCGGCCGCGCCGGGGCGGAGCCGTCGAGGAGGCGGACGACCTCCCAGCCGCGCGGGGCGGTGAGGCGCTCGGAGTGCTCGGCGCACAGGTCGTAGCAGTGGGGTTCGGCGTAGGTGGCGAGCGGGCCGAGGACCGCGGTCGAGTCGGCGTAGACGTACGTCAGCGTCGCGACGGCGGGTCGGCCGCAGGCGGTGCGCGAACAGCGACGTACAGGGCTCACGACGTTGGACGGTACCGCACTCTTGAGCGGGCCGCGACGACTCTCCACCAGGTCACTCCACCGTGTCGTGTTGTGAAACGCCCCACACGCCTCTCCGGACACGCCTCGCTGACCAGGGCGGACACGCCTGCGCGCGCCGGTAGTCCGGGACCACATCCGGTCATGAGTCGGTACAAACACCGTCAATTGCCTTGAGGATCACGGTCTTGTAGAGCTATGGAAACGAGCCCAACCTTGGCTGGAACGGTCATCCGGCGACACGTCCGGTGAGGTGGTGTCCACCGTGTGGGGACCGGGCAGCGGGGCCGCTCGGGGACTACGCTTCACCGGTGATGGACAACCGTGTACCGCCCCGCGCCGCCGGCCCCGGGCCCCGCCGCCGTGATCGCCACGGGCGAGGCATGCGTGGGCCGATCGCGCCGCCGCAGGTGCCTCTTGCGGCCAGCCGTGCCGATGTCTTCGCGGACCTCGTGCAGGACTCCGTCGACCGCCTCGAGCGGCGGTGGCCGCAGCTGGCGGAGATCGACTTCCTGGTCCTCGAGGTGCCCCGGGTGGACGGGCGGGCCGGGGAGGCGTGGAGCGACGAGGCGGTGCCGCTCGGCGGGACCGTCGCCGCACGCGAGGGGCGCCGGGCGCGGGTCGTGGTCTACCGGCGGCCCGTGGAGATCCGCACCAAGGGCCGCGACGAACGGGCCGCGCTGGTGCACGAGATCGTCGTGGAGCAGGTGGCCGAGCTGCTCGGGCTCACCCCGGAGACGGTCGACCCCCGGTACGGCGAGGACTGAGAGCCCCGCCGCCCACCGGCCTAGTCCTGCACCACCGACACGTCCTGGTCCGCCTGGGGCACCGCGACCGTTCCCCGGTCGTCCGGGAGGGTCTGGACGGTGACTCCCGAGACGCCGTTCTCGGTGGCCGTCAGGGTGCGGGCGGCGTAGACGGGGCCGCCGGAGACGGGCTGGACGGTCAGGGCGTAGGTGCCCTTGAGGCCGGCCGGCCGCGGGGCGGCGATGTCCTGGGTGGTGCCGGCGGCGATGGTGAACGTCTTGGAGACCGGGGTGCCGCCGCCGCTGCCGGCCGACGCCGTGACCCTGACCGTCGCCCGGGCCGTGGGCGCGGTGACGGACACGGTGGTGCCCTTGGCGCTGTTGTCGGCGGACGTCGCACGCGTGCCGACGGGGCCGGTCGCGGGGATGAACGCCGTCTCCCGGCCGTCGCCCTTGCCGCGGGTGACACGCAGGGCCGCGACGACGGGGACGGGCCGGCCGTCGCAGGTCAGGACGAGTGAGCCCGCCTCGCCCCGGGTGACGTCGCCGAGGTCGGCCGCCGCGGTCATGCCCGCCTTGACGTGCAGGCTCTCGTGGCCGGCCGGGGTGATCAGGCCGCTCGGGGAGGCCAGGCGGATCTTCAGGTCGGCGTCGGCGTCCGAGGGCGTGAAGGCGATCAGGCGGACGGAGGTGGCGTCCTTGGGGATGCCGGGCAGCACCAGGGTGTCCGCCGGGTCGGCGGAGGCGGCCAGCCAGTCGCCGCCCACGGCGTCGTCCAGGGCCTGTACGGCCGCGCCGACGCGCCCGCTGCGCACGTTGACGTGCACCGTCAGGTCGGTCTGCCGTTCGTCGGTGAGCGTGGACAGCAGGACCGGTTCGCTGCTGTGCGGCTTGACCGTGATGCCCTCCCCCACCGCCGACTTCACGGCGCCGTCCTTGCCGTACAGCTCGATGTCCACGACGGCGGCGGAGTCGTCGGGGTTGGTCAGGTGCACGTAGTCGGTGCGGTCGGGGGAGGTGGCGGCGCCCGGGAACCAGAACTCGGTGTCGGGGGCGGTGCAGTTGACGCCCTGGAGGCCACGTCCGGTGCCCGCGGCGACCTCGGTGGTCTCCTGGACGGTCCAGCCGGGCGCGGACCTGCCCTCGGCGGTGCCGACGAGCGCGGGCGCGTCCGCACCGGAGGCGTCGCCCGTGGCGGGCGTGCCGGGCGCCTTGGGGGTCAGGACGGGCTTGGCGGCCTTCTTGCCCTTGCCGGCCTTGCCGCCCGTGCCGTCCGCCGACTGCGCGGTGGCGGCCAGGAGCCGCGCCGTGCCGCTGCCGCCGGTTCCCTTGGTGACCGGCGTGAACGACGTGTACGACGTCTCGGCGATGTCGGAGACGCTCGGCGCCGGGCACAGCAGGCTGGTGCGCTCCACGGGCAGCCGGGCGGCCGCCCGCGCGGTGTCCGTGCCGGACGCGGCCGGCGGGTTGAGCGCGGCGAACCCGGTGAGCGCGGCGAGAGCGGCGGTGCCGGCGATCAGGGACAGGGTGGTGCGCTTCACTGCTGGCTCCCGTCGGGGCGCTCACTGCCGGTGCCGTGCGGGTGCCGGGCGGGGTCGTAGGCCGGGTCGTAAGCCGGATCGTAGGCGGGGTCGTAGGCGGGGTCGTGGTCCTGCTGGTACGCGGGGTCGTACGGCGGCTGCTCGCCCGTGCCGCCGTAGCCGTACGGGTCGTAGGGGGCGCTCTGGTACGGGTCCGCCTGGTAGGGCTGCTGGTCGTAGCCGCCGGCCGGGTGGGCGGCGGGGTCCTGGTACGGGTCGGCGCCGTAGCCGCCGTACCCGGCGCCCTGGGGGGAGGCGGTGTCCCAGTCGCCGTACGGCTGCTGGTGCGGGACGGCGACGGGCGGCTCCGGCGCGTCCGGGGGCGCGGCGGGGCCGGACTCCTGCGCGGCGGCCTCCTCGGCCTGGGCGCGCAGGCGGCGGGCGCGGCGGCCCTCGCCCTCGGTGGCCTGGGCCGGGACGGGCTGCTCCGCGGGGAGGTCGTCGTCGACGTCCCGGCGGCGGCCGGGCAGGGCGAGGACGACCAGGACGACGGCGAGCGCGCCCTGGGCCCACAGCCAGGCGGTGTGCCCGACCGGGGTGTCGTAGGTGACGTCGAGCCTGCCGCCGGACGCGGGCAGCCGGAAGCCCTGGGCCCAGCCGTCGACGGTGGTGGGGGTGAGCGGCCTGCCGTCCAGGGTGGCCGTCCAGCCCTCGGAGGCGGTGTCGGCCAGGCGCAGGACGCGGCCGTCCGCTCCGGAGGGGATCGTGGTGTGGATGTCGACGGGCCCGGCGGCGACGGGCAGCGCGGCGGTCGAGCCGCCGGGGGGGACGACGGCGGCGCGGGAGACCTGCCGGTCGACGCGCCACAGGGCGCTGTCGCTCTGCTGGCTGAGCCGGCTCAGGCCGGGAGTGGCGTCGAGCACGCGGCTGACCTGGCGCGGCGCGCCCTTGTGGACGAGGACGTAGCGCACGGCGAAGCCGCCGAGCTGGTCGGCCTGGTCGGCGCCGGAGCCGGCGACGAGGTTGGCGACGACCTTGTCGAGGCGGGTGTTCTCACCGTCGGCGGCGGTGAGTTCGGCGTCTCCCATGCGGGCGCCGGAGCCGCGGACCAGCAGATACCGCACGTGTGCGGCGGAGTCGCTGTCGAGGACCAGGGTGCGGGCCTGGTCGCGGGTGCCGGACTCCTCGGCGACGAAGGCGGGCACCTGCACCGGGTCGCGCCGCTCCAGCGGTCCGTCGGCGCCGCCGATCATCCAGCCGGCGGCGACGAGCAGCGGGCCCGCGGCCGAGGCGAAGGCGATCAGCGCGGCCACCGGCTGGCGCCAGCCGAAGCTCTGCTCGGCCACGCGCGCGCGTGCCCCGTCGGCGCCGAGCGCGGCGGCGGCGAGCAGGGCGATGCCGTAGACCAGGGTGGCCGGTCCGGCCCAGGCGGAGCCGTTGGACAGGACGGCGAGGAGCAGGCCGGCCAGGGCGGCGGTCCAGGCCGCGCGGATGCCCAGCCGGCGCTCGGAGCGCAGCAGCGCGGCGAGGGCGGCGCACACGATGCCGATGAGCATCAGCCCGTGCACCGTGCCGGGGCCGCCAGGGCTGGCGCCGAGCAGGTCGACGGCCGAGGCGGCGGACGAGCCGTAGTCCAGCCCGGCCTCCTGGAAGAAGCCGGACGGCAGCAGGGTCAGCGACCAGGGCGCGAGGACCAGCAGCGGGGTGCCGAGCTGGGCCAGGAGGCGCAGCCCGTAGGGGACGAGGTCGGCGCGGCGCACGGCCAGCACGCCGAGGCCGAGGATCAGCGCGAGCGGCCACACGAGGGGCGTGAAGGCGGTGGTGACGGTGAGCAGCAGCGCGTACGCCCAGGTGGCGCGCCAGCTGCCGCGCGCGGCGGAGCCGTTCGCCAGGCCGCTGGCCGCGACGCCCGCGCGCGCCAGGAGCGGCAGCAGGACGGCGAGGACGGCGGTGCCGAGGCGGCCGCCGGCGAGGGCGCCGGTGGTGGCGGGCAGGAAGGCGTAGGCGACGGCCGCCCAGGCGCGCAGCAGCCGGGAGGTGACCAGCGGGCGCGAGGCGAAGTAGGCGGTGCAGCCGGCCAGGGGCACCGAGCAGACCAGCAGGACCGTGACCGCGAGGCCGGTCGAGCCGAACAGCGCGGAGGCGAGCATCGCGACCAGGGCGAGGTAGGGCGGTGCGGAGGGGCTGCCGCCGGTGCCCACCGGGTGCCAGGCGTCGAGGTAGCGCGACCACAGCTCGCCGGAGCCGGCCGGGGCGGGCAGCAGGGCGCCGCCCGCGAGCGCGCCGCCGCCCAGCAGGGCGCGGCAGGCCACGAGGGAGACCAGCAGCAGGGCGAGGAAGAGCACCGGGCCGGGCCTGCGGGCGATGCGCTTGAGGCGGGCGAACTGCTCGACCTCGAGGAAGTCGGCGTCGTCGCCGCCGGGCCCGGACTCGACGGCGCCACCGTGCCGGCCGGCCGGGGAGACGTCGGTGTCGGAGCTGCCGAAGAGGTCGCCGGCGACCTGTTCGACGGTGGCCCGGACGGTGGCGCCGGGCGGCGGGAACAGCTGCCGCAGCTCACCCTTGTCGATGCGGGACTGTCCGCGCCTGCGCCGGGCGGCGACGATCCGCTCGGGGCGCAGCAGGGTGCCCAGCAGGCCGCGGATCTCGTCCACGGCCTGCCCGGGCACCTTGCCGACCAGGTAGGCGACGGTCCGCACCAGGGTGCCCAGGACGATGCGCAGCAGCACCCAGGGCAGGACGGCGGTGCGGGAGTTGGCGAGCAGGGCGTAGACGGCGCCCGCCTTGTCCACCTTGTGCGGGGAGGCGGTGGTGCGGCCCGCGCAGTCGACGGCGCGGCGCTCGCGGGAGGCGGCCTCGGCGTGCCGTACGACGGCCTCGGGGGCGACGAGGACGCGGTGGCCGGCGGCGTGGGCGCGCCAGCACAGGTCGACATCGTCCCGCATCAGGGGCAGCCGGCGGTCGAACCCGCCGAGCTGTTCGAAGACGTCGCGGCGGATCAGCATGCCGGCGGAGGAGACCGACAGCACGGAGCGGACGTGGTCGTGCTGGCCCTGGTCCTGCTCGCGGCGGTCAAGGCCGGTCCAGCGGCGGCCGGAGTGGGCGATGGTGACGCCGACCTCCAGCAGCTGGCGGCGGTCGTACCAGCCGCGCAGCTTGGGTCCGACCACGGCGACGTCGTCGCGGCCCAGCTCCAGTTCGTTGTCCACCACGCGCAGCAGCTGGGCCAGTGCCTCGGGCTCGGGAGCGCAGTCGTCGTGCAGCAGCCAGAGCCACTGGACCGGTTCGCCGTGCGGCAGCTCGGGCAGGTCGTAGGCGTCGTCGCGCCAGGTGCGCGTGACGGGGTCCCAGCCGCTGGGGCGCTTGAGGTACGGCAGCTCCTCGGGGGTGAGGAGGGGCGCGGTGCGGCTCGCCTCCTCGACGGCCTGGCCGAAGCCGGTGCGCCGGGCGAGGTGCAGGACCCGGTCGGCGCCGAGGGCGTCGGTGAGCAGCTGGGCGGAGTCGTCCGCGCTGCCGGTGTCGGCGGCCACCGCGTACTGGACGGGGCGCTCCTGGCCGAGCAGCCCGGCGAGCGCGTCGGGCAGCCAGCGGGCGCCGTCGTGGGCGACGAGGACCGCGGTGACTACGTGGCGCGGGAACTCGGGCGTGGCAGCGTCGTGGTGGGCTGCCGTATGGCTGTGCACGGACATCGAGGTACGGGCCCCGGTTCGGTGGACTGCGGTGGACGCCTGTGCCCTCGGGGGCAGCGGGGCGTCTCGGACGAGCGACCACACTATCGGCTGGCCGGCACCACGGACCGCCGCCTGTGGACGACCACGGACCACCACCTGTGGACAACCCGGTCGCGACGGGCCGTTCGCGCGGCGCGGAGGGGGTGTCGTGCGCCGTCCGCCCGGACGGCGTCCCGCAACCTCAGACGGCGGCCTTCTTCAGGCGGCGCCGCTCGCGCTCGGACAGTCCGCCCCAGATGCCGAAGCGCTCGTCGTTGGCGAGGGCGTACTCGAGGCACTCGGAGCGCACCTCGCAGGCGAGGCAGACCTTCTTCGCCTCTCTGGTGGAGCCGCCCTTCTCGGGGAAGAAGGACTCGGGGTCGGTCTGGGCGCACAGCGCGCGCTCCTGCCAGCCGAGTTCCTCGTCCGCGTCGTCGACCAGCAGTTGCTGCACCAGCTCGGTCATGTGCGCCCCTCGTCTGTCTTCCAGCGTCCCCGTGCCTGGCCGTTACCGATTTCGGCTGAACGACACGAGTGAAATTACAAGTGTGCTGCTCCGGGCGAGTCAAGCCGAGATCTGCTATTGGGCCCGTTATTCACTCTGCGGAACCAAGACCAAGCGGAAAGTGTTCAAATCGCCATAAACCTTGACCCGCACGGGGCGCCGACTCCGTGCGGAGCCTTGTACGGAGAAGGACGCCCATGCGTTCGATCGCGTTCCAGCGAGGCTCGAGCGCTCGGTTGTGCGCCATGTGTCCCGAGAGTCGGGTGGACAAACCTTTCACCTGACAGATGAACCGGATGAGGTGAAGCACATCCCACGATCCGGGCGTCGAGTTGACAGTGCAGGTGTGAACCGGTGTCCTTGTGGGCATGCTCGCGAACTCGGCACTCACCTCGACCCGCTCCGCCGGGTCCCACGGTGCTGCTCGCGCACGCTGTCGCTGTTGCTGTCACAGCTGTTGAGCCACCCGCGCTCCGGCTGCCGCCGAGTCTCCCCGACCCGGCTGCGTCTCCCCTCCCGGCCCCGCCCCGGGCACCGCTGTCCCCCGTGACCCGGGACGGCGGCAGGCGACACACCAGCCCCCCACTCTTCCGCCGAGGAACCCCGCACCCCATGAACAGCGACAACGATCTCCAGATCGCCGGTGACATCCTCGAGGTCACCCACCTGCTCCAGCCGCCGCGCGAGCACCCGGTCACCGTCGCCGAGTTCGCCGGCCTGGCCCGGTCCATCGCCGCCGACCGCTCCCAGTGGGCGCACCTCGTCCGCTACGACGCCACCACTCGCTGGTACCACCGGCTGCGCACCGGCCCCGGGTACGAGGTGTGGCTGCTGTCCTGGGTGCCGGGGCAGGGCAGCGGGCTGCACGACCACGGCCGCTCCTCCGGCGTGCTGACCGTGCTGGAGGGCACGCTGACCGAGCGCACCGAACGCGGCACGCGCGCGCTGGCCGCCGGGGCGCAGCGGGTGTTCGCCCCCGGGTACGTGCACGAGGTCGTCAACGACGCGCTGGAGCCGTCGGTCAGTCTGCACGTCTACTACCCGGGCCTGACCGAGATGCCCATGCACACCGCCCAGGCCTGCACGGCCCACCCCGGGCAGGCCCCGGTCACCGCCTGACGCACCGGGGCCGTCCGGAACACCACCGGTGCGGCGCGGCCCACCGGCTGACGAGGTGTCGTACCCGCCTGCGAGACTTGGCCCATGCGCATTGTGGTTCTGGCAGGCGGCATCGGCGGTGCCCGGTTCCTGCGCGGTCTGAAGCGGGCCGTGCCGGACGCCGACGTCACGGTCATCGGCAACACGGGCGACGACATTCACCTCTTCGGGCTGAAGGTCTGTCCGGACCTCGACACGGTGATGTACACGCTCGGCGGCGGCATCAACGAGGAGCAGGGCTGGGGGCGGACCGACGAGACCTTCCACCTCAAGGAGGAGCTGGCGGCCTACGGGGTGGGCCCGGAGTGGTTCGGGCTCGGCGACCGGGACTTCGCCACGCACATCGTGCGGACCCAGATGCTGGCCGCCGGGTATCCGCTCAGCGCGGTGACCGAGGCGCTGTGCGACCGGTGGAAGCCGGGCGTGCGGCTGATCCCGATGACCGACGACCGCGTCGAGACGCACGTGGCGGTCGACCTGGACGGCGAGCGCAAGGCGGTGCACTTCCAGGAGTACTGGGTGCGGCTGCGCGCCTCCGTCCCGGCCGAGGCGGTCGTACCGGTCGGGGCCGAGCAGTCCAAGCCGGCGCCGGGCGTGCTGGAGGCGATCGCCGCGGCGGACGTCGTGCTCTTCCCGCCGTCCAACCCGGTCGTGTCCGTCGGCACCATCCTGGCCGTGCCCGGCATCCGGGAGGCCATCGCGGACGCCGGGGTGCCCGTGGTCGGCCTCTCCCCCATCGTCGGGGACGCGCCGGTGCGCGGGATGGCCGACAAGGTTCTGGCGGCGGTCGGCGTGGAGTCCACGGCGGCGGCGGTCGCCGAGCACTACGGCTCGGGGCTGCTGGACGGCTGGCTCGTGGACACCGTGGACGCGGGCTCGGTCGAGCGGGTCGAGGCGGCGGGCATCCGCTGCCGGGCCGTACCGCTGATGATGACCGACGTGGACGCGGCGGCGCGGATGGCGCGGGAGGCGCTGGCGCTGGCGGAGGAGGTGCGGGCGGCTTGAGCGGCGAGACGCACCGCCAGGGGCAGGCGGCGCCCGGGGCGGACCAGGGGCTCGCGGCGGCGCCCGGGTACCGCGTCTGGGCGGTTCCCGGGATGCCCGAGGTCCGGGAGGGCGACGACCTCGCCAAGCTGATCGCCGCCGCCGAACCGGGGCTGGCCGACGGCGACGTGCTGCTGGTCACCTCCAAGATCGTGTCGAAGGCGGAGGGCCGGATCGTCGAGGCGGCCGACCGGGAGGCGGCGATCGACGCCGAGACGGTCCGGGTGGTGGCGCGGCGGGGGCCGCTGCGGATCGTGGAGAACCGGCAGGGGCTGGTCATGGCGGCCGCCGGGGTCGACGCCTCGAACACGCCGTCGGGGACCGTGCTGCTGCTGCCCGACGACCCGGACGCCTCCGCGCGCGCGATCCGCGCCGGTCTGCGGGACGCCCTCGGTGTCGACGTCGGCGTCCTCGTCACCGACACCTTCGGGCGGCCGTGGCGCGCCGGGCTCACGGACGTGGCGATCGGCGCGGCCGGTGTGCGGGTGCTGGACGACCTGCGCGGCGGCACGGACGCGTACGGCAATCCGCTGAGCGCCACCGTCGTCGCCACCGCGGACGAACTGGCCGCGGCGGGCGACCTCGTCAAGGGCAAGGCCGCCGGGCTGCCGGTGGCCGTCGTGCGCGGGCTGCCGCACGTGCTGGCCGGGGAGGCCGGGATCGCCGGGGACACCGCGGACAGCGCGGACGCCGGGGAGCAGGCGGAGTGGGCGGCGGGCGCACGGCTGCTGGTGCGGGACGCGCGGGACGACATGTTCCGGCTCGGCACCTCCGAGGCGGTGCGGGAGGCGGTGACCCAGCGGCGCACGGTCCGGGCGTTCACCGCCGAGCCGGTGGACCCCGGGGCGGTCCGGCGGGCGGTGGCCGCCGCGGTCACCGCGCCGGCGCCGCACCACACGACGCCGTGGCGGTTCGTAATGCTGGAGTCCGGGGAGTCGCGGACCCGGCTGCTCGACGCCATGCGGGAGGCGTGGATCGCCGATCTGCGGCGCGACGGCAGGAGCGAGGAGTCCATCGCCGCGCGCGTGCGCCGCGGGGACGTGCTGCGGAACGCTCCCTACCTGGTGGTGCCCTGCCTCGTCATGGACGGCTCGCACCACTACGGGGACGCCCGGCGCGACGGCGCCGAACGGGAGATGTTCGTGGTCGCCGCGGGCGCGGGCGTGCAGAACTTCCTGGTCGCGCTGGCCGGGGAGCGGCTGGGATCCGCGTGGGTGTCGTCCACGATGTTCTGCCGGGACGTCGTGCGCGAGACGCTCGGGCTGCCGCCGGACTGGGACCCGATGGGCGCGGTGGCGGTCGGGCATCCGGCCGCGTCCCCGACGCCGCGTCCGGCACGGGAGGCGGGAAGCTTCATCGCGGTGCGGTGAACCGGCCGGGGTGAGGTGCGCCGCGGCACAGGACGCAGGGCGCGGGCCCGGCGCGCGTGCGTGCGTGCCGGGTGGGGCGTCCGGTGGGACGGCGTGCCGCCCGGTGTGGCACCGTAGGACGTCCGTTACGGGACGGCTCCCGCACGGCTCGCACCGCACACCGCATCCCGAGGACCTCACCCGTGGCAGGACGTTTCGTTCAGCGGCCCCCTCGCCCGCAGGGCACCGGGGGCCTGCCGGGCGTCCCCGCCCCCGCGCGCGGCGGGCGGACCGTCGTGCCCTCCGGTGCGCCGGGGCGTGTGCGGCGGTGGGTGCCTGACGGGCCGCTCGACCTCGGGCTGGTCCTCGGGCCGCTCAGACGCGGGCCGGGCGATCCGACGTTCCGGGCGACGCCCGACGGGTCCGTGTGGCGGACCAGCCTGACACCCGCCGGACCGGGCACGCTGCGCGTGTCGGCGTACGGCGGCGAGGTGCGCGGCGAGGCGTGGGGGCCCGGCGCCGAGTGGCTGCTGGAGCAGCTGCCCGAGCTGCTCGGCGCGGCGGACGAGCCCGGCGCGTTCGTGCCGCGGCACCGGGCGGTGGCGGCGGCGTGGCACCGGCGGCGCGGGCTGCGGCTGACGCGGACCGGGCTGGTGCTGGAGTCGCTGATCCCGTCGGTGCTGGAGCAGAAGGTCACGACCGTCGAGGCCTACCGGGCGTGGCGGACGCTGGTGCGCGCGTTCGGCGAACCGGCGCCGGGGCCCGCGGCGGGCGGACGGCTGTGGGTCATGCCGGCGCCCCGGACGTGGGCGCTGATCCCCTCCTGGGAGTGGCACCGGGCCGGCGTCGACGACAAGCGGGCCTCGACGGTCCTGCGTGCCGTGCGGGTCGCCGCACGGCTGGAGCAGGCGGTGGGGATGGAACCGGAGGCCGCCCGGGCGCGGCTGGAGGTGGTCCCCGGGATCGGGCCGTGGACGTCGGCGGAGGTCGTGCAGCGCAGTCACGGCGCCCCGGACGCGGTGACCGTCGGGGACCTGCACCTGCCCGGGATCGTGGGCTGGGCGCTCGCGGGCGACCGGCACGCCGACGACGCCGCGATGCTCCGGCTGCTGGAGCCCTACGCGGGGCAGCGGCACCGGGCGGCGAGGCTCATCCTGCTGAGCGGGCACCTTCCGGCGCGCCGAGGACCGCGGATGCCCGTCGGGGACATCGGGCGGCTCTGACCCGGCGGTGAGCCGGCGGTGAGCGGCCCCGGACGCGGCGCGGGTCAGTGGCCGGTCACCTCGTGGGCCACCTGGCCGTCACCTCGTCGGTCACCTGGCCCGGTCACCTGGTCGGTCACTGGTCGGAGGAGAAGCGGACCGCTCCCGCCGGGATGCGGGCGTCGCACCACACGCGGGCGCCCTCGCGCAGTTCGTTGTCGGGGCCGACGACCGCGCCGTCACCGATGACCGTGCCGGTCAGGACGGACCGCTCGCCGACCCGGGCACCGGTGCCGATCAGGGAGTCGGTGACGACGGCGCCGGGCTCGATCACCGCGCCCGGCAGGATCGTGCTGCCGTAGACCCGGGCGCCCTCGGCGACGAACGCGCCCTCGCCCACCACCGTGCCGCCCGTCAGCTTGGCGTCCGGGGCGACCCGGGCCGTGGGCAGCACGAGCCGGTCGCCGCAGCGGCCGGGCACCGCCGGGGACGGCGCCCGGCCCAGGACCAGGTCGGCCGAGCCGCGCACGAAGGCGGCCGGGGTGCCGAGGTCCAGCCAGTACGTGGAGTCGACCAGGCCCTGGAGGTGGGCGCCGGCGGCGAGCAGACCGGGGAAGGTCTCGCGTTCCACCGAGACCGGGCGGCCCGCCGGGATCGTGTCGATGACCGAGCGGCGGAAGACGTACGCGCCCGCGTTGATCTGGTCGGTGACGATCTCCTCCGGGCTCTGCGGCTTCTCCAGGAAAGCGAGGACGCGGCCGGTGTCGTCCGTGGGGACCAGGCCGTAGGCGCGCGGGTCCGCGACCTTGGTCAGGTGCAGGGAGACGTCCGCTCCGGTCGTCTCGTGGGTGCGGACCAGGGCCCTGATGTCCAGGCCGGTCAGGATGTCCCCGTTGAAGATCAGCACCGGGTCGTCGGGGCCGGAGCGCAGCCGGGAGGCGACGTTGCGGATCGCGCCGCCCGTGCCCAGGGGCTCGTCCTCGGTCACGTACTCGATGTGCAGGCCCAGTTCGGCGCCGTCGCCGAAGCAGGGTTCGAAGACCTCCGCCAGATAGCTCGTGGCCAGGATGATGTGGTCCACGCCGGCCGCTCGCGCGCGTGCCAGCTGGTGCGTGAGGAACGGCACTCCGGCCGCTCGGACCAGCGGCTTGGGCGTGTGCACCGTGAGCGGACGCAGCCGGGTGCCTTTGCCGCCGACCAGGAGGATCGCTTCTGTCACCTGTCGTCTCTGCTTCCTGCCGGGGCCGGCCGAACCGTCGTTCTGGCCGGCCAGTGTATGCAGACCCCCCGACGGCGCTCCCGACGGCCGCGCTGCGTCCCGCGCGTTCGGTGCGCGGTTTCCCCCGTCCGCCGCACGGACCGCCTCCCCTGCCCGCCTCGCTCAGCGCCCCTGGTAGCGCGCCGCGCTGGAACGGGCCGAACCGAGCCTGGCGTAGAGCCGCTTGCCGGGGCAGTCGGTGACGAAGCCGTCCCGGTGGCCGGAGATGACGTGCAGCCGTACGTTCCTGCCCTTCGGGTAGCGGTTGCCGCCGCCCGACTCGAGGTGGGTCGTGCCGCGCGGGTTGACCCCGTAGAGGCCGAGCTTCCACGCGGTGAGCCGGGCGATGGCGCGGACGGCGGCGCCGGACGGCTTGTTGGAGCTGTAGGTGCCGAGGACGGCGATGCCCATGCTGTTGCTGTTGAAGCCGAGGGTGTGGGCGCCCATGACGGCCCTCGCCGCCCCTCCGGCGCGGCCCTCGTAGATGCTGCCGCATCGGTCGACGAGGAAGTTGTAGCCGATGTCCCGCCAGCCCATGCTGCGCACGTGGTACCGGTAGATGCCGCGGATCACGGCGGGGGCCTGCGCGCAGCTGTACGTGTTGCCGGAAGCGGTGTGGTGCACGAAGGCCGCCTTGACCTTCTTGGTGTAGACGAACCCGCGCCTGCGCAGCGACTCGTTCGCGCCCCAGCCGCGCCGGGTGACGATCCTCGGCCGCGGCCCGATGTACGGCCTGGCGCGCAGTCCGTCGGCGAGGTCACCGCCGAGCCCGTCGTCCGGCCCGCCGGCGAGGTGGCGGAGTTCGGCCTCGGTCTCCTCGCGGGTCAGCGCGGGGATCTCGGTGGCGTCGGCGGGCGCGAGATCGGCGTTGGCCTCGGCGGCGGCGGTCGCCGCGTCCGCCTCGGCGGCGTCGGCGTCGGCGTCGGTGTCGGCGTCGGCGTCGGCGTCGGCGTCGGCGTCGGCGTCGGCGTCGGTGCGGAGTGTGCCGGCCGGGGGGCCGGCGGGCGGCGGATCGGCGCCGGGGTCGACGAGTTCGACGCGCAGTCCGCCGGGCAGCTCGGCGCCGCCCGCGCCCGCCTCCCTGCCCGCCTCCGCGCCGGCCGCGCGGACCCGCACGTCCACGCCGTCCGAGTCCCCCACCCACAGCGGTGCGGTGGCGCCGCGCACCCGGCGGGAGGCGCGTTCCGAGGTGCCCGGGTCGGCGCCGTGGTCGGCGTTGTGGGTCTCGACGTCCTGCCAGCCGGACCAGGCGCCGGTGGCGGCGGACCGGGTGCGCACCTGGACCCGGCCGCGCAACTCGGTGGCGGGGTCGTCCCAGACGACACCGAGCAGCGAGAAGTGCCCCACCCCGGCGCGGTACAGGCCCTGCTGCGGGGACGTGCCCAGGGCGCGGTCGGGGGCGAGGGGGACCAGCGGGAGCGACTGGGTGCGGCCGGGGAGGGCGGCCCCGGCGGTGTGCCGTGCGGTGGCCGGGTCCGCGGGGCGCCCGGCCACCGCTCCCGCGGCCGGCCCCGCTCCCGCGGCCACCGCGGCCGCGGGCAAGGTCAGCTGGAGCGCGAGGACGGCCGCGCAGGTGAGGCCGACCGCGGAGGCGCCGATCGAGGAAGTGAGGAATCCACGCATGCCCCCGATCTTGGACATACCGCGACAAATATGTCTATCGGTGCGTCGGGCGGTAGTTGACGGGCCGTCGGGGGGCGTTCCGCCGAACCGGTGGCCCCGCCGCCCGGTGCGGCCGCTTGCCCCGGCGTACCCTTGCGCGGGTGAACGCCACCGATCGCACCCCTGCCGACCTGCTGCGTTCCGCGCTCGCCGCGGACCCCGGACGCCCCCTGGTGACCTTCTACGACGACGCCACGGGCGAGCGCGTCGAACTGTCCGTGGCCACCTTCGCCAATTGGGTGGCCAAGACCGCGAACCTGCTCCAGGGCGATCTCGCCGCCGGTCCCGGTGACCGGGTCGCGCTGCTGCTGCCCGCGCACTGGCAGACGGCCGTGTGGCTGCTGGCCTGTTCCTCGGTGGGCGCGGTCGCGGACGTCGCGGGCGACCCGGCGGCGGCCGACGTCGTGGTGAGCGGCCCGGACACGCTGGAGGCGGCGCGGGCCTGCCGCGGGGAGCGGATCGCCCTCGCGCTGCGGCCGCTCGGCGGCCGGTTCCCGCAGCCGCCCGAGGGCTTCGCCGACTACGCGGTGGAAGTGCCGTCCCAGGGCGACCGGTTCGCGCCCTTCGCCCCGGTGGACGCCGACGAGCCCGCGCTGATCGTGGCCGGAGCCGAGTACAGCGGCGCCGAGGTGGTCGAGCGGGCCCGCGCCGACGCGCCCGCGCTGGACCTCACCGGGCCCGGCTCCCGCCTGCTGTCGGGCCTGCCGTACGACACCTGGGAAGGGCTGAGCGCGGGGCTGTACGCGCCGCTGGCCGTCGGCGGCTCGGTGGTGCTGTGCCGCAACCTCGACCGGCTGGCCGGGGACGCGCTGGCCAAGCGGATCGACAGCGAGCGGGTCACCGCGGCCCGGCACTGAGCACCGGCGGATGTCCGGGGGCGCCGGGTGGCCCGGTGGCCCGCGAAATGGCCGGTGAGGGGGCCCGACGCGGTCTCCCGGCGGGGGTGGCGGGGCGCCCGGGCGTCACCCGTCCGGCGTAGCACCGGCCGCCCCGGCCCGCTGCCGCGGGCGATGGTCGTAGGAGCAGCAGGACGTGACGCTCGTACGCCATGAGGGGTGGAGATCCGGACGTGGCCGACACCGCAGGCAAGCCCCCCGGGCCCGGTGCCGGCGCGTCCGCCACCGGCGGGGGACTCGTGCGGCGGCGCAGGCGGCGGTGGGTCAGGGGGACGGCGCTGGGGGCGGCCGTGCTGCTGGTGGCGGCGGCCGGGTGCGGCTGGGCGGTGTACGCGAAGCTCAGCGGCAACATCACGGCCGACGACGACGCGGCGGCGGAGCTGGCGCGCTACGAGCGGGAGCGGCCCACCGCGCTCGTGCGCGGCGCGCAGAACATCCTGCTCATCGGATCCGACAGCCGGGCCGGCGCGGGCAACCGCGCGTACGGGCGGGACCTCGGCAGCGAGCGGTCGGACACCACGATCCTGCTGCACCTGGCCGCGAACCGGCGCAGCGCCACCGCGGTGTCCCTGCCGCGCGACCTGATGGTGGACGTACCGCGGTGCCGGCGGGCGAACGGCAGCCGCAGCGAACCGGCGTTCGCGATGTTGAACTACGCCTTCCAGTTGGGCGGTTCGGCGTGCACCGTGCGGACCGTCGAGAAGCTGACGGACATCCGGGTCGACCATCACGTCGTCGTCGACTTCAGCGGGTTCAAGGAGATGGTCGACGCCGTCGACGGCGTGGAGGTGTGCCTGAAGGAGCCCATCGACGACCGGGCGGCCAGGCTGAAGCTGCCTGCGGGGCGGGTGTCGCTCGACGGCGAACAGGCCCTCGGCTACGTGCGCGCCCGCAAGTCGCTCGGCGACGGCAGCGACACCGACCGCATGAACCGCCAGCAGCGCTTCCTCGGCGCGCTCGTCAACAAGGTGCGGAGCGAGGACGTCCTGCTGAACCCGGCGAAGCTCTACCCGCTGCTGGACGCGGCCACCTCCTCCCTCACCACCGACCCGGGGCTGGCCAGTCTGCGCGGCCTCTACCAGTTGGTGCGCGGACTGCGGAACATCCCTCCGGAACATGTGCAGTTCCTCACCGTGCCGCGCGAGTCCTACGTCTACGACGCCAACCGCGACCAGCTCGTGGAACCCGACGCCGAGCGGCTGTTCGCGCTGCTGCGCGGTGACCGGCCGGTGGCGGTCGCCGCCCGGGCCTCCGGGCAGGCGCCCTTCGGCGGCGGCGACGGCACCGGCACCGGCGCCGGGGACAGGCCCTCCCCCGCCCCCACGTTCCGCGGCAACACCGCCGCCGAGGACACGTGCGGGTAAAGCCGGCGCCAAAGCGCCGCCAAGCAACCGAACCCGTGTTCAGAAAATGCGACGGATTGCCCGGTTGTAGGGACGTGGAATTTGTCACCGGCGTCGTTCCAGGCTGAACTGGGCGGATAGTGTGAGCGATCCGGTGCACCCGGCCACGAGGTCCGTCCTGGGGTCGTGCACTGCTTGACCGAGACCCGAGCGCCTTGGAGGGGGAAAGGCGCCGCGTGGCCCCGACGGAGGATTCGGACAACCGTGGACGCGCAAGGCCGTGGGCGGGCGGAGAACATCGACCCCGCAGACCAGTGGGTGCTCAATCCGGACACCGGCGAATACGAACTGCGACTGAGTCCCTCCGCACCGCAATCAGCGGTCCCGGGACCCCGTAAGCCTGCCTCCGGCAGGAGCGGCGGCGCGGCGCGCGGCCGCTCGCGGCCGGCCGGCCAGGAAGGCGGCGGCGCGCGGGAGGGCGGGCAGACCCGCCCGATGCGCACGGTGCCGGGCCAGGAGGTGCCGGGGCCGCGCCGGCGCCGGACCGAGCCCGAACCGCCGCCCGGGCGCCGCGGCCGGCGGCCGGTGAAGAAGAAGTCCAAGGCCAAGAAGGTCCTGGTGTGGACCGGCGGCACCATGGCGTTCGTGCTGATCGCCACCGGCACCGCCGCCTACGCCTACCTCAAGCACCTCGAGGGCAACGTCAGCACCACCGACGTCGGCAGTGCGGCCAAGAGCGACTTCAGCAAGGACGACGCCTTCAACATCCTGATCATCGGCACCGACAAGCGGACCGGTGCGGGCAACGAGGGCTACGGCGACAAGGGCAGCGTCGGGCACGCGGACACCAACATCCTGCTGCACGTCTCCAAGGACCGGACGAACGCGACCGCGCTGAGCATCCCGCGCGACCTGATCGTGGACGTGCCGGACTGCGAGACCATCCAGTCCGACGGCAGCACCAAGGTCATCCCCGGCACCGACGGCGTCCGCTTCAACACCAGCCTGGGACAGGACGGCCGCGACCCGGGCTGCACCATGAACACGGTGAAGGCGGTCACCGGCATCGCGCCGGACCACTTCATGATGGTCGACTTCAACGCGGTGAAGACGCTGACGACGGCGGTCGGCGGGGTCGACGTGTGCCTCAAGCACGCCGTGAAGGACAAGGACTCGCACCTCGACCTGCCGGCCGGCGCGTCGAAGGTCTCCGGTGAGCAGGCGCTGGCGTTCGTCCGCACCCGGCACAGCTGGGGCAACCAGGGCGACCTGGACCGCATCAAGGTGCAGCAGCAGTTCATGGCCTCCCTGATGCGCAAGATGTCCTCCAGCGACACCCTGACCAGCCCGACCAAGCTGGTGAAGCTCGCGGAGGCCGCCACCAAGGCGCTGACCGTCGACAAGGGCATCGGCTCGGTGAGCACGCTCAAGGACGTGGCGCTGGAGCTGAAGAAGGTGCCGCCGAAGAACATCTCCTTCGTGACGGTGCCGGTGATCGACAACCCCGCCGAGAAGGTCCACGCGACCGTCGTGGTCGACCAGAGCAAGGCCCCCGCGGTCTTCGACGCCATCAACGGCGACGTCTCCTTCACCGACGTGAAGAAGCAGAAGCAGGCGGCCAAGGACCGGGCGGCCGCGCGGCTGAAGGGCACCAAGTCGGACGCCTCCGCGGTGCGGGTGCGCATCCTCAACGGCGGTGCGGCGGCCGGCAGCGCCCAGGCGGAGTTGAACTGGCTGCAGAACGACGCGGGCGTGCTGAAATCGGAGAACGCGGGCAACGCACCGGCCGCGCTGAGCCGGACCACCCTGGAGTACGGCCCCGACCAGGCGCCCCAGGCGCGGCGGCTGGCCGCCATCATGGGGCTGTCCGGCTCCGCCCTGAAGCCGGGCAGGAGCGTGACCAACGCGCAGGGGCTGCCGGCGATGACGCTCACCCTGGGCAAGGACTTCAAGGGTGCCGGTGTCTCCCTGAAGATCCCGGCGAAGGCACCCACGGTGGACAAGTCCACGGCGGACAAGGTCACGTGCGCCAGCTGAGGTGAGGGTGCGCCGGCCGGAGGCTCAGGCCGGCGCACCCACCAGGCGTCTCGGGCGCCTCAGGGGGTGCTGGGAACCGCCGGGCGCCGGGAGGCGATGACCCGCTTCGCCAGCGAGCGCGGGCTGGTCAGGAAGCCCCAGCCCCAGGACATGTGCATGGTGGCGAGGGCGACCGGGATCCGCAGCCGGGCCTTCAGCGGCAGCCCCCTGCCCGCGGGGACCGAGCCCGCGGTGATCGCCGCCAGGTAGCCGCCGGGGACGACGAGGGCCCACGGGGTCAGGGCCGCGCCCGCCACCAGACCGGCCGCGATCGCGCACACCGCCGCCGGCGGGGCGAGGTAGCGCAGGTTGATGGAGCCCTCGTGGTAGCGGGCGACGACGTGCCGCCAGCGGCCGTAGTCCTTGTACTGCTTGGCGAGGGCCCGCACGCTCGGCCGGGGCCGGTAGGACACCTTCAGCTCCGGCGAGAACCAGATCAGGCCGCCCGCCTCGCGGATGCGGAAGTTCAGCTCCCAGTCCTGCGCGCGGATGAACTCCTCGTTGTAGCCGCCCTGTTGTTCCAGGGCCGCGCGGCGGAAGACACCGAGGTAGACGGTCTCGGCGGGGCCGGCCGTGCCGCCGGTGTGGAAGGCCGCGTTGCCCACGCCGATCCTGGAGGTCATCGCGGCGGCGACGGCGTGCTCCCAGTCGTTCTCGCCCTCGGCGTGCATGATGCCGCCGACGTTCTGCGCGCCGGTCTCCTCCAGGAGCCGTACGGCGGTGGCGATGTAGTCCGGGGAGAGCATGCCGTGGCCGTCGACGCGGACCACGACCGGATGCCGGGACGCCTTGATCGCCGCGTTCAGCGCGGCGGGGGTGCGGCCGGTCGGGTTGGCGACGGTGTGCACACGCGGGTCCTCGGCGACCAGCTCGGCGGCGATCTCGTCCGTGCGGTCCGCGGACGGACCGAGGGCGATGACGACCTCCAGCTCGCCGGAGTACTCCTGCGCGAGGATCGCTTGGACGGCCCCGCGCAGATGCCGCTCCTCGTTGAGGACGGGCATGATCACGGAAACGGCGGGGGGCCGCACGTCGGGCTTGGCGTTCATAAGAGCCTCACGTTACCGCGAACGGGGGACAGCGGTGCGCGCCGCGGGGCTGCGGGGCGGGCTGGAGATCGTATCGCCCTACTGTGCTCACGGATCCCACGTACGGCGTCGTCCGGAGGTGTCCCTTGCCCAGCCCGCCACGGTCCCCTGCCCGGCCCCAGCGCCGCCCGCAGCCGAACCGCGATGCGCCACGGCCGCCCGCGGGGCCGGTGCGGCCCAGGCGGCCGCGCTGGGCGATGCGGGCGGTGACCACGCTGTCGGTGGTGGTGCTCGCCTCGGCCGGGATCGGGCACGCCGTCGTCACCAGCCTCGACGCGGGCATCACCCGGGTCGACCCGTTCAAGGACATGAAGAACCGTCCCCGCGCGGGCCAGGGCATGAACGTCCTGCTGGTCGGAACCGACGGCCGCGACAAGATCAGCGAGCAGGACCGGCGCCGCTACCGGCTGGGCGGCGAGCCCTGCCACTGCACCGACACGATCATGATCGTGCACATCGCGGGGGACCGGGACCGGGCGACCGTGGTGAGCCTGCCGCGCGACTCCTACGCCGAGGTGCCCGAGCACGTCGACGCGGTGACCGGCAAGCGGCACCCGCGCCACGCCATCAAGCTCAACGCGGCGTACGCGGAGGGCGGGCCGCAGCTGACCGTGCGCACGGTCGAGAACATGAGCCACCTGAAGATCGACCACTACCTGGAGGTGGACTTCACCACGTTCATGCGGACCGTGGACGTGCTGGGCGGGGTCCGGGTCTGCACCGCGCAGCCGCTGAAGGACTCCTACACCGCGCTGGACCTGTCGCCCGGCACCCACACCCTCACGGGCGGCCAGGCACTTCAGTACGTCCGCTCACGGCACGTCGACGGGGCCAGCGACCTGGGCCGGATGAAGCGGCAGCAGCGGTTCCTGGCCGCGCTGATCGAGCGGGCGACCTCCTCCGGGGTGCTGCTGAACCCGATGAGGTTCCGGGACGTGACCCGGGCCGTGCTCGGGTCCGTGCGGGCGGACACCGGCTTCGGCACCGACGAGCTGCTGGACCTCGGCCGGGCCATGCGGAACTTCTCCCCGTCCTCCTCCGAGTTCACCACCGTCCCCATCGGTCAGGTGGGCTACGCGGTCAAGGGCATCGGCTCCACCCTGAAGTGGAACCCGGTCCTGGCGGACAAGCTGTTCCGGACCCTGCGCGACGACAAGCCGCTCAGCGTGGACCGCCCGGCGCCGCGCGGCCCGGCGGCCGTGCCGGTGGAGGTGGAGCCGGCCCGCATCCGCGTCCAGGTGGCGAACGGCACCCCGACGGCCGGGGTGGCCAAGCGGATGGACGCGGCCCTCGCGGCGGCCGGCTTCGCCACCACCCACCGGCCCGTCACCGCCCCCGACCACGCGGTACGGCGCACGGTGATCGCCTACGACCCCCGCTGGGACCGCTCCGCCCGCTCCCTGGCGGCCGCGCTCCCGGGCAGCGAGCTGCGCCCGGCGCCCGGGCAGGGGCCGCTGCTGAAGGTCACCGCCGGCACGGACTTCAAGGAGGTGCGCAAGGTCCGCTTCGACGACCCCGGTGCCCCTGACCCCGGCGTGGTGCGGGGCGACGAGGTGGTGTGCCCCTAGGGCCAGTCCGCGCCCGTGCTGGGGTTACCTAGGGCCTGTCGTTCGGATCATGTCGGCGTCGCGGGGCGTGGCACGCACATCTGCCGCGTTGTCGTCGGTCCTCGACGCTCCGCGTCGACTCCCTCAACAACGCTCGTGATCAATACACCTAGTCCTCGTAGCCCTCGGCCGCGCGGCGCTCGCGCAGTTCGCGGATGGCGCGGCGGCGGGCCAGGCGGTGGGTGCGGCGGATCTGGGCCTCCTGGCAGCGGCGGCGGTCGCGGTCGGTCTCGGGGACGACCTGCGGGACCCGGCGGGGCTTGCCGTCGGCGTCCACGGCCGCGAAGACCAGGTAGGCCGAGCCGACCTGGGTGGCCGGCGCCGACTCGTTCCAGCGCTCGGCCAGGACCCGGACGCCGACCTCCATCGAGGTCCGGCCGGTCCAGTTGACCTGTGCCTTGACATGCACCAGGTCGCCCACGCGGACCGGCTCCAGGAACACCATCTCGTCCATGGACGCGGTGACGGCGGGCCCGCCGGAGTGCCGGCCGGCCACCGCGCCCGCCGCGTCGTCGACGAGCTTCATGATCACACCGCCGTGCACCGTCCCCAGCAGGTTGGTGTCGTTGTGGGTCATGATGTGGCTCAGGGTGGTGCGGGACGCCGAGGTGGGCTTCCCCGGGATACCGGCGGGGTCCGAGGTGTCGCGCCCGCCCGGGATGCCCGCCTCCGCGGCAGGGGCCTGGTCTGTCATGACCCCCACCTTATGCCGAAGCGGCAATGCGGAATTTGTGTCAGCTTGGCAACAGCGGCGCTCTGATTTTCCGACGGGCCTTGTAAGGCACACGGTCGCGCCCTGCACACTGGGGCCCATGACTGACTGGCCCCAGGGATCGTCCGACGACAACCGCGGCACCCGGTACGGACGCGGCAGTGCCGGCGCCCAGCCGGAGAGCGCCCGTGTGATGCGCCAGGTGCGGCGCGACCGGGGAGCGCCCGGACAGGGCGGCTACGGCGGCGCGGGCCGTACGGCGCCGCCGTACGGCGGGGTCCCGCAGCAGCCGTCGTACGTCGACGGCCACGGGGACGACGGCTACGGCGGGTACGACAGCGGCTACAACACCGGCCAGGTGTACGGCACCCCCGGCGGCGGCCACGGCGGACCGGGCGGGCCCGGCGGGCCCGGTGACGTCCGCACCCGGGGCCCGCGGCCCGCGCCGAACTGGCGGCGCCGCATCAAGTGGACGGCGATCACGCTGGCGAGCGTGCTCATCGTCACGTCGGTCGCCACCTACTTCTGGGCCGACTCCAAGCTGCACCGCGACGTCGACCTGTCCACGGTCATCGACCGGCCCGACGGGGGCGAGGGCACGAACTACCTGATCGTCGGTTCCGACAGCCGCAAGGGCATGTCGGCCGACGAGAAGAAGAAGCTGCACACCGGCTCCGCCGAGGGCCAGCGCACGGACTCGATGATGATCCTGCACGTCGGTGACTCCGGCGACACCCTGATCTCGCTGCCGCGCGACTCGGACGTGGAGATCCCGACGTACAAGGGGTCGGCCTCCGGGAAGGTCTACCAGGGCACCGGCCGGCACGCGAAGCTGAACGCGGCCTACGCCGAGGACGGGCCGACGCTGCTGGTGCGCACGATCGAGTTCAACACCGGGCTGCACATCGACCACTACGTGGAAATCGGCTTCGCGGGCTTCGCGAGCATCGTCGACGCGGTGGGCGGCGTGGACATCACCATCGACAAGGGCTTCAAGGACAAGTACTCGGGCGCCGACTTCAAGGCGGGCAAGCAGACCCTCGACGGCGAGGAGGCCCTGGCCTTCGTCCGCACCCGGCACGCCTTCGCCGCCTCCGACCTCCAGCGCACCAAGAACCAGCAGAAGTTCCTGTCCGCGCTGGCCCACCAGGTGGCCACCCCGTCGACGATCCTGAACCCCTTCAAGCTCTACCCGACCCTGGGCGCGGGCCTGGACTCGCTGACCGTGGACAAGGACATGGGGCTGTGGGACCTGGGGTCCATGTTCTGGGCGATGAAGGGCGTCAGCGGCGGCGACGGCACGTCGATGAACATGCCGGTCTCCGGCTCGACCGGCGGCAACCTCGTCTGGGACAAGGCGAAGGTGAAGACGCTCGTGAACGAGCTGAACAACGACGAGAAGGTCACCGTCACCGGCAACTAGCGCCGCGACAGGCAACGTTCGCCCCGTCGCGACACCCGGCCCTTGACGGGCAAACCTTGCCCGCCGCGGCACTGGCGCCGCGGCTCCCCGGCTCCGGACGCCCAGGGGCGGGAGCCCCGGGCCCGGGGCCCTCCTCGGGCGGGCGAAAACTCACCTGGTGACCGTTGTGCGGGCGTGCCGGGCCGGTGATCCGGCGGCGCGCTTCGAACTGATGGTCGCTGAACGCTCAACTGTGCCGATAATGTGAGCGATCCGGTGCGGGGGGGGGTCGGCGACGGCGCCGGCGGCCGCGCGGACTCCGGGGGCGCGGGCGGACGGCCCGGCAGCGACGAGGTCACGCGCGCGACGTGACCACGAGGGCTGATTTCGCGTCTCACCGAGTGCGAGAGCGCGGCACACCACCACACGTGCCGCGGCAGGCACCGTGCTCCGGCCTGAGGCCAGGCGTTCGCGGGCGCACGGCCGACAGTTTTGCGACATGGCCGCCCCGGTCCGTGCAAGGACGCACGTGCGCCGGGGCGCGGACGAAGCCGCGGTGAGGGTGCCGGGGGCGGGAGGGCGGGGAGGATGACGGGAAGCAGCGTGCGCGGAGAAGGGGCTCTGCCGCGCACTCGGCGCGCCGGTGAATCGGGCGGGCAGGGCGGGGCGCCGGCCGAGGGCGGCGAAGCGGCGGGCAGAGGGGGCGGACGGCACGGCGGCGGCCGCAGACGGGGCGCGGGACCGGGACCGGGCCGCCCCAAGCGGCGCATACTCCGCTGGTCGGCGCTGACCCTGACGGTCGTCATACTCGGCACCGCCGGCGCGGGCTACCTCTACTACCAGCACCTCAACGGCAACATCCGCCAGGCCAAGCTGAACCTCGGCGAGGGCGGCCCGCCCAAGGCGACGCCGAACGCCGCGGGCCAGACCCCGCTGAACATCCTGATGATCGGCTCCGACAGCCGCAACTCCAAGAAGAACCTGAAGCTGGGCGGCTCCAAGGCCGACGTGGGCAGGCCGCCGCTGGGCGACGTGCAGATGCTGGTGCACCTCTCGGCGGACCGCAGCAACATGTCGGTCGTCAGCCTCCCCCGGGACACCATGATCCCGATCCCCAAGTGCACCGACCCCGACACCGGCAAGGTCTACCCGGCGCTCACGCTGGAGATGGCGAACGAGTCACTGGGCCGCGGCGGCCCGGGCTGCACCGTCGCCACCTGGCAGGCGCTCACCGGCATCCACATCGACCACTTCATGATGGTCGACTTCTCCGGTGTCGTGTCGATGGCGGACGCCATCGGCGGCGTGCCCGTCTGCGTCCGGCAGAACGTCTACTCGCACACCTCCGACGGCCACGGCTCCGGCCTGAAGCTGCGCAAGGGCACCACCTCCATCATGGGCGAGCAGGCCCTGCAGTGGCTGCGCACCCGGTACGGCTTCGAGGACGGCACCGACCTCGGCCGCACCCACGCGCAGCACATGTACATGAACTCGATGGCGCGCCAGCTGCGCGAGAACGCGACGCTGAGCAACCCGGCCCGGATGCGCGAGCTGGCCGAGACCGCGACGAAGGCGCTCACGGTCGACGAGGACCTGGGCACCGTGAAGAAGCTGTACGACCTCGCCGAGGAGTTCAGGAAGGTACCCGCCAAGCGCATCACCATGACGACGCTGCCCACCGACCAGTGGACGCAGAACCGCAACCGGCTGGTGCCCAAGCCGGGGGACGCCGAGCAGCTGCTGTCCATGGTCCGCAAGGACACCCCGCTGGACGGCCGGGGCGCGAAGAAGAAGGCCGAGCAGGTCTCCGACGACCCCGCGGCACCGGACGGCGAGATCGCCGTGCAGGTCCGCAACGGCACCGGGACGGACACCCAGGCACCGACGCGCCAGCGGGCCGGCGCGGTCCGGCAGCTGCTGGTGGACCAGGGGTTCACCCAGGCGGCGGTGGACTCCCAGGCGGCGTCCGCGGCCGAGACCGAGGTGCTCTACCCCAGCGCCGACCTCGAGGGCGACGCCCAGGCGGTGGCCAAGGCGCTCGGCATCCCGCTGGACTCGGCGCACCGCTCCACCGACGTCTCCGGCATCACGCTGGTGGTGGGCGCGGACTGGCGCACCGGGGAGACCTATCCGAAGTCCGCGGAGCCGACGAAGGCGCCGAAGTCGGCGGCCGTGCTGCACGGGGACAAGAAGGACGCCTGCATGGACGTCCAGCCGGGCTTCACCTGGTGACCGCCTGCCGGTGACCGCCTGCCGGTCACGCCTCCCGGTCACCGCCTCCGGGTGACGTGCCGGCCGGCCCGGGTTCCCGGGGGCGTCCCGTACGGGGCGCCCCCAGGAGGGGTGGGTCGGTCACATGGAGGCGCCGGCCATGGACCGGCACATCTCCGCGCAGCGGCGACACGCCTCGGCGCAGCGCATCATCTGCGGGTCGTCCGGCATCGACATACACGCCTCGGCACACATGTCACAGGCCTTGGCGCACATCGCGCACATCTCTCCCGCCATGGGCGAGCGCCGCATCATCATGTCGGCGCACATGCGGGTCGTCTCGGAGCAGTCCATGAGCGCGCGCATGATCTGCATCTGGGCCTGGCCGCCCATCTGCATGCAGGAGCTCATGGTCTCCTCGCACATGGTGTGGCAGGACATGCAGGCCTCGACGCAGTCCTGCATCTGCTTGCTCATGGCGGTCATGGGTCCGGTCTGGGTCATGGCTCCTCCTCGGAGGGACGGGGACGGGACCCGGGGCGGGCCCCCTGTGCTTCCGTCCTACGTCCACCGCGCCCGCCCCGCCATCGGGACTACGGCTTCCGGCCCACTCCGCCGAAGTGGGTGACCGCCACCGGTTCGCCGCCTTCCGGGCGCCAGTGGGAGCAGGAGACGACACCGGGCTCCAGCAGCTCCACCCGCTCGAAGAGGCGGAGCAGGTCGGCCCGGCTGCGCAGGGTCATCGAGGCCGAGCCCTGGCTGTTCCAGTAGTCCACCGCCTGGGTCATCGCCTCGCCGTCCACCTCGGTGGTGGGGTGGGAGATCACCAGGTAGCTGCCGGAGGGCACCGCGTCCAGCAGCCGTCCGACGATCGCCACGGCCTCGTCGGTGTCCATGACGAAGTTGAGGATGCCCAGCATGGTGATGGCGACGGGCCGGCCGAAGTCCAGCGTGCGGGCCGCCTCGCGCAGGATGCTCTCCGGGTCGCGGACGTCCGCCTCGATGTAGTCCGTGGCGCCCTCGGGGCTGCTGGTGAGCAGGGCGTGGGCGTGGGAGAGGACGAGCGGGTCGTTGTCGACGTAGACGATCCGGGCGTCGGGTGCCACCCGCTGGGCGACCTCGTGGGTGTTGTCGGCGGTCGGCAGACCGGTGCCGATGTCCAGGAACTGCCGGATGCCGGCCTCCCCGGCCAGGTGCCGCACGGCCCGCGCCAGGAAGGCCCGGTCGGCGATCGCGGAGCGGGGCAGCGCGGGGACGAAGCCGAGGATCTGGTCGCCGACCTCCTCGTCGACCTGGTAGTGGTCCTTGCCGCCGAGCCAGTAGTTCCAGATCCGGGCCGAGTGCGAGACGTCGGTCCGCAGGCGGGTCATGCGCGCGACCCCCTCGTCACCGGTTGCTGCGATGTCCTCGGCCATGGCCTGTCGTCTCCTCGGGGCGATCATCGAACGGATGCGCACCAAAATAGACAAGAAGGCGCCCCGCAGGGCGCCTTCTTCGAAAACAACAGCCGTCAACCGGCCTGCGGCTAGGGGAGGTTCCTGGCCATCACGATCCGCTGGACCTGGTTCGTGCCCTCATAGATCTGGGTGATCTTGGCGTCGCGCATCATGCGCTCGACCGGGTAGTCGCGGGTGTAGCCGTAGCCGCCGAGGAGCTGGACGGCGTCGGTGGTGACCTCCATGGCGACGTCCGAGGCGAAGCACTTGGCGGCGGCCCCCTGGAAGGTGAGGTCGCGGTCGCCGCGCTCGGACTTGGCGGCGGCGGCGTAGGTCAGCTGGCGGGCGGCCTCGATCTTCATGGCCATGTCGGCGAGCATGAACTGCACGCCCTGGAAGTCGGCGATCGGCTTGCCGAACTGCTTGCGCTCGCGCACGTAGCCCTTGGCGTAGTCGAGGGCGCCCTGGGCGACACCGAGGGCCTGGGCGGCGATGGTGATGCGGGTGTGGTCCAGGGTCTGCATGGCGGTGGCGAAGCCGGTGCCCTCCGCGCCGATCATGCGGTCGGCGGGGATGCGGACGTTGTCGAAGTAGACCTCGCGGGTCGGGGAGCCCTTGATGCCGAGCTTCTTCTCCGGGGCGCCGAAGGAGACGCCCTCGTCCGACTTCTCCACGACGAACGCGGAGATGCCCTTGGACCGCTTCGAGGGGTCGGTGACCGCCATGACGGTGTAGTACTCGGAGACGCCCGCGTTGGTGATCCAGCGCTTGACGCCGTTGAGGACGTAGTGGTCGCCGTCGCGTACGGCCTTGGTCTTCATGCCGGCCGCGTCGGAGCCCGCGTCGGGCTCGGAGAGGCAGTAGGAGAACATCGCGTCGCCCTTGGCCAGCGGCGCCAGGTACTTCTTCTTCAGGTCCTCGGAGCCGGAGAGGATGACCGGCAGCGAGCCCAGCTTGTTCACGGCCGGGATCAGCGAGGAGGACACGCAGACGCGGGCCACCTCCTCGATGACGATCACGGTGGCGAGCGCGTCGGCGCCGGAGCCGCCGTAACTCTCGGGGACGTGCACCGCGTGCAGGTCGTTGGCCACGAGCGCGTCCAGTGCCTCCTGCGGGAAGCGGGCCTCCTCGTCCACCGCCGCGGCGTACGGCGCGATCTTCGCCTCGGCCAGCGCGCGGACGGCGTCACGGAGCATGTCGTGCTCCTCGGACGGGCGGTACAGGTCGAAGTCAGCCGATCCGGCCAAGGTCTCTCACGCTCCATAGACGCAGTGAAGGTGACGCTAATTACCGTTAAGTAACTGAATTTTAGAACGCCGCCCGGGACACGCCTACGTGAGGTTGACGACAGCGGGGAAATTCCCCGGCGGGCGGCCCGACTATGCTCGGGCTCCGCAGAGCCGAGTCCCCGAGCTGGAGCGCACCCATGAGCCTGAAGATCACCGTGATCGGCACCGGTTATCTCGGCGCCACGCACGCCGCGGCCATGGCCGAACTCGGCTTCGAGGTGCTCGGGCTCGACGTGGTGCCGGAGAAGATCGCCCTGCTGGAGCGCGGGGAGGCCCCGATGTACGAGCCGGGGCTCGAGGAGCTGCTGCGCCGGCACGTGGCCGGTTTCGAGGGGTCGTCGGGACGGCTGCGGTTCACCCGGGACTGGGCGGAGGTCGGCGCGTTCGGCGACGTGCACTTCGTGTGCGTCAACACCCCGCAGCGGCACGGCGACTACGCGGCGGACATGAGTTACGTCAACGCGGCCGTCGCCTCCCTCGCCCCGCATCTGACCGGGCCCGCCCTGGTGGTGGGCAAGTCGACGGTGCCCGTCGGCTCCGCCGCGCGGCTGGCCGCCTACCTGGCCGAGCACGCGCCCGCGGGCGAGGACGCCGAACTGGCCTGGAACCCGGAGTTCCTGCGCGAGGGCTACGCCGTCGAGGACACGCTGCACCCGGACCGGATCGTGGTGGGCGTGCGCAGCGAGCGCGCCGAGAAGCTGCTGCGGGAGGTGTACGCGACCCCGCTCGGCGCGGGCACGCCCTTCGTGGTCACCGACTTCCCGACGGCCGAGCTGGTGAAGACGGCCGCGAACTCCTTCCTCGCCACGAAGATCTCGTTCATCAACGCCATGGCGGAGGTCTGCGAGGCGGCGGGCGGTGACGTGGTGAGGCTGGCGGAGGCGATCGGGTACGACGACCGGATCGGCCGGAAGTTCCTGCGGGCCGGCATCGGGTTCGGCGGCGGGTGCCTGCCGAAGGACATCCGGGCCTTCATGGCCCGCGCCGGTGAGCTGGGGGCGGACCAGGCGCTGACGTTCCTGCGGGAGATCGACTCCATCAACATGCGCCGGCGCGGACAGATGGTGGAGATGGCGCGGGAGGCGCTGGGCGGCGGCTCCTTCCTCGGCAAGCGGGTGGCGGTCCTCGGTGCCACCTTCAAGCCCGACTCGGACGACGTGCGCGACTCGCCCGCGCTGAACGTGGCGGGGCAGATCCACCTCCAGGGCGGCCAGGTCACGGTGTACGACCCGAAGGGGATGGACAACGCCCGCAAGGTCTTCCCGACCCTCGGCTACGCCGGTTCCGCGCTCGCGGCGGCGCAGGGCGCGGACGTGGTGCTGCATCTGACGGAGTGGCGGGAGTTCCGGGAGCTGGACCCGGTGGCGCTGGGCGAGGCGGCGGCGGCGCGGGTGATCCTCGACGGGCGCAACGCCCTGGAGCCGGAGCGGTGGCGGCGGGCCGGGTGGACGTACCGGGCGATGGGGCGGCCGGCGGCCTGACCGGCCCGGCGCGCCTGCGCACCCTTTCGTACGGCGTCGGGGACGCCGGTTCGGCCGAGGCTCAGTCGGCCGAACCGGCGTCTTCCTGCATTCTGCACCACCGGGCGCGGCCGGCGGGGCCGCGGTGGTCGTACGCCCCAGGCCCTAGGGTGCCTGACAAGTGACCGCAGGCCTTCGAGGAGGAGTCATGGCTCTCGCTCAGCTCGGTGTCGTCGTCCTGGACTGTCCCGACCCCCGTGCGCTCGCCGGGTTCTACGCGGAGGTGCTCGGCGGCACCGTGGAGGGCGACGAGGAGTGGGTGGATCTGCGGCTGCCGGGCGGGCCGGCGCTGGCCTTCCAGCGGGCGGCCGGTCACGTGCCCCCGCGCTGGCCCGCCCCGGAGGCCTCGCAGCAGTTCCACCTGGACCTGACCGTCCCGGACCTGGACACCGCGGAGAAGGCGGTGCTGGAGCTGGGGGCGAAGCCGCTGGACACGGCGGACCACTCCCGCGCCTTCCGTGTGTACGCCGACCCGGCGGGGCACCCGTTCTGCCTCTGCGCCGGCTGACACCGCGCCGGCCGACCCTGGAGGCCTGGATGAGCGCTGTCGCCCGTTTCCGTTCCGTCGTCGTCGACTGCCCCGACCCGCGGGCGCTGGCCGGCTTCTACGCCGGGCTCCTCGGCGGCACCCCGCGCGCGGACGAGGACGACGACGACTGGGTCGTCCTGGAGGTCCCGGGCGGGCCCCGGCTCGCCTTCCAGCGGGCCGAGGACTTCACCGCGCCGGAGTGGCCGCGCGGCGACCGCAACGGGCAGCAGTTCCACCTCGACCTGGAGGCGGGCCGGACCTGGGCGGAGATCGACGCGGCCCATGAGCGGGCGCTGGCGCTGGGGGCCCGGCCGCTGGACCTGGAGGACCGGGAGAAGAAGGACTTCCAGGTGTACGCCGACCCGGCCGGGCATCCCTTCTGCCTGTGCCGGATCGACCGCCCGTAGCTCACCGGGCCCGGGTTCGTGGCCCTGGCCGTCAGCCGTCCAGTTCCGCGATGGTCGCGGTGGACGGTGCCCGGCGGGCCCGGGTGGCCCGCGCGACGGAGTCCGCGCTGCGCAGCACCCGCTGGACGTTCCCCCAGGTGAGCAGGGCCAGCTCCGGCTCGGACCAGCCGCGCCGCAGCAGTTCGGCGATCAGGTGCGGGTAGCGGGAGACGTCGGCGAGTTCGCGCGGGTGGGCGACGCCGGAGTCGAAGGTGCCGGACAGCGCGACGCTGTGGGCTCCGGCGACGGCGCGGACGTGGTCGAGGTGGTCGGCGACGTCCCGGACGGTCGGGCCGGTCTGCTCGGCCGTCAGCGGCACCATGCACAGCCCGTTCGCCGTGCCGAGCGCGGCGAGCTGGTCGTCGGGCAGGTTGGCGGGGTGGGGGCGCAGCGCGCGGGCGCCGGAGCGGGTGCACAGCACCGGTGTCCGGGACAGCGTGACGGCCCGGTCGATCGTGGCCTCGGCGGCTCCGGAGAGGTCGGCGAGCACGCCGAGGCGGTTCATCTCGCGCAGCACCTCCTCGCCGAACCGGGTCAGCCCCGCCCCGCTGGCCCAGGCGGTGCCCGCGAGGGTCAGCGAGCGCAGGCCCAGGCCGTGCAGGACGCGCAGGACGCTCAGCGAGTCGTCGATCGCGCCGGCGCCGGCCGGGCCCAGCACCACGGCGACCCGGCCGAGGTGGCGGGCGTCGATGAGCTGACCGGCGGTGTGCGCCGGGCACAGTCCCTCCGGATGGGCCGCGATGACCGAGCGCACCAGGTCCAGTTGTTCCAGGGTGGTGGCCACGGCCCGGTCGCCGGCCAGGCCGCCGGGCAGGTGCAGCGACCAGAACGCGGCGCCGACGTGTCCCGCCCGCAGCCGGGGCAGGTCCGTGGCGACGGCCGTCTCGCCCAGTTCGAGGTCGTACCAGGGCAGGTGGCGCAGGGCCCACGGCAGCCCGCTGTAGCCGTCGGCGACCGGGTGGGCGGCGAGCAGGGCGCGGGCGTGCTCCAGGGTCGCGGCGTCCGGGTCGGTCGCGGGGGCGGGGGCGGGGTCCTCCAGGGGGCCGTCGACCTCGCCGACCTCGGTCGTGGCGGGCAGGTCGTTGTCGAGGTCGGCCATGGCGGGCTCCGTACGTCGTCGTGAGCTACGTGGTGGCTGGCGGTAGGGCCACCGTCGCACGGAGGGAAGGACGCCTTCCTGGTGAGTGGGGCGTTCGGGGGTACGGTGCTCAGTCCGCCCGGGCCGCCCGGATGACCTCGTCGAGCGTCTCCCGGGAGCGCACCAGGTCGGCGATCACGCGGTCGATGCGGGCGCGTTCCTCGGTGAGGTCGGCGACCAGTCTCGGGGTGGCGATCGCGGAGGGCCCGCCGTCCTGGTCGCGCATGCAGGGCAGCAGCAGACGGATGCGGTCGCTGTGCAGTCCGGCCGCGTACAGCTCCTGGATGCGGATGACCCGGTCCACGGCCGTCTCCGGGTAGTCGCGGTGGCCACCGGGGGTGCGGTCCGCGGCCAGCAGCCCCTGGGTCTCGTAGTAGCGCAGCGACCGCTCGCTCACGCCGGTGCGCCGGGCCAGTTCGCCGATCCGCATCTCCGCCTCCGCACGCTCGTGTGGCCGGGCCCGAGAGCCCGCCGCGTGGACCGTGGCCGTGGGCCGGGGCTGTCGGCCGGGGGCCGTCAACCCCGTTCGGGGCGGCGGGACTTGAACCTGACACCGGTGTCAGGTTCTAGCGTACCGTCATGACCCGGACAACGGACTTCCTCGCGCCGGCCCGGCTCGGCCGGCTGGCGCTCCCCCACCACCTCGTGATGGCCCCGCTCACCCGCAACCGCGCGGCGGACGACGGCACCCCGACCCCGCTGATGGTCACCTACTACGCCCAGCGCGCCTCGGCCGGCCTGATCATCGGCGAGGCCTCGACACCGAACGCGGTCGGGCAGACGTACCCGAACATCACCGCCCTGCACACCGACCGGCACACGGCCGGGTGGCGGCGGGTCACCGACGCCGTGCGGGCGGCCGGCGGGCGGATGTACCTCCAGCTCCAGCACGGCGGGCGGGTCAGCCACCCGGAGACCACCGGCCTGACGCCCGTGGCGCCCTCCCCGGTCGCGCTGCCGGAGACCATCTTCACGCCCGGCGGCCACCGGCCGGCCGTGGTGCCGCGGGAGATGACGGCCGAGGACATCCGCGCCACCGCCGCCGACTTCGCCGCCGCGGCCCGCCGGGCCGTCGACGCGGGCTTCGAGGGCGTCGAGGTGCACTCGGCCAACGGCCACCTGCTGCACCAGTTCCTGGCCGGAAACACCAACCGCCGGACCGACGGGTACGGGGGTCCCGTCGAGCGGCGCGTGCGGTTCACCACGGAGGTCACACAGGCGGTGGCCGAGGCGATCGGGGCCGACCGGGTGGGGGTGCGCATCTCCCCCGGCGCCACCGTCAACGGCATCCAGGAGGACGACACCGACCTGCTGTACCCGGCGCTGGTGGCCCGGCTGCGCGAGCTGGAACCGGCCTACCTGCACATCGTGCACGCCGACCCCGCCACCGCGCTGTTCCGCCGGCTGCGCGCCGAGTGGCCCGGCGTCCTCATCGGCAACCCGGTCCTGGCCGACCTCACCACCGAGGGCGTCGGCCGGGCGTCCCGGGACATGCTGGCCGCCGGCGCCGACCTGGTCGCCCTGGGCCGGCCGTTCCTCGCCAACCCGGACCTGGTGACGCGGCTGCGCCGGGGCGCGCCCCTCAACCCGGTCCGGGACCGGTACCTGATGTACGTGGGCGGGGCCGACGGTTACACCGACTACCCCGCCCTCGACGCCCAGGAGCCTCTCGACGCTCAGAAGCCTCCCCGCGCCCAGGAGCCTCCCGGCCCTCAGGCGCCCGCGTCGGCGTCCTTGCCGTCGAGCGACTCGATCGTCGCGTTGGACGGGCCGCGGGTGGCCTGAAGGTGGCGGGCCACGTCCTCCGCAGCGCCCAGCACCCGTACGGCGTTCTTCCAGGTCAGCTTGGCCAGGTCGGCCTTCGACCAGCCCCGCTCCAGCAGCTCGGCGAGCAGGTTCGGGTAGCCGGAGACGTCGTCCAGGCCGTCCGGGGTGAAGGCCGTGCCGTCGTAGTCGCCGCCGATGCCGAGGTGGTCGACGCCGGCCACCTCGCGCATGTGGTCGAGGTGGTCGGCGACCGTGGCCGCGGTGGCGACCGGGCGCGGGGTGTGCTCCTCGAAGGCGCGGTGGACCGTCATCGCCTCGGCGGTGGTGTCCAGGTGGTGGAAGCCGTGCGCGCGCATGTTCTCGTCGGCCGCGGCCGTCCAGTCGACGGCGGCCTGGAGCACGAACTTCGGCACGAACGTCACCATCGCCACGCCGCCGTTGCCGGGCAGGCGCTCCAGGACGTCGTCGGGGATGTTGCGCGGGTGGTCGCACACGGCCCGTGCCGAGGAGTGGGAGAAGATCACCGGCGCGGTGGAGGTGTCCAGCGCGTCCCGCATGGTCGTCGCCGCCACGTGGGAGAGGTCGACCAGCATGCCGAGCCGGTTCATCTCCCGCACGACCTCGCGGCCGAACGCCGTCAGCCCGCCGGCGCGGGGCACGTCGGTCGCCGAGTCCGCCCAGGGCACGTTGTCGTTGTGGGTGAGCGTCAGGTAGCGCACGCCGAGCGCGTACAGACCGCGCAGGGTGCCGAGCGAGCAGGCGATCGAGTGGCCGCCCTCCGCGCCCATCAGGGAGGCGATCCGGCCCTCGGCGCGGGCCGCCTCCAGGTCGGCGGCGCCCAGCGCGGCCCGCAGGTGCCGCGGGTAGCGGTCGATCAGCTGCCGTACGCAGTCGATCTGCTCCAGCGTGGCCGGCACCGGGTCGGGCAGGTCGGCGCGCACGTAGACCGACCAGTACTGCGCCCCGACCCCGCCCTCGCGCAGCCGCGGCAGGTCGGTGTGCAGGTGGGCGTCCTGGCGTTCGGCGAGGTCGCGGGCGTCGAGGTCGTAGCGGACCTGCTCGCGCAGCGCCCAGGGCAGGTCGTTGTGACCGTCGACCACCGGGAACTCGCGCAGCAGCTCACGGGCCTCGCCGAGGGAGGTCATCCGGCTCACTTCCCGAAGCCGAAGCCGCTGCCCGCGCCCTCGACCTTGGAGCGCAGCCGCTTGCCCTTCTCGGTGGCCTGGTCGTTGAGGTCCTGCTGGAACTCGCGCATCCGCTGCGACAGCTCCTCGTCGTGGGTCGCGAGGATGCGGGCGGCGAGGAGACCGGCGTTGCGGGCCCCGGCGACGGAGACGGTGGCGACCGGGACACCGGCCGGCATCTGCACGATGGACAGCAGGGAGTCCATGCCGTCGAGGTACTTCAGCGGCACCGGCACGCCGATGACCGGCAGCGGGGTGACGGAGGCGAGCATGCCGGGCAGGTGGGCGGCGCCGCCCGCGCCCGCGATGATCGCCTTCAGCCCGCGTCCGGCCGCCTGCTCGCCGTAGGTGATCATCTCGCGGGGCATGCGGTGCGCGGAGACGACGTCGACCTCGTACGCGATCTCGAACTCGTCGAGGGCCTTGGCGGCGGCCTCCATCACGGGCCAGTCGGAGTCGGACCCCATGACGATGCCAACAACAGGGCTCATTCGGTGATCGTGCCTCTCAGGTAGCCGGCAGCGTGGCGGGCGCGCTCCAGCACCTCGTCCAGGTCGTCGCCGTAAGTGTTCACGTGACCCACCTTGCGGCCGGGCTTCACGTCCTTGCCGTACATGTGGATCTTCAGTCTGGGGTCACGGGCCATGCAGTGCAGGTAGGCGGAGTACATGTCGGGGAAGTCACCGCCGAGCACGTTGACCATGACCGTCCACGGGGCGCGCGGGCGCGGGTCGCCGAGAGGCAGGTCGAGGACCGCGCGGACGTGGTTGGCGAACTGGGAGGTGATCGCGCCGTCCATCGACCAGTGGCCGGAGTTGTGCGGGCGCATCGCCAGCTCGTTGACCAGGATGCGGCCGTCGCGGGTCTGGAACAGCTCGACGGCGAGGTGGCCGACGACGCCGAGTTCCTGGGCGATGGACAGGGCCATCCGCTCGGCCTCCAGGGCCAGGGAGCCGTCCAGGCCGGGGGCGGGCGCGATCACGGTGTCGCAGACCCCGTCGACCTGCCGGGACTCCACGACCGGGTAGGCGACCGCCTGGCCGTGCGGGGAGCGCACGACGTTCGCGGCCAGCTCGCGGACGTAGTCCACCTTCTCCTCGGCGAGGACCGGCACGCCCGCCCGGAAGGGGTCGGCGGCCTCCTCGGCGCTGGAGACGACCCAGACGCCCTTGCCGTCGTAGCCGCCGCGGACGGTCTTGAGCACGACCGGGAAGCCGTCGCCCTCCGCCGCGAAGGCCGCGACGTCCGCCGGGTCGGTCACGATCCGGTGCCGGGGGCACGGCACGCCGATCTCGGTGAGCTTCGCACGCATCACCCCCTTGTCCTGGGCGTGCACCAGCGCGTCCGGACCGGGGCGCACGGGGATGCCGTCCGCCTCCAGGGCCCGGAGGTGCTCGGTGGGTACGTGTTCGTGATCGAAGGTGATCACATCGCACCCGCGCGCGAACTCGCGCAGCGTCTCCAGGTCGCGGTAGTCGCCGACGACGACATCGCGCACGACCTGTGCCGCGGAATCCTGCGGGGTGTCACTGAGGAGCTTGAACCTGATGCCCAGCGGGATACCCGCCTCGTGCGTCATACGCGCGAGCTGGCCCCCGCCGACCATGCCGACTACCGGGAACGTCACACCCCTAGGGTATCGGCCGCGCCAGGGCGGCCGGTTTCCGTCCCTCCCCAGGACCGTTCCGCGCCCCGCGCGGCCCCCTCGGGCCCCGCGGACCCGGGACGTAACGGTGCGTACCGGACCCATTGCCGTGCTGTGGACGGGTGGCCGGGCGGCGGCGGGGGCGCCTGGCTAGCATGGCCGGGTGACGACACCTACGGACGGGAGCCCGCACCCCATGGACAGCGGTTCCTCCGGGCTGCGCCGGCTCTCCCGCGAGGTGGCCAAGTTCGGCGCCGTCGGCGGCGCCGGCGTCCTGGTCAACCTCGGGGCCTTCAACCTCGTCCGGCACGTCTCCGACCTGCCGGTGGTGCGCGCCGGCATCATCGCGACGGTCGTCGCGATCGTCTTCAACTACGTCGGCTTCCGCTACTGGACGTACCGGGACCGCGACAAGAGCGGCCGCACCAAGGAACTCACACTGTTCCTGCTGTTCAGCGCGATCGGCCTGGTGATCGAGAACGGCCTGCTCTACCTGGCCACCTACGCCTTCGGCTGGGACAGCCCGCTGCAGAGCAACGTCTTCAAGTTCGTCGGCATCGGCGTCGCGACCCTGTTCCGCTTCTGGTCGTACCGGTCGTGGGTGTTCAAGGCGCTGCCCGTGCAGGCCGCCGCCGACGCGGAGGCGCTCCTCGCCCGGGAGTCCGGGCCGCGGCGGCCCGACCCGCGCGAGCCGGAGCAGCGCGAGCCGCGCCAGCGGGTGCCGTAGCCGGACGCACGGGCTCAGGCCGGCGTACGTACGGCCCGCCCCCCGCCCTTAGCGGACCGTCGGCCGGTCCGTGTCGTCCGGTTTCCTGGCCGGCGGCGTGCGGGACAGGAACAGGCCGAACACCGGTGGCTGGGCCTGGAGCAGTTCCAGGCGGCCGCCGTCCGCCTCCGCGAGGTCCCGGGCGACGGCCAGGCCGATCCCGGTGGAGTTGCGCCCGCTGATGGTGCGCTCGAAGATCCGGGCGCCCAGGTCGGCCGGGACGCCGGGCCCCTCGTCGGTGACCTCCACGACGGCCTGGTTGCCGGTGACCCGGGTGCGCAGGGCGACCGTGCCGCCGCCGTGCATCAGGGAGTTCTCGATCAGCGCCGCCAGCACCTGCGCGACCGCGCCCGGGGTGCCGACGGCCCGCAGATGCCGCTTGCCGGAGCTGACTACGGCCCGCCCGGCGCTGCGGTAGGCGGGCCGCCACTCGGCCAGCTGCTGCTGGATGACCTCGTCGAGGTCGAAGGAGACCGCGGAGCCGGTGCGCGGGTCGCGGGAGTTGGTCAGCAGCCGCTCCACCACGTCCGTCAGCCGCTCGACCTGCGTCAGCGCGATGGTCGCCTCCTCCTTCACCGTCTCCAGCTCGTCGGTGAGGGTGATCTCCTCCAGCCGCATCGACAGCGCGGTGAGCGGGGTGCGCAGCTGGTGGGAGGCGTCGGCGGCCAGCCGCCGCTCGGCGGTCAGCATGCGGCCGATGCGCTCGGCGGAGGAGTCCAGCACGTCGGCGACCCGGTCCAGCTCGGGCACGCCGTAGCGCTTGTGCCGCGGGCGCGGGTCGCCCGAGCCGAGGCGTTCGGCGGTCTCCGCGAGGTCGGTCAGCGGCGAGGCGAGCCGGTTGGCCTGGCGTACGGCGAGCAGGACGGCGGCGACCACGGCGAGCAGCGCCACCGCCGCGATGATCAGCAGCGTCCGCCCGACCTCCCGCGTCACGGCCGAGCGGGGCTCCTCGACGGTGACCGTCTCGCCCTCCTCGCCGTCGGCGGTGGCGTCGATGACCTCGCCGCGCGGCCTGGGACCGGCCTCGATGGGCGGGCGACCGGGGATGCGGATCACCGCGTACTGGTCCCCGGAGACCTGGTCGCGCAGCACGTCGGCGGTGACGCTCTCGGCGCCGAGCATGCGGCTGTCCACGATGCTGGCCAACCGCTGCGCCTGGGAGTCCACCCGTTCCTGGGCGCTGCTGCTGATCGTGCGGGTCTCCACGATCACCAGGGACAGGCCGAACACCCCGATCACGACCAGGACGACGGCGAGGGTGGACTGGATCAGTCGACGGCGCATGTCCTGTTACCTGGGGTGCCTGGAAGGGGTGGGGCGGCCCGGAGGGGCACCGGGACCACGGAGCGGTTCAGCTCTTCTCGAAACGGAACCCGACGCCGCGCACGGTGGCGATGTACCGGGGGTTCGCCGCGTCGTCGCCGAGCTTCTTGCGCAGCCAGGAGATGTGCATGTCGAGGGTCTTGGTGGACGACCACCACGTGGTGTCCCAGACCTCGCGCATCAGCTGGTCGCGGGTGACGACCCGGCCCGCGTCCCGCACCAGCACCCGCAGCAGGTCGAACTCCTTCGCGGTGAGCTGGAGTTCCTCGTCGCCCATCCAGGCGCGGTGCGACTCGACGTCGATGCGCACGCCGTGCGTGGCCGGCGGCTGCTGCGGCTCCGCGGCGCCGCGCCGCAGCAGGGCCCGGACCCGGGCGAGCAGTTCGGCGAGCCGGAAGGGCTTGGTGACGTAGTCGTCGGCGCCCGCGTCCAGGCCGACGACGGTGTCCACCTCGTCGGCCCGGGCGGTCAGGATGAGGATCGGCACCGTGAGGCCCTCGGCGCGCAGCCGGCGGGCGACCTCAAGGCCGTCCATGCCGGGCAGGCCCAGGTCCAGCACGACGAGGTCGACACCGCCCTGCGTGCCGGCGTCGAGCGCGGTGGGTCCGTCCTCGCGCACCTCGACCTCGTAACCTTCCCGGCGCAGGGCGCGGGCCAGCGGCTCCGAGATGGAAGCGTCGTCCTCGGCGAGCAGTACACGGGTCATGGGGTGATGGTAGACCGCCCGCGTGCGGTGCCGGGGTGTGATCGCGACGCGCGGTTCTTACCTTCGGGCACAGTGGTACATACCTGCGGCCCTGCGGGAAGATCGAAGACGAGACCTTCGAATCCGCTCCTGCGGTTCCACTCACACCTGTGATCCGCGTCTCAAGTCCTTCCATATCCGGCACTGTCCTGCCGTATGGTGAGCTGAACGCCTGTAGTGCACCGGGGACCTTTGGCGGGCAATGTCGCTGAAGGTCTCTTTTGTGTGCCGGGCCGGTACGCCGGCCCCGAAAGGAATGACCTCTGGCCGGGCCCCGGACGCATCGCCGCGTCACGGGGCGTGGATCCCGGTGGTCGCCGTCCACCGCCCCGTGATCCGGTGCGGGCTCCCCCTGGGCGTGGGGTGGACGTCCGACCCGCCGGTGCCGGCCGCTCCCCCCACGGGCGCGCAACGCCACGCGCGCGTCCCGACCAGCAAGGAACGACCATGGCGTCCAGCCTGACGAAGGACTCGGTCCGCCCGGGCACCCCCGGGTCCGAGTACTCCTTCTTCGGCCACCCCCGCGGACTGGCCACACTCTTCATGACCGAGATGTGGGAGCGGTTCTCCTACTACGGCATGAGGGCCCTGCTCCCGCTGTACCTCGTGGCCCCGGGCGGGCTGCACCTGAACGCGTCCACCGCGACCGCGATCTACTCGGTGTACCTCTCCCTCGTGTACCTGCTCGCCCTGCCCGGCGGCTGGTTCGCGGACCGTGTCCTCGGCCCCCGCAAGACGGTCGCCGTGGCCGGTGCCGTCATCATGCTGGGCCACCTCACCCTGGCCCTGCCGACCGCCGGCACCTTCTTCGCGGGCCTCGGTCTGGTCGCCATCGGCTCCGGTCTGCTGAAGGCCAACATCTCGACGATGGTCGGCCACCTCTACGACGGCCCCGACGACCCGCGCCGCGACGGTGGCTTCACGATCTTCTACATCGGGATCAACCTGGGCGCCTTCGCCGCCCCGCTGGCGATCGGCACCGTCGGCCAGAACGTCAACTGGCACCTGGGCTTCGCGCTCGCCGCGGTCGGCATGGCGCTGGGCCTGGCCCAGTTCCTGCTCGGCACCCGGCACCTGAACCCGCGCTCCAGCGTCGTGCCGACCCCGCTGTCGCCGCAGGAGAAGGCCGCCACCATGCGCAAGGCGGCCCTGTGGGCGGCCGTCGCCGCGGTCTTCTACGCGATCGTCGGCTTCACCGGCGTCTACACCCTGAACTGGGTGATGGTCCCGATCATCGTCGCCGGTCTGGTCATCCCGGTGATCGTGCTCGCGCGCATCAAGCGGGACAAGGACCTGGACGGCGCCGAGCGGTCGAAGATGTCGGCGTACATCTGGTTCTTCGTCGCCGCCGCCGTGTTCTGGATGATCTACGACCAGGGCGGTTCGACCCTGTCGATCTTCGCCGACTCCTCGGCCGAGAACAGCGTCCTGGGCTGGAAGTTCCCGGTCTCCTGGTACCAGTCGGTCAACCCGGTGATGATCATGGCGTTCGCGCCGGTCTTCGCCTCGGTGTGGATCGCCCTGGCCCGGCGCGGCAAGGAGCCGAGCACGGCGACCAAGTTCGCCCTCGGCCTGATCCTGGTCGGCGCGTCCTTCTTCCTGTTCCTCGCCCCGCTCGCGATCGCCGACGGCGGTCACAAGGCGGCCGCCCTGTGGATGGTGGCGATCTACTTCGTGCAGACCGTCGGCGAGCTGCTGCTCTCCCCGGTCGGCCTGTCGGTCACCACGAAGATGGCGCCCGCGAAGTACGCCTCCCAGATGATGGGCGTGTGGTTCCTGGCCGTCACCGCGGGTGACGCCACCACCGGTCTGCTGGGCGTGGCGAACGTCGACCTCAACAAGACGGGCATCGTGGCCCTGGAGGCCGCCCTGGCCGTCGTCGCCGGTGTCGCGGTGTGGATGTACCGCAACAAGGTCAAGAAGCTCATGGGCGACGTGAACTGACGCACGTCCGCCCCGGGCTCCTGCGAAAGGGCCGCCGCACCCTTCGGTGCGGCGGCCCTTTCGTGCGTCCGGCGGCTGTGTAATTCCTGTGCGCCCCTCGTGCCGGCGGCTCGGGGCAGCGGCGCCCGGGCAGCGGCACCCGGCGGGTCAGGCCGGTGCGCCCAGTTCCGCCCAGACCGTCTTGCCCGCGCGGCCCTCGGACCGTACGACACCCCAGTCCAGGCAGAGCCGCTGCACGATGAACATGCCGTGGCCGCCGGGGCGTCCGGCGCGGTGCGGGGTGCGCGGCGCGGGCTGGCCGGCGCCCCGGTCGGAGACCTCTATGCGGATCACCTTGTTGTCGCAGGCGAGGAACAGGTCCTCGGGCCCCTCGGCGTGCAGGCAGGCGTTGGTGACCAGCTCGGAGACGACCAGCAGCACGTCCTCGGCGGCGGCCCGCTGGTCGGCGGAGGCGGCCGGCAGCCAGCCCCACGCGTACAGCGCCTGGCGGGTGAAGTCACGGGCGAGCGGCACGACGCCGCTCTCGCCGTCGAGGCGCAGTCTGCGGACCTGGCGGCCGCGGGGGCCCTGACCGCTCTCGCGGCCGTCACCGCCCTCGCTGCTCTGTGCGGACGGCACGGACCGGTCTCCCTCCACCTCAGGGGCCTCGGACAGCGCGAACGGGCTCACCAGGCCCCCCGGGCGACCCCCGGGGCCCGTCAGGCCCTCAGCGCCCTCGGGCGGGACGGACGGCGCGGCTGCCCCCGTGGGCGCGCCTGCCGTCGGCGCACCCCTTTCGGACGCCCCGGAAGCGCCGCTCGGCTCCGGGCCGCGGTCGCCCGGCGGACAAGGCCGGGTGGTGCTCATCAGCGCTTCACCTCACCGATTCACCAGTTCACCAGTTCACAATTTCAGAAGTCCGGCACCGGGCGGTGCCGGGCGGCCGGTGCCGCCCGACCGGTCGGTGCCGGGCGGTACCGGCCGACATCAGTCGGTACGTAAGTCGTACGCAGGTCGTTCGTCGGTTCCACGCCGGCCCGGGGCGTCCCGGTGCCCTGAGCCGACGGTGTCAGGATGTCTCCTGCCCGACCGATCCGGCGGAACACCCCCCAGGTTCGGCGTGGCCGGTGCGAAGCCCGGGGCGCCGATCGCGCGGGGTGGCCGGACAACCGGCTCAGCCGGTCTCTCCGGCCAGGGCCGCCTCGACGGACTCGTGGACGGTGAAGACCGCCTCCGCGCCCGTGATCTCGAACACCCGGGCGACAACTGGCAGCATTCCGGCCAGATGGACCCCGCCCCCGGCGGCTTCCGCCTTGAGCCTGGTACCCAGCAGGACGTTCAGTCCCGTCGAGTCACAGAACTCCAGCCGTGAGCAGTCCACGACAAGTCGTGAGAAGCCCTTGGCGAGGAGGTCGTCGAGCGGCTCGCGCAAAAGATCGGCGGTGTGGTGATCAAGCTCACCCGCCGGTGTCACTACGGCGCTGGAGCCCTCTTCCCGCACCTCCACCAGAAGCCGGCCCGACTGTGCGCTGCCGACCGTCCCGTGGTCCATGCCGTCTCTCTCCCGAGGTCGTGGCTGCTGACTGACTGCCGTAGGGGCCGCCGTACCGGCGGCCGTCATGGCCGCAGCACCGGCTGCCGTTCCGATTGCCATACAGATTGCCGTACGGATGTCCTGCTGATGCCCTGCTGATGCCCTCGAACATTACGCCCTCCGCACCGACTACGACACCCGAACAACCTCGCAGAAACGGACATAACGCCAGGTAACGCACTTGCGACCAGTCGGCTGGAGCGGGTAGGGCTAGTACGGACACGAAAATCGACACGGCCGGCTTTGGAGGCGCCGCACACCGCTGTGCACGTACTGGCTCCGGCAGCCTTATGCCGAGAACGATGGAGGACACCATGTCACCCCGGCTCGACGGATCGCATACCCGCACAGCGACGTCGACACCCCCACCGGACCAACTGGATCCCATCGATCCTCTCGACGCGCTCGGGGAACTCCCGGAGATCCCCCCGTACGACCAGGTCGGGGCGGTCGACGCGCGGGCGCTGTCCAAGACCCTCTTCCAGCGGCTGGAGTCGCTGGAGGAAGGCACGCACGACTACTCGTACGTCCGCAACACCCTGGTGGAGCTCAATCTCGCCCTCGTGAAGTTCGCGGCCTCCCGGTTCCGCTCCCGCAGCGAGCCGATGGAGGACATCGTCCAGGTCGGCACGATCGGTCTGATCAAGGCCATCGACCGCTTCGAGCTGTCCCGCGGCGTGGAGTTCCCCACGTTCGCGCTGCCCACCATCATCGGCGAGATCAAGCGCTTCTTCCGCGACACCTCCTGGTCCGTGCGCGTGCCGCGCCGGCTCCAGGAGCTGCGGATCGAGCTGGCCAAGGCCGGGGACGAGCTGGCCCAGAGGCTGGACCGCGCGCCCACCGTGGCGGAACTGGCCGAGCGGCTGGGCCTGTCCCACGACGAGGTCGTCGAGGGCATGGCCGCCTCGAACGCCTACACGGCGTCCTCGCTGGACGCGCAGCCCGAGGAGGACGACACCGAGGGCGCCCTCGCGGACCGCATCGGGTACGAGGACCACGGGCTCGAAGGCGTCGAGTACGTCGAGTCGCTGAAGCCGCTGATCGCGCAGCTGCCGGACCGGGACCGGAAGATCCTCTCCCTCCGCTTCGTCGCGGGGCTGACCCAGTCGGAGATCGGCGAGGAACTCGGCATCTCCCAGATGCACGTCTCCCGGCTGCTGTCGCGGACGCTGGGGCGGCTGCGCAAGGGGCTGACGCTGGAGGAGTGACCCTCCGCCCGGCAGCACACGTCCCGGGGAGCGGCCCGGTCCCGCCCCACCGGGACCACGGGCCGCTCCCCGTCGGTCCTTCCGCGCCCTCGGCCGACCCGCTCGTCCTTCCGCGCCCTCAGCCGACCCGCTCGCCGCGCCGCCACACCTGCGCGACCAGCGGCACGCCCGGCCGGTACGCCAGGTGCACGTGGCTCGGCGCGTCCAGCAGCGCCAGGTCGGCGCGGGCGCCCGGGGTGAGCCGTCCGACGTCCGTGCGGCGCAGGGCCGCCGCCCCGCCCGCGGTGGCGGACCACACCGCCTCGTCCGGGGTCATGCCCATGTCGCGAACGGCGAGGGCGATGCAGAAGGGCACCGAGGACGTGAAGGACGAGCCCGGGTTGCAGTCCGTGGAGAGGGCCACCGTGACTCCCGCGTCGAGCAGCCGGCGGGCGTCCGGCCAGGGGGCGCGGGTGGAGAACTCGGCGCCGGGCAGCAAGGTGGCGACCGTGTCGCCCTGGGCGAGGGCGTCGACGTCCGCGTCGGTGAGGTGCGTGCAGTGGTCGGCGCTGGCCGCGTCCAGTTCGACGGCCAGCTGGACGCCGGGGCCGTGCGAGAGCTGGTTGGCGTGCACGCGCGGGTGCAGCCCCTTGGCCCGGCCGGCGGTGAGCACGGCGCGGGCCTGGTCGCCGTCGAAGGCGCCCTTCTCGCAGAAGACGTCGATCCAGCGGGCGTGCGGGGCGCAGGCGTCCAGCATCTCGCCGGTGACCAGGGCCACGTAGCCGGCCGGGTCGTCGGCGAAGTCCGGCGGGACGACGTGCGCGCCGAGGTAGGTGACCTCGTCGGTGTGGGCGGAGGCGATGCGCAGGGCGCGCCGCTCGTCCGCCACGGTCAGGCCGTAGCCGGACTTCGTCTCGAACGTCGTGGTGCCCTGGCGCAGCGCCTCGGCGAGGAGACGGGTGAGGTTCGCCTCCAGCTCCGCGTCGGTGGCGGCGCGGGTCGCCGCCACCGTCGTGCGGATGCCGCCGGCGCTGTAGGAGCGGCCGGACATGCGGGCGTTGAACTCCTGGGTGCGGTCGCCCGCGAAGACCAGGTGGGAGTGGGAGTCGACGAAGCCCGGCAGCACCGCCCGGCCGCCGGCGTCGACCCGGTTGTCAGTGGCGGGTGCTTTGCTTGATTCACCGGTCCACGCGACCCGGTCGCCGTCGATGACGAGGGCCGCGTCCTGGATCAGTCCGAGGGGGGAGCCGTCGCCGGAGAGGGGGTCGTTGGTGACCAGCGTGGCGATGTTGGTGATGAGGGTGCTGCTGCTCATGGTGTCGTCCTCGTGGGGGTCGGCGGTCGTCAGGCGCGCAGGGCTTCGATCGCGTCCGTCAGCGCCGCCGGCACGTCGGGCACGCGCGTGTGCGCGCCGTCGCGCACGATGTGCCGCCCGCCCACGACCGTGTGCCGTACGTCCGCCGCGGTCGCCGCGAATACGGCCGTCTCGGCGCCGAGCCGGGGCAGCGGGCCCGCTGTCCTGACCGAGTCCAGGGCGAGCGTCGTGAAGTCGGCGAGGGCGCCGGCCTCCAGGGTGCCGGCCTCGTCCCAGCCGAGTGCGGCGTGGCCGTCGGCCCCCGCGGCCCGCAGCAGGGCGGCGGCCGTCCAGTGGCCCCGGGTGCGGGTGCGCAGCCGCTCGTCCAGCTCCATCGCGCGCGCCTCTTCGAGCAGGTCGATCACGGCGTGGCTGTCGGAGCCGAGGGACAGCGGCGAGCCCGCCCGCTGGAGGGCGACGGCCGGGCCGATGCCGTCCGCCAGGTCGCGTTCGGTCGTCGGGCACATGCAGGTGCCGGTGGCGGTGGCGCCCAGCAGGGCGATGTCCTCGTCCGTGAGGTGGGTGTTGTGCACCCCGGTGGTGCGCGGGCCGAGGACGCCGTGGTCGGCGAGCAGCCTGGTGGGCGTGCGGCCATGGGCGCGCAGGCAGGCGTCGTTCTCGGCGGTCTGCTCGGACAGGTGCACGTGGAGCGGGGCCCGCCGCTCCTCGGCCCACCGTGCCACGGTCGCCAGCTGGTCGGCGGGCACGGCCCGTACGGAGTGGATCGCCGCGCCGATCCGCGCGTGCTCGCGTTCCTTGAGAACTGAACAGCGTTCGGCCCAGGCGTCGGCCCGGCCGTCGCTGAAGCGCAGCTGGTGGGAGTTGGGCGGCTGGCCGAAGCCGGCGGACAGATAGGCGGTGTCGAGGAGGGTGATGCGGATGCCTGCGTCGGAGGCGGCCTCGACGAGGGCCTCGCCCATCGCGTTGGGGTCGGCGTAGGGCGTGCCGCCGGGCGCGTGGTGCACGTAGTGGAACTCGCCGACGGCCGTGATGCCGGCCAGGGCCATCTCCGCGTACACCGCGCGGGCGAGGGCGTGGTAGTTCTCCGGGGTCAGCCGGTCGGCGACGGAGTACATGACCTCGCGCCAGGTCCAGAAGGTCCCGGAGCCGACCTGGACCGTGCCGCGCAGGGCCCGGTGGAAGGCGTGGCTGTGGGCGTTGGCGAGCCCGGGCAGGGTGAGGCCGCGCAGCACCTCGGCGCCGGGGGGCGGCGCGAGCGTGCCGGTACGGACGGCGGCGATGCGGCCGTCGCGCACGTCGAGGGCCACGCCCGGCTCGACGGCGGTGCCGAGCCAGGCGTGCTCCAGCCAGTACGTCCGGGCGGGCGGGGCCGCGGGGTGCTGCGTCGGGTGCTGCGTCGGCGTCACGTGCAGGCCAGCCCTTCGAGTACGTCGGCGAGCGCGTTCACCCCGGCCACGCAGTCGTCCTCGGCCGCGAACTCGGCCGGCGAGTGCGAGACGCCGGTGGGGTTGCGCACGAACAGCATGGCGGTCGGGACGGTGCCGGAGAGGATTCCGGCGTCGTGTCCGGCGCCGGTCCCCAGGACGGGCACCGTCAGGCCCGTGCCGAGGCCCAGGATGCGGCCGAGTTCGTCGCGCAGGGCGTGGTCGAACTCGACGACCGGGGTGAAGGACTCCCGGACGACGTCGAGGTCGACGCCGTGCGCGTCGGCGTGGGCGCGGGCCGCCTTCTCCACCGTGGCGAGGACCGCGTCCAGGGTGTCCTGGTCGGCGGCGCGGGAGTCCAGCCAGCCGCGCACCAGGGAGGGGATGGCGTTGACCCCGTTGGGCTCGACGGCGATCTTGCCGAAGGTGGCCACGGCACCGGCGAGTTCGGCCTCGCGGCGGGCGGCGAGGACGGTCTCGGCGTACGACAGCATCGGGTCGCGGCGGTCGGCGAGCCGGGTGGTGCCGGCGTGGTTGGCCTCGCCGCGGAAGTCGAACCGCCAGCGACCGTGCGGCCAGATGGCGCTGGCGACGCCGACGCGGTCGCCGGACAGGTCCAGCGCGCGGCCCTGCTCGACGTGGAGTTCGACGAACGCGCCGATGCGGGCGAGCCGCTCGGGGTCGGGGCCGATGGCGTCGGGGTCGTACCCGGCGGCCGCCATGGCCCGCGGCAGGGTGACGCCGTCGGCGTCGGTCAGCCGGTGCGCCTGCTCCACGGTGAGCTGTCCGGCGGTGAGCCGGGAGCCGACGCAGGCCAGGCCGAACCGGGCGCCCTCCTCGTCACCGAAGTTGACCACGGCCAGCGGCTTGGTGGGCCGCGCTCCCCGCGCGCGCAGTTCGTCCAGCGCGGCGAAGGAGGACACGACACCGAGGGGGCCGTCGAAGGCGCCGCCGTCGGGCACCGAGTCCAGGTGCGAGCCGGTGACCACGGCGTCCCCGGCGGCCGGGTCGCCGAGCCACGCCCACTGGTTGCCGTTGCGGTCGGTCTCGTAGGCCAGGCCGCGGGCCTCGGCCTGATCCCGGAACCAGGCCCGGCAGTCGGTGTCGGCCCCGGTCCAGGCGAAGCGCCGGTAGCCGCCGGAGGCGGAGCTGCGGCCGACCGGCAGCAGCTCCGCCCACATGCTGTGGAAGGTCACGCCAGGTCACCCTCGCGCATCGGGACCCGCACGCCCCGCCGGTCCGCCACCGTCTCCGCGATGTCGTAACCGGCGTCCACGTGCCGGATGACGCCCATGCCGGGGTCGTTGGTGAGCACCCGGCGGATCTTCTCGCCGCCGAGCGCGGTGCCGTCGGCCACGGTGACCTGGCCGGCGTGGATGGAGCGGCCCATGCCGACGCCGCCGCCGTGGTGGATGGACACCCAGGACGCGCCGGAGGCCACGTTGACCATGGCGTTGAGCAGCGGCCAGTCCGCGATCGCGTCGGAGCCGTCGAGCATGGCCTCGGTCTCGCGGTACGGGGAGGCGACCGAGCCGCAGTCGAGGTGGTCGCGGCCGATGGCCAGCGGGGCGGCCAGCTCGCCGCTCGCGACCATGTCGTTGAAGCGCTCGCCGGCCCGGTCGCGCTCGCCGTAGCCGAGCCAGCAGATCCGGGCGGGCAGGCCCTGGAAGTGGACGCGCTCGCCGGCCATCTTGATCCAGCGGTGCAGGGACTCGTTCTCCGGGAAGAGGTCCAGCAGCGCCCGGTCGGTCTTCGCGATGTCGGCCGGGTCGCCGGAGAGCGCCGCCCAGCGGAAGGGGCCCTTGCCCTCGCAGAACAGCGGGCGGATGTAGGCGGGGACGAAGCCGGGGAACGCGAACGCCCGGTCGTATCCGGCCAGCCGGGCCTCGCCGCGGATGGAGTTGCCGTAGTCGAAGACCTCGGCGCCGGCGTCCAGGAAGCCGACCATCGCCTCGACGTGCCGGGCCATGGACTCGCGGGCCCGGGTGGTGAAGCCGGCCGGGTCCTTGGCGGCTGCGTCGGCCATGTCGTCGAAGTCGACTCCCACCGGGAGGTAGGACAGCGGGTCGTGGGCGGAGGTCTGGTCGGTGACGATGTCGATGGGGGCGCCCATCGCCAGCAGCTGCGGGACCAGCTCGGCCGCGTTGCCGAGCACGCCGATGGACAGCGGGCGGCGCGCGTCGCGGGCCTCGATGGCCAGCTGGAGGGCGTGGTCGAGGGAGTCGGCCCGCACGTCGAGGTAGCGGTGCTCGATGCGGCGGTCGATGGCGCGCGGGTCGCAGTCGATGCAGAGGGCGACGCCGTCGTTCATGGTGACGGCGAGCGGCTGGGCGCCGCCCATGCCGCCGAGGCCGGCGGTGAGGGTGATCGTCCCGGCCAGGGTGCCGCCGAACTTCTTCGCGGCGACGGCGGCGAAGGTCTCGTAGGTGCCCTGGAGGATGCCCTGGGTGCCGATGTAGATCCAGGAGCCGGCGGTCATCTGGCCGTACATGGTCAGACCGAGGGCCTCCAGGCGGCGGAACTCCTCCCAGTTGGCCCAGTCGCCGACGAGGTTGGAGTTGGCGATGAGGACGCGCGGGGCCCACTCGTGGGTCTGCATGACGCCGACGGGGCGACCCGACTGGACCAGCATGGTCTCGTCCTGCTTGAGGGTGCGCAGGGTGCGGACCATGGCGTCGAAGGAGCGCCAGTCCCGGGCCGCCTTGCCGGTGCCGCCGTAGACGACGAGCTTGTCGGGGTGTTCGGCGACCTCCGGGTCGAGGTTGTTCTGCAGCATCCGCAGGGCGGCTTCCTGCTGCCAGCCCAGAGTGCTGAGTTCCGTACCGCGCGGCGCTCGTACGGGGCGGGGTCCCGACATCGTCTGCCTCCTCCTGTTACTACGTCTATTCACATCCTCGCTTTCTGAATAGAACTAGTCAATAGGGCGGCGCGGGCGCATCGGCGCGCCGCGGATGTTTGGCTGGAAGGAACCGCGACGGACGGCACGGCGAGGTGACCGGCCACGGCGGACCACGACGGACCACGACGAACCTGAACCGGACCCGGGGGGAAGCTGTGGAACACGCCATCGGCAGCGGCGCGCGCACCGAGGACAGCGAGGACGGCGCCGGCACCGACCGGGCGGCGGCGGACCGCGCCGCCCGGCGCGACGCGGCGGTACGGGCCGCGGTGGAGCAGGGCCTGCTGGGCCCCGGCGCGGCCGTGGTGGGCCTGCTGGACGTCACCGGCATCGAGGAGTCGGCGGCGCAGCTGCGCGCGGCGTTCGACGCGGTCACCGCGCCGGGCACGCCGGTGCTGCACGCCTTCGCGGTGAAGGCGACCCCGCTGGTGCCGGTGCTGCGGCTGCTGGACCGGGCGGGCATCGGCGCGGAGGTGGCGAGCCCCGGCGAGCTGGCGCTGGCCCGGGCGGCCGGGGTGCCGCCGACGCGCACGGTGTTCGACTCGCCCGCCAAGACACCGGCGGAGCTGCGGGAGGCGCTGGCCCTGGGCGTCGCCGTCAACGCCGACAGCCCCGGGGAGCTGGCGCGCCTGGACGCCCTGGTCGGCTCGGCGCCCACCCGCTCCCCGCTGGGCCTGCGGATCAACCCGCAGGTCGGCGGCGGCAGCATCGGGGCGACCTCGACGGCGACGCGGACGTCGAAGTTCGGGGTGGCGCTGCGCGACGAGGGGGCGCGCGAGTGGGTGGTGCGGGCGTACCTGGAGCGGCCGTGGCTGACCCGGCTGCACGCGCACACCGGTTCGCAGGGTGTCCCGCTGTCGCTGATGGCCCGCGGCGTAGCGGAGGCCCACCGGCTCGCCGAGGAGGTCAACGCGCGGATCGGGCGGCGGCAGATCGACACGGTCGACATCGGCGGCGGGCTGCCGGTGAACTTCGCCTCGGAGGCCACGACGCCGTCGTACGCGCAGTACGCGCGGCTGCTGGCCCGGGAGGTGCCGGGGCTGTTCGGCGGGCGGTACGGGCTGGTGACCGAGTTCGGTCGGTCACTGCTGGCCAAGCACGGGACGGTGGTGGCCCGGGTGGAGTACGCCAAGAGCGCCGGCGGGCGGCGGATCGCGGTGACGCACGCGGGCGTGCAGGTGGCGACGCGGACGGTCTACGTGCCGCAGGCGTGGCCGCTGCGGATCGCCGCCTACGACGCCCGGGGGCGGGCCAAGCGGGGGCCCGGGGTGGAGCAGGACGTGGCGGGCCCGGCCTGCTTCTCCGGCGACCTGCTCGCCGAGGGCCGGACGCTGCCGCTGCTGGAGCCGGGCGACCACGCGGCGGCGCTGGACACGGGGGCGTACTACTTCGCGCACCACTACGCCTACAACTCGCTGGCCCGGCCCGGGATCTACGGGTTCGCGCCGGACGGAGCGGGCGGCGTGGCCTTCGCGACCGTGCGCGAGCCGCAGTCGGTGGCCGAGATCGTGGCCGAATCCGGAGGGGCGCACGCTTCCGCGCTCACCACCCTGCGCGCGCCCGGGCGCCGTTGACGCACCGGGTGGCGTTCGGGGTCAACTGGCCCCGGCGACAGCACGGTTGGCCACCCTAGTACGCCGGAAGCATGTTCCACCGGAAAATGCCAAAGGCCTCACCTCCCGCACACACGTTGCGTAGTGTCGGCGTCACTCAACCGGATTCCCAGGCGGGAGGGGAGCCACGGTGCCCGGAATCGACGAGTGCTTACTGGAAGCGATGCGCCTGCCCGGTGCCCGGGGAGCCGCGTTGGTGGACTGGACGAGCGGGCTGGCCCTGGGCACGGTCGGGGAGGCCCCCGGCGGTGACCACGAGGCCACCGCCGCCGAGGCCGCCGAACTGGCCCGGCTGGCCGCCGAGCACGGAGCCTTCCGGGCCCTGGACGGCGAGCCCGGCGAGAGCGGCGGCCCGGGCGGCGGCGCAGGGGACGGCCGGACGGGCGGCCCGGGCGGGGACCGGAAGGCGCCGCCGGTCGAGGACCTGATCGTCAGCAACCGCGACAGCTACCACCTGCTGCGGTTCGTGGACACCAGCTTCGACAGCAGCGTCTTCCTGCACCTGTGGCTCAGCCGCGCGGACGGCAACCTCGCCCTCGCCCGCATCCGGCTCGGCGAGATGGCCTCCCGGCTGGTGCTGGGATGACCACGGTCAGGACATCTCCGCCGCTGCCGGTGCGGGACAGGGACCAGGCGGCCGTACGGGAGCGGGCGGCGGGCGCGCTCTCGCCGATGCTCACCCGGCTCGCCGAGGAACGGGCCACCGGCGTGCTGGTCCGCGAGTTCGGCACCCTGCACATCGTCGGGGGCCGGGTGGTGTACGCCGAGAGTCCCCTCGCCCCGGACCTCGGCGTGCTCCTCACGGCCCACGGCACCCTGGCCCCGGCCGCCTGGCGCCGGGCCGCCGAGCGCGCGGGCGGCGACCTCGCGGTGACCGCCCGGCTGCTGCTGGAGGCCCGCCTGCTGCCCTCCGGCGCACTGGAGCTGGCCCACCTGGACGCGCTGTACGACGCCGGGTACTTCGCGCTGGCGCCCAGCAGCACGCCGGGGCGCTTCCGCTACGGCCCGGTGCCCGCCGGGAGTCCCGGTCCGCTGCCCACGGTGCCCGTGGTCGCGCTGGAGCGGGAGACGCTGCGGCGGCGGGGGCTGCTGCACCGCCTGTGGCCGGACCCGGCGGCGGACAGCGCGCCGCTGATCCGGGCCGACCCGGTCGCCGCCGTGCCCCTGACCGCACGCCGGCGGGCGGTCCTGGACCAGGTGGACGGCGTGTGCACGGCGCCCCGGATAGCGCGGGCGCTGGGCAGGCAGGCCTTCCACACGCTGGTGGACGTGCGCCGGCTCGCGGCGGCGGGCTGGGTGACACCGGGGCGGACGGCACCCGAGCCGCCACCGCCCGCACCGCCGCCCCCGCCGCCGACCCCGGTCACCGACCCCGACATCGCGCTGCTGAAGAGGCTCAGGGATGCGCTGGAGGCGCTTTGAACGGCACCGCCCCGCCGAGAGGAGACATCTGATGGCAGCCGAGCCCGCCTTACCCGGGACGGCCCTCGGCGAGATCGTCGCCGAGCTGCACCGGCTGCGGACCCGGGTCCCGCAGCTGACCGGCGCCCTGGCGGCCGGCGTCGACGGCCTCGTCATCGCCGAGGACACCCCGGGCGTCGACGGGGACGGCCTCGCGGCGCTGACCGCCGCGGCGCTCGGCGTCGCCGTCCGGGTCACCGACGCCACCGGGCGCGGCGGCCTGCGGGAGCTGCTGGTCCGCGGCGACCAGGGCTACGTCGCCACCTACGCGGCCGGCCGTACCGCCGTGCTCACCCTGCTGGCCGAGGACCGGGTCAACGTGGGCCGGCTGCACCTGGAGGGCCGCCGGGCCGGGGCCCGGATCGGGGAGCTGGTCGACGCCGCCGAGGCCGCCGCCCTGGCCGCCCGTCCGGCCGCCCCGCCGGCCCCCGCGGTACCGGCCGCACCACCGCCCCTGCGTACCCGGACCCCGCGTACGCCACGCACCACCGCGCCCGACGCGCGCACCGCAACCGACAGCTGAGAGGAACGAGACAACCATGGCCAACACCGAGACCGCTCTGAAAGAGGCGCTCACCTCCATCGAGGGCGCGACCGGCGTCGCGCTCGTCGACTACACCAGCGGCATGGCGCTGGGCACGCTGGGCAGCAGCAAGACCTTCGACCTGAACGTGGCCGCCGCCGGCAACACGGACGTCATCCGGGCCAAGATGCGCACGATGGAGCACCTGGGCCTGAAGGGCGAGATCGAGGACATCCTGATCACGCTGTCCAGCCAGTACCACCTGATCCGGCTGCTCAAGGGCCGCGGCGGCAACGGCCTCTTCCTCTACCTGGTGCTCGACTCCGCCCGGGCCAACCTGGCGATGGCCCGGCACCAGCTGAAGCGGATCGAGGAGGAACTCGAGGTCTGAGCCGCCGCGGCCCGGCGTCAGACGAGCGCCGCGGTACGGCGACGCGCCCCGCCCGGGGCGGCGTCGCCGGCCGCGATGCCCGTGCCGCGGAACGCCTTGACGGTCTTGCCGGCCGGGGCCCCGCCCCGCCGGTCCAGCCAGTCGACCCGCACCCACAGCAGCTGGTCCCCGGCGCGCTCACGCCGCCCCAGCCAGGCCGCCTTCAGCCACAGCCCGCAGCCGGCCCCGGCGAGCAGCAGACCCCCCGCCGCCGGCACCGCGAAGGAGCCGCCCAGCGCGGCGGCGCACGCCGCCAGCAGCCACCAGCGGTGGCCCCGCCGCCAGGTGCGGACGGTCACCGACCGGTCCTGCAGCACGTCGTGCCGGCCCGCCCGGGCGGCACCGCGCGCGAGGGCGCCGTACCGCTTGCGGCGGGTGCCCGCCACGACGGCGGCGGCCACCAGGAACAGCGCCGCCCCGGCCAGTACGCCGATCCGGCGCCCCGTCAGCCCCGGCGGGAGCAGCCCGGCCCCCGCCGCGACCACGCCGCACCACCACAGCGGCGCCGCCCCGGCCCGTACGACCACGGCCACCCGGGCCAGACCATGTGCTCCCCGTACCCCGCGATCTCCGCGCGCCACGTTCCGCCTCCTCGTCCTCGGGCGCAGTCCTGTCGGCCCGGGAGGTTACCGAGCGAAGGTGAGACGAGTCTGAGAGCGCGCCGGGACCGGGCGGGTCCGGCGGGTCACTCCACGAACAGCCCCCGGGCCGCCGCCTTGGCGTCGAACTCCTCCAGGCGGGCCTGGGCGTCCGGCAGGTCGTCGCAGAGGGCCTCCAGCAGGACCCGGCCCAGCAGCATCGGCGCGCAGGCGGTGTCGAAGGCGAGGCCGGTGCCGACGGCGGCGGGCAGCAGCAGGTCGGAGTGGCGGGCGACCGGCGCGAACGCGGAGTCGGCGACCGTGACGACGGTCAGGCCCGAACGCTGCGCGTAGGCGAGGGTGTCCACGACCTCGCGGGGGTGGCGGGGCAGCGCGAAGCAGAGCAGGGCGGAGGCGCCCGCGCGGACGGCGGCGTCGATCCGGTCGTGGATCATCGTGCCGCCCTCGTCCAGCAGCCGGACGTCCGGGTGGACCTTGGCGGCGAAGTAGGCGAAGCCGTAGGCCTGGGAGGCGGCGGCGCGCAGCCCGAGGACGGGCAGCGGGCGGGAGGCGGCGAGGAGCCGGCCCGCCGTGCGCACCGGGCGCGGGTCGGCCAGCAGCTCGGCCAGGTGCCTGAGGTTCTCGATCTCGGCCTCGACGGCCTGCTGGTACTCGTTGTACGACGCCGCGTCCGCGGCCGGTTCGGCGGGCACCACCTCCCGCAGGTGCCGTCGCAGGGCGGGGTAGCCGTCGAAGCCGAGGGCGACGGCGAACCGGGTCACCGAGGGCTGGCTGACGCCGGCCAGGTCGGCCAGCTCGACGCTGGACAGGAAGGGCACGTCGGCGGCGCGCCGCACCATGCTGTGGGCGATGCGCCGCTGGGTCGGGGTGAGCCGGTGGCCCTCGAAGAGCGCCTGGAGGCGTGCGGCGGGACTGTCGGACACGGCGGTGGCACCGCTCCCGGTGCCGCCCCGGCCCCCGCCCGCGGCGCCGCGCCGGGATGCGGCCGCGGCGCCCTTCCCGCTCCCGTCGCCGGTGCCGTTCCCGAGGTCGTCCCCGGCCCGGCCCGGGGCCGCGCCCTGGGTCTGAACCGTGGTCCCGTCGCTGGTCACACCCGTGGTCCTCTCCGCGCTCATGCCGTGCTCCCCCTCCACAGTCCACGCCGGCGCAGCGTCCGTACGGCGGCGGCGAGGCGAAGCCGGCCCGCGCCCCGACGTCCCGGGAGAGTACAGCGTGGCCGAGGGGGCGGGGTGTCCGGCCCGGCACCCGGTATTCACACACCTAGAACTCTGCATGACGTTATGCAGACAGGCAAGGGACGACCTGCCGGGGTGTCGCGGCAGGCAAGGGACGGCCCGCCGGGGTGTCGCGGCGCCGCGTGCCCGCGCCGAGCCGGACCCCGGGGTCCGCCCCCGCACCGACAGGGGGGCTGTCCCCAGTGCGCCGGGGCCCGCCCGCTGTCTACCGTGGCCCGTATGACGGCAGCGGACGGGCGGGACACCGACCTCAGGAAAGAACTCGACGCCACCCTTCAGGCGCGCCGGGAGCTGGGCGAGGAGTACGAGTCGGCACTCGTGGACTCCTTCCTGGACAAGGTCGACCAGCGCATCGACACGGCGGTCGAGCGCAGGCTGCGCCGCACCCTGGCCGAGCAGCAGCTGCGGGCCGCGCGGGACACCCGGGGCGGGCAGGGCACCGACACCTGGGGCGAGCGCTTCGGCTTCGGCATCGTCTCGCTGGTGCTGGCGATACCGCTGTCCGCGATCGGCGCCGGCACCGCGCAGCTGCCCGGACTGCTGGCCGCCTGGGCCGGCATCGTCGGCGTCAACGTGGTGCAGGCGGCCCGCACCACGCCCGGCCTGTTCGGCGGACGGCGCCGCACGCCCTCCCAGGACAGCGACTGGACGGAGTGACCGGACGTTCGCCGGGGGAACCGGGCCGGCGTGACGGGACGTTCGCCGGGGGAACCGGGCCGGCGGGGAAGGTGCCGCTCGCGGTGACCGGCGAGGCGGCGCAGGAGCCGCCGCAGGGCCCCGTTGCCGGGGCGCGGGCACGGTCGGGAAGAGGTGTGCGCGGGGACCGCCGCACCCCCGTTGCCGGGGGGCGGGACGACGGCGGTCCCCGCGAAGGACGCGGGCCGGGTCAGGACCGGGCTGGCGCGTCCGAGGCGTCCATGGAGGTCCGGGAGCCGCTCCGGAGGTCCTTGGCGCCGTTCGCGGCCGGCCGGGGCGGGAACCTCCCCCAGTGCTCACTGCCTGGGAGGTATTCCCCTCGCCCTGCCGACACCCACCAATCTGCCTGACCCGTGTTAAGCCGGTGCTGCGTACACGTGACGCCCTCGTACCACTTCACCGAAGCCCGCCGGGCGGCCCGGTGAACCGCGGGCGCCGTACCGGCACGCGCGGTTCACCAGGACGTCGCCCGTGCTTCGCGCTAGTGCTTTCCGCCCTTGGCCAGGAAGGACAGCAGGTCCTGCCGGCTGACCACCCCGGTGGGCTTGCCCTCCGCGATGACGATCGCCGCGTCGGCCGTGCCGAGCACGGACATCAGGTCGCCGACGGCCTCGCCGGAGCCGACCTGGGGCAGCGGGGCCGACATGTGCTTCTCCAGCGGGTCCTCCAGCGAGGCCCGCTTGCTGAACAGGGCGTCCAGCAGCTCCCGTTCCACGACCGAGCCGACGACCTCGGCGGCCATCACGTCCGGGTGACCGGCGCCCGGCTTGACGACCGGCATCTGCGAGACGCCGTACTCGCGCAGCACCTCGATGGCCTGGCCGACGGTCTCCTCGGGGTGCATGTGCACCAGGGAGGGGATGGCGCCGTGCGCCTTGTCGCTGAGGACGTCGCAGACGCGGGCGCTGGGGCCCTCGTCCTCGAGGAAGCCGTAGTCGGCCATCCACTCGTCGTTGAAGATCTTGCTGAGGTAGCCGCGGCCGCTGTCCGGGAGCAGGACGACCACCACGTCGTCCGGTCCGAGCCGCTCGGCGACCCGGAGCGCGGCGACGACGGCCATGCCGCAGGAGCCGCCGACCAGCAGGCCCTCCTCCTTGGCCAGGCGGCGGGTCATCTGGAAGGAGTCCTTGTCGGAGACGGCGACGATCTCGTCGGCGACGCTCCGGTCGTAGGCGGACGGCCAGAAGTCCTCACCGACGCCCTCGACCAGGTACGGCCGGCCCGAGCCGCCGGAGTAGACCGAGCCCTCCGGGTCGGCGCCGACGACCTTGACCCGGCCGTCGCTGACGTCCTTGAGGTAGCGGCCGGTGCCGGAGATGGTGCCGCCGGTGCCGACGCCGGTCACGAAGTGGGTGATCCGGCCCTCGGTCTGCTCCCACAGTTCGGGGCCGGTCGAGTGATAGTGCGAGAGGGGGTTGTGGGGGTTGGAGTACTGGTCGGGCTTCCACGCCCCCGGCGTCTCCCGCACCAGCCGGTCGGAGACGTTGTAGTAGGAGTCCGGGTGCTCCGGGTCCACGGCGGTCGGGCAGACGACCACTTCGGCGCCGTACGCGCGCAGTACGTTGATCTTGTCGGTGCTCACCTTGTCGGGGCACACGAAGATGCACTTGTACCCCTTCTGCTGGGCCACGATCGCCAGTCCGACGCCGGTGTTCCCGCTGGTCGGCTCCACGATGGTGCCGCCCGGCTTCAGTTCACCGCTCTGCTCGGCGGCCTCGATCATGCGCAGGGCGATGCGGTCCTTCACGGAACCGCCCGGGTTGAAGTACTCCACCTTGGCCAGGACGGTCGCCTGGATGCCCTTGGTCACGTTGTTGAGCCGCACCAGCGGGGTGTCGCCGACGAGGCTGATCATCGAGTCGTGGAATCGCACCGTTGTCTCCGGTTGCTTGCAAAAAGAGTGGTCGTAGTGGTCTCGCCAGCCTAAGGCCCGGCGCCGGGCCGAGGCCGTCCTTCACTCCCCGTCGAGATTGGCACACGGTCGGTACGGGGCAAGGAGTGGGTGTACGGCTGAGTGGAGGTGACGGCGACGCATGACGAGCATGTCGAGGGCGCGGGTGGCCCGGCGGATCGCGGCCGGCGCGGCATACGGCGGGGGCGGGGCCGGGCTGGTGGGCGCGGCGGCCGTCGGCCTGGTGCTGGCCGAGCTGCGGCTGGCCAAACGGCACGTGGGCAACGGCGGCGGCGGGGGGCGGGTCCCGGTGGCGGACGGGGTGTACGGCCATGCCTACGACGTCCCGGGTGAGCCGCCGCTGCGGCTGACTATGCTCGGTGACTCCACGGCGGCCGGGCAGGGCGTGCACCGGGCGGGCCAGACGCCGGGCGCCCTGGTGGCGTCGGGTCTGGCGGCGGTGGCGGAGCGCCCGGTGGAGCTGCGCAACGTGGCCCTGCCCGGCGCCCGGTCCGACGACCTCGACCGCCAGGTGGCGCTGGTGCTGTCCTCCCCCGCGCCCTTCCCCGACGTCTGCGTGATCATGATCGGCGCGAACGACGTGACCCACCGGATGCCGCCCACCCGCTCGGTACGGCACCTGGCGGCGGCGGTCCGGCGGCTGCGCACGGCCGGTGCCGAGGTCGTCGTCGGCACCTGTCCCGACCTGGGCACGATCGAGCCGGTGCAGCAGCCGCTGCGGTGGCTGGCCCGGCGGGCCTCGCGGCAGCTGGCGGCGGCCCAGACGATCGGGGTGATCGGGCAGGGCGGCCGGACGGTGTCGCTGGGCGACCTGCTGGGCCCGGAGTTCGAGGCGAACCCGCGGGAGCTGTTCGGCCCGGACAACTACCACCCCTCCGCGGAGGGGTACGCGACGGCGGCGATGGCGGTCCTGCCCACGGTGTGCGCGGCGCTGGGGCTGTGGCCGGCCGAGGAGGAGCGCCCGGACGTCTCCCGCCGCGAGGGCTTCCTGCCGGTGGCGCGTGCGGCCGCGGAGGCCGCCTCGGAGGCCGGTACGGAGGTCACGGCGGCGCTGCCGACGGGGCCGCGCGGCCCTTGGGTGCTGCTCAAGCGGCGGCGCCGGCGCCGGGTCTCCGAGACGGCCCCGGTCCCGTCCCTCCAGCCCTTGTCGCCGCCGGAGTAGCGCGCGGGGTGCCCGGGCCGCGGGCATGGGCGCCGCTTCCGTACGTACGGGCGCCCCAAACCGTGCGGCACGGGCGTCCGGGCCGTGCGCTGGGGCGCCCGGGCGCCCCGGTGGGTCCCCGGGGCCCAGCGGCCCGAGTCGTGGCCGGAACGGGACCACCGACAAAGCAAGCGCTTAGAAAGTGCGTCCAGTGTCACACCGCCACACCAGTGACCGGCTCGATACGGCCGGGTAACTTCCCACTCAGCCCTGCCGAATCCGTTGTTTGGAGCCGTGATGCCCGAAGCCGTCATCGTCTCGACCGCCCGCTCACCGATCGGTCGCGCCTTCAAGGGCTCCCTCAAGGACCTGCGCCCCGACGACCTGACCGCCACGATCATCCAGGCGGCCCTCGCGAAGGTCCCCGAGTTGGACCCCAGGGACATCGACGACCTCATGCTCGGCTGCGGCCTCCCCGGCGGCGAGCAGGGCAACAACCTGGGCCGGATCGTCGCCGTGCAGATGGGCATGGACCACCTGCCCGGCTGCACGGTCACCCGTTACTGTTCCTCCTCGCTGCAGACCTCCCGCATGGCGCTGCACGCGATCAAGGCCGGTGAGGGCGACGTCTTCATCTCGGCCGGCGTCGAGATGGTCTCCCGCTTCACCAAGGGCAACTCCGACAGCCTGCCGGACACGCACAACCCCTTCTTCGCCGAGGCGGAGGCGCGCACCGCCGCCGTCGCGGAGCAGGAGGGCACCACCTGGCACGACCCGCGCGAGGACGGCCTGGTCCCCGACGCCTACATCGCGATGGGCCAGACCGCGGAGAACCTCGCCCGCTCCAAGGGCGTCACCCGCCAGGACATGGACGAGTTCGGCGTCCGCTCGCAGAACCTCGCCGAGGAAGCGCTGAAGAACGGCTTCTGGGAGCGGGAGATCACCCCGGTGACGACTCCCGACGGCACGGTCGTCAGCAAGGACGACGGCCCGCGCGCCGGCGTCACGCTGGAGGGCGTGCAGGGCCTGAAGCCGGTCTTCCGCCCCGACGGCATGGTCACCGCCGCCAACTGCTGCCCGCTCAACGACGGCGCCGCCGCGCTGGTCATCATGAGCGACACCAAGGCCCGCGAGCTGGGCCTGACCCCGCTCGCCCGCATCGTGTCCACCGGCGTCTCGGGCCTGTCCCCCGAGATCATGGGCCTCGGCCCGGTGGACGCCTCCCAGCAGGCCCTGCGCCGCGCCGGTCTCACCATCGACGACATCGACCTGGTCGAGATCAACGAGGCGTTCGCGGCCCAGGTGATCCCCTCCTACCGCGACCTCGGCATCGACCTCGACAAGCTGAACGTCAACGGCGGTGCCATCGCCGTGGGCCACCCCTTCGGCATGACCGGCGCCCGCATCACCGGCACGCTCATCAACTCGCTCCAGTTCCACGACAAGCAGTTCGGCCTGGAGACCATGTGCGTCGGCGGCGGCCAGGGCATGGCGATGGTCATCGAGCGCCTCAGCTGACCCCACCGCGTGACGGTCGCCGAACCCACGGTGACCCCTCGGCCCGGCGTACGGAACTGACCCGAACGCCGGGCCGATTTGTGATCCAATCTCCCTCAGGATGTGACCTATATCCCTCGGTAGAGCCGTCTGCGCAGGTCAGACCAGGTGCGAGTAGCGCGTGGACCGACACCGGGACCAAGACCCTGTCCGATTCGTGACGCTACGCACTGACAGGTGGTTAGTCCACCCTTCAAGCTGATGTAGGAAGTCGGGGGTCGACTGTGAACCGGGAGTACGTCAGTGAGCGCCATGCCCATCGCCTTGCTGCTCACCACGGCCGCCACCGGCGGCGTGGGCGTCGCCGTCCTGCGCAGCGTTCTGGTGCTGCGCCGTCAGGTGGCGGAGCTGCACACCCAGCTGGCCGAGAGCCGGGCCGCCGCCGCCACGCGGGGCCTGCTGCCGGCGGCCCGCACGACGCCGGACGCCGAGGAGATACGGACGGCCGTCGCCGAGGCGCTGGCCGAGGAGCGTGAGCGGGAGCTGGCGGAGGCCCGTGCCTTCTGGGCGGCCCAGGAGGCGCGTGACGTCTCCGACGCGCCCACCCTGCTCGGGCTGACCGACGGCGACCTGTTCATGCCGCGGCAGAGCGACTTCGCCGGCCTGGAGACGGTGTCCGAGCCGTCCGCGGACAGCGACGAGTTCGCCGGGGAGTCCCCGGACCTGGCCGCCGCCCGCCGCCGCCACCCCTCGCACCCGGACTTCGTGCCGGTGCAGTCCCCGCTGGTCAACGACCACGAGCGCACCGTGACGACGCTGGAGGAGCTGGCCCAGGCCCGCACCCCGCTCGCCGACGTCCGCCCCGGCCCGCTCGGCACGCTGGACGTCTACGTCTTCGCCGACGGCACCACCCTGTGCATGACGCCGGGCCACCGGGAGACCGCGGAACACCTGGCGGCGGCGCTGCGCAAGGGCGAGTTCCCGTACCTGCTGGGCGGCTCGGGCATCTCCGGCGCCTACACCCTGACCTTCGCGTGCGGCGAGGAGAACGTCTACATCCTGGCGGACCGGGTCATCGCGTCGCTGTGACCGCGCGGTGCGACGCTCCGGCGCCGCACCCCCCGCTCCCCCGGGCGCGCATCCCGCTCCCGGCGGCCTGACCTCCCGCCGCCCGGGTCTCACACTCCCGCCCGCTTGCGGGCCTCCTCCACCAGCCGGACCGCTTCCTCGACCTCGCCGTCGCTGGTCAGCACCATCGCCAGGTCGTGCCCGGCGACGGTGATCTGGTCGGCGGCGGCGAACATGCCCGCGTCCGGCATCTCCCGCGGTTCCCGCCCGGGGTCCTCGCGCAGCTGCGCCCGCCGCGCCAGGTCCCTCGCCACGCCCAGGGCCTCGGCGGCCGCCCCGCGCTGGAGCCGGCTCTGCGGCGCCGCGCGCAGCCGGTCGGCGAAGTGATCCACGGCGCGCGTCAGAGGTGTCGTGTCAACCACGCGGTGAGCGTAACGCGTCGCGGCCGCACTGTTGCCAACACGCGGGGGCTCAGGCACGGTGACCTGAAGGACCGGCTTACATCCCTTTGCGTCCGGAGGCGCCGATGTCCCATGTCCTCTCGCAGGAGACCCACCGCAACATGCTCGCCCGCATCCCCCACTGCACCGGTCGTGAAGTCGCCGACTGGCTGCGCACCGTCGAGGAAGGCCCGGCCCTCTTCCGCTTCGAGGAGAAGGTCAGCTGGCTCCGGCACGAACACAACCTGGCGTACGGCCACGCCAAGGCGCTCATCCACGAGTACGACCTGAGAAGGGCGGCGCGCAAGCTGCTCTAGGGCCTGTCCCCACTCGCGCGCGGCCGCGCACGGGCGGAGGAACGCCGAGAACGCCGAAGGGCCCCGGCGGTAACCGGGGCCCTTCCGACGTCGCGTGGCCGGCCGGGGCCGGCGCCGGTCAGTCGTTGCTGCTGAAGATCGCCACCAGCCGCAGCATCTCCACGTAGATCCACACCAGGGTCAGGGTGAGGCCGAACGCGGCCAGCCAGGCCTCGTTGCGCGGGGCGCCGTAGGCGATGCCGTCCTCGATCTGCTTGAAGTCGAGGGTCAGGAAGAAGGCGCCGAGCAGGATCGCGAAGATGCCGACGACCGCGCCGAGGGGACCGAAGCTGCGCAGCCCGCCGTTCTCGGCGACGCCGAACGCGACCAGCAGCAGGTTCACCGCCATCACCAGCACGAACGCGATGGCGATGGCCATGCCGATGCGGGCGTAGCGGGCGGTGACCCGGATCCAGCCGGCCCGGTAGACCAGCAGGGTCGCGGCCGAGACCGCCATCGTGCCCAGGACCGCCTGGAACGGGGCGCCGCTCCACCGGCTGTTGTACATCTCGCTGATCACGCCGAGGAAGACGCCCTCGAAGGCGGCGTACCCGAGGATGAGGGCGGGCGACGGCGTGCGCCGGAAGCTCTGCACCAGGGCCAGGACCATCGCGATGATCGCGGCGCCGAAGGCCAGTCCGTAGCTGGTCGTCGAGACCGGCAGCAGCACCCAGGCGAGCACCGCGCCGACGGCGACCACGCCGAGCGTGGTGGCCGAGCGCAGGACGACGTCGTCCATCGTCATCCGGCCGGTGCCGGCCGGCGCCTGCGGCGGGGCGCCGTACTGCGTGTCCTGCTGGGCGTACGGGTTCTGGCCGTACGGGTTCTGCGCGTACGGGTTCTGCGCGTAGGGGCCGCCCTGGGCGTACCCGGCCTGCGGCGCGGTGTTGAAGTCCGCGTAGCCGTTGTCGCGGCTGAAGCCCCGTCGCGAGAAGACCGGGTTGCTGCTCCTCATTTCACTCCTCCATGGCCACCCTCTGTGGGCCTTGGCTCAAGAGTAATAGGTTGGCAAAGGATAGTCCGTAGTACTTGGGGAGGATCTTTCCCTCACCATGCTGCGCAACACGCTACGCGGCCGCCCGATTCCCGGCCACAAAGGCCCCGGCCATCCGGTCCCGCGGGGCATCCCCGCCGCCTCAGTCCAGGGGGAAGCCCGTGTAGGCCTCGGCGAGGTCGGTCTCGGCCGCGCGGGAGGAGGCGATGCGCTCCAGCCGGGCCAGCGCGAGGCGGTCCTCGAAGGCGGTGGCGTCGGGGGCCCGGTGCAGCAGGGTCGTCATGTCGTAGGAGAACCGCTCGGCCTGCCAGACGCGGCGCAGGCAGCTGCCTGCGTAGGCGTCGAGGAGGGCCGGGGAACCGGTCCCCTTCTCGTGAGCCAGGGCGCGGGCGAGCGTGACGACGTCGCCGACGGCGAGGTTGAGCCCCTTTGCGCCGGTCGGCGGCACGATGTGGGCGGCGTCGCCGGCCAGGAAGAGGCGGCCGTGGCGCATCGGCTCGTGCACGAAGGACCGCATGGGCGTGACCGACTTCTGGGTGATCGGCCCGCGCTCCAGCCGCCACCCGTCCTCGGTCTCGAAGCGCCGCTCCAGCTCGTCCCAGATCGCGTCGTCGCCCCACTCCTCGGCGTCCGTCCCGGGGGGCACCTGGAGGTAGAGGCGGGAGACGGACGGGGACCGCATGGACAGCAGGGCGAAGCCGCGCTCGTGGCGGGCGTAGACCAGCTCGTCGTGGGAGGGGGCGACGTCGGCGAGGATGCCCAGCCAGGAGTAGGGGTAGCTCCGCTCGAAGACCCGGGACAGGGAGGCCGGGAAGGCCTGCCGGGACACGCCCCAGAACCCGTCGCACCCGACGGCGTACGCGCACTCCAGAACGCCCTCGCGCCCCTGGTGCCGGAAGGGGATGCGCACCCGGTCGCCCTCGGCGCCCTCGACGGCCAGCGCCTCCGCCTCGAACAGCAGCGGCCCGCCGTCCTTCAGGTGCAGCTCGACGAGGTCCTTGCAGACCTCCGTCTGGGCGTAGACCGTCACCGACCGCCCGCCGGTGAGCGCGGGGAAGTCGACGCGGTGGCGTCTGCGCTCGAACCGCAGCTCGATCCCGTCGTGCCGCAGCCCGACCCGGTCCATCCGCTCCCCGGCCCCGGCGGCCCGCAGCACGTCCACCGTCCCCTGCTCCAGGATGCCGGCGCGCTGGCGCTGCTCGACGTACTCCCGGTCCCGGCTCTCCAGGACGACGGAGTCGATCCCGGCGCGGTGCAGCAGCCGCGCGAGCAGCAGCCCGGCGGGCCCGGCCCCGATGATCCCGACAGTGGCGCGCATGGGGCCGCCCCCTTCTCCCGACCCCTCCCGGGGTTCGCGTGGTCTGCTTGCTTCACCTTGCCGCTTGTTCGTGTGGTGAAAAATTCTTCACTCACATCCGGAGAGTGTCCGGCGACACGGACCGACTGTCAACGAGGTGCGGGTCGCCGGCGGAGGGGAACGTCTTCGACGGGCGGCGTGGGGCGGTGGTGCCCGGAACCGGACTTGAACCGGTACGCCCGCGAGGGGCAGCGAGGTTTAAGCTCGCCGTGTCTGCATTCCACCATCCGGGCAGGCCATGGGCTCCGCTTGCGAGGTCTCGACCCTATCGGGATACGCCCCCCGAACAGCGGCGCGGTTGACCGATGTTGTCTTATTTTATTGATGTCTGAGGGTGCATCAGCCCGGGGAACGAGCCATCCGCACTTGCCAATAGCGTGACGCGGCGTGGGTGCGCGCGTACGCGGAATGACGGAATTTCACCGCTTGAACAAGGGGGCTCCACCTGTTCTTGCCCTCCGCGCGTGCCGGTCCCCGAGGTCCGTGTCATCCCCAGGTATGACGCGGCGGCGGCCGGTGCGACCGCAGTCGCCCCCCGGAACCGGATCAGCGGCTGACTTCAGAGGCCGGGGCGGGCCGCAACGATGGACGGGTCCCAGCAACCACCGTCCCGCCCGACAGGAGCACCTCCCCGTGACCACCACACCCACCGCCGCCCGGACCACCGCCGTGGCCGCACGCGCCACGGAGCTGTCCAAGACCTACGGACAGGGTGAGACCCAGGTGGTCGCCCTGGACCGGGTCACCGTCGAGTTCCGGCAGGCCGAGTTCACCGCGATCATGGGGCCGTCCGGGTCGGGCAAGTCCACGCTGATGCACTGCGTGGCCGGGCTGGACACCTTCTCCTCGGGGTCGGTGCGCATCGGCGAGACCGAACTGGGCTCCCTGAAGGACAAGCAGCTGACCAGGTTGCGCCGGGACAAGATCGGCTTCATCTTCCAGGCCTTCAACCTGCTGCCGACGCTGACCGCCCTGGAGAACATCACCCTCCCGATGGACATCGCCGGCCGCAAGCCGGACCGGGAGTGGCTGGAGCGGGTCATCGCGATGGTGGGGCTCGCCGACCGGCTGCGCCACCGCCCCTCCCAGCTGTCCGGCGGCCAGCAGCAGCGCGTCGCCGTCGCCCGGGCCCTCGCCTCCCGGCCCGACATCGTCTTCGGCGACGAGCCGACCGGCAACCTCGACTCCCGCTCCGGCGCCGAGGTGCTCGGCTTCCTGCGCAACTCGGTGCGCGAACTGGGCCAGACGGTGGTCATGGTGACCCACGACCCGGTGGCGGCGGCGTACGCGGACCGGGTGGTGTTCCTGGCCGACGGGCGCGTCGTCGACGAGATGCGGCGGCCGACCGCCGCAGGCGTCCTCGACTTCATGCGGCAGTTCCCCGGCGGCAGCGCGGGGACCGCCGAGGCCGCCGGGGCCGACGTGAAGGGTCTGGCCGGCTGATGTTCCGCACCGCCCTGCGCAACGTGTTCGCGCACAAGGCCCGGCTGCTGATGACCGTGCTCGCCGTGCTGCTCGGCGTGGCCTTCGTCTCCGGCACGCTGGTCTTCACCGACACCATCTCCGCGGCCCTGCAGAAGAGTTCCGCCAAGGGCTACGACCACGTCGACGTCGCCGTGCGCGCCAAGACCCGCCCGGACCGCGGCGACACCGTCGGCCGGACCCCCGAGCTGACCCGGGCACTGCTGGACCGCAGCGCCCGGGTGCCGGGCGCCGCCGGGGCCGTCGGCGTGGTCGAGGGGTTCACCGCCATCGCCGGCAAGGACGGCAAGCTGATCGGCGGCGGCTTCCGCTCCGAGGGCGGCAACTACTGGGGCACCCACGACCCGCGCTACCCGCTGACCGACGGCACCGCCCCGCACGGCCCGCACCAGGTGCTCATCGACGCCCGGACCGCCGAGCGCGCCGGCTACCGGGTCGGCGACACCGTACGCATCTCCGTGGACGGCCCCGTCCTGACACCGACCGTGTCCGGCATCTTCACCACCGACGACGGCAACGTCGCCGCGGGCGGCAGCCTCGCCCTGTTCGACACGGCCACCGCCCAGCGGCTGTTCGGCAAGCCCGGCACCTACGACGAGATCGACGTCCGCGCGGCCGCCGGCACCGGCCAGTCGGTGCTGAAGGCCCGGCTCGACCGGGCGCTGCCCGCGGGGCTGACCGAGACCACCACCGGCAGCCGGCTCGCCGCCGAGCAGGCCCGCACGATCGCGTCGTCGATGAGCGGCCTGAAGCAGGGGCTGCTGGTCTTCGCCGGTATCGCGCTGTTCGTCGGCACGTTCATCATCGCCAACACCTTCACCATGCTGGTCGCCCAGCGCACCCGGGAGCTGGCGCTGCTGCGGGCGGTCGGTGCCTCCCGGCGCCAGGTCACCCGGTCGGTGCTGATCGAGGCGTTCGCCGTCGGCGCCGTCGCCGGGGTCACCGGTCTGGTCGCCGGCATCGGCATCGGCGCGGGGCTGCGCGCGCTGATGGGCACGCTCGACGCGAGCGTGCCCGACGGGCCGCTGATCGTCGCCCCGGCCACCGTGCTCACCGCCCTCGCGGTCGGTGTCGTCATCACCGTGCTGGCCGCCTGGCTGCCCGGCCGCCGCGCCGCGAAGATCCCGCCGGTGGCGGCGATGAGCGCCGTGCACGCCAAAGCGACCACCAGGTCCCTGGTGCTGCGCAACACGCTCGGCGCGCTGTTCTCGGCGGCCGGTGCGGCGGTGGTCCTGGCGGCCACGACGATGGACGGCTCCGACGGCCAGGCCCCGATGGGGCTGGGCGCGGTCCTGCTCATCACCGGCGTGTTCGTGCTGACCCCGCTGCTGTCCCGCCCGCTGATCGCGGCCGCCGCCCCGGTGCTGCGGGTGTTCGGCGTCGCCGGCCGGCTGGCCCGCCTGAACTCGGTGCGCAATCCGCGTCGCACGGCCGCCACCGCCTCGGCGCTGATGATCGGCCTGACACTGATCACCGGCATGACGGTGATGGCGGGCAGCCTGCAGAAGTCGATCGACGCGATGGCCAGTGCGGCGCTCCGCGCGGACTACGTGGTCTCCATGGCCAACGGCAACCCGCTCTCCCCCGCCGTCGCCCGGAAGCTGGCCGCCACCGACGGCGTCACGGCCGCCGGCCCGATGCAGGACGCGGCCGCCCGCGTCGACGGCCGCGGCGAGCAGCTGACGGGCGTCGACGGCACGACGATCGGCGAGCTGACCGACCTGACGGTCGACGACGGCACCTTCGCGGTGGGCGGCTCCCGGGTGGTCGTCGACGACGGCACCGCCGAGGCGCACGGCTGGACGGCGGGCTCCCGGTTCACCGTGCACTTCGAGGACGGCGAGCGGCGCCGGATGACGGTGGCCGGGGTCTACGAGGGCAACGCGATGCTCCGGCAGATCCTGATCGACGACGCCGTGCTCGCCCCGCACCGGTCGGCGAGGACGGACACCACGGTCCTGGTCAAGACGGCGGGCGGCGCCTCCGACGCGACCAAGGACAGGCTGGAGAAGGCCCTCGGTTCCAATCCGGCGATCCGGGTGCAGGACAAGAAGGACCTGTCCGACGAGATCGCGAAGACCTTCACGCTGATCCTCAACATGGTCTACGGCCTGCTCGCCATGGCGGTGGTCGTGGCGGTCCTCGGGGTCGTCAACACCCTGGCCATGTCGGTGTTCGAGCGCTCGCAGGAGATCGGCATGCTCCGGGCGATCGGGCTGGACCGCGGGGCCGTCAAGCGGATGGTCCGGCTGGAGTCGCTGGTGATCTCCCTGTTCGGCGGGGTGCTGGGTCTCGGCCTCGGCGTCTTCTTCGGCTGGGCGGCCGGTGAGTTGCTCGGCACCCGGATGCCGACGTACGAACTGGTCCTGCCGTGGGGCAGGATGGCGCTGTTCCTGCTGCTGGCGGCCGCGGTCGGCGTCCTGGCCGCGCTGTGGCCGGCCCGCCGGGCCGCCCGGCTGAACCTGCTGGCGGCCATCAAGGCGGAGTAGGCCGAGTAGGCGGAACGAAGGTCGCGGGCCGGGGCCCCGTCCGCCGGGAGGCGGCGGGGCCCCTCGCGTCCCGGCGGACGGGCCGGTGCCTCAGGCGGTCCAGGCGCGGGAGCGCAGCGGCAGTCCCGGCTCCCCGGACTCGGGGGTGCGCAGTGCCAGGACCTGGTTGACGCCGATGCGGTTGTGCTCGAAGGCGAGCGCGGAGGCGGCCATGTACAGGCGCCAGACGCGGGCGCGGGCCGGGCTGGTGAGGCGGACCGCGGTGTCCCAGCCGGCCTCCAGGTTGGCGACCCAGCGGCGCAGGGTGAGGCCGTAGTGCTCGCGGATCGCCTCCACGTCCCGGACCTCGAACCCGGCGCGCTCCAGCTGGGTGACGGTGGTGCCGACGGGGGCGAGTTCGCCGTCGGGGAAGACGTAGGCGTCGATGAACTCGTTGACGCGGTACGCCTCCTCGTCGCGGTGCGGGCGGCGGGCGATCTGGTGGTTGAGCAGCCGTCCGCCGGGCTTGAGCAGCGCGTACAGGGCCCGGGCGTACTCCAGGTAGCGGTCGGCGCCGACGTGTTCGGCCATGCCGATGGAGGAGATCGCGTCGTAGGGGCCGTCTCCGACGTCCCGGTAGTCCTGGACGCGGATCTCCACGCGGTCGGTCAGGCCCTCCTCGGCGACGCGCTTGCGGGCGTAGGCGGCCTGTTCCTGGGAGAGGGTGATGCCGACGACCTCGGCGCCGTGCTCGCGGGCGGCGTGGATGGCCATGGAACCCCAGCCGCAGCCGACGTCGAGCAGGCGCTGACCGGGCTTCAGGCCCAGCTTGCGGCAGACCAGTTCGAGCTTGTCGCGCTGGGCGTCCTCCAGGCGGCCGTCCGGGGTCTCCCAGTAGGCGCAGGAGTACACCATGGAGGGGCCGAGGACGAGTTCGTAGAAGTCGTTGCCGACGTCGTAGTGGTGGCTGATGGCCCGCCGGTCGCTGTGGCGCGTATGCAGGTGGCGGCGCTTGCGGACCTCCTCGCGCGGCGGCGCGGGCGGGATGGGCGGCCCGGCGAGCTTCAGCAGCTCACGGCCGGCGGCCCGGACCGCGGGATCGGCCAGCGCCTGGGCGAGGGTACGGTCGTCCTCGCCGCGCTCCCAGACGAGGCCGGAGATGGCGTCGAGGGCGGTGTACAGGTCACCCTCGACCTCCAGGTCCCCGGCGACCCAGGCGCGGGCCAGACCCAGCTCGCCGGGTTTGAACAGCAGCCGGCGCAGGGCGCGGCGGTTGCGCACGACGAGCACCGGCGCGCCCGGCGGGCCGGACTGGGAACCGTCCCAGGCGCGGATCCGCAAGGGGAACAGCACTCCCAGCAACTGCTCGGCAACACTCGTCAGCCGCGACGCGGCGTCGGCCATGGCTACCTCCGTCAAGGACATCGGCCCACTCGATCCGTCTCGTCCGGACTCCGGGCTCCGGACCTCCGGGAAAACGATCGCGCACGGGCACGGCATTCCCCGCCATCCGGCCCGGCCGACACGAGGCCGGTGGCTCACTCGATCGCCGGGGGGCGTTCGACGGCCAGCGGCTCACCCGTACGCACCCGGGCTCACGCGGGCACAGTCGCGCGGGACCCGCACGCTCGCGCGTGCCTCGCACGCTCGCGCCGGACCCCGCGCCCCGCGCCGGGACCCGCGTCCTCCCGCCGGGACTCGCGTCCACCCTGCCGGGACGCACCTCCACCCCGCCGGGACCGGCGTCCACCCCGCCGGGACTCGCGTCCACCCGCCGGGATACGGACAGGGCGAACGGGCCGCCCGCACAGCGCCCGGGAATGGTGAAGGGGCCGCCCGCACGGGCCCGGGTACGGCGAAGGGGCCGCCCGCACCACGGATGGCGGGCGGCCCCTTCGGGGTCGGTCGGGACGGGGAGGTCAGCGGGCCCCGGTCAGGAGGCCTTGGCCTTCTCCTCGGTCTTCGCGGCGGCGACCGGCGCCGGCTTGGCGGCCTCGTAGAACTCCTCGCGGGGGTTCTCCATGGCACCGAGGGAGACGACCTCGCGCTTGAGGAACATGGCGAGGGTCCAGTCGGCGAAGACGCGGATCTTGCGGTTCCAGGTCGGCATCGCCAGGCCGTGGTAGCCCCGGTGCATGTACCAGGCGAGGCGGCCCTTGAGCTTGATCTTCATCTTGCCCATGACGATCATCGCCACGCCCTTGTGGAGGCCGAGGCCGGCCACGGCGCCCTTGTTGGCGTGCTCGTACTCCTTCTGCGGGAAGCCCCGCAGGCCGGAGATCACGTTGTCGCCGAGGACGCGGGCCTGGCGCAGCGCGTGCTGCGCGTTCGGCGGGCACCAGGCGTTCTCGTTGCCGGCCTTGCGGCCGACGAGGTCGGGCACCTGGGCGTTGTCGCCGGCGGCCCAGATGTAGTCCGTGCCCTTGACCTGGAGCGTGGGCTCGCAGTCGACGTGGCCGCGCGGGCCGAGGGGCAGGCCGAAGCGGGACAGCGCCGGGTTGGGCTTGACGCCGGCGGTCCACACCACGGTGTTGGAGTCGACCTCCAGCCCGTTCTTCAGCACCACGTGGCCGTCGACGCAGGAGTCCATCGAGGTGGAGAGGTAGATCTCCACGCCGCGGCTCTCCAGGTGCTCCTTGCCGTACTGGCCGAGCTTGGGGCCGACCTCGGGAAGGATCTTGTCCGCGGCGTCGACGAGGATGAACCGCATGTCGTCGCGGGAGACGTTCTTGTAGTACTTGGCCGCGTCCCGGGCCATGTCCTCGACCTCGCCGATGGTCTCCGCGCCCGCGAAGCCACCGCCGACGAAGACGAAGGTGAGCGCCTTGCGGCGGATCTCCTCGTCGTTCGTCGAGTCGGCCTTGTCCAGCTGCTCGAGGACGTGGTTGCGCAGGCCGATGGACTCCTCGATGCCCTTCATGCCGATGCCCTGCTCGGCGAGGCCGGGGATCGGGAAGGTGCGGGAGACCGCGCCCATGGCGATGACCAGGTAGTCGAAGGGCAGCTCGTACGCCTCGCCCACGAGCGGGGCGATCGTGGCGACCTTGCGGTCCTGGTCGATGGTGGTGACCCGGCCGGTGAGGACCTCCGCCTTCGGCAGCACGCGTCGCAGCGGGACGACGACGTGGCGAGGGGAGATGCTGCCGGCGGCGGCTTCGGGGAGGAAGGGCTGGTAGGTCATGTACGACCGGGGGTCGACGACCGTGACGGTCGCCTCGCCGTAGCGCATCTTCTTGAGAATGCGCCGAGCTGCGTACAGGCCTACGTACCCACCGCCTACTACGAGGATCCTGGGACGCTCCGTGGTGCTCATGCCATCGAGTATCCACCCGCCTCTGGAGGGCTGCTCGTGCGCCCCTTCACAAGCTTCGGGAGGGCTTGTGTTAAACTCCGCGGCCCACGTGACCCAGGTCATGAAACCGCAGGGGAACCGCCACGGGGCAAGATCCGTTGTCAATGCCGCGTGAGCTGCCTCTCCGGCCCTCAGAGCCCGCTGTGAGGCCCTCGCGGACACCTCCGCGCCACTCGCGCGCGACCCTCCCGCAACGCTTTCCTCAGCCCCCTCGGGCGCCTCTGGACGGCCCGGACGGGGCAGTGGAGGGCCGGGAATCGCGCGCGCGGACCGAAATCCTTGTGAAGAACTTCACGAACTTTTCCGCCGGGCCGCCCCGGAGTGGTCCCGCGCCGCCCCGAGACCCCGCTCAAACGTTGTCCGCCCTGCTCAGCCGAGGGATCCCGGGCCGGTCCGGCCGGCCCGGGAAGGCGCCGTCGGCCGCCGTCAGGCGCAGCTGAAGGCGATGCCGTCGAGGATGTCGTGCTCGCTGACGACGACCTCCTCCGCGCCGATCCGCTCCATGATCGCGAGCAGGACGAGGGCGCCGGCGCCGATGACGTCGACCCGCCCGGGGTGCATGGAGGGGATCGCGGCCCGCTCGGCGTGCGTGGAGCGCAGCAGCGCGCCGGTGATCTCGCGGACCCGGTCGCGCGGGATGCGGGAGTGGTGGATGGCCGCGGAGTCGTACTCGGGCAGGTCCTGGGCGATGGCCGAGACGGTGGTGACCGAACCGGCGAGGCCGACCAGCGTGCGGGCCTCGCGCAGCGGCACGGTCCGCTCGGCGAGGTCGAGGGCGGCCTCGATGTCGGCCCGCATGGCGGCGATCTGCTCCTCGGCCGGCGGGTCGCTCACCGCGCCGTCGCGCACCAGGTGACGCTCGGTCATCCGCACGCAGCCGACGTCCACGGACCGGGCGGCCCGTACCCGGTCGTCGCCGACGACGAACTCGGTGGAGCCGCCGCCGATGTCCACCACCAGGAAGGGCCGCGCCAGGTCCTGTCGCCCGGTCAGTTCCTTCGTGGCCCCGGTGAAGGAGAACTCCGCCTCCTGGTCACCGGTGATGACCTCGGGCTCGACGCCGAGGATGTCGAGCACGCCCCGCACGAAATCGTCGCGGTTGTCCGCGTCCCGGGAGGCGGAGGTGGCCACGAAACGCACGCGTTCGGCGCCGTGTTCCTTGATGACCCGGGCGTACTCGCGGCAGGCGGCGAAGGTGCGCTCGAGCGCCTCGGGGGCGAGCCGGCCGGTGCGGTCGACGCCCTGGCCGAGCCGGACGATCGTCATCCGCCGGTCCAGGTCGACGAGTTCGCCGCGCGCGGGGTCGACGTCGGCGACCAGCAGGCGGATGGAGTTGGTACCGCAGTCGATGGCGGCGACACGGGTCACTGCGCGTCCTCCTCGGTGCTCTCCGGGTTCTCCGAGACCGGGTTCTCCGCGTTCTGCGGGTTCTCCAGGTTCTCCGGCAGGGTCACGCAGGGGCCCTTGCGCCACCACTCGGGCAGCATGGCCACCGCCTCGTCGCCGAGCGGGTTGACGCCGGGTCCGGCGACCAGCGAGTGGGCCACCAGGACGTGCAGGCACTTCACCCGGTCCGGCATGCCGCCGGCGCTCGGGAAGCCCGTGAGGACCTCGATGGCGTCCCGGCGCGCGATGTAGTCCTCGTGCGCCGCCCGGTAGGCCGCGGCCAGCTCCGGGTCGGTGGCCAGCCGCTCGGTCATCTCCTTCATGACGCCGTTCGCCTCCAGCGTGCCGATCGCCGAGGCGGCGCGCGGGCACGTCAGGTAGTACGTCGTCGGGAAGGGCGTGCCGTCGGGCAGGCGGGGCGCCGTCTCGACGACGTCCGGCTGCCCGCACGGGCACCGGTGCGCGATCGCCCGCAGGCCCCGCGGCGGACGCCCGAGCTGCTGCTTGAAGGCTTCGACGTCCGCGTCGGTGGGCTCGGTGCGCAAGGTGGGCGGCGGAGGCGTATCCATGACTGCTTTCCGGATGGCTTTCTGTCGGTTCACTGATCGGAGGCGTCGGACTTGTCGACGCCGTCCCAGACGTTCGCGTACCAGGGCCGGTGGGCGGCCCCGAGGTCGGCGCGGGACTGGCGGGCCGCGCCGGGGTCGACGACCACGTACCCGGTCTCCCCGGGCAGCACGTAGTGCAGCCGCCGGCGGATCTGCTGGGCGGCGTAGGCGTCGTCCTGCCACCGCGCCTTGAGGTCGCGCAGCTGCTCCACGCGCCGGCGCGCCTGCTCCTGCCGGCGCTGCACGTCGGCGATCTCGGCGCGCTGCGAGACGTACTGCCGCATCGGGTACGCCAGGGCGACGATCAGCGAGCACAGCACGAGGGCGAGCAGCGCGGCGCGGCCGGTGAGCCGGGAGCGGCGGGCCTGCCGCTTGGTCTGGGAGCGGTAGACCCGGGCCGCGGTCTGCTCGCCGAGCACCCGCAGCCTGGTCGCCGTGGAGAAACGGTCCCGGTCCTTCGCGGCCATCTGGCTGTCCGCCTCCCCTTCCACGTGCGTACGTCCCCGGACACGGTACGGGACCGAGTACGGGGACGTACGTACGACTGGCTACGGCACGGCCGGGATGTGTCCCCGGCGGGCGCCCGGCGGGTCAGCCCTGGGCGGCCTCGCCGTGGCCCTTGAAGCGCGGGAAGGCCGAGCGGCCGGCGTACACCGCGGCGTCGTCGAGGATCTCCTCGATGCGCAGCAGCTGGTTGTACTTGGCGACGCGCTCGGAGCGGGCCGGGGCGCCGGTTTTGATCTGGCCGCAGTTGGTCGCGACGGCCAGGTCGGCGATGGTGACGTCCTCGGTCTCGCCGGAGCGGTGGGACATCATGCACTTGTAGCCGCTGCGCTGGGCCAGCTCCACGGCGTCCAGCGTCTCGGTCAGCGAGCCGATCTGGTTGACCTTGACCAGCAGGGCGTTGGCGGCGCCCTCCTCGATGCCCCGGGCGAGGCGCTCGGGGTTGGTGACGAACAGGTCGTCGCCGACGAGCTGGACGCGGTCGCCGAGGCGGGCGGTGATGGTCTTCCAGCCCTCCCAGTCGTCCTCGAACAGCGGGTCCTCGATGGAGACCAGCGGGTACGCCTCGACCAGCTCGGCGTAGTAGTCGGTCATCTCCTCGGCGGTGCGGTTCTTGCCCTCGAAGACGTAGGAGCCGTCCTTGTAGAACTCGGACGCGGCCACGTCGAGCGCCAGGGCGATCTGCTCGCCGGGGGTGTAACCGGCCTCCTTGATCGCCTCCAGGATGAGGTCGAGGGCCTCGCGGTTGGAGCCGAGGTTCGGGGCGAAGCCGCCCTCGTCGCCGAGACCGGTGGACAGGCCCTTGTTCTTCAGGACCTTCTTCAGCGTGTGGTAGACCTCGGCGCCCCAGCGCAGCGCCTCGGAGAAGGACTCCGCGCCGATCGGGGCGATCATGAACTCCTGGATGTCCACGTTGGAGTCGGCGTGCGAGCCGCCGTTCAGGATGTTCATCATCGGAACGGGCAGCAGGTGCGCGTTCGGGCCGCCCAGGTAGCGGAAGAGCGGGAGGTCGCTGGCCTCGGAGGCGGCGTGGGCGACGGCGAGCGAGACGCCGAGGATGGCGTTGGCGCCGAGCGACCCCTTGTTGTCGGTGGCGTCCAGGTCGAACATGGCCTGGTCGATCAGGCGCTGCTCGGTGGCGTCGTAGCCGACCAGCTCCGGGCCGATCTGCTCGATGACGGCGAGGACGGCCTTCTCGACACCCTTGCCCAGGTAGCGGTTCGAGTCACCGTCGCGCAGTTCGATGGCCTCGAAGGCGCCGGTGGACGCGCCGGACGGAACGGCGGCACGACCCGTGCTGCCGTCGTCGAGGCCGACCTCGACCTCGACCGTGGGGTTGCCTCGGGAGTCCAGGATTTCCCGGGCTACGACGACGTCGATGGACGGCACGAGCATCTCCTTCTTGGATGTGACGCTGGAAGTGCGGGGCTGTCTGCCTTACGGCTGTGCCTTGCGACTAGAGCCTAACCGTCTCCGGGGCGCCGGCAGCCGACCGACCGTCCCGTGGACAAGGTGACCGTACACATTGTTCGCTGACGGAACAAAGGGAGGCCAAAAAAAGCCCCGCCCCGGTGCGTACGGGGGACGACGCACCGGGGCGGGGAGCCCGTGGGGACGGGGGGACCCTCACGGGACCTCCAGTATGGGGGCCGCGCTTGTGAGGGCGCTGTGGCCGGGCAGGGCGGCGGCTGTGCGCCGCCGGGCCGTGCCGGACGCGGCCTACTTCAGGTGCAGCTGCTGACCCGGGTAGATGAGGTTCGCGTCCTCGACGATGTCCTTGTTGAGGTCGTACAGCTTCTTCCAGCCACCGGCGACCTTCTGGTCCGCGGCGATGGAGCTGAGGGTGTCACCGGTGACGACCTTGTACTCGCCGTCGCCCTTCTTGACCTTCTTGCCGGTCGGGGTGGTGACGGTCTTGCTCGCGGCCGGGCGGTCGCTGGAGCGCGAGGCGGCCTGGTCGTCGGTCGAACGGGTGGTGGTACCCGTGCCGGCGGACGAGCTGGACGGGGTGGACGGGGTGGAGGAGCCGGTGCCGCTGCCGCTCGAAGCGGTGGAGCCGTTGTAGGCGGCGCCCGAAAGGCCCGTGCCGCAGACCGGCCAGGCACCCTTGCCCTGCGCGGCGAGGACCTTCTCGGCCACGGCGATCTGCTGCGACTTGGCGGCCTTGTCGGCGGTGGCGGCGTACTGCGTGCCGCCGTACGCGGCCCACGTGGAGGCGGAGAACTGCAGACCGCCGTAGTAGCCGTTGCCGGTGTTGATGGACCAGTTGCCGCCCGACTCGCACTGGGCGACGGCGTCCCACTCGGAGGCGGTGGCGGCGGAGGCGCTGCCGGCCGCCATCAGCGGCGCGGCGACCGCGGCACCGGTGACACCGGCGAGCGCGACGGCGCGGATGGCCTTGGACGGACGGCGGTGCTTGCCCTTGCTGGAAAACAGCATGGATCGATCCCCTCACCGACGCCTGCGAGGTGAGCTGTCGGGTTCGGGCCGGTTGAGTTGCCCGGCCACCCTCCCGTCTCGGGAAGGGTGGCTCCACCCCTAGCCGGTTCCAGCGTCAACCGCTGGTCCCGGCGCCTACCTTGGGTCCCCCGCTCCTGCCTACGGCGCATTACGCGACGACTGTTCCCGGGCCGCCACTGGCAGGATTCGGCGTTGCGGCGGCCGGGGCTCGTGGTGACGAGCGGCTTCGACCGTAGACAGGTGATCGACGGAATTTCAAAGACGATCAGGGCTTCTGAGACTCATCCCACACTTTCGCCAAACCGGACATCATGCGCTAAATGGGGCGTCAACTGGCTCTACTTTTCGACCGTTTCGCCACCAACACGCAGGGTCTGACCGGGGGCGATGTCGTCAGGGTCGGCACCGATGGCCGCCTTGTTGTCGGCGTAGAGCGCGTGCCACCCGCCGTCGACGGCAAGGGAGTCGGCGATGGAGACCAGCGAGTCGCCGTCGCGGACGGTGTAGGACGTGGCGACGGGCTTCGCGCCCGCCACTTCGTCCGCGCTCACCCCGCGATGCCGGCCGGTGCCGATCGAACCGGTGTCGACCAGGCTCCAAGAGCCGCCGGTCTGCCAGGAATTGTCCGAGTCGCCGGCTTCCGGAGCCGCAGTGGCCGAACCGGCCGCCCGCCGCGAGCCGCCGGACCCCGAACCGGAATTCCCAGGGGACGACTTGCCCGACTTGCCGTGGTCCACGGCGGTATCGCCACCCGCGTTCGCGTCCGGCGAGGCGCTGTCCGACGCGGAGTCGGAGGGTGAGGGCGAGGACGAATCGGGCAGAGCGGGCGAGTCGGGGGAGCCGGACGTACCCGACGATCCCGTGGAGTCGGACGAGCCCGCCGAGCCGGTGGAGTCACCGGAGCCCTGGGAGCCCGACGACCCGGACGAGTCGGACGAATGGGATGATCCCGATGAACCGGATGAACCCGATGTGTCCGAATCGCCGACGCCCGTGTCGACGTCCACCGACGCAGAGTTCGAGGTGAGGCCGGAGAGCAGGGCGCAGGTGGCCCAGGGGGTGGTTCCCCGGTCGGCCAGGATCCGCTCGGCGACGGCTATCTGCTGCGAACGGCTGGCCTCGTCCGCGCTGGCGGCGTAGTCGAGGCCGCCGTAGCGCTCCCAGTCGCCCGGGGAGATCTGGAGGCCGCCGTAGAACCCGTTCCCGGTGTCCGCGCTCCAGGAGCCGCCGCTCTCGCACTCGGCCACCTTGTCCCAGGTGGTGCCGTCGGCCGCGTTCGCGGAGGCCGCCCCGAGCAGCGGGATGGCGATGGCGGAGCCGGTCACCCCGGCCGCGACGAGGAGGGCCGGAGCCTGACGGGGGCGACGGTGACGACCGTTCCCGGAGAGCATACGGAGACCTTTCGCGCGACAACGGTGAACAGCGCGGCGGATCACGCTCGACGCCGCGCTGATGGGTGAACGTATCGGCAGACGATCACTTGTCACAAGTTAATGCCGCGCAGATCACGTGAAGATCACGGAATGAGGGTGTGCCCACACGCAGCGACGGGCGGGGTGGCACCGCCGGCCCGGGAGGGCCGGGAGGGCCGGGGAGTTCACGGGTCGTCAGGGGCGTTGCGGTGTGAACTCCACGGGGAGGGTGCGCAGGCCGCGCATGATGAGGCCGCCGCGCCAGCGCAGCTCGGCCGGGTCCGCCGCCAGGCGCAGGTCGGGCAGGCGGGTCAGGAGGGTCGCGAGAGCGGTCTGGCCCTCCAGGCGGGCGAGCGGCGCGCCCAGGCAGTAGTGGATGCCGTGGCCGTAGCCCAGGTGCTGGTTGTCGCGCCGGGCCAGATCCAGGACGTCGGGGCCGGCGAACCGCTCCGGGTCCCGGTCGGCGGCAGCGAGGACGACGAGGACGGGATCGCCGGGCGCGATGTCCTGCCCGCCGATGGTGAGCGGCCGGGTGGCGAAGCGCCAGGTCGCCAGCTCCACGGGGCCGTCGTAGCGCAGCAGTTCTTCGACGCCGCTCTCCAGCAGGCCGTGCTCGCCGCGGGCCAGGGAGGCTTGCAGGCGCTCGCGCTCGCCGGGGTGGGTGAGCAGGGCGTAGGTGCCGTTGCCGATGAGGTTGACGGTGGTCTCGAAGCCGGCGAAGAGCAGGATGAAGGCCATCGCCGCGGCCTCGTTCTCGGTGAGGTGCTCGCCGTGGTCGGAGGCCCGGATGAGGGCGGAGATCAGGTCCTCGCCGGGGGCCGGGTCGGCGGGCAGCGCCTCCCGCTTGCGGTGGATGAGCTCGGCGAGGTAGCCGCGCATCTTCTTCACCGACCGCGCTACCCCGCCCCGGGGTCCGCCCCCGTGCCGGATCATCATGCCCGCCCAGTCCCGGAAGTCGTCCTGGTCCTCTCCCGGGACACCGAGCAGGTCGCAGATGGCGTAGATGGGCAGCGGGAACGCGAACTCGTGGATGAGGTCGGCGGAGCCCTCCCGGGCGAACCGGTCGATGAGGTCGTCGGTCAGCTGCTGCACCCGGGGCGCGAACTCGGCGACCCTGCGCGGGGTGAACGCCTTGCTGACCAGCCGCCGCAGCCGGGTGTGGTCCGGCGGGTCGATGTTCAGCAGATGCGTCATCAGCTCGGCCTTGCGCTCCCCCGGGATACCGGTCTTGCCCTTGGCGTGCGCGGGCTCGTCGTGGTGCGCGGGGTTCTTGCTCAGCCGCTGGTCGGCCAGGGCCTGCCGGGCATCGGCGTACCGGGTGACCAGCCAGGCCTCCACCCCGCTGGGCAGCGTGGTCCGGTGCACGGGGGCGTGCTCGCGCAGCCAGGCGTACGCCGGGTAGGGGTCGGTGGCGAACTCCCAGGTGAACAGGTCCGGGGCGGCGGGGACCGGGGGGCCTGGCGTGTCCGCCGGGGGCCCTGCCGTCTCCGCGGGGGGCTGGGTGGCGGGGCGGCCGGTCACCGCTCCTCCCTCTCCTGGCCGGGGACGGGCAGGCCTTCCGCCGTGCGTATGGCGTCCCGGTAGGCCCGTGCCGCCGCCCGCAGGGCCGCCTCCGGGTCCACGCCCTCGGCCTCGGCGCGGATCGCCAGGGCCAGCAGCTCGTAGCCGACGCCCTCCCCCCGCGGCAGCGGTACCTCCAGGGCGGCGGTGCGGGTGCGGGAGGCGAGCTTGGCGGCGAGGGCCAGGGCGGGCTGGCCGAGCGGCACGCCGTCCGTCACCGAGGCGCGGCGCTTCTCCTCGGCCTTGGTGCGCAGCCAGTGCTCCTTGACGTCCTCGGGGGTCTCGGCGCTCTCCTCGCCGAAGACGTGCGGGTGCCGGTGGATCAGCTTGGTGACGATGCCGCCGGCCACGTCGTCGATCGAGAAGGGCGCGTCCGGGTCCTCCTCGGCGATCCGGGAGTGGAAGACGACCTGGAGCAGGACGTCCCCCAGTTCCTCCCGCAGTTCGTCGCGGTCGCCGGCCTCGATCGCCTCGACGAGCTCGTACGCCTCCTCGATGCCGTACTTCGCCAGGCCCCGGTGGGTCTGCCGGGAGGACCAGGGGCATTCGACGCGGATGCGGTCCATGACCTGCACGAGGTCGAGGAGGCGGGCGCCCGGCAGGTCGTAGGAGGCGGGGAGCAGCTCCAGGTCGGGCATCCGGACGCGGCCGGAGCCGGCCAGGCGGGCCAGGCCGTCGGTGAGCGCGGGCTCGCCCTCGCCCGTCGCCACGACCACCACCGTCCGGCCGCCCGCGCAGGCGTCGACCAGTTCCTCGGCGGTGACGGACGCCTCCTCCACCGCGGTCCCGGCCTCCCGCAGATAGGGCAGCTGCGGATGCGCGCCGTCCGAGCACAGCACGCGGTCGGCGGCGTGCAGCGCCTGCCAGGCGGGCCAGGACAGCAGACCGGGCGCGACGCGGTGGCTGGTGGTGAGCAGGACGATGCGACCGGGGGCGGCTTCGGAGCTGATTTCGTTCACGATCCGAACGTAACCCACGCCGGCGACGGACCGGCCGCGTTGTCCACAGGCCACCGGGTGCGCTGTGATCGTACGATCAACGGCCTCGTGGCCTGCGGCCCGTCGTCAGAGCGTGACGCCCCCGGCGTGATGCCCCCACGACGGCGGACGCCGTCACGGGGGCACATCGCCGAGTGGTCAGGTCGTCTGCTGCTGCGAACCGGTCGCCGTGACCTCGCGCAGCCACGGCGTCTTCGCGTCGACGCGGCTGCTCTTGCGCACGTCCCAGGCGCCGTAGCGCGGGTTGAGGTCGACGTGGAGTTCCCGGGACGCGCCGGACAGGGCCTTCCAGAAGGCGGGCTGGGTGGTGTCGGTGCCGAGCTTGGCGGCGAGCTTCTGGGCCTCGATCTGGAGGCGCAGATTGTCCTCGAGGCGCTCGGGCGCGATGCCGTACTTCTGCAGCCAGGCCGTCCGCAGCGCCCGTGAGCCGCCGGCCTGCTGCTCCAGGCCGGTGCGCATCTGCTGGACCTCATGGCGGGTGACACCGATGCCCGCGTCCCGCGCGGCCCGGTGCAGCACGCGGTCCAGGACCATGTTGTGCAGCGTGTCCCGGGTGAGGCTGCTGGTGGAGGCGACGACCTGCTGGTACTGCGTCTCGTCCGGCACCGCCGCCTGCTGCGCCCGGCGCACCTCGTCGACCCGGTCCTGCAACTGGGCGACGGTGATCCGCTGACCGCCGACGACGGCCGCCGCGCCCGGGTGCGCGTCGTTCCCGCAGGCGGTCAGGACAGGGGCCGCGGCGATCACGGCGGTGAGGACGAGCGCGGTGCGACGGCGGTGCAAGAAAACCTCCTGAGGAGATTGCGGCAACAGGCGCGACGCGCGGCGTCCCCACCGGGGCGGTGGGGCGACGGACGGACGCACGACGTCTTGCGATGATCGATGGTAGGCAGTGGGCAAGCTCCGGCCAACCCATTCGACCAACGATTCACGTGGGCTTCGGGCACCGCCGCGCCCCGTACCGGTGGGTCCCGGATCAGCCGGTGACGGCCACCGGGGCGTCCCAGGCGTCACGGTCCACCGTGATGGTGTGGCCGCCGCGGGTCTCCTTGCTGTTGACCAGGTACTGGTGGGCCCGGCTGTGACCGGTGAACCGGGTCGCGCCGAACGGCCAGTCGGAGGTCGTGGTGTTCTTCCTGTCCCACAGCGCGTACCAGAGGTTGCCCGGCAGATCCGTCGTGTCCGTGGCCGTGGCGACGGCCTTGGCGCTGGAGCTGCTGAAGCCGTAGTAGCCGGCGCGGTAGCTCTTGGCCCGCAGCCCCTTGTCGAAGGCGCGCACGTACGTCAGCACGGCGTCGTTGCACGCCTTGTCCGTGCTGTCGTAGGCCTCCATGTCGAGGTAGACCGGGCTGCCGGCCTTCATGCCGAGGGCGGACGCCTTGGCCACGGCGTCGGCGGCGTCCTTCGCGCCGAGGGAGGCGGCCGTGGCGGCGGTGAGCTTCTCCGGGCTCGATCCGCTCTGGCAGGGAGGCTGGGCGCCGACGTAGAGCGGGACGAGCTTCCAGCCTAGGCCGCTGACGTACGTCACCCAGGAGGCGGTGAGGTTGGGCTGGGCGCAGCCGCGGTTCCGGCCGCCCACGTAGACGGCGGCGGCGCCGTAGAAGCCGGTGTGCCAGGCCTTCATCGCGGCCTTCGAGGGCGCGGTGCAGGCGTCGAAGGCACGGCCGGTGAACGTCTTCTGCGCGGGCCAGGCGGTGGCCGCCGTCGACGTCTGCGCGGCGATCCCGCCGCCGGCCACCACGGCGGCGCCGGCGACCGCCCACGTGACGTACCTGCGCTTCTTCGACTGCCGGTGACCAGACATGACAACCCCACCCTTGTACGTCGTTCGCTGTGTTCGTTCGCTGTGTTCGTCGGCTGTGCGTCGTTCCCCGGAGAGGGCGCCTGCTAGCCGCGCACCTGTCCCAGCCATTGCAGAGTGCGCCGGATGTCCGTCGCGAGCGGGTGCCCGGGGCCGTGCACGCGTTCCACGTCGTGCAGCAGCCGGGCCAGCGTGTCGTGGGCGGCCGGGCGGTCACCGAGGGCGAGCAGCAGGTGGCCGATGCGGCGCCGCACGTCGTGGGCGAGCTGCGGATCACCGGAGACGTACTGGTTCTCGTAGTACGGCAGCAGCGCGCGGTACTCCGCGAGCGCCGCGGCCGGTTCGCCGAGCTGCTCCAGGCACTGGGCCGCCTCGTAGCGGAAGCGCAGGGACTGCGGGTCCGCCTGCCCGGCCTCGGTGGCGCGTTCGTCGGCGAGCCGGCGCAGTTCGGGCAGCGCACGCCGGTACTGGCCGTCGTCCATCAGGGTGGCCGCGTACTGCTTGCGCAACGTGCGCACCACCGGCGAGTGCTCGCCGTGCTGTTCGGCGGCCGCGGGCAGGATCGCGCCCAGGATGTCGACGGCCTGGGTGATACGGCCCTCCCCGAGGAGGCGCTTGACCTCGTCCACCGCGCGCGCGACGTCCGGCTTGGCGGCGGCGGGCGCCGCGGACGCGGCGGGGGCGGGCTGCGGCGCGGGCGTCCGCGCCCGGTCCGGCCAGGGGGCGTGCGGACGCAGGAAGGGGCGGGTGGGGTCCAGAGGGGCCCCGGTGGGTATCCCGCGCGCGGGCAGCAGCAGGGCCAAGTGCTCGTACACCTCCTGCGCCGAGGCCGGGCGGTGCTGCGGGTCCTTGGCGAGCAGCCGCAGCACGAGCGCCTCCAGCGCCTCCGGCACCTCGGGGCGGAGGCGGCGCACGGGCAGCGGCGGCTCGTACAGGTGCCGGTGCAGCACGCCGAGCGCCGTGGAGCCCGCGAAGGGCACGTCACCGCTGAGCAGTTCGTGCAGCAGCACCCCGAGCGCGTACAGGTCGGTGTACGGGCCCACCGCGCCGCCCATCGCCTGCTCGGGCGCCATGTAGGCGGGCGAGCCGATCGGCGTGCCGGTGTGGGTGAGGCGGGTGGTGTCGGCGTCCATGACCGAGGCGACACCCAGGTCGAGGACGGTGACCGCGCCGTCCTGCTTCACCATCACGTTGCGCGGCTTGAGGTCGCGGTGCACGATCGGCACCGCGTGCACCGCGCTCAGCACGGCGCACAGCTGCGCGGCCACCGCGACCGCCCACTGCCACGGGTACGGGTCGTGCTCGGCGAGGTGGTCGGAGAGGTCGGCGCCGTCGACGTACTGCATGACGAGGAACAGCTCCTCGCCCTCGGTGCCCGCGTCGTGCACGGTGACCAGCCCGGGGTGGTCGACCTGCGCGGTCACCCGGCACTCGCGCAGGAACCGGCGGCGCAGCTCGTCCGCCTCCTGCCCGGCCACCTTGTCGGGGCGCAGCAGCTTCACCGCCACCCGGCGGTCGAGCCGCTGGTCGTAGGCCGTCCAGACCTGGCCCATGCCGCCCTGCCCGATGAGCGTGGACAGTTCGTAGCGTCCGGCGACGACGCGTCCGGTCGCCACGCTCACCTTCCGCCCTCGCGGTCACCGTCGTACGGACCCGGCCGGCCGGGCCGGTCGTGCTGGTCGTGCTGGCGCAGGTAGTCGCTCAGCTCGTCGAGTTCGGCGCGCACCTGGTCGATCCGGGCGGGCGCCGGACGCTGCGGCGGCGCGGGCACCGGCGGCCGGGGCGGCGGGGTGTGCGCCACGGGCGGCGGGGTGTGCGGGGTGTGCAGGCCGTGCGGGGTGTGCGGCAGGGTGGGGACGGTCGTCGCGGTGAACGGCGACGGGGTCACCGGGTAGCCGTACGCCGGTGTCACCGGAGCCTGCGGCTGCCCGGCGCGGGCCTGCCCGAGCAGGTGGAAGTGGCGGATGTCCGCCCCGAGGTAGTACGCGATCGCGGCGACCAGCGTGCCCAGCAGTACGGCCATGCCCAGGTAGCCGCCGGGGGTGTGTATCTCGTCGCCGGGCTCGTCGCTCAGCAGCACCACGCTGAGGACGTCGGCGGCGAACGCCGCCACCAGCAGGCCCCAGTCCAGCGACTTGCGGGTCACGATCGCCAGTCTCAGCAGCATCACCCACGCCAGGAAGCCGATGCTGAGGATCCCGGTCGCCACGAACAGCACACGCAGGAAGGCCAGCCACGCGGGGTGCGGCGGCTGCTTCACCGGCTGTGCGTAGCCGTGGCCTTGCATGGCTGCTCCTGATGCCTGAAATGGGCGTCCCTGTCCGACCGGTGTGGCCCGCTGTGCGCACGCCGGTCGTCCGATGTCGGTCCGAGCATATGGCCCGGCACGGACAACCGGTCCGGGTTGTACCGAACCGTTGTCCAGCGAGACCCGGTGCTGGGCGCTCGGTGGCGTGTGCTGGTGGCGTGCGCTGGTGGCGTGCGCTCGGCGGGCCCGGTTCAGTCCGGTGCCACCGTGCCGTCCGTCAGCCCGTCGTACATTCCGCGCACCAGCTGATCGCCGAGCCGGTTCGCACGGCGCAGCGCCCGCTCGAAATCGTCCAGCGCCCGGAAACGCGCGCCGTAGCGCAGCTGTTCGTCCAGCGGGAGCCGGGGCAGCTGGAGGCGGCGCACGTCCAGCCGGGTGGCGGTGGACGCGTAACTGCTGGCCTGGCGGTTGTTGGCGGTGCCGCGCAGGAAGCCGGCGAGGAACCACGGGTCGAGTTCCGTCGGATCGGGGCGCAGGAGCACGAGGTTGCGCCCCAGGGCGGCGCCCCCTGTCGCGTCGTCGATCACCCGCGCCACCGAGCCACCGCCCAGCACCGGCACGACGACGTCGCCCGGTTGTGTCAGCACCGCCTCCTCGTCGCTCTCGGGGAGCGCTCCGGTCGGCCCCGTCCCGGCGAGCACGTCGTGGTCGGTGAGCACCGGCACGCGCGCGTGGCCGCCGTTGCCGCCCGTACGCATCAGCAGGGCGCCCCCGCGCGCGAGTTCACCGACGGTGATGAGCGGCCAGCGCACGGGCCGCTCGACACCGGCGGCGGGCGGGGTGAGGTCGGCGGTCAGGCGCAGGGTCTCGCCGAGGCGCTCGCGCACCGCGGTGAGCTGCTCCGCGCCGTCCGCCGCGGCCGGCGGCGGAAGGTGGCGGGCGGGCGCGAGGTCGACGTCGTCGTCGAGCAGTTCGATGACCGGCACCGACCTCGCCAGCCCCGGACGCGCGTCGAACCGCCCGCCGCGTCCGAAGGCCCTCCAGGCGTCGAGGGCGGTGTCGCGCACGGCCTGCCAGTCCGGGCCGCCACGCCCCTCACCGGCGAACCGCCCGGTGTCGACGAGCAGCACCTCGGGCGTCACCGGCGTCCGGTCCGGGCGGCGCAGCACCCACACGTGCAGCCCGATGTTGTACGGCGGCGCCGCCCCCACCGGCAGCGCCACCACGGCCCGCAGAGCGCCCCGGCGCAGCAGGTCGGCGCGGATCCGCCGGCCGGAACGGCGGGAGGCGGCGGCGGGCGGCATCAGCAGTACGGCGGTACCGCCGTCCGCGAGCCGGGCCAGCGCGTGCTGCACCCAGGCCAGCTCGGACTCGGTGCGCGCCGGGAAGCCGTACTCCCAGCGTCCGTCGTAGGCGAGTTCGTCGTGCCCCCAGTTGCGCTCGTTGAACGGCGGATGGCACAGCACCGCGTCGCCGCGCAGGTCCGGGTAGGCGTCGGCGCGCAGGGTGTCCCCGGCGGCGGCGCGCACGGCGGCCCGGGTGTGCAGGGCCAGCCGCAGCGCGGTGAGCGCGGCGAGTTCGGGGGCGCTGTCCTGCGCGTACAGCCGCTGGTCGGGGCGGGCGTCGACGGCGCGGAGCAGGGCGCCGGTGCCGCACGCCGGGTCCAGCACGGTGCGGGCGGGACCGGCGAGGTCGGCCATGAGCCCGGCGAGTGCGGTGGGGGTCAGCGTGTACTGGCGCGGGTTGGCGTCCAGATGCCGGCCGAGCAGGAACTCGAAGGCCTGCCGCGCCCCCACCTCCGCCGCCAGCTCGGCCGCGCCGCGCAGGAGGGGGACGGAGGGGAGCAGTTCGGGGCCTGTGGGCGTGTGCAGCGCCGGACTGCCGGCACCGGGCACGGCGAGGTCGGAGCGGGGGGACGCGGCGTCAACAGTCGGCGGGGTGTTCACAGCGTCCGTGCTGTGCGTCGGTGACGGCCTGTGAACCGACAGCGGGGTGTTCACACCGCCGACCCCGGCTTCACCGACCGCAGGACGAGCCGACGGCACCGGGTTCACAGCCTCCGAGGCGCTCACCGCCCCCGGGGTGTTCACAGCCCCAGGGGTGTTCACACCCGCCGCCTCCGCCCCGGCCCACCCGCTGTGAACGCGGTGGCCGCGCACCTGCCCGAAGCGCGGCGTGAGTACCTGCTCCAGCGCGCCCGGCAGCATCGCGGCCAGGCGCTCGTCGGAGCCGGCGCTCACGTCGAGCCAGACGGTGGACCGCTCGTGGATGAGCAGCAGGACGCACCCCGTGTGCACCAGCGCGGTCACCGGGCCCTCGGGGTGGCCGGCCAGGTGCTGCCAGACCCGTTCCCGCAGCGGCACCTCGGCCAGCTTGCCCTGTTTGCGCAGCCAGGCCTCGACCTCGGCCAGCGCGAAGGACGGGCTGGTCTCGGTGCCGCCGACCGGCTTGGGGAAGTCGGGGTGGCGGCGGCGCCAGTTGCTGACCGCGGCACGGCCCACCCCGGCGAGCCGTGCGATGCCGGCGGCGGTCACCTCTGTCGCGTTGTCCTGCACCGGCCCACTCCCCTCTTCCCGTGTGTGACGCCGAGCATACCGGCGCACGCGTGAGCGCTTCATCAACGCGCGTGTACAGACCTCCGAGTTGGAATCGTGTTGACTCGGTTCACACGCTCTGTTCTTATTGACGTAGCGAACGAGCGACCGGCCGCCACTGATGCGGTCGTCGGTCACACCACTCCCAGCAAGGACACTGTCATGCGTCGTACCGCTCTTGCCGCTCTCTGTCTCGCCGCCGCGGCCACCGCGGGGCTCACCGGCTGCCTGTCGGGGCAGGACAAGGCGGACAGCAAGCCGAAGGGCCCCTTCGCCGGGCTGAGCGGCGGTCAGATCGCCGACCGGGCGATGAAGGCCAGCACCGGGGCCCCGTCACTGCGGATGAAGGGCGAGGTCGCCGACGACGAGAGCTCCGGCACGATCCGGCTCGACATGGCCCTGGACAAGAAGGGCGAGTGCGCCGGGACCATGGCGATGGGCGGCCAGGGCAAGGCCGACCTGATCAAGACCGGGGACTCGCTCTACATGAAGTACGACGAGGCGTTCCTGCGGGCGCAGAGCAAGGGCGAGTCCAAGGCGGACACCGACGCGGCGGTGGGGATGCTGGCCGGCAAGTGGACCAAGATGGCCGTCAAGGGCCAGGACGCCAAGGACATCGCGGGCTTCTGCGATCTGGACGCGGTGCTCGGCGGGGCGGGTGACGTCGACTCGGACGCCACCCGCGGCAAGACCACCACCGTGAACGGCACCCCCGCGATCGTGCTGCACGAGAAGGAGGGCAAGGACCGCTACACCCTGTACGTCGCCACCGAGGGCAAGCCGTATCTGCTGCGGGTGGACAGCGCGCCCGGCGTCAAGGAGCCGGTGCACCTGACGTTCAGGGACTACGGACAGCCCGTCCCTGCCCGGAAGCCGGCCGGCAAGGTCCTCGACCTGGACAAGCTCGGCAGCTGAGCGGGGCGCGAACCAGACGCACGGCGTGGTGGGGCGGCTCAGCCGGCGTGGAAGCGGGCCGGTGCCTCGGTCGGGTTGCCGCCGGTGGGGAGTTTCTGGTCCGGGCAGGTGGCGAGGACCTTCTTCATCGCGGCCTTCTCCGCGGCGGTGACCCACAGGCCGTACTTCTTCTTGACCGCGACCTGGGTCGCCACGTAGGGACAGCGGTAGGCCTTGTTCGGCGGGAGCCAGGTGGCCGTGTCGCCGTCTCCCTTGCCGCGGTTGGTGCTCGCGTCGACGGCCCGCAGGTTGAGGGGGTCGTTGGCGAGGGCTATGCGCTTGCCGGCCTTCCAGTACTTGGCGCCCTTCTGCCAGGCGTCGGACAGGGCGACGATGTGGTCGATGTCGACCTGGCTGCGGCCGCGGCGGTAGGTGACGTCCTTGCCGGAGTAGGGGTCGGGGTCCAGCAGGCCGTAGGAGACCTTGCAGTCGCCGTCGGTGAACCTCACCTTCTCCAGGTCGCGTTTGAGGATGTCGTCGCGGGTGTCGCAGGAGTTGGAGTCCGTGTCGGCCCAGGCGCTGCCGAACAGCTCTCGCTCGTAACCCGTCTTGGGCGCCCGGCCCTTGACGGTCAGTGAGTCGGCGGCGGCCAGCGCGGCGCCTCCGCCCCCGGCCGGCTGGGGCCCGGTGGACCCCTCGGTCTGCTCCACTTTGCATCCGGTCACCGCGACCGTCATCACCACAGCGGTGACGGCCCCACCCCACAGACGCCTCACGGTGCGTCTCCCCTCGCTCGCCCTCATCGCCCCGGCTACCCGGTTCTGCCCCACGGTATCCGCCGGGAGGGCGGGGCCAGGGCGGGGCCGGAGGCGGAAGTTGGGGCGGGTTCGGGGCCGGGCGGGAACGAGAGGGACCACTCACCCGACTCGGTGTGCTCTCGGCGCACTTGGCGCGGCTCGTGCGGGCGGACGGAGGGATCTGGCGCCGGGTTGCCGCTCACACCCTGCCGATTCCCAAGGTCGACTCGGAGGGCAGCAGGCCCGAGGACAGCACCGCGACCCAGTAGTCGCCGAGGAGTTCGCCGAGGCGGTCGGTGGCGGTCCGGCCGAGGGTCTGCCAGGGGGCCACGGCGAGCCGGTCGGTGTCCTCCTCCACGCGGCGGCGCAGGGCGCGGCCCGCCTCCGTCGCCGTACCGTCGGTGCCGAGCAGGCCTCGGGCGGCGAGGCGGTCGCGGGCGGCCGACCACTGACTGTCGCTCCAGCCGCGGCTCGCGAAGCGCTCGACGGACGCGGCGCCTATCGCGGCGAAGGACACCAGCGCCTCGACCGGGTCGAGTCCGGCGACGAGGAGTGCGGCGAGGTGGCCGTCGCCGCGGTGCTCGCGCAGGATCGTCGCCGCGTGCCACAGCTGGAGGTGAGGGGCCTCCGGCCAGGGCAGTTCGGCGTTGGCGGCGGCCAGTGGGCGCCCTGCGGTGCCGGCCGCCTCGGCGGCGCGCCGGGCGAGGGCGGCGGCCTCGGCCAGGCGCGGGTCGTCGACACGGTCGCCGAGGATGCTCCGGTAGGTGCGGTCGACGGCCCGCGTCCTCGCTTCGAGCACCTCGGCCGGGCTCGCGATCCGCCAGGCCGGGTCCATGTGCTCGGCGACCATGCGCGGGGCGAAGCTGTAGAAGGCGGAGGCCACCCGCTCGCTGCCGACCGCGCCGAGCGGGGCGGCCCGGAAGGGGAAGTAGCTCGGCCAGCGGTCCGCTGCGCTGCCGTAGCCGAGCACGGAGGCCTCCTCGAAGGCCTCGGGCGCGTAGTACAGCACCGCGTGGAACGGCTCCAGCAGGTGCCAGAGCTGTCGGGCACGGGACGGCTCCACCGCCCGGTCGGCCCCGGCGGCCGCCAGGCCGGCCGCCACGTCGTCACCACAGGCACCGGTCTCGTCGACGTACTCAGCGGACATGGCAGGGCCCCCCTCGCCGCGTCGAACCGCCGGGACACCCGGCGCTCGACGCTTCGGTCACTCACAACTTGTCACTGACAAGATTGCCCGGACGCGGAGAACTTGTCAATGCCTAGATCCGGCGTAGGCTGCCCGCATGAGTTCCACGACCCGACGCCCGTACCACCACGGCGATCTGCGCCGCGCCGTGCTCACCGCCGCGCTCGACGTCATCGCCGCCGAGGGGCCGAGCGCGCTCAGCCTGCGCGACCTCGCCCGCCGCGCGGGGGTCTCGCACGCGGCGCCCGCGCACCACTTCAAGGACCGCACCGGGCTGCTCACGGCGATCGCGGCGGAAGGGTACGGGCTGCTGGCGACCGCGCTCGGGCAGGCGTCGGACCTGAAGGACGCGGGCGTGCGCTACGTGCGCTTCGCCCGCACGCATCCCGCGCACTTCCAGGTGATGTTCACCCCTGATCTGCTGCGCGCCGACGACCTGGAACTGACCACGGCCCGCACGCTCGCCGCCGACGCCCTGCGCGGCGCGGTGTCCGCCGTGCCCGCCGGGGGCCGGGGTCCGGACGCCCGCCTGGCCGAGGTCGCCGCCTGGTCGCTGGCCCACGGCTTCGCCACGCTGCTGCTGCACCACAACCTGGACGGGCCGGTGGGCGAGCAGGACCCCGAGGAGGTGTTCCGGTCCCTGGCCGGCATGCTGTTCCGCTCCGCGGACGGCTGACCCGGGCCGGGACCGGACCGAGGCCGGGACGGGGGCGCCGTCCCGGCTCCGGGGCTACGAGCCCAGGATCGAGGCGAGGAACTCCCCGACCCAGCCCAGCAGGTCCCGTCCGACCAGCGGCTTGCCGCCGATCTTCGCGGTCTTCGGGCGCGGCACCAGCACCTGGTGGGCGGTGGCCTTGATGACCGTGCCCGGGTACAGCCGCTTGAGCCGCAGCTCCTGCGACTCGCGCAGCTCCACCGGCGCGAAGCGGATGTTGGTCCCCTGGAGCACGATCTCGCCGACGCCGCACGCGCGCGCCAGCATCCGCAGCCCGGCCACCAGCAGCAGGTTCTCCACCGGCTCGGGCAGCTTGCCGTAGCGGTCGGTGAGTTCCTCGCGGACCGCCCTGACGTCGTCCTCGGAGTTGGCGGAGGCGATGGCCCGGTAGGCCTGCAACCGCAGCCGCTCGCCGGGCGCGTAGTCGTGCGGGACGTGCGCGTCGACCGGCAGCTCGACCTTGACCTCCAGCGGCGGCTCCTCCTGGATGTCCCCCGTCTCCAGCTGCCGCCGGTAGTCCGCGACCGCCTCGCCGACCATGCGCACGTACAGGTCGAAGCCGACGCCCGCGATGTGCCCGGACTGCTCGCCGCCGAGCAGGTTGCCCGCGCCGCGGATCTCCAGGTCCTTCATGGCCACGTACATGCCCGCGCCCATCTCGGTGTGCTGGGCGATGGTGGCGAGGCGTTCGTGGGCCGTCTCGGTCAGCGGCTTCTCCGGCGGGTACAGGAAGTACGCGTAGCCGCGCTCGCGGCCACGGCCGACGCGGCCGCGCAGCTGGTGCAGCTGGGAGAGGCCGAAGGTGTCGCCGCGCTCCACGATCAGGGTGTTGGCGTTGGAGATGTCGATGCCGGACTCCACGATCGTCGTCGAGACGAGCACGTCGAACTTCTTCTCCCAGAAGTCCACGACGACCTGCTCGAGGGCCGACTCCGACATCTGGCCGTGCGCGGTGGCGATGCGCGCCTCGGGGACGATCTCGCGCAGCCGGGCGGCCGCCCGGTCGATGGACTCGACCCGGTTGTGGATGTAGAAGACCTGGCCCTCGCGCAGCAGTTCACGGCGGATGGCCGCGCCGATCTGCCGCTCCTCGTAGGGGCCGACGAAGGTGAGCACCGGGTGCCGCTCCTCAGGGGGCGTGGTGATCGTCGACATCTCACGGATGCCGGTCACCGCCATCTCCAGGGTGCGCGGGATGGGGGTCGCCGACATCGTCAGGACGTCGACGTTCGCCCGGAGCTTCTTCAGCTGCTCCTTGTGCTCGACGCCGAAGCGCTGCTCCTCGTCGACGACGACCAGGCCCAGGTCCTTGAACTTCGTCTCGGAGGAGAACAGCCGGTGGGTGCCGATGACGACGTCCACCGAGCCCTCCCGCAGACCCTCCAGGACGGCCTTCGCCTCGGTGTCGGTCTGGAAGCGGGAGAGCGCGCGCACGTTGACCGGGAACTGCGCGTAACGCTCGCTGAAGGTGCCGAAGTGCTGCTGCACCAGCAGCGTGGTCGGCACCAGGACCGCGACCTGCTTGCCGTCCTGGACGGCCTTGAAGGCGGCCCGGACGGCGATCTCCGTCTTGCCGTAGCCGACGTCGCCGCAGACCAGGCGGTCCATGGGGATCGACTTCTCCATGTCCTCCTTGACCTCGGCGATGGTGGTGAGCTGGTCGGGGGTCTCCGCGTACGGGAAGGCGTCCTCCAGCTCGCGCTGCCAGGGGCTGTCGGCGCCGAACGCGTGCCCGGGGGCGGCCATCCGCGCGCTGTACAGCTTGATCAGGTCGGCCGCGATCTCCTTGACGGCCTTCTTCGCGCGCGCCTTGGTCTTCGTCCAGTCGGCGCCGCCCAGGCGGTGCAGGGTGGGCGCCTCGCCGCCGACGTACTTGGTGATCTGCTCCAGCTGGTCGGTGGGGATGTAGAGGCGGTCCCCGGGCTGGCCGCGCTTGGCGGGGGCGTACTCGACCACCAGGTACTCGCGGGTCGCGCCCTGCACCGTGCGCTGCACCATCTCGATGTAGCGGCCGACGCCGTGCTGTTCGTGGACGATGTAGTCGCCCGGTTCCAGGGTGAGCGGGTCGATGGTCTTGCGGCGGCGGGCCGGCATCCGGGCGCCGTCGCGGCCGGTCGCCTTCTGGCCGGTCAGGTCGGTCTCGGTGAGCACGGCGAGCTTGAGCGCCGGGTCGACGAAGCCGTAGTCGATGCAGCCGCAGGAGACGTGCACGACGGAGGGGCTCAGCTCGGCGAGGTCGATGTCGAGGCGGGCGGCGATGCCCTCGCCGCCGAGCACCTCGACGGTGCGAGCGGCCGGGCCGTGGCCCTCGGTGACGAAGACCGTGCGCCAGCCGTCGGCGAGCCAGCCCTTGGTGTCGGCGAGCGCCCGGGCGGTGTCGCCGCGGTAGGTCTCGGGCGCGTGCATGCCGAGCTTGAGGGTGTCCGCGTCGCCCGCCGCGTCGGCGCCGAACGTCTCGTCGGCGGCGAACGGGGACACCGACCACCACATCATGCCCAGCTCGCGCGCGCGGTCGCGGACGTCCGCGATGGACCACAGGGAGGCCGCGCCGACGTCGATCGGCGCCTCCCCGCCGCCCGCGGTGGCCGCCCAGGAGGCCTGCAGGAACTCCTGCGAGGTGGCGACGAGGTCGGCGGCGCGGGTGCGCACGCGCTCCGGGTCGCAGACGACCGACATGGCGCCCCGGGGGAGCACGTCGAGCAGCAGCTCCATGTCGTCGACCAGGACCGGCGCCAGGGACTCCATGCCCTCCACGGCGATGCCCTCGGCGATCTTCCCCAGCAGCTCGCCCAGCTCCGGGTGCTGTTCGGCCAGGGCACGCGCGCGGGTGCGGACGTCCTCGGTCAGCAGCAGCTCGCGGCAGGGCGGCGCCCACAGGCCGTGCTCGGCGACTTCCAGGGAGCGCTGGTCGGCGACCTTGAAGTAGCGGATCTCCTCGACGTCGTCGCCCCAGAACTCGACGCGCAGGGGGTGTTCCTCGGTGGGCGGGAAGACGTCCAGGATGCCGCCGCGCACGGCGAACTCGCCGCGCTTCTCCACCAGCTCGACCCGGGCGTAGGCGGCGGCCGCGAGGGCCTCCACGACGGCGTTCAGGTCGGCGGTCACCCCGGTGCGCAGCGCCACCGGTTCCAGGTCGCCCAGGCCCTTGACCTGCGGCTGGAGCACGGAGCGCACGGGGGCCACGACGACGGAGACGGGCCCGGTGCCGACGTCGTCCGCGCTGGGGTGGGCCAGGCGGCGCAGGACGGCGAGGCGGCGGCCGACGGTGTCGCTGCGCGGGCTGAGCCGCTCGTGCGGCAGCGTCTCCCAGGAGGGGTACTCCACGACCTCCTCGGGCGGCAGCAGCGAGCGCAGCGCGGCGGCCAGGTCCTCGGCCTCCCGGCCGGTCGCCGTGACCGCCAGCACCGGGCGCTCGGCCCCGCGGGCCAGGGCGGCGATGGCGAAGGGGCGGGCCGCCGGAGGGCCGACGAGGTCGACGTGCATGCGGTTGCCGTCCGCGGCCGCCGTGATCGCTTCCGCGAGGGCGGGGTCCTTGACGACGGCGTCGAGCAGACCGTGCAGGCTCATGGGGGGCTTTCCGTCCAGGGGTGGGCAACGCAAATAGCCCGACGCGGGTGACGGCCGGGGCTCTCCAGCGTACGACGCCGCGCCCACCGCCGCCGGGGCCTGTGGACAACACCCGCCTTGTGGACACCCGCCCCTCGACCCTGCCGCGCCGCACCGCGTCGTCCGCGTCGGCCGGTCGTGCGCGCAGGCCGCCCCCGGTCGTCGTGGCCGGGACGCGCACGTGCCCGGCGCCGGGAAGTCCCTCAGGACTTCGCCGGCGCCGGGCATCCTCCGTGACCCCCGTGCACGGTGGCCGTCCGGGGGGAGGGCGGCGGTGCGGCCGCCCGGGTGTGTCCCCCCGGGTCCGTCGTCACGCCGGGCCTAGTCCGTCGCGATCGCGTTCAGTACGTTCATCCGTCCCGCCCGGAAGGCCGGGACCAGCGCGGCGAACAGGCCCACGAAGGCCGAGCCGATGAAGACCCCGATGATCGTCGGCCAGGGGATGTCCAGGACCTTCAGGCCCTCCAGGGCGAGCAGCTTCTGGGCGGTGGCTCCCCAGCCCATGCCCAGGCCGAGGCCGAGCAGCGCGCCGAAGAGGGCGATGACCACGGACTCCAGGCGGATCATGCGGCGCAGCTGACGCCGGGAGAGGCCGATGGCCCGCATCAGACCGATCTCCCGGGTGCGCTCCACCACCGACAGGGCCAGGGTGTTCACCACGCCCAGGACGGCCACGATGATCGCCAGTGCCAGCAGGCCGTAGATCATGTTCAGCAGCTGGCCGATCTGGTCCTTCAGCGCCTTCTTGTAGTCGGTCTGGTCGCGCACCGTGAACTGCGGGTAGGGGTGCAGGGCCGACTTCAGCGCCTTGTAGGCGGCCGCCTGCTGCCCGTCGTCGGCGCTGGCGAAGACCAGCTGGTCGAGCGGCATCCGGCCGGCGGGCACGTACTTCTCGAGGGTGGCGATCGAGGTGTACTTGGCGCCCTGGTCGATCACGTCGTCGCTGCTGGTGATCGCCCGGACGGTCAGGTGGGCCGTGCGGCCGCCCTTGAAGGCCACGGTGATGCGGGAGCCGAGGTGGATGCCGTGGGCCTTGGCGAACTTCTCGTGGACGGACATCGAGTCGGGCCGGTAGGCGTCCGCGAGGGTGCCGGCGACGGTCTTCTTGCGCAGGTCACTCGCGTACGACGGGTCGGCCGCCGTGAGGTCGGTGTCCCTCAGCGTCTTGCCGTCGGGCGTGGTGAAGTCGGCGAGGGCCGGCCGGTACTCGGTGACGCTCTTGAGGCCCGGGGTGTCCTTGACGGCCTGCACCGCCTGCGGGGTGAGGGGCTGGCCCTTGTCGTCCTGGATGATGAAGTCGGTGCCGACGGTCTTGTCGAGCTGGTCGGAGGCGGACGCCACCATGGAGGAGCCGACCACCGACAGGCAGGCGACGAGCGCCAGGCCGATCATCAGGGCCGCGCCGGTGGCGCCGGTGCGGCGGGGGTTGCGCAGGGCGTTGCGCTCGGCCATCCGCCCGACGGGGCCGAAGACCCGCAGCAGCACGGCGCTGAGCACGCGCACCAGGGCGCCTGCGAGCAGCGGGCCGATCACGACGAAGCCGATCAGGGTCAGCACGATGCCCAGGCCCAGCCACAGCGAGCCGGTCTTGGCCTTGTCGGCCTCGGTGGCCGCGTACAGGCTCAGCACGCCGACGCCGGTGAGGACGGTGCCGAGCAGGCCCCGGATCCATCCGGCCCGGGCGTCGGCCGGGGCGCCGGCGTCGCGCAGGGCGGCCATCGGGGAGACCTTGCCGGCCCGCCGGGCGGGCAGGTAGGCGGCCAGGACGGTGACCACGACACCGAGGACCAGGCCGACGACCGGGGTGGTCCAGGCGACCGTCAGGTCGTCGGTGGACAGGTGCATGCCCATCAGGCCCATGAGCTTCATCAGCCCGACGGCGATGCCGACACCGGCGCCGACGCCCAGCACGGACCCGACCAGGCCCAGCAGCAGCGCCTCCACCAGCACCGAGCGGTTGACCTGCCGGCGGGAGGAGCCGATGGCCCGCAGCAGGCCGATCTCCCGGGTGCGCTGGGCGACCAGCATGGAGAAGGTGTTGATGATCAGGAAGATGCCGACCAGGAAGGCGATCCCGGCGAAGCCGAGCATCGCGTACTTCATCACGCTCAGCAGGCTTTCGATCTCCTTCTGGTTGGCCTCGGCGACCTCCTTCGCGGTGCGCACCTTGTAGGCGCCGCCGAGGTCGGCCAGGAGGTTCTTCTTCAGCTGGACGTCGCTCACGCCGGCGGCCGCCGTGACGTTGACGTCGGTGTAGACACCGGTCCTGCCGACGAGCGTCTGCTGGGCGGTGCGGGTGTCCAGGTAGAAGATCGCCGCGCCGGGGTTGGTGACCGTGAAGGTGGCGATGCCGGAGATGTGCGCGGTGTGCGTGCCGAGCGCGGTGATCACGCCGAGTTCGTCACCGAGCCTGAGGTGGTGCTTGTCGGCGGTGTCCGCGTCGACCATGACCTGGTCGGAACCCTTGGGAGCCGTACCGGAGGTGATGTCCATGGTGCGGGCGTCGTTGCGGTTCCAGCTGCCGACGATGGTCGGGGCGCCACTGCTGGGCGAGAGGTTGTTCTTGTCGCCGTCGATGACGGTCGCGGCGGAGGTGAACACCGTGCCCTCGGCCGACCGCACGCCGGGCGCCGCCCTGACCTCGTCGAGCACCTTGGCGGGCAGCACCGGCGGCTTGCCGGTGCGGGAGGTCGTCTCGCCGGTGTCGGAGGCGCTCTTGGCGCTGACCGTGACGTCGGAGGACGTGGCCTCGAAGAGGTTGTCGAAGGTGGTGTTCATGGTGTCGGTGAACACCAGCGTGCCGCTGACGAACCCGACCGACAGCAGGACCGCGATCGCCGACAGCGCCATGCGGCCCTTGTGCGCGAAGAAGTTGCGCATCGAGGTCTTCAGGACGGTCATGACGTACGCCCCCGGGCGTCGAAGTCCTTCATGCGGTCCAGGACCTGCTCGGCCGTCGGCTGGTGCATCTCGTCGACGATGCGGCCGTCGGCGAGGTACAGCACGCGGTCCGCGTAGGACGCGGCGACCGGGTCGTGGGTGACCATCACGATGGTCTGCCCGAGTTCGTCGACCGAGCGGCGCAGGAAGCCCAGGACCTCGGCCCCGGCGCGCGAGTCGAGGTTTCCGGTCGGCTCGTCACCGAAGATGATCTCGGGGCGGGCGGCCAGGGCGCGGGCCACGGCGACGCGCTGCTGCTGGCCGCCGGAGAGCTGGGTGGGCCGGTGCTTGAGCCGGTCGGCCAGTCCGACCGTCTCCACCACCCGCTGCAGCCAGGCCTGGTCCGGCTTGCGGCCGGCTATGTCCATGGGCAGCGTGATGTTCTCGAGCGCGTTGAGGGTGGGCAGCAGGTTGAAGGCCTGGAAGATGAAGCCGACCCGGTCCCGCCGCAGCTGGGTGAGCTTCTTGTCCTTCAACCCGGTGATCTCGGTCTCGTCCAGGTAGATCTGACCGCCCGTCACCGTGTCGAGACCGGCGAGGCAGTGCATCAGGGTCGACTTGCCGGACCCGGAGGGGCCCATGATCGCGGTGAAGCGGCCGCGGTCGATGTCCACGTCGACGTGGTCGAGGGCGACGACACGGGTCTCGCCCGATCCGTAGGACTTCACGACCTGTCGAGCCCGCGCGGCAACGGCCGTACGCCCTCCAGTGCCCCCGTGCCTGGGAATGGTCACAGCCGATGTCACGGTACGTCTCCTATGCAGGTCAGCGGATGATGCGGTGATGCGCGGTGTGCGGTGATGCGGCTGAGCCGGATGACCGTTCCGCGTGCGTCGTGCGGTACGACACCGAGTCTGGCCGGTGGCGGGGTTGTGGCGCGCTGGTGTGAGGCCCCGTCCTGTGCGGGGGAAAACCCCACCCCCGCCGGTTCGGTCAGCCGCCCCCCGACGGCGTAAAGCCAGGTTAAGGACCGCACCGGGTCCCGCTCGTCCTCCGCCGGTACGAACCCTCCCCCACCCTCAGTACGGAGGAACCCCTAGGGGCCGTCCACCGCCGGGTGGAGTCCGCCTCGGGGCGATTCCACCCGTGGGTCCGGCCGGGTTCCACCCCGCACGCACTCAGGGCCGCGTGACGGCTGCCGCGCCGGAGATGGTTGCAAGGGGCACGGGGAGGGGCCGGTCCGCGCGGTCGTCCGGGGCCTCCGCCCCCTCCTGCCCGCGGGCTCCCGGCCCGCGACCGGCGGTAAGCGCATACCGACCGGCCAGTTTGGGGAAAACCCTACGCAGCGCCGATACCTGCGAGTACCGTGCGTGGCTCGCCTCCCCCCATCTCCCTGCGGTCCGCCGCCACGGACCCGAGCCGCGCAAGGAGCACGGGATGTCCCACGCCCGCTCGCCCCACGATCCGCCCCCGCACGACCCCCGGTCGTCCGACCCGTACACCTACGGTCCCCCCGCGCCCCGCCCCTCGGCGTACGACCGACCGGCGTCCGGGCCCTTCCCGGACGGTCCGTCCCAGGACAGCCGGTTCCAGGACGATCCGTTCCAGGAGGGCCGGTTCCAGGACGATCCGTTCCAGGAGGGCCGGTTCCAGGACGGCCGGTTCCAGGACGATCCCTTCCCGGACGCTCCCCTCCCGGACGACCCGCCCCCGCGCCACCACGCCCGCCATGCCCACCACCCCCTGTACGCCAGCTACCCCTGGCAGCCCGCGCCCCCCGAGCCGCCCCGGCGCCGCCCGCCGCGCGAACCGCTCGGGCACCACAGCGACCTGCGGGTCCTGCGCAGCGCCTACCGATGGCAGCGGCGCACCGCCACCCTGACCGCGCTCGGCTACTTCACGCTGTTCCTGGTGCTGTCGGCGTTCGCCCCGCACCTCATGACCCGCACGGTCGCCGACGGCATCCCGGCCGGGCTGCTGCTCGCCCTGATCCAGCTCCCGGTCACCTGGCTGGCGATCGGCGTGTACGAGGTCACCGCGCGCCGCCGCCTCGACCCGGTCGCCGACCGCATCCGCGCGGAGGCGGAACTCGACGCCCGACGAGAGGCCACCCGATGACCACCCTCAGCGCCGGCCTCTCCGGGTTCAGCGACTCCGCCCAGGCCATGTCCCTGGTCGCCTTCTCCGCCGTCGCCACGGTCACCCTCCTGCTGTGCGTGATGACCGGCCCGGACCGCGACGACCTCGACGAGTTCTACACCGGGTACGGTTCCCTCTCCGCGCTGCGCAACGGCCTGGCCATCGCGGGCGACTACATCTCGGCCGCCACCGTCCTCGGCACCGGCGGGGTCATCGCCCTGTGCGGCTACGACGGCATCGTGCTCGCGCTGAGCACGGCGCTGTCGCTGATGCTGCTGATGTTCCTGCTGGCCGAACCGCTGCGCAACGCGGGCCGGTTCACCATGGGCGACGTCCTGGCCCGCCGCATGCCGGGCCGCAGTGTGCGCATCACGGCCTGCGCGGTGACGATCGCCTCGCTGCTGCCGCTGATGCTGGTCCAGCTCGCCGGGACCGGGCAGCTGATGGCGTTCATCCTGGGCTTCTCCAACGAGTCCCTGAAGACCGGCTGTGTCATCGGGCTGGGCGCGCTGATGATCAGCTACGCGGCGATCGGCGGCATGAAGGGCACCGCCCTCATCCAGATACTGAAGATAGTGACGCTGCTCGGTTCGGGCGCCGTGGTCGCCGCGCTGGTCCTGCGCCGCTTCGACTGGGACCCCGGCGCCCTGTTCGACGCGGCGGCGCGGCAGAGCGGGGCGGGACCGGCCTTCCTGCACTCCGGCATGCAGTTCGGCGGCGGCTCCAGTCCCCGCCTGGACATGATCAGTTCGGAGCTGACCATCGTCCTGGGTGGCGCCTGCCTGCCGCACGTCACCATGCGCATGTACACCGCCTCCAGCGCCCGCCAGGTGCGCCGTTCGATGTCCTGGGCGGTGTCGATCGTGGCGCTGTTCGTGCTGGTGATGACGGTGGTGGGGTTCGGGGCCACGGCCCTGGTCGGCCGCGCGGCGATCGCCACCGCCGACCCGCAGGGCAACACCGCCTATCTGCTGGGCTCGCGGGCCGCGTTCGGCCCGGAGGTGTCGACGGCGGAGACCGTCGTCTTCACCACCGTCACGACGGCGCTGTTCCTGACCCTGCTCGCCTCGGTCGCCGGGATGATCCTCGCCTGCGCCAACTCCCTCGCGCACGACGTGTTCGCGAGCGGTGTACAGGAGATGCCGGCCCGCCGCGAGATGGGGCTGGCCCGGCTCAGCGCCGTGGTCACGGGCGTACCGACGATCCTGCTGGCCACCCTGGTCCAGCATCACAGCCTGCAGCCCCTGGTGACCCTCTCCTTCTGCCTGGGCGCCTCCGCCCTCGCCCCGGCCCTGGTCTACGGCCTGTTCTGGCGCCGCTACACCCGCACCGGCCTGCTCTGCACGCTGATCGGCGGCTCCCTGACCGTCCTGCTGCTGATGCCGGGCACCAACCTGGTGTCCGGTTCGGCCGGTGCGGCGTTCCCGGACGCCGACGTCAACTGGTTCCCGTTCACCACGACCGGGATCGTCTCCATCCCGGCGGGCTTCGCCTTCGGCTGGCTGGGCACCGTGGTCTCCGGCCGCCGCAAGGCGCAGGAGCAGCGCCACCAGTACGAGGCGGTGGAGAGCTGGATCCTCGCGGGGGCGGTGCGCCGGGGGCCCGGGAGCTGACCGGGGCCTGCCGTTCGGATCAGGCCGGCCACGGCGCGGTGGCGCCCCGCGGTGCGCTACTCCACCGTGGCCCGGCCCGTCAGGGAGATCAGGCTGTCGCGGACGGAGTCCATGTGCGCGCTGACGTGGTCCCAGGTCTCGCCGTGCTCGCGCAGCACCCGTTCCGTCTCCGCCGCGATCCGGTCCGCCTGGACGCGGGCCTGCGCGACGATCTCCGCGGCACGCGCGTGCGCCTCCTCCTGGCACAGCGGCGCCGACTCCTCCGCCTTCGCGAGGGCCCGCCGCGCCTCGGCCAGTCCGGCCTCCGCCCGGGCCACCCGGTCGGCGTACTCCGCCTCCCGCGCGGCCGCCCGCTCCGTCTCGGCGCGCTCGGTCTGCGCCCACCGCTCGGCGTGTTCCCTGGCCTGGTCGGTGAGCATCGCCTCGGTCCGCCGGCGCAGCTCGCGCAGCGCGGACAGCGACTCGCGCCGGCCCTCCTTCACCGCGCGGCGGGCGCCCACCCGGTGCTCGTCGGCCTCGGCCTGTGCCGCGAGGAGCCGTTGACGGGCGCGTTCCTCCGTCTCGGCGAGGAGCGCGTCCGCCTCCTCCTGCGCCGTGCGGCGCAGGTCGAGGGCGTACGCCTGCGCCTCCGCCACCTCGTCGTGCGCCGCCCGCCGCGCGGACTCCCGTACCTCGGCGGCCTCTTCGAGCACCAGCTGGTACAGGCGCTGGGCGCGCTCCCCGAGCGTCTCGTACGTCTGCGGCGCGAGCCGGGCGAGCGCCTCGCGCACCTGTGCCGCCTCCGCCTCCATGTGCTTGGCGAGCACGGTCAGCCGCGCCGCCCGCTCCCATGCCGCGTCCCGGTTCCGCGACAGCGCCTCGACGTACGCGTCGACCTGCTCGGGGCGGTAGCCGCGCCCCCGGACGGTCACGAAGTCGTGCCGCGTCATCGCTGCGCTGCTCACCCTGGGAACCCCTCTCCGCCGAACACACACGAAATGATGATTTCGCGCATATCCTGATGTATCGGACGTAAGTGTTCATAACGCGACACTCCGCGCATGCGTCACGGTCCGGTCCGCGCAGGGGGTGGGCAGGGGTGAGCAGGGGCGCGCGCGGGCACGGGAAAGGGGCCGGTCCGATCGTCCGATCGGTCCGGCCCCTCGGTGTGTCACCGGGCGCGTGTCACCGGGCTACAGCAGCCCGTCCCACATCTGTTCCAGCAGCACCGACCACCAGCTCTCCGGCGAGCCCAGGGCCGCCGGGTCCAGCGCGGCCAGCTGGGCCTGGAAGTCGACGGTCCAGCGGCCCGCCTGCTCCTGGTTCAGACCGAACCGCAGCCGCCACATCCGGCCCAGCAGCGCCAGGCAGCGGGCGAACTCCGGCAGGCCGGTGTTCACGAACTGCGGCGGCACCGGCGCCCCGCCCGGCCCCGCCTCGACGGGGACGGCGACGATGTTCGCGGTGCCGTACTGCACGCACACCGCCTTGCCGAAGTCGGTGCCCATGACCAGGTAGGAGCCCGCGTCCGCGGCGGGCCGCACCCCGCGCTCCTGCGCCAGCTCCGCCAGCGTCGGCACCGGGCGGCCGGGCTGGGCCTGCGCCCAGAAGAACGGGCCCATGTCCAGCGGCAGTCCGGCCACGACCAGGGTGTGCGCCACGACCGGCGGCACCCCCTGCCGGGACACCGCCGCCTGCTCGAACCGGAACACACCCGGCCCGAACGCCGCCGCCAGCTCCTGCGCGATCGCCTCGGGTGGGACCGGCGGCGCCGCGTGCACCGGCGGCAACGGGGCCCGTACCGGGGCGGGCCGCGCGGGACCGTCCGCCACCTGGTGCAGCTCGCCCTGGTGCGCCAGCAGCTGACGCATGCCCTGCTGGCGGCTGGCGTGGTCGGTGCCGTACGGCGCGATGCTCGCGATCCGCGCCTGCGGCCACTGCTCGCGGATCATCCGCGCGCAGTACGCGCCCGGCAGCTCGCAGGACTCCAGCTCGGTGTGCAGCTCCAGCACCTGCTCCGGGGGCACGTTCAGCGCGCGCAGCTCGTGGAAGATCTGCCACTCCGGGTGCGGGGTGCCCGGCGCCGAACGCCGGATCAGCTGCTGCTCCGAGCCGTCCTGGGCGCGGTAGCGCAGCACGGCCTGGTATCCGGGACCCACCGTCGGCTGCGCCGGCTGCGGATACCCGTACGCGGGCGGCTGCCCCGGCACGGGCATCCCGGGCGCGGGCATGCCGGGCACGGGCATCCCGGGCGGCGGCATCATGCCCGCGGGTCCGGCGCCCGGGGGCATCGGCTGGGGAGCGCCCGGCGGCATGCCCGGGGCGCCCGGGGCGCCGGGTACGGGCGGCGGCGGGGGCGGGGGCGCGCCGGGACCGCCCACCGGGGGCGCGGCCAGCACCGTCTCCGCGTGATGCACGGCCCCGCGGCCGGCACCGGGAGCGCCGGGCCCGCCCGGGGCTCCGGGAACACCGGGCGCGGCAGGGGCGCCGGGGGTTCCCGCGGGCTGCGGTGCTCCCCCGCCGCCGGGGCCCGGGTCCGCCAGCATCGTGGCCGCGTGATGCATACCGCCCGGAGGCGTGCCGCCCGGCACACCCGGCCCCTGCGGCGCACCCGCAGCGCCCTCCGGACCGGCCGGGCCGCCCGGGCCCTCCGGCCCGAGCGCCGACACCAGCTGCGTCGGCACGTACCCGCCGGCCGGCCCGCCCGGAGCCGGGGGCGCGGGCGTGCTGCCGGGCCGTGCGCCCGGCGTACCGGGGGCGCCCGGCGGCGGAGGCGGCGCACCGGCGCCACCACGCGCCCGGCGCGCGGGCGGTGCGGCCTTGCTCGTCGCGGCGTCCGCGATCTCCCCGGCGGTCGGCGCGAACGGCCGCTGCGGACCGCCCGGACCCGCAGGGGTGTGCGGATGACCGTACGAGGGCGAGGGCGACGGCGGCGGCGTGCTGCCCTGCGGCGCACCCTGGCCGGGCGGCGGCGTCTGTCCCGGCACCCCGGGCTCCGGGGCGTCGAAGGCCGGAGCGACCGCCGTGCGCGGCAGCCCGCTGCCGCCCGACATCAGGGCGGTCTTGGCGTCCGGCGCGGACAGCGGCGGACGCGGGGCGCCGTCGTCCGGGTCGCCCAGCGGCGGCGCGAACACGGTCGCCGGCAGCGGCACCGAGCGGTCCTCACCGGCGTCGGCGTTGGTGTCGGTCCCGGCCCACGGCGTGGCACCGGCGGGCACCTCCGGCGCACCCGGCGCGCTCGGCACGCCCTGCACCCCACCGGGCACCCCGGCGTCGGCACCGGCGTCGGTGTCGGTCCCGGCCCACGGCGTGGCACCGGCGGGCACCTCCGGCGCACCCGGCGCGCTCGGCGCGCCCTGTACCCCACCGGGCACCCCGGCGTCGGCACCCGGCCCGGCCGTACCACCGGCCACCGGCCACGAGGCACCCGCGGCCGCGGACCCCGCACCGGTACCGGACGCGGAACCGGACGCGGAGGCCCCCGCCGGCACCCCGGCCTGCGTCTCGGCGAGGCCACCGGACCCGCCCGGCGCCGCGGCCCCGGACGCCACGGGCTCCGGTTCCCGGGTCCCGGGCGCACCGGACGCGGTCCCGGTGGAGTCCCCGGAGGCCGGCCTGCCGTCCGGGATGCCCATCCGGTCCGCCGCCTCCTGCAACCACTCCGGTGGACTCAGCAGGAAGGACGTCTGGTTCAGGTCGACCCTCGCCGGGGCCGCCGGCACCACGTCGGCGACCTCGTCCTCGCGGCCGTACTCCTCCTCGTAGCGGCGGATCACCTCGCCCACCGGCAGCGCCGGCCACAGCGTGGCCTCCCCGCTGTCGCGGGCGATCACCAGCCGCTGCCCGCCCGCGTCCGACCGCGGGCCCTCCGCGCGGTCCTCGCCCCACACCACGAACCCCAGGTCGAACTCCCGCACCCGCACCTCACGGTGCTGGTAGGCGGGCACGTCCCCGTTGATCCACTCCTCGGCGCGCTCCTGCGCCTGTGCGAACGTCACCATCGCCGAAGCTCACTCCCCCAGGGAAGAGACAGGGACCGCACGCGCGAAACCGCCGTCCACCATCAGATTGGCCACCGTCTCCAGCTCCGGCGGACTGCCCGCCAGCCGGGACAGGAAGGCGTCGAAATCCGCGCCGCAGGGCAGCAGCAGCCGCTCCACCCGCTCGGCCGGCGGCCATGACGGGTCCACGTCCCGCGCGTCGTCGTACGCGCAGAACCAGACGGAACCCACCTGCTCGCCGCGCACCTTCACCGCCAGCAGCCCGCCCTGGACGAACGCGACCCCGAGGTAATCCTTCGTCAGGTGGTCGCGCAGGCACTTGTTCACGTACACCAGGTCGTTGACGGCCGCCTCGTCCCGCACCGTGAAGAACGGCTGGTCCACCAGCAGCCCGAGCCCGGCGTCCAGGGCCGTGCCCACCGGGGCGCAGCCGCCGGCCGCCTTCAGGAAGGAACGGTAGGCGCCCGGGAGCCGGTACCCCAGCTCCTCCTCGACGCCCTGCACCTGCTGCTCCGAGACCGCCACACCCGACTTCGGCAGCCCGAAGTGGGCCGGACGTGTCTCCTGCAGCGGCCGCGTCCCCCGCTTGTCGTGCTCGACCCGTGCCGTCGCCACGCCGCCGTGGTGCCGCAGCAGCGCCTTCACCTCGACCGGCACCAGCTCCAGCCGCCGCTCCCCGGCCACGTGGTGCCAGGTCCAGCCGTGCGGTGTCGCCACGTCCGGCACCGTGTCCCACAGCTCGTGGCCCGAGGCGGCCAGCGCCGCGTTGGCCGACACGTAGTCCGTCAGCCGCAGTTCGTCGACGCCGAAGCCCTCCGGCGGATCGGCGATCTCCGCCGCCGCGCGCGCATAGGGTGAGAAGTCGGGGTAACCGCGTTCGTCGACCCGTACCCCTCTCGGGTGACGTGCCGCCCGGACCGGATCCGGGAAGTGCACGACCTGCCCGGCGTAGGCCGCGTTCGGCGGCGCGGCTTGTCCCCCGGCGCGGCCGCTGGGCGGTGCCCCCAGCCCGAGCCGACCTGTCGTCATGGCGGTTGCCCCCTGCGGCGTTCTCTTAGGCCTGTACGGCGATGTCGATCGCGGACGCCGACAGCCTATGCGGTACACCGGCACCGGTCACCGGGCCTCCGTTTCCGTGACCCGCCGTCACCCTGCGGTGACGGCCGGCCCCCGCACGGGCGTGTCGCGGCGCCCCAGCTTCCCCACCCGCCACGGCATTTGGCACTCTGTGTCCTTCGGGGGGATGCCCGGGAGGGAACAGATGCTCATGAACACCATGCAGAGCGGGACCGCGGAGCCACGGACCGGCGACCCCCGCATCGGCTGGAGCAGCACCGAAGCACCCGCCGCCCCGGCCCTGCTGCACCGCCGCGACGGCATCCTGCCCACCGTCGCCGCCGCCCTCTCCGTCCGCGGCGCCACCCTCACCGGCACCGCCGCGCGCGGCGACCAGCCCCCGGTCCTGCACCCGCTCGTCCAGGACTTCCTCGACAGCCTCCCCAGTGCCCAGCGGGACCGCTTCACCGGCCGCTGCGCGGAGACCATACTGATCTCCCGGCACATCGCCGCCGCCGACGCCGCCCGCACCAGGCGCGCCGCCCGCAGGCCCATGACCAACGGCGAGGCCCGCAAGGCCCTGAAGCAGGCCAAGCTCACCGCCCGCCGCATACGCGAGGACGGCGACCCGCTGCACGGCAGCTTCGCCGCCCCCTGCCGTGCCTGCGCGGCGCTCAGCGCCCACTTCGGCGTCCGCGTCGTCGACCCCGCGACGAGCGGCGGCTGAACACCCCGCCCCCCGCGCCCGTACGACCGCACGACCGCGGCACACGGTCACCGGACACCATCACGGCACGCGTCACGGCGCCCGGCCACGACGCACGCTCACGACCTCTGACGAACGAAGGGCAGATGCACGCCGACCGCACCTCCAGCACACGCTTCGCCGTGCCCGTCGACGCCGCGCTGCGCGCGGCCGGCTGGCAACCCGGACGCTGGGACATAAAGCAGGCGGAACTGTGGGCCGACACCCTGCGCGCGCACAGCTCACCCGCCGGGCACCGGCACTGCGTCTTCCCCGCGGCCGTGGAGGCCTGGGCCGAGTTCGGCGGTCTGCACATCCGGCCGGCCGGTCCCGGCCGCCGGGTCGCCCCGGCCGCCCTCCACCTCGACCCGCTGCACGGCCTGCACCACGCCCGCACCCTCGGCGACCTGGGCCGCGCCCTGGCCACCGAGGTCTGCCCGCTCGGCGAGGAGAGCGACACCGGCTCGCTGCTCGCCATCGACGCCGAGGGCCGCGTCTACACCCTGGACCACACCGGCGACTGGTACGTCGGCCCCGGCATCGACCAGGCCCTCGCCACCCTCATCGGCGGCCTGGAACCCGCACGCCTCACCGTCGCCTGACCCCGCCCGCCGGTCCCGCGCCGCCCTACGCGGCCGGGATCACCGCCGACACCCGGAAGCCGCCCGCGTCCGTCGGGCCCGACACGAACACCCCGCCCAGCGCCAGCACCCGCTCGCGCATCCCGACCAGGCCGTTGCCGCCCGACGGCAGCCGCGCCGACGACGCCGACCCCGGCTCCGGCGGCGGCTCGTTCTCCACCTGCATGGCGATCTCCGACATCCGGTGGGCCAGCCGTACGTACGTCTTCGCGCCCGCCGCGTGCTTGTGGACGTTCGTCAGCGCCTCCTGCACCACCCGGTACGCGGTCTGCTCCACCACCGGCGCGTAGCCCCGGGCGTCCCCCTCCACGGACAGGTCGACCACCATCCCCGCGGCCGCCGACTGCCCCACCAGCTCGTCCAGCTCCGACAGGCACGGCCCGTCCGCCCCCGGCTCGTCCTCCGCCGCCCCGGCACCGGCCGCGGCCACCGGCCCGACGGCGGCCGGCGCGACCCGCGGCGGCCTCGGCCGCACCCCGTCCTCCGCGCGCAGCACGCCGAGCATCTCCCGCAGCTCCGTCAGCGCCTGCCGCCCCATGTCCCCGACCAGGGCCGCGTTGCGCACCGCCTTCTCGGGGTCCTTGCGCGCCACCGCCTGAAGCGCCGCCGCGTGCACCACCATCAGGCTCACCCGGTGCGCCACCACGTCGTGCATCTCGCGCGCGATGCGGGTGCGCTCCTCGCCGCGCGCCCACTCGGCCCGCTCCTCCGCCCGCTCGGCCAGCAGCTGAAGCTCCCGCTCCAGGCTGTCCGCCCGCTCCCGCAGACTCTCCATCAGCCGGCGCCGCGCGCCCACGTACAGTCCGAGCAGCACCGGAGGCGCGGTCAGGCCGAGCGAGGTCGCGACCGACGCGAACGGCACGAACCAGTCCCCGAGCGTCAGGTCGCCGCGCGCCATGTCCTGCCGTACCCGCACGAACGTCACGACCGCCGTGCCCAGCAGCGACATCGCCGACAGCGCCGCGATGATCCGGCGCGGCAGCTCGCAGGCGGCCAGCGTGTAGAGGCCGACGATGCCCATGAGGAAGCCCATCTCGGCCGGCGTGATGGCGATCGCCACCAGGACCACCGCGATCGGCCACTTGCGCCGCACCAGCAGCACGGCACCGGCCACCACGCCGAAGACGACCCCGACCCACACCGGGAGCCCCGCGTCCCGGGCGAACGGCACGCCTTCCGCCCCGCACTCCACCGCGGACACCAGCGCCAGACCCCCGTCCAGCACCGCGCTGCGCCACCTGGCCCACCACCAGGGGCCGGTCAGGGCCCTGGCATGCTCTTCCCCCGTCGTGGTCATGGTTCCAGCCTACGGGCGGGCGGTGCCGCTTTTCCGGTGAGTTTCCGCGCCGCGGACGCTCCCGTCGGAGTGCCGGGCGCCGGTCCGGGGCCGTCCGGTCGTCAACCTCTCGCGGGGAGCGGACCGGTGGCGTCGCGTCCGGGGCGGGTGGTGCGGCATAGTAGGGGCCGCGATCCCCTGTGGTGTAATCGGCAACACGGGTCACTTTGGATGATTTGTTCCAGGTTCGAGTCCTGGCAGGGGAGCCACTCACGCCCGGGTCCTGACCTCACCGTCGGGGCCCGCTCTCATGTCCCCCACGGCACCCCCCGGTATCCTGCGGCTGTCACCCCCACCCATCCAGAGCCGAAGGGCAACCCCGTGAGCGCCATCCGCCCGGCAGCCGTCGTCGTTCTCGCAGCGGGTGAGGGCACCCGTATGAAGTCGGCCACACCCAAGGTCCTCCACCGGATCTGCGGCCGTTCCCTGGTCGGCCATGTGCTGGCCGCCTCCCGTGAGTTGAAGCCCGAGCACCTGGTCGTGGTCGTGGGCCACGCCCGTGAGCAGGTCACCGAGCACCTGTCCGGCATCGACCCCGAGGCCCGCACGGCCGTGCAGGACCGGCAGAAGGGCACCGGGCACGCCGTGCGGATGGGCCTGGAGGAGCTGGGCGGGTCGGTGGCGGGGACCGTGGTGGTCGTCTGTGGGGACACCCCGCTGCTGACCGGGGACACGCTGCGGCGGCTGACGCAGACCCACCACGAGGACGGCAACGCCGTGACGGTGCTGACCGCCGAGGTGCCGGACGCCACCGGGTACGGGCGGATCGTGCGTGACGGGGCGACCGGCGCCGTGACCGCGATCGTCGAGCACAAGGACGCGTCGGCGCGGCAGCGGGAGATCCGGGAGATCAACAGCGGTGTCTTCGCCTTCGACGGGCGGCTGCTGGCGGACGCGCTGACCCGGGTGCGGACGGACAACAGCCAGGGCGAGGAGTACCTGACGGACGTCCTGGGCATCCTGCGGGACGCGGGGCACCGGGTCGGCGCGTCGGTGGCCGCCGATCACCGGGAGATCGCGGGGATCAACAACCGGGTGCAGCTGGCCGAGGCGCGCCGCACCCTCAACGACCGGCTGCTGACGCGGGCGATGCTGGCGGGCGTCACGGTGGTGGACCCGGCGACGACGTGGGTCGACGTGAGCGTGACCTTCGAGCAGGACGCGGTGGTGCACCCCGGGACGCAGCTGCTGGGCGCCACGCACCTCGGGGAGGGCGCGGAGGTCGGGCCGAACAGCCGCCTGACCGACACCAAGGTGGGCGCGGGCGCGCGGGTGGACAACACGGTGTCCGAGGGGGCGCACGTGGGCCCGCAGGCCTCGGTGGGGCCGTTCGCGTATCTCCGTCCCGGTACCCGGCTTGGAGTGAAGGCCAAGGTGGGTACGTACGTGGAGACGAAGAACGCCTCCATCGGTGAGGGGACGAAGGTCCCGCACCTGTCGTACGTCGGTGACGCGACGATCGGCGAGTACACGAACATCGGCGCGGCCAGCGTGTTCGTGAACTACGACGGCCAGGACAAGCACCACACGACGGTCGGCTCGCACTGCCGTACGGGTTCGGACAACATGTTTGTGGCTCCTGTCACGGTCGGGGACGGCGCGTACACCGCCGCCGGGTCGGTGATCACGAAGGACGTGCCGCCCGGTTCGCTGGCCGTGGCCCGTGGCCAGCAGCGGAATATCGAGGGCTGGGTGGCCCGCAAGCGTCCCGGGAGCGCGGCGGCGAAGGCGGCCGAGGCGGCCTCCGGGCCGGGCGGGCGTGAGGACTGACCGGAAACGGGTGCGTCGGATACGGCGTACCGTGATAAGTGCACATCCGCACCCCACCAGCTGATTCGGCCTCTCTAGCCCAGCCGAGAGGTCGCCCGAGGCCGGCTGGCTGAGAAACCTCTGAGGAGACAGTGCTGTGACCGGGATCAAGACGACCGGCGAGAAGAAGTTGATGTTCTTCTCCGGCCGCGCCCACCCCGAGCTTGCCGAGGAGGTCGCCCAGCAGCTGGGTGTCGGGGTCGTCCCGACGAAGGCCTTCGACTTCGCCAACGGTGAGATCTATGTGCGCTACCAGGAGTCGGCGCGCGGCGCGGACTGCTTCCTGATCCAGAGCCACACGGCTCCGATCAACAAGTGGATCATGGAGCAGCTGATCATGATCGACGCGCTCAAGCGCGCGTCGGCCCGCTCCATCACGGTGATCGTGCCGTTCTACGGCTACGCGCGCCAGGACAAGAAGCACCGGGGCCGTGAGCCGATCTCGGCGCGGCTGATCGCGGACATGATGAAGACGGCCGGCGCCGACCGGCTGCTCACCGTGGACCTGCACACGGACCAGATCCAGGGCTTCTTCGACGGTCCGGTGGACCACCTGTTCGCGCTGCCGCTGCTGGCGGACTACGTGGGCCGCAAGGTGGACCGCAACAAGCTGACCGTGGTCTCGCCGGACGCGGGCCGGGTGCGGGTCGCCGACCGCTGGTGCGACCGGCTCGGCGCGCCGCTGGCGATCGTGCACAAGCGGCGCGACAAGGACGTGGCGAACCAGGTGACCGTCCACGAGGTCGTGGGTGAGGTCAAGGGGCGCGTGTGCGTCCTGGTCGACGACATGATCGACACCGGTGGCACGATCTGCGCCGCCGCCGACGCCCTGTTCGCGCACGGCGCCGAGGACGTCATCGTCACGGCGACGCACGGTGTGCTGTCGGGTCCCGCGGCGGACCGGCTGAAGAACTCGCGGGTCAGCGAGTTCGTGTTCACCGACTCGCTGCCGACCCCGGGTGAGCTGAGCGTCGGGCTGGACAAGATCAAGGTGCTGTCGATCGCGCCGACGATCGCCAGCGCGGTGCGCGAGGTCTTCGAGGACGGGTCCGTGACCAGCCTCTTCGACGAGCAGTGAGGTTTCTGCACCGCCGTCCGCACCACCCTCCGCACCACCGTCGCCGGCGGCCCTGACAAGCGCCCCGGAGATCGTTTTGGGTACGGCCTCCCCTGCCGAGTAGACTGCTGAAGTTGCTCGGCGAGGGAGGCCGTACTCCGTTTCTGACGGGGCCGGTGTCCGTTATCGACGCGCTCTTCGTAGCAGGCCGTTCGTGGCCGGGTGACCACGTCCGCATCTGTTCACACGAGGAGTGATCCGTATGTCCGAGGTCAAGATCAGCGCCGAGACCCGCAGCGAGTTCGGCAAGGGCGCCGCCCGCCGCATCCGCCGTGACAACAAGGTCCCCGGCGTGCTGTACGGCCACGGTTCCGACCCGCTGCACCTGTCCCTCCCGGGCCACGAGCTGCTGCTCGCGCTGCGCACGCCGAACGTCCTGATCTCCCTGGACATCGACGGCAAGTCCAACGAGCTGGCCATCCCGAAGTCCGTGCAGCGCGACCCGATCAAGGGCTTCCTGGAGCACGTCGACCTTCAGCTGGTCAAGCGCGGCGAGAAGGTCACCGTCGACATCTTCGTCCACACCGAGGGCGAGCTGGCCGCCGGCGGCAACCTGCTCGAGCACGTGCTGAACGCGCTGCCCGTCGAGGCCGAGGCCACCCACATCCCCGAGTCCGTGACCGTCTCCGTCGAGGGCCTGTCCGCCGGTGACGCGATCCTCGCCAAGGACGTCCCCCTGCCCTCCGGCACGACCCTGAACGTCGACGGCGACACGGTCGTCATCCAGGTCCTGGCCGCGCAGGCCGAGGAGGCCCCGGCGGACGACGCCGAGGGCGAGTCCGCCGAGGCCTGATCCGGCCGTGGCGGGCGGTGCGGCCACGGCCGCCCGGCGGCGCCGGGACACCCCGGTGCCGCACCGCCCGCGCAAGCGACCTGACCTGGCTTGTACCGCTCCAGCCGCTGCTTCCCCCGGGCCGTCCGCAACGGGCCCCGGGGAAGCGGCGGCTGTCGCATGTGAGGAGAGACGGACGTGACCACTCCCGCCCTCGGCCCCTGGCTGATCGTCGGGCTCGGTAACCCCGGGCCGGAGTACGCCATGAACCGGCACAACGTCGGCTTCATGGTGGCGGACCTGCTCGCCGCCCGGATCGGGGGGAAGTTCAAGCGGGCGGGCAAGGCGCAGGCCCAGGTCGTGGAGGGGCGGATCGGTCCGCCCGGACCGGGGAACCGGCGGGTGATCCTGGCCAAGCCGATGTCGTACATGAACCTCTCGGGCGGCCCGGTGAACGCGCTGCGTGACTTCTACAAGGTGCCGGTGGCCAACATCGTGGCGGTCCACGACGAGCTGGACATCGACTACGGCACCCTGCGGCTGAAGCTGGGCGGCGGGGACAACGGGCACAACGGGCTGAAGTCGATGACGAAGGCGATGGGGCCGGAGTACCACCGGGTGCGGTTCGGCATCGGGCGGCCGCCGGGGCGGATGCAGGTGGCCGACTTCGTGCTGAAGGACTTCTCCGCCACCGAGCGCAAGGAACTGGACTACCTGGTGGACCGGGCGGCGGACGCGGTGGAGTGTCTGGTCATCGACGGCCTGGAGCGGGCGCAAAGCACGTACAACTCCTGACTTGTCCCGCGCCGGGGACCACCGGAGTTGACCGCCAGTAGGGGTATGGCCAATGATCCCGGCCATGCCTGCCACCGCCACCCGTTCCCGCCAGGCCTCCCACGCCGCACTCCGCTTCGGCCGGGCCGCCGCGATGGGCACGGTCGCGGTGCTGATCCTGATCGCCGGGGTGTGGGCGTCCTGGAGCACCGCGCAGCACGTGATGCTGACCAAGGGCCGCGAGCGCGGCACGGTCCGGGTGACCGCCTGCGCCGACGACGCGTGCGGCGGGCCGTACACACCGTTGTCGCCGGGGCCGGCACGGCGGCACGTGGTGATCGCGCAGACGGCGGCCGTGCGCGAGGGCGGGACGTACGCCGTGGTGGTCGAGCCGGGCACGGACCGGGTGGTGCGCTCGGGTCCGGCCGGAATCCTGTACGCCTGGGTGCCGCTGGCCGGTGCGCTGCTGCTGGCGTCGGTGGTGGTGGGCGGCGGCCTGCGGCGCACCCGGGCGGCGTGGGCCCTGGCCGGCTCGGGAACCCTGCTGCTCACGGCGGCGTTCGTGGCCCTGTGACGGGCGCGCCGCCGCCGGTACGGCGAGGCCAAGGACAGTGAGGTGCCCCCGGTCCGGGTGGACCGGGGGCACCTTCGTCCGTCGGGTGCGCCGGCGTCAGCCGGTGTTGCGCAGGCCCGCCGCCACGCCGTTGACGGTGAGCAGCAGGGCCCGGGCGAGCAGCGGGTCGGGCTCGGCGCCGGCGGCGGCCGCGTCGCGCTGCCGCTTGAGCAGGGTGACCTGGAGGTAGGAGATCGGGTCCAGGTAGGCGTCGCGGATGGTGAAGGTCTGCTTGAGGACGGGCTGGGCGTCCAGGAGTTCCTGTTCGCCGGTGACGTTGAGGACCTCGCGGACGGTCAGTTCGTGCTCGGCCCTGATGGTGTCGAAGACGTGCTTGAGCTCGTCGGGGACGAGGGTGTCGACGTAGTGCTGGGCGATGCGCAGGTCGGTCTTGGCGAGGGTCATCTCGACGTTGGAGATGAAGTTGCGGAAGAAGTGCCACTGTTCGTGCATCTCGCCGAGCACGGTGTCCAGACCGGTTTCCCGCAGCGCCTTGAGGCCGGAGCCGACGCCGAACCAGCCGGGCACGATCTGCCGGGACTGGGTCCAGCCGAACACCCACGGGATGGCGCGCAGACCGTCGAGCGAGACGCCCGAGCCGGGTCGGCGGGAGGGCCGCGAGCCCAGGTGCAGCTCGGCGAGCTGGTCGACGGGCGTGGAGGCCAGGAAGTACGTGGGCAGGTCGGGGTCCTCCACCAGCCGGCGGTAGGCGGCGTGGGCGGCGTCGGAGACGACGTCCATGGCGGCGTCCCAGCGGGCGAGGGCCTCGTCGGACTGGCGGGGCGCGGTGTGCAGGGCGGAGGCCTGGAGGGTGGCGGCGACCGTCAGTTCCAGGTTCTCCCGGGCCAGGGAGGGGATCAGGTACTTGTCGGAGATGACCTCGCCCTGCTCGGTGACCTTGATCTCGCCCTCCAGGGTGCCCCAGGGCTGGGCGAGGATCGCGTCGTGCGAGGGGCCGCCACCGCGGCCGACGGTGCCGCCGCGGCCGTGGAACAGGCGCAGCCGCACGCCGTAGCGGTGGGCGACGTCGCGCAGCCGGCGCTGGGCGCGGTGGATCTCCCACTGGCTGGTGGTGATGCCGCCGAACTTGGAGGAGTCGGAGTAGCCGAGCATGACCTCCTGGACGTCGCCGCGCAGCGCGACCAGGCGCCGGTAGGACGGGTCCGAGAGCATGTCCTCGAGGATGGTGTCGGCGGCCTTCAGCTCGTCCGTGGTCTCCAGCAGCGGGACGATGCCGATCTTGGCCCAGCCGGCGTGCAGGTCGATCAGGCCGGCCTCGCGGGCGAGGACGGCGGCGGCGAAGACGTCGTCGGCGCCCTGGCACATGGAGATGATGTACGACTCGATGACCTCGGGACCGAAGACCTCCAGGGCCTTCTTGACGGTCTCGAAGACGCCGAGGGTCTTGGCACCGGCCGCGTCGAGGGGGGCCGGGGTGCCGGCGAGGGGCCGGCGGGAGCGCAGTTCCTTGGCGAGCAGCTTGCCGCGGTACTCGCGGGGCATGTCGGCGTAGCGCCAGGACTCCTCGCCGAGGCGGTCGAACAGCTGGCCGAGGGTGTGGTGGTGGGCGTCGGCGTGCTCGCGGACGTCCATGGTGGCCAGCTGGAGGCCGAAGGCGGCGAGGGTGCGGATCGTGCGGTTGAGCCGGCCGTCGGCGAACAGGCCGCCGCGGTGGGCGCGCAGCGAGGTCTGCACCAGGCGCAGGTCGGCGAGGAGTTCGCCGGTGCCGAGGTAGTCGCGGCCGTCCTCGTGCGGGGTGCCCTGGGCCAGGCGCCGCTTGGTGTTCTCCAGCTTCTGCCGGATGCAGGTGGCCTTGAGCCGGTAGGGCTCCTCGGCGTTGAGGCGCTTGTAGCGGGGGCTGATCTCGGGCAGCCGGTCGAGGTCGGCCTGGAGGGACTCGCGCAGCTCGTCGGTGGCGCCGGTGTAGCGGATCGACTGGGAGAGCAGTCCGCGCAGCTCGTCGATCATCTCCAGGGCGTCGTTGATGCCGTGCTCGTGCTGGAGGATGAGGACGTCCCAGGTGACCTGCGGGGTGACGTTGGGGTTGCCGTCGCGGTCGCCGCCGATCCAGGTGCCGAAGGTGAGCGGGCGGGTGCCGTCGGGGATCTTGACGCCGACGCGCTCCAGTTCCGCGGTGAGGTCCTCCAGGACGTCGCCGACGGCCTCGGCGTGCAGCTCGTCCAGGTAGTAGATGGCGTTGCGGGCCTCGTCCGCCGGTTCGGGACGCACCACGCGCAGTTCGTCGGTCTGCCAGACGAGGTCGATGTTCTCGGCGAGCCGGACGTCGTGGCGGCGCCGGTCGGCCTCGATGACGGGGGTGTCCAGCAGCGCGGCGATGCGCCGCAGCTTGTTGAGCACCGACCGGCGGGCGGCCTCGGTGGGGTGGGCGGTGAAGACGGGGCGCACGTTGAGGTGCTCGACGGTCCGCCGCAGGTGCTCGGGGTCGGCGTCCTTGAGGCGGTCGGCGGTGCGGGCCAGCAGACCGCCCTCGGCGGCGCGCCGGGCGCGCAGCTCGCGGCCGCGGTGCACCTGCTCGGTGACGTTGGCCAGGTGGAAGTAGGTGGAGAAGGCGCGGACCAGCTTGGCGGCGGTCTGCAGTTCGATGCCGCGCAGCAGCTCGGCGGCGGCCTCGCCGTCCTCGCGGGTGAGGCGGCGGACCTTCTCGACGAGTTCGAGCAGCTCGGGGCCCTCCTGGCGGACGAGGGACTCGCCGAGGAGGTCACCCAGTCGCCTGATGTCGGCGCGCAGCTCGGTGCTGGTCGTGGTGGTCTGGTCGTCGGCACTGCTCACAGGTGCGGCTCCTTGCAGTGTTGAAGCTTCGCTGGGAGGGAACCCGGTGTCCGTCCACCGTGCGGCTGGTGCCGCCCGGGGGCCTGGGCGTCCGGGGAGATTCAGAGCGGACCGCGCTGTCCGACCGACTCCAAGGATAGGTGTCCGCGCTGGACGCGCGGGCTCTGGGGCTCTTGCCGCCGGTCGACGCGCTGCCATACTTACGACGCCGTAGGTTACGCATCCGTAGGGAAGTGTCGTTTCTCCCGCCGGGTTCCGCAGCCGCCGGCATCTGTCTCGACCCTCGACCCCACAGGGGACGCGTATGACCTCACGTTCCGAAGTGCTGGACGACGCCTCGCAGTCGCCCGGCACGCCTTTCCCCACCGCCACGCTGGGTGGCGAGCAGAAGCGCTCGATCGAACAGATCGCGCTGCTCCTCTTCATCGCCGTGCCGTTCGTGGCGCTGGTCGCGGCGGTGCCCCTGGCGTGGCGCTGGGGGGGAGTGAGCTGGCTGGACCTCGGTCTGCTGGTGTTCTTCTACTTCCTGGGCTGCCACGGCATCACGATCGGCTTCCACCGCTACTTCACGCACGGCTCGTTCAAGGCCAGGCGGCCGCTGCGCATCGCGCTGGCGGTGGCCGGCTCGATGGCGGTCGAGGGACCGCTGGTGCGCTGGGTGGCCGATCACCGCAAGCACCACAAGTTCTCCGACGCCGAGGGCGACCCGCATTCGCCGTGGCGGTTCGGGGAGACGGTCCCGGCGCTGATGAAGGGCCTGTGGTGGGCTCACATCGGCTGGCTGTTCGACGAGGAGCAGACCTCGCAGGAGAAGTACGCGCCGGATCTGATCAAGGACCCGGCGATCCGGACGGTGTCGCGCCTGTTCGCGCTGTGGACGGTGCTGTCCCTGGGCCTGCCGCCGCTGATCGGCGGCCTGGTCACGCAGTCCTGGTGGGGGGCGTTCACCGCGTTCTTCTGGGGGTCGCTCGTCCGGGTCGCCCTGCTGCACCACGTGACGTGGTCGATCAACTCGATCTGCCACGCGGTCGGCAAGCGGCCCTTCAAGTCCCGCGACCGCTCGGGCAACGTGTGGTGGCTGGCCGTGCTGTCCTGCGGCGAGTCCTGGCACAACCTGCACCACGCCGACCCGACCTCGGCGCGGCACGGCGTGGACCGCGGCCAGGTGGACTCCTCGGCGCGGCTGATCCGCTGGTTCGAGCAGCTCGGCTGGGCGTACGACGTGCGCTGGCCGTCACGCTCGCGTATCGATTCGCGCCGCACCACCGACGACGACGGCCACCGGAGCCGGAGGGAAACCGCTGAGGCGGCATGATTGACGGCGTGGCGACCGACTCCAGCACTTCCAGCAATGACAAGCCGCGGCGCGCACGTCGCACCCGGATGACCGGTGCCGAGCGTCGCCAGCAGTTGCTGGAGATCGGTCGCACCCTCTTCGCCGCCAAGGGCTTCGAGGGCACGTCGGTGGAGGAGATCGCGGCGAAGGCCGGGGTGTCCAAACCGGTGGTGTACGAGCACTTCGGCGGCAAGGAGGGCCTGTACGCGGTCGTGGTGGACCGCGAGATGCGGCGCCTGCTGGACATGGTGACCGGCTCCCTGACCGCGGGGCATCCGCGTGAGCTGTGCGAGCAGGCGGCGTTCGCGCTCCTGGACTACATCGAGGAGTACACCGACGGCTTCCGCATCCTGGTCCGGGACTCGCCGATCCCGCAGTCGACGGGGACCTTCGCGTCGCTGATCTCCGACATCGCCACCCAGGTGGAGGACATCCTGGGCCGCGAGTTCAAGTCCCGCGGCTTCGACCCCAAGCTGGCCCCGCTCTACGCGCAGGCCCTGGTCGGCATGGTCGCGCTGACCGGCCAGTGGTGGCTGGACGTACGCCGCCCGAAGAAGGCGGAGGTGGCGGCCCACCTCGTCAACCTCGCCTGGCACGGCCTGGACGGCCTGGAGCCGAAGCCCCGGCTGATCGGCCACCGCAAGAGCTGACGCCCGCGGCGAGCGGCCTCACGCCCCTTCACGGCCTCACGCCCCCTTCACGGCCTCACGTCCCCTTCACGGCCACCGCGAACAGCCGGCGGAACGGCAGGACGGTGCCGTAGGGGGCGCTCGGGTAGGCCGTGCGCAGCAGCTCGCGGTACTCCGCGAGGAAGGCGTCGCGGGCTGCGGGGTCGTCGGCCAGGGCGGTCAGGGCGGGGCGCAGGCCGGTGCCCTTGACCCAGTCGAGGACCGGGTCGTCGCCGGTGAGGACGTGCAGGTAGGTGGTCTGCCACACGTCGCTCGCACAGCCCAGCCGGGTCAGCCGGTCGAGGTAGACGCCGGGGGCGTGCACGGAGTCCTCGGCGCGCAGCACGCCCGCGAGGCGGGACGCCCAGCGCGGGGTGGCGGCCAGTTCGCGCATCAGGGCGTGCAGCGGCGCGTCCGTGTTGTCCGGGACCTGGAAGGCGAGGGTGCCGCCCGGGGCGAGGCCGTCGAGCCAGGCGGCGAAGGAGTCCAGGTGGCCCGGGACCCAGTGCAGGGCGGCGTTGGAGACGATCAGGTCGTACGTCTCGGGGGGCGTCCAGCGGCGCAGGTCGCCGGGGCGGAAGTCGAGGCGGCCGCCGCCCGGGGTGGGTCCGCCGTGGTCGGTGACGGCCTTGTCGAGCATGGCGGGCGAGTTGTCGTAGCCGGTGACGGTGGCGGTGGGCCAGCGGCCGGCGAGCAGGGCGGTGACGTTGCCGGGGCCGCAGCCGAGGTCGGCGATGCGGGGCCGCTCGGCGGGCAGCGGGGGGATGCGGGCCAGCAGGTCGGCGAAGGGGCGGGCGCGGTGGCCGGCGTGGCGGAGGTACTGGGCGGGGTCCCAGGCGGGCTCGGTCATACCGGTCATCCTTCCGCCGTAACTATCTCGACGTCAAGAGACTTCACGTCAAGAGACTCCACATCGACACAACCACTACACTGATCAGCATGGAGGACGAGGTCGATCGGCTGGTCGCAGCGTGGCGCCGGGAGCGCCCGGACCTCGACGTGGAGCCGCTGGAAGTGCTCAGCCGGGTGAGCAGGCTGGCCCGGCACCTGGACCGCGCGCGCCGGCTGGCGTTCGCCGAGCACCAGCTGGAGCCGTGGGAGTTCGACGTGCTGACCGCGCTGCGGCGCGCCGGGACGCCGTACCAGCTCTCCCCGGGACAGCTGCTGACCCAGACCCTGGTCACCTCGGGCACCATGACCAACCGGATCGACCGGCTCGCCAAGAAGGGCCTGGTGGAGCGGCTGCCCGACCCCAGTGACCGGCGCGGGGTGCTGGTCCGCCTCACCGACGTGGGCCGCGACCGCGCCGACCAGGCGCTGGCGGGCCTGCTGGAGCAGGAGCGGGCCATCCTCGCGGAACTCTCCCGGGGCCGGCGCGCCGAACTCGCCGGGCTGCTACGCCAGCTGACCGCCCCGTTCGACAACATCCCCGGCTAGGTCGGCGGGCCCGACCCCGGCGCGCCGGGCCAGGGCGACGGCGGCCAGCGTGCTGTGCACGCCCAGCTTGCCCAGGACGTTCTGCATGTGGGTGCGCACGGTGTGCGGGGAGAGGAACAGCCGGTCCGCGACGGCCTTGCGGCCCAGCCCGGCGACCATGCAGCGCAGCACCTCCCGCTCGCGCGGGGTGAGCGACTCCACCAGCCGTTCGCTCTCCGTGCGGTGCCGGCGGGCGGCCGTCAGCTCCTTGAGGACCCCGGTGAGCAGGGCGGGCGGCAGATGCGTCTCGTCGCGCAGCACCCCCCGGATCACGGTCAGCAGCCGGGACAGCGAGCAGTCCTTGGCGACCCAGCCGCAGGCACCGGCCTGCAGGGCCAGCGCCGCGCGCCGGGGGTCGTCCTTCTCGGCGAGGACGACGATCCGTACCCCGGGCTGGGCCGTGCGCACCCCGGCGACCAGCGAGATGCCGTCGACCGTGCCGTCCTCGCCGGCCCGGGGCACCGGCACCGCCGGGCGCACCCCGGTCAGCCGGCCGCCCAAGTCGGCGTCGACGAGCAGCACGTCGTAGCGGCGGCCCTCACCGGCCGCCCGTTCCAGGCAGCGCAGCGCGGCCGGGCCGCTGCCGGCCGCGGAGACGTCCACGTCGGGCTCGGCGGCGAGCGCCGCGGCGAGCGACTCGGCGAAGATGCGGTGGTCGTCGACGACCAGGACTCGGACACGAACCACGAAACCCCCTTCCCCAGGCTCCCGCGGGAGCAGGGGATACCCCAGGTCCGGAGAACGACGACTCAAGCGCGGACACGACACCCGCGACGAGGTGCGGAGCGCACGGCCGCCGCCGTGCCGGCATCACTACCCCCACCGCGGGCGTCGTATCCGGCCGTCTCGCCCCCTGATCAGCACCGGCCCCCACCGGTACCGCTCCTCAGAGTACGGGCGGGATGCCGCAGCGGAAGGCGATTCGCAGAACTGGCCGTCCGGCGCGTTTATGGTGTGCCGCATGTTTCGTATTGAGGCGGAAGTCGACAGGCACCGGCGCGATCTGCTCCGCTCCCGCCTGCGGGACACCAACACGGCCGCGTCCCCCGTCCTCGCCGCGCTGCACGGCACCCCCGGCGAACGCGAACGGCCGCTGCACGTCTGGGCGTCGACCGGCGCCGGGGAGCTGGCGGGCGGTCTGGTCGGCCACACCTGGGCGACCTGGCTGCACGTCACCTACCTGTGGGTGGACTCCCGGCACCGGGGCGCGGGCCTGGGCAGCCGGCTGCTCGGGGAGGCCGAGCGCATCGCGCGCGCCGAGCGCGGCTGCCGGGCCGTGCGGTTGGAGACCTGGGACTTCCAGGCCCCCGACTTCTACCGCAGGCACGGCTACCGGGTGGTGTCCGTGATCCCCGACTATCCGCCGGGGATCACGGAGTACACGCTGACCAAGACCCTCAGCTGATCCGGCGCGCACCCGCCGCCGGGACCGCCTCGAACACCCGGGGCGGGGTGAAACCGGCGGCCGCGAAGGCCTCTTCGACGGCCTTGGTGAGCGTCTCCACGTCGGCGGCCTCCGCCAGCACGATCGCCGAGCCGCCGAAGCCGCCGCCGGTCATCCGGGCGCCGAGCGCGCCGGTGGCCAGCGCGGTGTCCACGACCAGGTCCAGCTCGGGGCAGGAGATGCGGAAGTCGTCGCGCAGCGAGGCGTGACCCTCGGTCAGCACCGGCCCGATCGCCCTGGTCCGGCCCGACTCCAGCAGGGAGACGACGCGTTCGACCCGCTCGTCCTCGGTGACCACGTGCCGCACCAGGCGCCGCACCTCCGCCTCCTCCTCGCCCAGCCGGGCCAGCGCCTCCTCCAGGCCGGCGTAGGGCACGTCGCGCAGCGCGTCCACGCCCAGCAGGGCCGCGCCCTTCTCGCACCCGGCCCGGCGCTTGCCGTACTCGCCGCCGCTGTGGGCGTGCTTGACCTGGGTGTCGACGACCAGCAGGCGCAGGCCCTCGGCGGCCAGGTCGAAGGGGATCTGCCGCTGGGAGAGGTCGCGGGTGTCGAGGAACAGGGCGTGGCCCTGCGCGCAGCACGCGGACGCGGTCTGGTCCATGATGCCGGTGGGGGCGCCGACGTAGACGTTCTCGGCGCGCTGGCACAGGCGGGCCAGCCGCCAGGGCTCCAGGCCCAGCTCGTACAGGTCGTTCAGGGCCAGGGCGACGACGACCTCCAGGGCCGCCGAGGAGGACAGTCCCGCGCCGGTCGGCACGGTGGAGGCGAGGTGGACGTCGGCGCCGGTGACCGGGTGGCCGGCCTCGCGCAGCGCCCAGACGACGCCCGCCGGGTAGGCCGTCCACTCCTGGTCGGTGCCGGGCCGCAGGGCGTCCAGGGACAGCTCCACCACGCCGTCGGCGCCGCCCGCGGCGCTGCGGACGTCCGCCGAGTGCAGCCGCAGCACGCCGTCCGTGCGCCGGGACACCGCCGCCGTCGCCTGGTGCGGCAGTGCGAACGGCATCACGAAACCGTCGTTGTAGTCGGTGTGCTCGCCGATCAGGTTGACCCGGCCCGGCGCGGACCACACGCCCTCGGGCGCGGCGCCGTACAGCGCGGCGAACTCCTCGCGGACCTGCTGTGCCCCCACTACTGCTCCCTCACGGTGTTCGAGACGGCGGTGTTCGAGACGGCGGTGCTGGAGACGGCCTGCGCGAACTCCCACGCATCCGCGACGATGCCCGCGAGGTCCGCGCGGGCCGGGTTCCAGCCCAGCTTCTCGCGGGCGGTGTCCGCGGAGGCCACCAGGACCGCCGGGTCGCCGCCGCGGCGCGGGGCCACCACCTCGGGCACCGGGTGCCCGGTGACCGCGCGGACGGTCTCGATGACCTCGCGCACCGAGAAGCCCGCGCCGTTGCCGAGGTTGCAGATCAGGTGCTCGCCGGGCCGGGCGGCCTCCAGGGCGAGCAGATGGGCGTCGGCCAGGTCCGCGACGTGGATGTAGTCGCGCACGCAGGTGCCGTCCGGGGTCGGGTAGTCGTCGCCGTAGACCTGGATCGCCTCGCGCCTGCCCTGGGCGACCTGGAGGACCAGCGGGATGAGATGCGACTCGGGGTCGTGCCGCTCGCCGTGGACGCCGTAGGCGCCGGCCACGTTGAAGTAGCGCAGCGACACCGCGGCCAGGCCGTGCGCGGCGGCCTCACCGGTGATCATGTGGTCGACGGCCAGCTTGGAGGCGCCGTAGGGGTTGGTGGGCCGGGTGGGGGCGGTCTCGGGGATCGGGACCTGCTCCGGCTCGCCGTAGGTGGCGGCGGTGGAGGAGAACACCAGGGTGCGCACGCCCGCCTCGCGCATGGCGCCGAGCAGCGCCATGGTGCCGCCGACGTTGTTGTCCCAGTACTTCTCCGGCCGCACGACGGACTCGCCGACCTGGGAGGAGGCGGCGAAGTGCAGCACGGCGTCGTAGGAGGCGTCGAGCCACTTGCCGGCGTCGCGGATGTCGCCCTCGACGAAGACGGCGCCGGCCGGGACGCCCGCGCGGAAGCCGGTGGAGAGGTTGTCGAGGACGGTGACGTCGTGGCCGGCCTCCAGCAGATGCTGGGCGACCACGCCGCCGACGTACCCGGCGCCGCCGGTGACCAGATACTTGCCGCTCATGAACTCGCTACCTCTCGCAGTCGCTCGGCCGCGCGCTCCGGCGGCACGTCGTTGATGAAGACGTTCATGCCGGACTCGGAACCCGCGAGGAACTTCAGCTTGCCGGATGTGCGGCGGACGGTGAAAAGCTCGAGGTGCAGCGCGAAGTCGTCGCGCGTGACACCGTCGAACTCCTCCAGCGTGCCGAACGGGGCCTGGTGCCAGGCCGCGATGTAGGGCGTCGGGGACACGGCCGCGGCGCCCTCCCCGTCCTGCCCGCCGAAGATCCGGTCGAAGCGCCTCAAGAGTTCCAGATACACCTGGGGGAACTCTGTGCGCGCGTCCTCGTCGAGGGCGAGCAGATCGGGCACCCGGCGCTTCGGGTACAGGTGGACCTCGTAGGGCCAGTGCGCGGCGTACGGCACGAAGGCCACCCAGTGTTCACCCTCAAGGACGACCCGCCCGCCGGTGAGTTCCCGCTCCACGACGGCGTCGAAGAGGTTCTCCCCGCCGGTCGCCTCCTTGTGGGCCGCCAGCGAACGCAGCATCAGCGCGGTGCGGGGGGTGGTGAAGGGGTAGGCGTAGATCTGGCCGTGCGGGTGACCCAGCGTCACACCGATCTCGGCCCCCCGGTTCTCGAAACAGAACACCTGCTCGACGGAGGGCAGATGCGACAGCTCCGACGTCCGGTCCGTCCAGGCCTCCAGGACCAGCCGCGCCCGCTCCTCGGTCAGGTCGGCGAAGGAGGCGTCGTGGTCGGAGGTGAAGCAGACGACCTCGCAGCGGCCGGAGTCGCCGGCCAGCGAGGGGAAACGGTTCTCGAAGACCACCACGTCGTAGGACGAGTCGGGGATCTCGCTCAGCCGGTCCCCGCGCGTCGGGCACAGCGGACACTCGTCGGCCGGCGGGTGGTAGATGCGGCCCTGCCGGTGCGAGGCCACGGCGACCGAGTCGCCGAGCAGCGGGTCGCGCCGGATCTCCGACGTGGTGACCGTACGGTCCAGGGGGCGGCGGTCGGCCGCGTCCCGCACCGTGTCGTCCCGAAGGTCGTAATAGATCAGCTCACGACCGTCGGCCAGCCGGGTCGAGGTCTTCTTCACGCCGGACTCCTCTACGTCCCGCACCCAATCACTCAACACAATCAAACATAACAGATCACAACCCACCACGACCCCTCTGCATCACAATCAAACAAAGAACACCATCGGAAGTGTTCAATTACTGAACACGCAGGCGTAGGTTCCGCTCTGGATCAGTTCGCGCAACGAAGCGAGTTCTCATGCAAACCCCCACATACGCCCCCACGTATCTGGCGGCGGAGCTACGGCTCCCCACCAACTGGCTGGACTACACGATCCTGGCGATCTACTTCGTCGTCGTCCTCGGCATCGGCTTCGCCGCCCGCCGCTCGGTGAAGACCAGCCTCGACTTCTTCCTCTCCGGACGCTCGCTGCCCGCCTGGATCACCGGCCTCGCCTTCATCTCGGCGAACCTGGCCGCCACCGAGATCCTGGGCATGGCCGCCAACAGCGCCCAGTACGGCGCCTACACGGTGCACTGGTACTGGATCGGCGCCATCCCCGCCATGGTCTTCCTGGGCCTGGTGATGATGCCCTTCTACTACGGCAGCAAGGTCCGCTCGGTCCCCGAGTTCCTGCTGCTGCGCTTCGACAAGGCAGCCCACCTGCTCAGTTCGATCCTGTTCGCGTTCGCCGCCATCCTCATCGCCGGCGTCAACCTCTACGCCCTCGCGATCGTCGTCGAGGCCCTGCTGGGCTGGCCGCAGTGGGTGGCCATCGTGGTGGCCGGCGCCTTCGTGCTGGCGTACATCACCCTCGGCGGACTGTCGTCGGCGATCTACAACGAGGTGCTTCAGTTCTTCGTGATCCTGGCCGCCCTCATCCCGATCACCCTGCTCGGCCTGAAGAAGGTCGGCGGCTGGGACGGCCTGACCCACAAGCTCACCGCGAGCCACGGCTCCAACTTCACCAGCGCCTGGGGCGGCACCGGCATCGGCAGCACCAACCCGCTCGGCGCCAACTGGCTGACCATCGTCCTCGGCCTCGGCTTCGTGCTGTCCTTCGGCTACTGGACGACGAACTTCGCCGAGGTGCAGCGCGCCCTGTCCGCGAAGAACCTCTCCGCCGGGCAGCGCACCCCGCTGATCGCCGCCTACCCGAAGATCTTCATCGTCTTCCTGGTGATGATCCCGGGCCTGGTCGCCGCCGCGCTCATCCCGCACTTCGGCACGCCCGCCTCCGGCTACCAGTACAACGACGCCATCCCCTACCTGATGCAGGAGCTGCTGCCCAACGGCGTGCTCGGCATCGCGGTCACCGGTCTGCTGGCGGCGTTCATGGCGGGCATGGCCGCCAACGTGTCGTCGTTCAACACCGTCTTCACCAACGACATCTGGGGCAAGTACGTCGTCAAGGGCCGCGAGGACGCCTACTACGTCCGCTTCGGCCGCCTGATCACCGCGATCGGCGTCGCCGCGTCCGTCGGCACGGCGTTCCTGGCCTCGTCGTTCTCGAACATCATGAGCTACCTCCAGACGCTGTTCTCCTTCTTCAACGTGCCGATGTTCGTCGTCTTCATCGTCGGCATGTTCTGGAAGCGTGCGTCGGCCCGCTCCGGGTTCTGGGGACTGCTCGCCGGCACCGTGACCGCGATGATCAACTACTTCGTGCTCTACAAGAGGGACATCATCTCGATCCCCTCCGACCAGGGCGCCAACTTCGTCTCCGCGATCGCCGGCTTCGTGGCCGGCGCGGTCGTCATGTTCGTCGTCTCCCTGTTCACCAAGCCCAAGCCGGAGGCGGACCTCCAGGGCCTCGTCTACGGCACCCGGTCCCCCGGCATGTCCGAACCGCCCGCCGCCGGCGACGACGCCTGGTACCGCCGGCCCGCCCTGCTCGGCTGGGGCGCGATCATCCTGGCCGCCGCCTGCTACATCCCGTTCTCGTTCTGACCGCGGGAGGATGGAGACACCATGACCGACAACTCCGGCCGCCCCGGCCGTTCCGAACACCCCGAGCAGCCCCGGCACCCCGCGTACTCCGAGCAGGACGTCCAGCGCGAGGTGACCGAGCTGGAGGGCAAGTCCGCCACCGCCGCGCGCATCTTCGACCTGCGCCGCATCATCGGCGGCCTGTTCGTGCTGTACGGCGTCATCGTCACGATCGCCGGGATCACCGACTCCCAGGCCGCCATCGACAAGGCGCAGGGCGTCAACATCAACCTGTGGACCGGCATCGGGATGCTGCTGCTCGGCCTGTTCTTCCTGGCCTGGCTGAAGCTGCGCCCGACCCCGCCGCCGCTGCCCCCGGCGGACCTGCCGGAGGAGAAGCCGCAGCCGTAGTGCCGCCGGCCGGAGCCGGAGTCCGCCAGGGCTCCGGCCCCGCCGCCGTCTGCGCCACGTGCCCGCGGGGGCAGCCGTCCCCGCGGGACGCGCCGGACCCGCTACGACTGCGCGAGTCCCGTCGTCGGGTCCGCGCCCGGCAGGGGGCCCGCCCGCTCCAGCAGGCCGGTGCGGGCCGCCAGGGCCGCCGCCTCCAGGCGGGAGCCCACGCCCAGCTTCATCAGCACCCGCTGGACATGGGTGCGCGCGGTGCTCGGCGCGATGCCCATGCCGGCGGCGATCAGCCGGGTGTCCTCGCCGTCGGCGACCCGCACCAGCACCTCCACCTCGCGCGGGGTGAGCATCTCCAGCAGCCGCTGACCTTCGTCGTCGGGCTGGGCGGCGGGGTTGAGCAGTTCACTGAAGGCGCCCTGGAGCAGCTGCGGGGCGACGGCGGCCTCCCCCGCCCGCGCCTTCATGATCGCCCGCTCCACGCCCTCTATCCGCTCGTCGTGCCGGACGTACCCGGAGGCGCCCGCGGCGAAGGCCGCCGCGATGCCCCGCGGGGACGGGACCGGGCCCAGCACCACCACCGCCACCTGCGGCCGCTCCCGCTTGATCCGCACCACCGGGTCGAAAATCCCCGGCTGGGCCGGCGCGGCCGTACCGAGCAGACACACCTCGGGCGCCCGGGTGATCACCAGCTCCGCCGCGCCCGCGGCCGGCGCCGCCGCGGCGAGCACCCGGTGCCCGCGCAGCTTCAGCGCCGAGGCCAGCGCCTCGGCGAGCAAGCGGTGGTCGTCGACCACCATGAGCCGCACTCCCACGAAGCAACCCCCGTCCCCCTGGATGCCCCACCATGGATGCCCACCGGTCCGCGGGGACTTAGGGCCCCCCTCGACCCCGCCCCGCATGCCCCCGGAAGCTACACGCTTGTTCGACGTCGCGCTGCCCTACCGGCGAGAAGTGCCCCGGATCGACGACATCCGGGGCACTTCCAGGGGGCGCGCGGTCAGCCGCCCGCGCCGAACGCCACCACCAGGTACTCCTTGCCGTAGGTGGAGGACGTCTTGTGGGCGTACACCGCCGACATGTACAGGCGGCCCTGCCCGTAGAGGATCTCCGCGAAGTCCGGCAGCAGGCTGGTCTCCGCGTCGCGCACCGACTCGGTGGCCGGGTTCTCCAGCAGCTTGGTCTGCTTGAAGGAGCCCCCGTCGATGCTCACGACCTGGCCGCCCTTGTCGTACGGCGGCCGCTTGTACGCCAGCAGGTTGCCGCCGTCGGTGCGCAGCGGGGAGAGCGTGTAGCCGTCGCCCGCGTCGGCGCGCTGGCCGGTCTGCTTGCCGGTGGACAGGTCGAAGGCGACGATCTCGTTGGTCTTGCTGTAGTCGCCGGTGCCGTCGTGCTCCTCGGTCGGCACGTAGAGCCGGTCGTTGCCGACGGCGATCTCCGTGCAGTGCTCGACGCGGGAGATGCCGTCGCAGCGGCCGCCGTAGGAGTCGCCGGGCGCGGAGATGCGGGTGCGCAGCTTGCCGGTCTTGTTGTCGATGGAGAAGTAGTCCGAGATGCCGCTGCCGTCGCCCGCGCTGTCGCCGACGTCGGCGGCCACCACCAGCGGCTCGGTCGACACGACGCTGGCGTACTCGATGCCCTCGGCCATCTTGTACTCGGAGATCACCTTCCCGGAGACCGGGTCGATGGTCTGGATGTGCAGCTGGCGGTTGTCGTACTCGCCGCACTTGCGCACCGCGACCAGCTTCTCGCCGCCGCCGTACCCGGCGTCATAGCAGGTGTCGCCCGGCTTGGGCTGCCACAGCGTCTTGCCGGAGTCGATGTCGAAGGCGGCGCCGCCGCTGGTGCTGCCGACCGCCACGGTGTGCTGGGCGACGGTGACGTTCTCCAGGTTGACCGCGTAGTCACCGGAGTTCACCGACTTCGTCCACAGCCGCCTGCCCGTGTCGAGGTCGATCGCGGCGACCTTGCTGCAGCCCGCGGAGCTGTTCTTGGCGGGCATCTTCGGCTGGAAGGTGACCGCGGTGCGGTGGTCGGAGGTGACGTGCTCGCTGGCCGCGCAGACCGGGCCGGGCAGCTTCACCGTCCACAGCTTGGTGCCCTTGGCGGGGTCGTAGCCGACGATCTCGGCGATGCCGCTCTTGGCGTACACCTTGTCGGTGAGCCAGGAACCGGAGGTGACGACCGTGTCGTCGGCCTTGGGCAGCGGGACGTTGAACAGCATGTGCGCCGCGGTGTTCGCGGGCGCCTTCTCCTTGCCGCCGGAGGACGTGCCGCCCGATCCCGCGTCCTTGCCGTCCTTTCCTCCCGTCCCGCCGCTGGAACTGGCCGTGTCGTCCTTCGTGCCGTCGCCGCCGCCGGACTTGGCGTACCAGACGCCGCCGCCGACGATCAGCGCGATGGCGACCACCGCCGCGGCGATGATGAGCAGCGCGGCGTTGTTCTTCCCGCCGCCCGGCTGCCCGGGTTGCGGCTGGGCGGGCATCGACGGGCCGCCCGGGTGGCCGGGGTAGCCGTAACCGGCGCCGGGCTGACCGTAGGGGGCGGGGGGCTGGCCGTAGCCGGGAGCGGGCTGCTGGCCGTAGCCGGGAGCGGGCTGCTGGGCGTACGGGTTCTGCGGCTGGCCCGGGTAGCCGTAGCCCGGCGGGGCCTGGGGCGGCTGCGGGGCCTGGGGCGCCTGCGGGTAGCCGTAGCCTGGCTGGGGCTGCTGCGGCGGGCCGGCCGGAGGTGCCTGCGGAGGTGCCGCCGGGGGCACCGCAGGCGCCTGGGGCGGCTGCTGCGGGTAGCCGTAGCCCGGCTGGGGCTGCTTCTGGAGGCTGGGGGGCGGGGTCTGCGGCGGCCCGTCCTGGGGCGGCTGCTGGTCCTGGGGCGGGCCGAAACCGCCGGACTGCGGGGGCTGGTGGGGCGGCTGGGTCATGGCAGGCGTACCTCGGGGGAAGGCTGGGGGCGACGGTGACGGGGCGGAAGCGGAAGGCGGGCCGGGCTCACTTGCCGAAGGCCATCATCAGCTTCTCCTTCGACTCGTCGTTGCCGGACAGCCGGGTGGAGGAGATGAAGAACCGCCCGTCGGACCAGTCGACGGCGCCGTCGTAGAAGCCGTTCTCGATGTCCGCGGTGCCCTGCGGGTTCTGCAGCAGCTTCGTCGTGCGGTGCGCCGAGCCGGTGGTCGGCACCGACACCACCTGGCCGCCGCTGTCGTACGACGGATGCACGTAGGCGACGAGCGCGCCGCCCTGCGCCTCGACGGGGAACATCGACTCGTCCGTGGGGGACTTCACCCGCCACTTCTCCTTGCCGTCGGCGAGGCCGATGGCGACGATCTGGTTGGCGCCGCTGGTCGCGCTGGTCGGCAGGTACAGCGTGTCGGCGTCCACCACGACGCCCCGGCAGCCCTGGAGGTCGCGTTCGAGGATCGCCCAGCCGCACTGGGGGGCGAACTTCCCGTCGACCTTGACCTCCGAGCGGAAGCCGCCGGTCGCGGTGAAGGTGGAGATGTTCCAGGCCTTCTTGTCCTCGTTGGTCAGATAGACCACGAGCGGGTCGACGGAGTACGTCCGCGCGACCCGCCAGCCCTTCTTGACCTTCTGGGTCCACTTGGCCCTGCCGGTGGCCGGGTCGAGCTCCTGGATCTCGTCGTGCTCGTCGCTGCCGGTGGCGTCGCAGGAGGCCACCGAGATCAGCCGGTTCGTGCCGCCCGCGAACGCGGTCGGGAAGCAGTCCGTGCCGTACTTCTTCTTGTCGAACAGCTTCTTGCCGGTCTCCAGGTCGTACGCCGTGCCCGACTGCGAGCGGCCGACCATCAACGTCTTGCCGGCCACGGTGAGTTCGACGGAGAGCGCGCTGTCGAACAGCCCGCCGTCGGCGACCTCGCCGCTCCAGCCCTTCGCACCGCTGTCCAGGTCGATCTGCTGAAGCTGGTTGCACTTGGCGCGGTCGCTGGTGCCGCTCATGTACGCGACGACGATCTTGCCGTCCGCCGACTGCCGCGGCGTGACCGCGCAGATCTTCTGCGGGAAGGCGATCGGGTCCCAGGCGGGTGCGCCGTCACCGACGCCGTAGGCGAACAGCTGCTTGTAGGCCGCCTTCACCGCGGTCTTGCCGGTGATCCACATACCGGGGGCTTCGGCGCCCGAACCGGGGGCGTCCGGCGCCGTCTTGTACCAGAGGACCTTGGCCTCGCCGGCCTGGCGGCCCTCGTTGAGGTCGTCCGGGTCCGAGCCGCCGTCGCCGCTGCCGTCACCGGGGTTGACCGGGTCGGCGGAGCCGGAGCCGGAGGCGGAGGGCTTGTCGTCACCGGTGTGCTGGGCGACCGGCTTCTTGTCGTCACCGCCGCCGCTGGTGACCGCGTAGACGCTGCCGCCGATGACCAGCAGCGCGGCCACCGCGGCCCCGACGATCAGCGCGGTGCGGCCCTTGGCGGGGCCGCCCGGGGAGCCGCCGGGCGGGATGCCCGGGCCCTGCGGGTACGGCGGCTGCTGCGGGTGGCCGTACCCGGGCTGCTGCCCGTACGGCCCCGGCTGCTGCGGCGGGCCGTACGGCCCGGGAGCGGCCGGCGCCCCGTAGGGTCCCGGTCCGCCCTGCTGGGGGTAGGGGCCCGGCTGTCCGTACGGCCCGGGCTGCTGGGGGTAGCCGTAGCCGGGCTGCGGCTGCTGAGGGGCGGGCCGGGGTGCCTGCGGGGGCTGGGCGGGCGGCGGGGGCGTGGTGCCGTGACCGCCCTGGGCCGGCGGAGGCTGCGGGGGCCCGAACCCCCCGTGCGGCGGCTGATCCTGCGGCGCTCCGAAACCACCGGGCTGCGGCGGTTGGCTGGGCGGCTGAGTCATCAGCGCTCTTCCCCCTCGTACTGATTTCGAGCCACGCCCTGAGGTTCCCGACGGACCTGAGGTCGTATTCAGAATGTCTTGAGACGGCTCTTTGTATCACCCGGCACCGACAGCGCAGCGGGTCGGTTCCCCGGCTGTTCCCAAGGGAGAACCGGCCCGTGATGGACCCGTTACGCGCCTTCACGCCCCCTTCACGCGGGGCGCGCACGGCAGTTGCGCACGATCGATTCACGCCGTGCGCGCCTGCCGTGCGCGCCCCGGATGCGCTACGCGTCCTCGGCCAGCTCCAGCCAGCGCAGCTCCAGTTCCTCGCGCTCCCCGGTCAGCTCCCGCAGCTGGGCGTCGAGTTCGGCGACCTTGGCGAAGTCGGTGGCGTGCTCGGCGATCCGGGCGTGCAGCGCGGACTCCTTCTCGGAGACCTTGTCCAGCTGGCGCTCGATCTTCTGGAGTTCCTTCTTCGCGGCGCGCTGGTCGGCGGCGCTCTTCTCGGCGACGGCCGGCCGGGGGGCCGCGGCGGCCGTGGTGGCGGCCACCGCCTCCTCCATGCGCCGGCGCCGCTCCAGGTACTCGTCGATGCCGCGCGGCAGCATCCGCAGGGTGCCGTCGCCGAGGAGGGCGTACACGCGGTCGGTGGTGCGCTCGACGAAGAACCGGTCGTGGGAGATGACGATCATCGAGCCGGGCCAGCCGTCGAGGACGTCCTCGAGCTGGGTGAGGGTCTCGATGTCGAGGTCGTTGGTGGGCTCGTCCAGGAAGAGGACGTTGGGCTCGTCCATGAGCAGCCGCAGCAGCTGGAGACGGCGCCGCTCACCGCCCGAGAGGTCCCCGACCGGCGTCCACTGCTTCTCCTTGCTGAAGCCGAACGTCTCGCACAGCTGCCCGGCGGTCATCTCCCGGCCCTTGCCCAGGTCGACGCGCTCGCGCACCTGCTGGACGGCCTCCAGGACCCGCAGCGCCGGGTTCAGTTCGCTCACCTCCTGGGAGAGGTAGGCGAGCTTCACGGTCCGGCCCACGGCGATCCGCCCGCCCGCGGGCTGCGCCTCGCCCTCGGTCCGCGCCGCCTCGGCCATGGCCCGCAGCAGGGAGGTCTTGCCGGCGCCGTTCACCCCGACCAGGCCGATGCGGTCGCCGGGGCCGAGCTGCCAGGTGACGTGCTTGAGCAGCACCTTGGGTCCGGCCTGGACGGTGATGTCCTCCAGGTCGAACACGGTCCTGCCGAGCCGGGAGGAGGCGAACTTCATCAGCTCGCTGCTGTCGCGGGGCGGCGGCACGTCCGCGATCAGCTCGTTGGCGGCCTCGACGCGGAAGCGCGGCTTGGACGTGCGCGCGGGCGCCCCGCGCCGCAGCCAGGCCAGCTCCTTGCGGACCAGGTTCTGCCGCTTGGTCTCCTCGGTGGCGGCGATGCGCTCGCGCTCGGCGCGGGCGAAGACGTAGTCGGAGTAACCGCCCTCGTACTCGTACACGGTGCCGCGCTGCACGTCCCACATGCGGGTGCAGACCTGGTCGAGGAACCACCGGTCGTGGGTGACGCAGACCAGCGCCGAGCGTCGCTCGCGCAGGTGCCGGGCCAGCCAGGAGATGCCCTCGACGTCGAGGTGGTTGGTGGGCTCGTCGAGGACGACGAGGTCCTGTTCCTCGATGAGCAGCTTGGCGAGCGCGATCCGGCGCCGCTCGCCGCCGGACAGCGGCCCGATGACGGTGTCGAGGCCCTTGGGGAAGCCCGGCAGGTCCAGGCCGCCGAACAGCCCGGTCAGCACGTCCCTGACCTTGGAGTTGCCGGCCCACTCGTGGTCGGCCATGTCGCCGATGACCTCGTGGCGCACGGTGGCGGCGGGGTCGAGCGAGTCGTGCTGGGTCAGCACCCCCAGGCGCAGCCCGCCGGAGTGCGTGACCCGCCCGGTGTCGGTGTCCTCCACCTTGGCGAGCATCCGGATCAGGGTGGTCTTCCCGTCGCCGTTGCGGCCGACCACACCGATCCGGTCGCCCTCCGACACGCCGAGCGAGACGCCGTCCAGCAGGGCACGGGTGCCGTAGACCTTGCTGACGTTCTCGACATTGACGAGGTTGACGGCCATTTCACTCCTGCGCACGGGGACGGTCAGCCTCCCAGCCTAATGCGCGCCGGACCCGGGACGCGGACACCTGTGGACGACGGGACGCCCCGGCGGCGGTCTGAGGTCCGCGTCCGGGGTCAGGCTCCGGCGGGTACGCCCGTGTCGTGCGCCGGGGTGAGGACGGTGGCGCCGGGCGCGGGCGAGGCCGCCGTGCGCACCGTGCGGCAGGTCCCCGAGGCCCGCAGCGCCGCGGCGACCTCGGCCGCCGAGGCGGGGTCGCGGACCAGGAACGCCGTGGTGGGGCCCGAGCCGGAGACCAGGGCGGCGAGGGCACCGGCGGCGCGGCCCGCGGCGAGGGTGGCGGCGAGTTCCGGGAAGAGGGACAGCGCGGCCGGCTGGAGGTCGTTGGAGACGGCGGCGGCGAGCGCGTCGGGGTCGCCCGCGGCGAGGGCGTCGAGCAGGACGCGTGAGGCGACGGGCGCGGGGATGTCGCGTCCCGCGGCGAGCCGGTCGAACTCGCGGAAGACGGCCGGGGTGGACAGCCCGCGCCCGGCCATCGCGAACACCCAGTGGAAGGTGCCGCCGACGTCCAGCGCGGTCAGCCGCTCGCCCCGCCCGGTGCCCAGGGCGGCGCCGCCCACCAGGCTGAACGGCACGTCGCTGCCGAGGTCGGCGCAGATGCCGAGGAGTTCCGCGCGGGAGGCGCCGGTCCGCCACAGGGCGTCGCACGCGAGCAGGGCGCCCGCGCCGTCCGCGCTGCCGCCCGCCATCCCGCCGGCCACCGGGATGTCCTTGGCGATGTGGATGTGCACGGCCGGTTCGATGCCGCGGCGTCCGGCGAGCGCGAGGGCCGCGCGGGCGGCGAGGTTGCTCCGGTCCAGCGGGACCTGGGCGGCGTCCGGGCCCTCGCAGGTGACGCGCAGTTCACCGGCCGGGGTGACGGTGACCTCGTCGTACAGGCCGACGGCGAGGAAGACGTTGGCCAGGTCGTGGAACCCGTCGGGGCGGGCGGCGCCCACCGCGAGCTGGACGTTGACCTTGGCGGGGACGCGGACCGTGACGCTCACTGCTGACCGGGCTCCTCGTGCTCGACTTCCTCGACCGGCTCGACCGGCTCGGCGTGCTGGACGCCGTCAACGGCCTCGGCGTGCCGGCCGGTCTCGGCGTGCGGGGCGCTCTCCGCGTGCGGGGCGCGTCCGGCGGGGCGGACGCGGTCGGTGTGGGCGCCGCGCCGGGGCTCCCGCGGCCCTGCTCCGTGCTCGGCGATGCGGGCGAACTCCTGCACCGTCAGCGACTCCCCGCGCGCCTGCGGCGACACCCCGGCGGCGACCAGCGCCTCCTCGGCGGCCGCCGCCGACCCGGCCCAGCCGGCCAGCGCGGCCCGCAGCGTCTTGCGGCGCTGCGCGAAGGCCGCGTCCACCACCGCGAAGACCTGCTGACGGGAGGCGGTCGTCGGGATCGGCTCGGCGCGCCGGACCAGCGAGACCAGGCCGCTGTCGACGTTCGGCGCGGGCCAGAAGACGCTGCGCCCGATGGCCCCGGCCCGTTTCACCTCGGCGTACCAGTTGGCCTTGACGGACGGCACGCCGTACACCTTCGAGCCGGGCGGCGCGGCGAGCCGGTCGGCCACCTCGGACTGCACCATGACCAGCGTCCGTTCGATGCTGGGGAAGGTCTCCAGCATGTGCAGCAGCACGGGCACGGCCACGTTGTAGGGCAGGTTGGCCACCAGCGCCGTCGGGGCGGGCCCGGGCAGCGCGGTGACGTGCATGGCGTCCGAGTGGACCAGCGCGAAGCGGTCCGCGCGCGCGGGCATGCGCGCCGCGACGGTCGCGGGCAGCGCGCCGGCCAGGACGTCGTCGATCTCGACGGCGGTGACCCGGTCGGCGGCCTCCAGCAGCGCGAGCGTCAGGGACCCCAGCCCGGGACCGACCTCGACGACCACGTCGTCGGGACGGACCCCCGCGGTGCGGACGATACGGCGGACCGTGTTCGCGTCGATCACGAAGTTCTGGCCGCGCTGCTTGGTGGGTCGTACACCGAGCGCTGCGGCCAGTTCACGGATGTCGGCGGGGCCGAGGAGGGCGTCGGGGATGGGGCTGCTCACGGGACAAGGGTACGGGGCGGCGCGCGGCCCCCTCGCCCGGTCGCGCGGCGCCGGTCCCGGTCAGCCGTGCAGCCGGGCCCCGCAGTGCGGCCAGGGGCTCGAGCCGCGGCGCAGGTACAGCTTCTTCGCCCGCATCGTCTGCTCCGCCGCCGGCGCGTCCTGCGGGCGGCCGCGGCCCCCGAGGCTGTGCCAGGTGCGCGTGTCGAACTGGTACAGCCCGCCGTAGGTCCCCGAGGGGTCCACGGCGTGCGGCCGGCCGCCCGACTCGCAGGCGGCCAGGCCCCGCCAGTTCAGGTGGTCGGCGCCCTGCGTGGACGTGGGCGGCGGCTTGGTGCCCACCTTCACGACCTGGGTGCGCGGCTCCCGCACCAGCTCGGACCCCTCCCGCCGCGGCCGCTGCCGGACCCCGTTGACGGTCCGCACGAGATAGGTGACCCGGCGCAGCCCGGACTGCCCGGGCTGGTCGACGACCTCGGTGCCCCGGACGAGCGACGGGTCGGCGGTGCGGCGCACCAGGAAGGGGATCTGCTCCTCGCGGACCTCCTTGCCGCCGGTCACCCGCAGCACGGTCACCGTCTGCCCGTCGCGCGGGAAGCCGGAGAGCGGCACGGAGGTGGTGTCCTGGCCGTGCAGGGTGATCCCGGCCTCCGCCACCGCCTCGCGGACGGTCGCCGCGTTGGTGCGGATGGTGCGGGCGCGGCCGTCGGCCATGATCGTGACGGCGCGCTCGGTGCGCACGTCGAGGGCGAGCCCGGAGCGCCCGATGCCCTGGGAGCGCGAGGTGGACAGATACGCGCCCTCCGCGCGCACCCCGAGCTGGCTGAGCGCGCCGTCCACGGTGCGGGCCGTCGTCCACACCTCGCGGCGTTCACCGTCCAGGGTGAGCCGCACGGGGCGCCCGTAACGCACGGCGATCTCGTCGCCGGCGGCGAGCGCCGTGCCGGGAGCGGGCGCGACCATGTCGTGCGCGCCCACCCGCACGCCCTCCTCGGCCAGCAGTTCGCTGACGTCGTCGGCGAAGGTGTGCAGGGTGCGCGGCCGGCCCTCGACGCTCAGCTCGACCGCCTTGTCCTCGGCGACGAACGCGGTGGTACCGCCGGCGAGGAAGGCGACGACCAGCGCCTGCGGCAGCAGCCGGCGTACGGCGGAGTCCGGGCGCCCGTCGTACCGCGTCCTGCGCCGGCGCGCCGCGCGTCTGCCCGGCTCCCGCGGCGGGACCGTCCGCTCCTCGTAGGCGGGCCGGTAGGTGTCGGCGTACCCGCCGCCGTACCCGCCGCCCGCGTCCCGTCCGCCGTGCCCGCCCTGACCGCCGTGCCCGTCCTGCCGGTCGTACGTCTCCCGCACCCCGTACGGCAGTGTCCGCGCGGTGTGCAGGTCGTAGGGGGTGTGGGGCGCCTCGGGGCGGTGCGGGCGGTGGGCCGTCCCGGCCGCGAGGGCCCCGAGGGCCGCGTAGGTCCCGTAGGTGCTGTGGGTGCCGTACGCCGGCGCGCCGGGCCCGTACACCGGCTCGGGCGCGGGCTCGTGCGCGAGACCGTACGGGGGCTCGTACACCTCGCGGGCGCCGTAGGCCCCGTACGCCCCGTACGCCTCGTAGGTTTCGTCCGTCTCGTACTGCGGGTTCCTCACGCCGACACGCTCCAGGGAGCCAGAGGGGTCCGGATCGGGCCCCCAGAACCTAGCGGAGCGGACGTCACTCTCCAAAGCGACGCGACTACACGCTGTCGCCTCACCCGCCTCAGTAGTCGAAGGCGCGTGCGGTGTTCGCGCTCAGGGCCGAGGCCATCGCGTCCTCGTCGATGCCGCGCACGGCGGCCATGGCGCGCACGGTGACCGGGATCAGGTAGGGAGCGTTGGGCCGCCCGCGGTACGGCGCCGGGGTGAGGAAGGGCGCGTCGGTCTCCACCAGGACGAGTTCCAGCGGGGCCACGGCGAGGGCGTCGCGCAGGTGCTGGGCGTTCTTGAAGGTGACGTTGCCGGCGAAGGACATGTAGTAGCCCTCGCGGGCGCAGACGCCGGCCATCGCGGCGTCGCCCGAGTAGCAGTGGAAGACGGTGCGCTCGGGGGCGCCCTCCTCCTTCAGCACGCGCAGGACGTCGGCGTGCGCGTCCCGGTCGTGGATGACCAGGGCCTTGCCGTGCCGCTTGGCGATCTCGATGTGGGCGCGGAAGGACCGCTCCTGCGCGGCCATGCCCTCGGGGCCGGTGCGGAAGTGGTCGAGGCCGGTCTCACCGATGGCCCTGACCTGCGGCAGCCGGGCCAGCCGGTCGATCTCGGCGAGCGCCTCGTCCAGCGCGGCGTCGCCGCCCGGCCGCCGGGCGCCCTGCCGGGACCAGCCGTCGGGATCGCCGTGGACGATGCGGGGAGCCTCGTTGGGATGCAGGGCGACGGCCGCGTGGACGCTGTCGTGGGCCGCCGCCGTCTCGGCGGCCCACTGCGAGCCCTTGACGTCGCAGCCGACCTGCACGACCGTCGTCACGCCCACCGACGCGGCCTTCGCCAGGCCTTCCCCGACCGTGCCGGACTGCATGTCGAGGTGGGTGTGGGAGTCGGCGACGGGCACCCGGAGCGGCTCCGGGAGCGGCGGTGCCGCGTTCTTGTCGGCACGGGCTGCGGCGTTCTCGCCGGCGTTCGAAGGCATGTCCCGATCCTACGGAAGGAGCATGCCGGCGCGGCCGGGCGCCCGGTTCAGCCGGCCTTGCGGTGGAAGGGGTGCAGCAGGTCGGACAGGTGCCAGTGGTGACGCTCCCCGGCCCCCGCCCCCGGTTCTCCGGTCGCCCCGGTCACCGTCGCGGGCGCCGCCACGGGGCCGGCCTGCGCCGCGTCCCGGTGCCGCCGCTCCGCCGCGCCGCGCACCGAGGACACCTGGCCCGGGCGCATGATCCGCACGAGGTGGCCCTCGCAGTTCTGGCACGTCGGCCGGCTCAGCGGGGACGGCACCACCTCGCCGTCGGCCACGTACCGGACGAACGCGTGGTCGTCGGCGTCCCGGTGGTGCTCTATCTCGTACGACTGCTCCCAGCCGTGCCCGCAGCGCATGCAGGCGAAGGAGTACGACTCCCGCACGACCGCGGCCGCCGTGCCGCGGCCGCCGGTGTGCCCTGTGATCTCGCTCATGCCAGCTCCTGTTGTCCGCTGGACAGGCGCTGCCGGACGGCATTCCCCCGGAATCCGCTCGGAAGCGCGGGACGGGTGTGTCCCTTCGACCAGTGGACGCCTCCCGCGCGGCGGGCGCAGCAGTCCTGTCGACTGTTGGAGGCGATTTGGGCCTTCCTTGCCGAAGGGGGCCGGCCGCGGGGTGGGGGCTTTGCCTTCGGAGACCGCCTTTTGCCCGCCCATGGGGCGCGCGCTCATGGGAGAAGCGCCCTGCTCAGAGGGTATGTGCCCCAGGGGTCACAGCAGCCGCTCGGCCGCACGCGGACCCCGCGCCCCGGGCACCCGGACCTGTGCACCTTATGCAGCCAAATGGGCCCAGTGGACCCTTTCGCGACCCCGGACCAGTGAGGCGGGCTAGCGCGCGGTGTCCGCGTTCTTCGCCGCCACCACCGCGTCGAAGACGACCCGCTTCTGCAGACCCGCCTCCGCCGCCACCGCCGCGATCGCCTCCTTGCGGCGCTCGCCCGCCTCCTCGCGCGTGCGCACCCGCCGCACGAGTTCCGCGGCGTCCAGCTCCTGCGGACCGCGCTCCGGGGCGCCCTCCACGACGACGGTGATCTCCCCGCGCACCCCCTCGGCGGCCCACCGCGCCAGCTCCGCGAGCGGACCGCGGCGGATCTCCTCGTAGGTCTTGGTCAGTTCCCGGCAGACGGCGGCGCGCCGCTCCGCCCCGAAGACCTCGGCCATGGCGGCGAGGGTGTCGTCGAGCCGGTGCGGGGCCTCGAAGTAGACGAGGGTGCGCCGCTCGCCCGCCGACTCGCGCAGCCGCGAGAGCCGCTCGCCGGCCTTGCGGGGCAGGAAGCCCTCGAAGCAGAACCGGTCCACGGGCAGGCCGGACAGGGCGAGCGCGGTCAGGACGGCGGACGGCCCGGGCACCGCGGTGACGCGGATGCCCCGCTCCACGGCGGCCGCCACCAGCCGGTAGCCCGGGTCGGAGACCGACGGCATCCCGGCGTCGGTGACCAGCAGCACCCGCGCCCCGCCGGCCAGTTCCTCGACCAGTTCGGGCGTGCGCGCGGCCTCGTTGCCCTCGAAGTAGGACACCACGCGTCCCGCGGGCGCCACGCCCAGCGCCTGGGTGAGCCGGCGCAGCCGCCGGGTGTCCTCGGCGGCGACGACGTCGGCGCCGGCCAGCTCCGTCGCGAGCCGCGGCGGGGCGTCGGAGATGTCGCCGATGGGGGTGCCTGCGAGGACGAGGGTTCCAGTCACGCCCCCATCCTCCCAGGAGCGCGGCGGGCGGCGAAAAGCCGGGACGCCTCACCCATCGGTAGCGCCCATCACGGGACTCACACAGCGCGGTTCCCTACGATGGCGCAGTGACCAGTACCGCGTCCTCCACGGACACCCGGCAGGGCCAGGCGCCGCACGACCGGCAGCCGTCGTGGCAGCAGCGGCTGCGCCGCTTCGGCTACCCGACGGCGCCCCCGGCGCCCGCCGGTGCCCCGGACACCGGGGGCGACGTGCGCGACCGGCTGGTGCCGCCGTACACCGAGCCGAGTTCCCGGCTGTGGCAGGTGCTCGGCGTGCCACCGGTCCTCGCCGAGCGGATCACCCGCTGGTCGGGCTGGGGCGGGCCGCTGCTGGTGACGCTGATGGCGGGCCTGATGCGGTTCTGGAACCTGGGCAGCCCGAAGGCGGTGATATTCGACGAGACGTACTACGCCAAGGACGCCTGGGCGCTCGTCCACCGCGGTTACGAGGTGAACTGGGACAAGGTCAAGGATGTCAACACCCTGATCGCCCAGCCGCACGCGCACGTCGGCATCCCCACCGACGCCGCCTACGTGGTGCATCCGCCGGTCGGCAAGTACGTCATCGGGCTCGGCGAGCTGATGTTCGGGCTCGATCCCTTCGGCTGGCGGTTCATGACGGCGCTGCTCGGCACGCTCAGCGTGCTGCTGCTGTGCCGGATCGGGCGCCGGATGTTCCGCTCCACGTTCCTGGGCTGCCTGGCGGGCGCGCTGATGGCGGTGGACGGCCTGCACTTCGTGATGAGCCGCACCTCGCTGCTGGACGGGGTGCTGATGTTCTTCGTGCTGGCGGCCTTCGGCTGTCTGGTCGTCGACCGGGACCGCGCCCGCGCCCGGCTGGCCGCCGCGCTGCCCGTGGACGCCGACGGCCGGGTCCGCCCGGACGCGCACGTCGCCGGCACCCTGCGGCTCGGCCTGCGGCCCTGGCGCTGGCTGGCCGGGGTGATGCTGGGCCTCGCCGTCGGCACCAAGTGGAACGGCCTCTACATCCTGGTCGCGTTCTGCGTGCTGACGCTGCTGTGGGACGTCGGCGCCCGCCGGGTGGCCGGCGCACAGTACCCCTACGCGGCGGTCCTGCTCAAGGACACCGGCCTCGCCTTCCTCGCCACGGTGCCGGTCGCCGTCGTCGTGTACCTGCTGTCCTGGACCGGCTGGATCCTCTCCCCCTCCGACGGCTCGGGCGGCTACTACCGCAACTGGGCGGCGACCGACGGCCGGGGCGGCACCTGGTCCTTCCTGCCGGACTGGCTGCGCAGCCTGTGGCACTACGAGCACGAGGTCTTCAACTTCCACGTCCACCTGTCGTCCCCGCACACCTACCAGTCCAACCCGTGGAGCTGGATCGTGCTGGGCCGCCCGGTGTCCTACTTCTACGAGTCCCCCTCGCCCGGCGTCGACGGCTGCCCGGCGGACGCGGGCCAGAAGTGCGCCCGCGAGGTGCTCGCCATCGGCACGCCGCTGCTGTGGTGGGCGGCCTGCTTCGCGATCCTGTACGTGCTGTGGCGCTGGCTGCTGCGGCGCGACTGGCGGGCCGGTGCCATCGCCTGCGGCATCGCGGCCGGCTACCTGCCCTGGTTCCACTACCAGCAGCGCACGATCTTCCTCTTCTACGCCGTCGTCTTCGTCCCCTTCCTCTGCCTCGCGGTGGCCATGCTGATCGGCGCGATCATCGGCCCCCGCGGCTCCAGCGACACCCGCCGCGTGATCGGCGCCTCCGGCGCGGGCGTCCTGGTCCTGCTGATCGCCTGGAACTTCATCTACTTCTGGCCCCTGTACACGGGGACGGCCATCCCGATCGACAGCTGGCGGTCGCGGATGTGGCTGGATACGTGGGTGTAGTGCGGCCGCTTCCCGTGCCGCTTCCCGGTCCCGACCCTTTCGGACCGATGCGTCCGTGGGGGGCGACGGCTACGTTCGGACAACTATCCGCAACTGCGTTCACAGGCGCCCCAGTTCCGCACTAAAGTGCAACCGCCATCCGGTTTTGAACGCGTTCATAAAGCGCGGTGGGTGGCTACGGGGACTCGGGAGGGGAAGCGCGGGATGCGCAACGGGGTGAAGGCCGCGGTCGTCGGCGGGGTGTGCGCGGCCCTGCTGGGCGGGGCGGGATACGGCGCCTACAACGTCCTGTCGGCGCTGCGCGACGACGGGTCCGGCGGGTCCGCTGCCGTGCGGACCGGGCCGCCCAGCGGTGACGAGGTCGAGGAGACCACGGGCGCGTTCTTCGCCGCCTGGGAGAAGGGCGACGCGGCGACCGCGGCGTCGTACACCAACTTCCCCGAGGCCGCGAAGGACCTGCTCGTGGCGTACGGCGGCGCGGCGCACATCACCGGGGTGCACGTCAGCCCGGGCGCGGCCGACGGGGCCACCGTGCCGTTCACGGTCCGGGCGACGGTGTCGTACGGCGGGACGTCGAAGCCGCTGCGCTACCGCAGCCGGCTGACGGTCGTGCGCGGGGAGACCACCCACCGGCCGCTGGTCGACTGGCAGCCCTCCGTGGTGCATCCGCGGCTGCGCACCGGTGACACCCTCGTCACCGGCGCGTCGGCGGCCGCGCCGATCGAGGCCGTGGACCGGGACGGGAAGGTCCTGACGAAGGAGAAGTACCCGTCCCTGGGGCCCGTCCTGGACGAACTGCGCGGCCGCTACGGCGGCAAGGCGGGCGGCCGGGCCGGCGTCGAGCTGGTGATCAGGCACGGCGACGCCCAGGGCACGGAGGAGGACGGCGGCAGCGACACCCCGCTGCTGACCCTCACCGAGGGCCGGACGGGCCGGCTGCGGACCACGCTCAGCGCGAGCGCGCAGGCCGCGGCGGAGGCGGCCGTGAGCCGGTACGCGGAGTCGTCCGTCGTGGCCGTCAAGCCCAGCACCGGCGAGGTGCTCGCCGTCGCCAACCATCGCCAGGACGGCTTCGACGCCGCCTTCCTGGGCGAGCTGGCACCCGGCTCCACGATGAAGATCGTCAGCGCCGCCACCCTCATCGACACCGGGCTCACCAGCGCGAACGGCCCGGCGCCGTGCCCGCCGACCGCCGTCTGGCAGAGCCAGACCTTCAGCAACCTCAAGGGTCTGGCCCCGGACGGGAACGCCACCCTCTCCGACAGCTTCGCCCGCTCCTGCAACACGGCGTTCGTGAAGTTCGCGGACGAGGTGAAGGTGGACTCCCTCACCAAGGAGGCCGAGGACCGGTTCGGGCTGGGGCGGGACGACTGGAACGTCGGCGTCCCCTCCTTCGACGGCCACGTCCCCGCCTCCGGCGGCCCGGACACGGCCGCCGACCTGATCGGCCAGGGCCAGGTGCAGCTGAGCCCGCTGAACATGGCGTCGGTGACGGCGACCGCCCTCACCGGCACCTTCCGCCAGCCGGTGATCGTGCCGCAGCGGCTGGACGGCCGCCGGCTGGCCACCGCCCGCGGCCTGTCCGCCGGTACGGTCGCCCAGCTGCGCTCGATGATGAACCGCACCGCGACCAGCGGCACCGCGGCCGGTGTGATGGCCGGGCTGAGCGGCAGCATCGGCGCGAAGACCGGCTCGGCGGAGGTCGACGGGCAGGAGAGGTCCAACAGCTGGTTCACCGGCTACCGCAACGACGTGGCGGCGGCCGCCATGACCCAGGACGGCGGCCACGGCGTCGACGCGGCCGGGCCGATCGTCGCGAGCGTGCTGCGGAACGCCGGCTGACGTCACCCCGGAGGGACTTTCGCGGGAACCACCGCAGGAACCCCCCGCGGACACCCCCGCCGGAACCCCCGCGGGACTGGACTCGGGAGTGGCCGGACAGCCCCTAGGGTGGGTGCCGTCGTCCGGCACGTGAGGGCGGCACGGTGCCGCGGGGGCTGCGGGGTCCCCGGGCGGAGCACGGAGGAACTGAGGCTGTGGGCAAGAGAAGGCGCGTCGCCGGGCGGCGGAAGACCGGGCCCGCCGTACTGGGCGGGATGATCGCCGTCGTCGTCGTGGGCGCCGGGGCCGGCGTCTGGGCGCTGTACGGCGGCGGCGCGTCGGCCGACGAGCGGCCGGGGTCCGCCGGCCGCGAGGCGGTCCCGTCCGGCCCGCTGTCCGCGACCGAGGTGACGACCACCGCCCGGCGCTTCCTGACCGCCTGGCAGCAGGGCAGCCCCGCCCGCGCGGCGGCCACCACCGACGACTCCGCCGCCGCGACCGCGCTGCTCACCGGCTACACCAAGGACGCCCACCTCCGGGACGTCACCCTCACCGCCGGCCCCCGCACCGGCGCCAGGGTCCCCTTCTCCGTCCGCGCCACGGTGTCCTACCACGGCGTCCGCAAGCCGCTCGCCTACACGAGCGCCCTCACCGTCGTGCGGCGGGCGAGCGACGGCACGCCGCTGGTCGACTGGCACGCCTCCGTCGTCCACCCCGACCTGAAGGACGGCGACACCCTGGTCACCGGCGCCTCCGGCACCCCGCCGGTCACCGCCCTGGACCGGCACGGCGGCGTGCTCACGGCGGCGGCGTACCCGTCGCTGGGCACGGTGCTGGACGGGCTGCGGGAGAAGTTCGGCCGGACGGCGGGCGGCACGGCGGGCGTGGAGCTGCGGGTGGTGCGCGGCAAGGCGTCCAAGGCGGCGAAGCTGTCCGACAGGACGCTGGTGGAGCTGACCAAGGGCACGCCGGGCACGGTGCGCACGACGCTGAGCCCCGCCCTCCAGGCGCTCGCCGAGCGGCAGGTGGCCAGGCGGGCACGGGCGTCGGTGGTGCTGCTGCGGCCCTCGACCGGCGAGATCCTCGCGGTCGCGAACACCGGCCACGGCTTCAACACGGCCTTCCAGGGCTCCCTGGCGCCCGGCTCCACCATGAAGGTCATCACGTCGTCGCTGCTGATCGAGAAGGGCCTGGCGTCGGCGGACAAGCCGCATCCCTGCCCGAAGACGGCCAAGTACGGCGGCTGGACCTTCCACAACGACGACGACTTCCAGATCAAGGGCGGCACGTTCGAGGCGAGCTTCGCCCGCTCCTGCAACACGGCCTTCATCACCCAGGCGAAGAAGCTCGCGGACGACGACCTGACCCGCCAGGCCCAGCAGGTCTTCGGGCTGTCGATGAACAACTGGGCGATCGGCGTGCCCACCGTCGACGGCTCGGTGCCGGTGCAGTCGGCGGCCCAGAAGGCGGCCTCCCTGATCGGCCAGGGCGGGGTGCGGATGAACCCGCTGAACATGGCGTCGGTCGCCGCCACCGTGCGCACCGGCGTCTTCCGCCAGCCCTACCTGGTCTCCCCGTCGGTCGACCACCGGGCGACGGCCACCGCGTCCCGCAGGATGTCCGGCGCGACGCTCGCGCAGCTGCGGGAGCTGATGCGGTACACCGCCGCGTACGGCACCGCCGCGGAGGCCATGTCCGGGCTCGGTCCCGACTACGGCGCCAAGACCGGCTCGGCGGAGGTCGACGGCCAGAAGAAGCCCGACGGCTGGTTCACCGCCTACCGCGGCGACCTCGCCGGCGCCGGCGTCGTCCAGGCGGGCGGCCACGGCGGCGACACGGCGGGCCCGATCGTGGCGGCGCTGCTGCGGGCGGGCGGCTGAGCGGCGCCGAGGCCGCTTTGCCGAGGGCACCGCGGCGGCGGGACGGCGCTCAGCGGCGCTCGGCGACCACGGGCTCGCCCGCCAGGTACGTGCGGCGCAGGAAACGCATCAGCGCCTTGGACTCGAACTGCACCACCGAGACGCCGTGGTCGGAGTGGAACTCCACCACCGCCTGCACGCGTCCGCACGGCCAGACCCTGACGTCACCGCTCTCGGCCGGCGCCCGCAGCCCCTTCTCCAGCAGGGCCCGGGAGCAGGTCCACTCGTGCGGTCCGGGCAGGCCGATGTGGACCGACCGGGGGTCGGCGTCGGGGTCGTAGCGCAACATGACGGGGACGGCTCCCGGGTCTTCCTCGTCCGTGACGATGTGGGCCCGCGCGTACTGCTCGACTACAGACATCGTACGACCCTCTCACGTTGCGTCACCTGTGCGAAGACTGTGAGACCGCTCCTTCCAATGTCGCACATATTCCAGAATGTGCCCTCCAGCGGCTTATGTCCTGATTCCAGGGCGAGACCACGTCTCTCTTGCAAGCCGTTCGCAACAACCCTCTAGAATCGTACGGTGCACGTACCTGACGGATTCATCAACGCCCCCACCTCCGCGGTCACCGCGGTGGTCGCCGCCGGCGCCCTCGCCGTGAGCCTGCGCGGTGCCCGGCGCGAACTCGACGAACGCACCGCCCCGCTGGCCGGTCTGGTGGCGGCCTTCATCTTCGCCGTGCAGATGCTGAACTTCCCGGTGGCGGCCGGGACCAGCGGACATCTGCTGGGCGGCGCGCTGGCCGCGATACTCGTCGGCCCGTACACCGGGGTGCTGTGCGTGTCCGTGGTGCTGCTCATGCAGGGCATCCTGTTCGCCGACGGCGGGCTGACCGCGCTCGGCGTCAACATCACCGACATGGCGATCGTCACCACGGTCGTGGCGTACGCCGTCTTCCAGCTCCTGCTCAAGGTGCTGCCCCGCAGGCGCCGGTCGGTGTCCGTGGCCGCCTTCGTCGCCGCCCTGGTCTCCGTACCGGCCGCGGCCTGCGCCTTCACCCTCATCTACGCCGTCGGCGGCACCACCGACGTCGCCCTCGGCAAGGTGGCGACCGCGATGATCGGCGTCCACGTGCTCATCGGCATCGGCGAGGCCGCGATCACCGCGCTCACCGTCGGCGCCGTCATCGCCGTCCGGCCCGACCTGGTCCACGGCGCCCGCGGCCTGGAGCAGCGGCTGAAGCTGCGGGTCAACGGCGAACTGGTCGACGCTCCCAGCGCCGCGCCCGCCCCCGCCGCGGCGCCCGCCGCCGCCCGCACCTCGCGCCGCACCCTGTGGGTCAGCGGCCTGGTCACCTCCCTGGTGCTCGCCGGGTTCGTCAGCTTCTACGCCTCCGCCAGCCCCGACGGCCTGGAGAAGGTCGCCCACGACCAGGGCATCGACCAGAAGGCCGGGAAGCACCACGCCTCCGGCTCCCCGCTGGCCGGCTACGGCGTCCGGGACATCGCCGACGCCCGGCTCTCCGGCGGCCTCGCGGGCGTGATCGGCGTCGGCGTCACCGCCGTCGCGGGCAGCACCGTCTTCTGGGCCGTGCGCAGGCGCCGCGGCGCGGCGGGGCCCGGCTCCTCCCAGGTCGCCTGAGATGGGAGCGGGGCACGCGCACCGGCTGTACCGGCACGGGCACTCGCCCGTGCACGCCCTGCCGCCGCACACCAAGCTCGCCGCGGCCCTCGCCTTCGTGGTCGTCGTCGTGTCGACGCCGAGGGAGGCGATGTGGGCGTTCGCGCTGTACGCCGGCCTGCTCGCGGGTGTCGCCGGCCTCGCGCGCGTGCCCGCCGGGTTCCTGCTGAAGCGGCTGCTGATCGAGGTGCCGTTCGTCGCGTTCGCGGTGCTCATGCCGTTCGTGGCGGAGGGCGAGCGGACCGACGTGCTCGGCCTGTCGCTGAGCGTCGGCGGGCTGTGGGGCGCCTGGAACGTGCTCGCCAAGGGCACCCTCGGCGTCGCCGCCTCCGTGCTGCTCGCCTCCACCACCGAACTGCGCGAACTCCTGCTCGGCCTGCAACGCCTGCGGCTGCCGCCGCTGCTGGTGCAGATCGCGTCCTTCATGATCCGCTACGGCGACGTCATCACCGACGAGATGCGCCGCATGCGCATCGCGCGTGAGTCACGCGGCTTCGAGGCCCGGGGCGTGCGCCACTGGGGCGTGCTCGCCAAGTCCGCCGGCGCGCTGTTCATCCGCTCCTACGAACGCGGGGAGCGCGTGCACCTGGCCATGGTCAGCCGGGGGTACGCCGGTTCCATGCCGGTGATCGACGAGGTGACCGCCTCCCGGGCGCAGTGGTCGTACGCCCTCGCCCTCCCCTTCGCCGCCCTCGTCGTCTGTCTGCTGGGATGGGTCCTATGACACCTTCGCTCGAAGTGGCCGGCCTGGCCTTCGCCTACCCCGACGGGCACCAGGCCCTGTTCGGCGTCGACTTCCGCATCGCGCGCGGCGAACGGGTCGCGCTGCTCGGCCCGAACGGCGCCGGCAAGACGACCCTGGTGCTGCACCTCAACGGCATCCTGGGCGGCGGCACCGGCACGGTGACCGTGGCCGGGCTGCCGGTCGGCCGCAGGCACATGGCGGAGATCCGGCAGAAGGTCGGCATCGTCTTCCAGGACCCCGACGACCAGCTGTTCATGCCGACCGTGCGGGAGGACGTGGCGTTCGGCCCGGCCGCGGCCGGCCTGAAGGGGGCCGCGCTGGAGGAGCGGGTGCGCACGGCGCTGGAACTGGTCGGCATGCAGGAGTTCGCCGGGCGCCCGCCGCACCACCTCTCCTTCGGCCAGCGCCGCCGGGTGGCCGTCGCGACCGTCCTCGCCATGGAGCCGGAGATCCTCGTCCTGGACGAGCCCTCCTCCAACCTCGACCCGGCCTCCCGCCGCGAACTGGCCGACATCCTGCGCTCCCTCGACGTGACGGTCCTGATGGTCACGCACGACCTGCCCTACGCGCTGGAGCTGTGCCCGCGCGCGCTGATCCTGAGCGACGGCGTGATCGCGGCCGACGGCCCCACCGGTGAGCTGCTGGCCGACGAGGCGCTGATGCGCGGCCACCGGCTGGAGCTGCCGTTCGGCTTCGACCCGCGCGCGGTACCGGGAGCGGCGCCGGCGGCCGGGGGCGCGGCAACGCCTCGGTAACGATCCCGCCAGGGCGGCGGCACCCGGGAATCGCAGGCCGGAGGGGGATGTTGCCCCCACCGTCGCAGGCGAACCGGAGGGAAGTGCGGGCGTGGACGTGAACGGCACGGTGGCCGGGGGCTTCGAGCCGGTCAGGGAGGCGTTCGCCGCCAACTTCGAACTGCTCGGCGACCGGGGCGCCGCCGTGGCCGTCTACCGGCACGGGCGCAAGGTCGTCGACCTGTGGGCCGGCACCCGGGACGTGGACGGCACGGCCCCCTGGACCCGGGACACCGCGCAGATCGTCCGGTCCGCGACCAAGGGCGTCGCCGCCGCCGTCCTGCTGCTCCTGCACCAGCGCGGGCGGCTGGACCTGGACGCGCCGGTGAGCGAGTACTGGCCGCAGTACAAGGCGGCGGGCAAGGAGCGGACGCTGGTACGGCACCTGCTCGCCCACCGGGCCGGGGTGCCGGTGCTGGACCGCCCGCTGACGCCGCGGGAGGCCGCCGATCCCGATGTCGGCGCCGCGGCCGTGGCGGCCCAGGCCCCGGCGTGGGAACCGGGCACCGCCCACGGCTACCACGCGCAGACCTACAGCTGGCTCACCGGCGAGCTGGTGCGCCGGGTGACCGGGCGGCCGATGGGCGAGTGGATCGCCGAGGAGATCGCCGGACCGGTCGGCGCCGACCTCTGGCTCGGCCTGCCGGAGCCGGTCGCGGCGCGCGCGGGCCGGGTGGGCCCCGTCGCGGTGCCCGAGGGCGGCGGCACGCTGCGGACCCGCCCCAAGCGCTCGGTCGCCGAGGCCTACGCCGACCCGGAGTCACTGACGCGCCGCGCCTTCGCCGCGATCACCCCGCTGCCCGACGAGAACGACCCCGCCTACCGCGCGGCCTGCCTGCCCGCCTCCAACGGCATCGCCACCGCCGACGGCCTGGCCCGCTTCTACGCCTCGCTCATCGGCGAGGTGGACGGCGGCCGGCGCCTGTTCACCCCGGGGACCCTGGAGCTGGCCCGCGCCGAGCGGTCCGCGGGGCCGGACCGGGTCCTGGTGGTCGGCACCCGCTTCGGCCTCGGTTACATGCTGCACGGCAGCGCCTCCCCGCTGCTGTCCCCCGCCTCCTTCGGGCATCCGGGGCGCGGCGGCGCGCTGGCCTTCGCCGACCCGGAGGCGGGCATCGCCTTCGGCTATGTCACCAACGGCTTCCGCACCGGCGTGACGGCGGACCCGCGGGCGCAGGCGCTGGTGCGGGCGGTGCGCACGGCGATCGCCTGAGCCTGCGGGTAACGGGTCTCTACGAGTCCACGTGTCCGTGCGTCCACGCGTCCGCGGGTCCGCCGGTGTGCGGCAGCGGGTCCGGCCGCACGCCGCTCACCCGTCGCTCACACGTTGATCGGGTGCGAGACGCGGCCGGACTCCGCGTCGATCTCGCCGTGCGCCTTCTCCAGCAGCCGCATGGCCAGGTCGTTGAGGGCGCGCGCACCGGCGATCTCCTCACCGACCCGGGGCTGGAAGGAGTCGGAGTGGTGGCGGCTGGCGTGGCCGTGCGCCCGTACCTCACTGCCGTCGGGCAGCCGCACCATGGCCACCGCGCGCGTGTGCTCCATGTCCTCCGCGAACTCCAGCTCGACGTGCCATCCCACAATGGTGTGCACCATGACGAACACCTCCTCTGGCCGCTGCGTCCCGGCTCATTCCAGGGTGCTCCCGGACGCACCGCGCGTCACGTCGACGCCTGGTCGCTGTCCCGGTGCGCGCCCCAGCCGTGCCAGCGCTCGACCTCGATCCAGGCGCTGACACGGGCTCGCTCGCGCTCCGGGTAGGGCTTGCCCGTGTAGTGCTCGGAGAGGCGGTCGATGTCGGTCAGGCCCTCGTCGTCGCGCAGTTCGGCGACCCGCCCGACGAGGGTGACGTGGGTGTACCAGTCGTCGCCGGCCAGCACGGTGAGGCTGACCCGCGGGTCCCGGCGCAGGTGCTTCAGCCGCACCCGGCCCTCGTCCAGGCTGAGCAGCGCGCGTCCGTCCTGCCACAGGTACCAGGTGGCCGTGGTGACGGGCGTCCCGTCGGAGCGCACGGTGGCCATGACGCAGGGGTTGGGGCGGCGCAGCAGTTCCTCGGCCTCGGGCGGCAGCGGGGGCTTCGACATGGTGATCTCCTCGGGTGTCGTGGGTCGTGGGCACCGGTCCGGCGCGGGTCCCGTGTCCCGGCCGGCCCGGGCCCGGTCCCGGCTCGGCGGATCCGCGCTCAGCCGGTCTGCCCGCCGCGCGGGCCGGCGGCGCCGAAGCTGGCGAAGTAGGCGGCGGCCATGTCCTCGTCGGCGTGGCCGAGGGCGGCGGCCCGGGCGAGCCGTTCGGCGGTCGCGGCGGCGACGTCGAGCGTGACGCCGGCGCGCTCACCGGCCTCGACGATCAGCCGGGCGTCCTTCTCCGCGGTGTTCACCGCGAACTGGGCCGGGGTCAGCCGGTCCTCGCGGATCAGTCCGGTCTTCGCCCGCAGGTACCCCATGTCGAGCGGGCCACCCGCGATCAGCTCGAAGAAGCTCTCCGGGTCGACGTCGAGGCCCTGGGCGAGGGCGAGGGTCTCCCCGGCCGCCGCGGTGGCCGCGAGGACCCAGCTGTTGGCGACCAGCTTCAGCCGGGTGGCGGAGCCCGCGGCGCCGTCGTCGCCGGTCCACACCGTACGGGCGCCGACCGCGTCGAACACCGGGGTGACCGCCTCCCGGCCCTCGTGCGGCCCGGCCGCCAGCACGGTCAGCTGTCCGGCCTCGGCGGGCTGCCGGGTGCCGAGGACGGGGGCGTCGTAGAAGACCAGGCCGTGCTCGCGGGCGAAGCCGGCCAGCTCGGCGACGGCGTCGATCCCGGCCGTGGTCGACTGGGCCCAGGCGGCGCCGGGACGCAGGGCCGGGGCCGCCTCGCGCATGACCTCCAGGGCGGCGGGGCCGTCGTACAGCATCGTGAGGACGACGTCGGCGCCCTCGACGGCCTCGGCGGGGGTGTCGCTGACGTGGGCGCCGTCGGCGGTCAGGGGTTCGGCCTTGGCGCGGGTGCGGTTCCAGGCGCGGACGGGGTGCCCGGCGCGGGCGAGGTTGCGGGCCATCGCGGCGCCCATGATGCCGGTGCCCAGGACGCTCACGGTCGGCTTGTCGGTCATGACGACTCCTTGTGGTCGGTACGTTCCCTCGATGCCGGCTCGGCTCTCACCTTCCCCAACTGCCGCCCCGGCCTCCCCGGTTCCCCATTGCACGGCCGGCTCACCCGGCGTGCGGCAGCAGCCCGGTCCCCGCCACCAGCGCCCCGGCGGCCGCGATGCGCGGTGTACCGGACCGCCGGGTGCGTGGCGTGCGTGCGAAGAGGCCGGTGAGGGCGGCCCGTCCGTACGGGGCCCTCACCGGCCTCTTCGCGGGTGCCCGCGTCAGGCGCGGGCCAGCTCCCGCCGGCCGTCGGGGTCGGACTGCGTACGCAGGCCCTCGCCCTCGACGTCCACGTTGGGCAGGGCGCGGTCCAACCAGGCCGGCAGCCACCAGGCCCGCTTGCCGAGCAGGGCGAGCACCGCGGGGACGATCGCCATGCGCACGACGAAGGCGTCGAAGAACACGGCGATGGCGAGACCGAAGCCGATCATCTTCACCATGGCCTCGCTGGAGCCGATGAAGCCGGAGAACACCGCGATCATGATGACGGCCGCCGCCGTGACCACGCGGGCGCCGTGCCGGAACCCGGTGACGACCGCCTGGCCGGGCTTCTCGCCGTGGACGTAGGCCTCCCGCATGCGGGTCACCAGGAAGACCTCGTAGTCCATCGCGAGGCCGAAGACCACGCCCACCATGAAGATCGGCATCATCGACATCACCGGGCCGGTCTCCTCGACGCCCATCAGGCCGGACAGCCAGCCCCACTGGAAGACCGCGACCACCGCGCCGAGCGCGGCGAGCACGCTGAGCAGGAAGCCGAGGGCCGCCTTCAGCGGGACGAGGACCGAGCGGAAGACCACGATCAGCAGCAGGAAGGCGAGGCCGACCACCAGCGCGAGGTAGGGCAGCAGCGCGTCGTTCAGCTTCTGCGAGACGTCGATGTTCATCGCCGTGGAGCCGGTGACCAGGACCTCGGCGTCGGTGGCCGAGGTGATGGACGCGCCCTTGTCCCGGATGGCGTGCACCAGGTCCTCAGTGGTGGCCGAGGACGGCTTGGAGTCGGGGATCACGGTGATGGTGGCGGTGTCGCCGGCCTTGTTGGGCGCGGCCGGGGTCACCGTGACCACGTCCTTGAGGCCCTTGATCTCGTCGCGGACCTCGGTGAAGGCGGTCTTGGGGTGGGCGCTGTCCTTGGCGTCGACCACGATCAGCAGCGGCCCGTTGAAGCCGGGGCCGAAGCCGTCGGAGAGCAGGTCGTAGGCGCGGCGCTGGGTGGTGGAGACCGGCTGGGAGCCGTCGTCGGGCAGGCCCAGCTCCAGGGAGGCGGCCGGGACCGCGGCGGCGCCGAGGCCGACCACGCCGAGCAGCAGCACGGCCACCGGACGGCGCACCACGAAGCTCGCCCAGCGGGTGCCCATGTTGGGGCGGCCCGCGTTCCGGGCGGCGCGGGCACCGCCGAGCAGCCTGCTCTTCTGGCCGGCCGGCCGGATCGTGCGGCCCGCGTAGCCGAGCAGCGCCGGGATCAGGGTGAGCGCGATGAGGACGGCGACGGCGACCGTGCCGGCGGCCGCGATGCCCATCTTGCTCAGCATCGGGATGTTGACCACCGACAGGCCGACCAGGGCGATGACGACGGTCAGGCCCGCGAAGACCACCGCGGAGCCCGCCGTGCCGACGGCCCGGCCGATCGCCTCCTCGCGTTCGCGGCCCTCGGCCAGTTCGGCGCGGTAGCGGGAGACGATGAACAGCGCGTAGTCGATGCCGACGGCGAGGCCGATCATGGTGGCCAGGGTGGAGGTGGTGGAGCCCAGGTCCAGGGTGCCGGCCAGCGCGGTGATCGTGGAGACGCCGATGCCGACGCCGATGATCGCCGTCAGCAGCGGCAGGCCGGCCGCGATGAGCGAGCCGAAGGTGATGACGAGGACGACCGCGGCGATGGCGATGCCGATGACCTCGCTGGAGCCGGTCTCCGGGGTGGCGCTGAGGGCGTCACCGCCGATCTCGACGGTCAGTCCGGCGTCCCGCGCGTCCTGCGCCGCCGCCTTCAGGGCCTCCCGGGAGGAGTCCTTCAGTTCCATGCCGGAGACGTCGTACTTCACCGAGGCGTACGCGATCGTGCCGTCCTTGCTGACGGCGTGCCCGGTGTAGGGGTCGGCGACGGTGGACACCTCGGAGCCGTCCTTCAGCTCCCGCACCACCGCCCGCACGGCCTTCTTGTTGGCGGCGTCCGTCATCTTCTCGCCGCCCGGCGCCTCGAAGACGACCCGGGCGGTGGCGCCGTCGGCGCTCATCCCGGGGAAGCGCTGTTCCAGCAGGTCGAAGGCGCGCTGCGCCTCGGTGCCGGGCACGGAGAAGGAGGTGTTGCCCGCGGGGGGCGCGGAGGCGGCGCCCACCCCGGCGAGGGTGAGCAGCGCCACCCATATCAGGAGGGCGAAGTGGCGTCGCCGGTAGGCGAGCCGGCCGAGTCGGTAGAGGAACGTGGCCACGAGGGCGTACTCCCGGTCAGTCGTGGGGTGTTTCGGGGCAGGGATGATCAGCCCGACGACGTGAGCGGTTACGTCAGGAGGTGGGCTTGCCGGAAAGAGGGGATCAGCCGGCCGGAACGCCGAGGGCGGGGAGGACCACGGCGTCGAAGTACGAGGTGATGAAGGCCCGGGTCGGCGGCTGGTCGTCGAGCAGCGCACGGGTGGCGAAGCCGCCGACCATCATGTGCAGCACGAACTCCAGCGCCGGGCAGTCGGCGCGGATCTCGCCCCGGTCGACGGCGCGCTCCAGCACTCGCCGGAACGCCTCCATCTCCGGTTCGATCAGCTGTTCGCGGAACGTCCGGCGCAGGTCCGGGTTGGTGTGGATGGCCATGGCCACCCCCCGCATCAGCGCGGAGTTGCGCTCCATGGTGCAGTCGTCCTCGCGCGCCGCCATGGCGTGCAGGTCGCCGCGGAGCGAGCCGGTGTCGATGGCGTCGGAGCTGCCGGGCTTGCTGTGCCGGACGGCCCTGACGACCAGCTCGGCCTTGCCGCCCCACTGGCGGTAGAGCGTGGCCTTGCTGGAACGGGTGCGGGCGGCCACGGCGTCCATGGTGAGGGCGTCGTAACCGACTTCGCGGAGCAGGTCAAGCACGGCCGAGTACAGCTCGGCCTCGCGCTCGGGCGTGATCCGACTGCGACGCGCGGCGGCTGCCTCGGTCATGTCCCTCACCTTCCCGCTCCGGCCCTTCGGCTCTCGTACGTGACCAACGTAGCGCAGCCGCTCATCGAAACGAAACCGTTTCGTACGTGTGCTGGCTCACGTCTGTCGGCTCCGCATAAGGCTCCGCACAGGGCCCGCGGGAGGCGCGGCACGAGGCGCCGCACGAGTTGCCCGCCTCCAGCCACCGGAAAAGCATGGGGAGGTGAGCTATCTGCGCCTGCCCCACCTCAACGGTGACCTGCTGTGCTTCGTCGCCGAGGACGACCTCTGGGTGGCCCCCCTGGACTCCCCCGGCCGCGCCTGGCGGCTCACGGTGGACCGCGCCAGGACCGGCCACCCCCGCTTCTCACCCGACGGCCGCCACATCGCGTACACGACCTGGCGCACCCTGGCGCCCGAGATCCACCTGGCAGGCGTGGACGGCGGACCGGCTCGGCAGCTGTCGTACTGGGGCAGCGCGGACACCCGGGTCTGCGGCTGGACCCCGGAGGGCGACGTCCTCGCCGTCGCCTCGCACGGCGAGCCCTTCTCGTACTTCACCTGGGCCCACAAGGTCACCCCCGACGGCGACCCCGGCCGCAAGCTGCCCTGGGGCCCGGTCTCCGACATCCAGGTCGCCGACGTCGACGGAGAGCGCAGGACCCTGCTGCTGACCGGCACCCCGCCGCACGAACCGGCCTCCTGGAAGCGCTACCGGGGCGGCGCCACGGGCCGGCTGTGGCTGCACGGACAGCGGCTGCTGCCCGGCATCGGCGGCCATCTGCACTCGCCCCTGTTCGTCGGCGACCGGATCGCCTTCCTCTCCGACCACGAGGGCATCGGCAACCTCTACTCCTGCGCCCACGACGGCTCCGACCTGCGCCGCCACACCGACCACGCCGACTTCTACGCCCGGCACGCCGCCGGTGACGGCACCCGCGTGGTCTACCAGTGCGCGGGCGACCTCTGGATGGTCGACGACCTCTCCCCGCGATCGGTGCCGCGCAAGCTGGAGGTACGGCTGTCCGGGCCGCGCGCGGGCCGCCGCAGGCACCAGGTGCCCGCCGCCCAGCACGTGGACGGCATCGCCGTCGACGACACCGGCCGGGCCAGTGCCGTCGTCGTCCGCGGCAGCCTGTACTGGCTCACCCACCGCGACGGCCCCGCCCGCACCCTCACCGACACCCCCGGCGTACGCGTCCGGCTGCCGGAGATGCTGGGCGCCACCGGGCAGGTCGCCTACGTCACCGACGCCGAGGGCGAGGACGCCGTCGAGATCGCCCACCTGCCCCGCGTCACCGGCGGCCGCGCCCCGCGCCGGCTGGCCCCCGGCGAGCTGGGCCGGGTACTGGAACTGGTCTCCGACCCCCGGGGCGAACGCCTCGCCGTCGCCTCGCACGACGGCCGCCTGCTGCTCCTCGAGGTACCCCGGGACGACGCCGGTACGGCGGCCGGGGAGGACGCCGGAGAGAACGCCGGAGAGAACGCCGGGCCGGAAGCGGAGCCGGGAACCGGCGAGGCGGGCGCCGACGCGGCCACCGGCGGTACGGGCGGCGTGCGGGAGCTGATCCGCTCGGCCAACGGACCGGTCCGCGACCTGGCCTTCTCCCCGGACGGCTGCTGGGTGGCCTGGTCGCACCCCGGCATCGGCCGGACCCTGCGCCAGATCAAGCTGGCGCGGATCACGGACGGCACGGTCGTCGACGTCACCAACGGCCGCTTCGAGGACGAGAACCCCGTGTTCACCCGGGACGGCCGCTACCTGGCCTTCCTCTCCTGGCGCGGCTTCGACCCCGTCTACGACGTCCACACCGGCGACCTGTCCTTCCCGCTGGGCTGCCGCCCCTACCTGGTGCCGCTGTCCTCCGCGACGCCCTCACCGTTCGCGCTGAACCCCGAGGGCCGTCCCGCGGCCGGCGGTCTCGACCCCGTGGACGAGGACACCGGGGACGGCGCCGCGGTGACCGTGGAGGCCGAGGGGCTGGAGAGCCGGGTGACGCCGTTCCCGGTGACCGCCTCCAAGTACTCGGCGCTGCGCCCGGTGGCGGGCGGCGGCCTGGTCTGGCTGCGCTGGCCCATCTCCGGCGCGCTCGGCGAGACCTTCGTCAACCCGGCCGACACCAGCGGACGCCCGACCCTGGAGTACTTCAGCATCAGCAAGGCGAAGCGGTCCGAACTCGTCGGCCACCTCGACTGGTTCGCGCTCAGCGGCGACGGCACCCGGCTGGTCGTGATCGACGACGACGAGCTGCGCGCGGTGCCGTCCACGGAGAGCGGTGACGGCGACACGACGGTCTGGATCGACCTGCGCCGCGTCCTGCACACCGTCGACCCGGCCGCCGAGTGGCGCCAGTCCTACGCGGAGGCCGGCCGGCTGATCCGGGCGTACTTCTGGGACCAGGGGATGTGCGGCATCGACTGGGAGGCGGTGCTGGAGCAGTACCGGCCGCTGGTCGAACGGGTCGCCTCCCCGGACGAGTTCGCCGACCTGCTGCGCGAGGTCCTCGGCGAGCTGTGCACCTCGCACGCCTACGTCACCGCCGCCCGCCGCAACGAGGGCCCGCCGCACTACCAGCGCCGCCAGGGCCTGCTCGGCGCCAACTTCGTCTGCCGGGACGGCAGGTGGCTGGTCAAGCGCATCCTGCCCGGCGACTCCTCCGACTCCCGGGCCCGCTCCCCGCTGGCCGGCACCGGCATCCGCGAGGGCGCGGTCCTGACCCACGTCGACGGGCGTCCGGTGGACCCGCGGACGGGGCCGTACCCGCTGCTGGCCGGCGCGGGCGGCACCACCGCGGAGCTGACGTTCGCCCCCGGGGAGGGGCAAGCGGGCCGGGCCCGCCGGGTGGCCGTGGTCCCGCTGACCGACGAACGGCCGCTGCGCTACCAGGACTGGGTGGCCAAACGCCGCGAGGTCGTACGGGAGCTGAGCGACGGCGCGTGCGGCTACCTGCACATCCCGGACATGGGCGGCTCGGGCTGGGCCCAGTTCAACCGGGACCTGCGCATGGAGGTGTCCCGGCCCGCGCTGATCGTGGACGTGCGCGGCAACGCGGGCGGTCACATCAGCGAGCTGGTCGTCGAGCAGCTGAGCCGGACCGTCCTCGGCTGGGACCTCACTCGGGGCGCCGAGCCGGTGTCCTACACCTCCAACGCCCCGCGCGGCCCGATCGTGGCCCTCGCCGACGAGGCCACCTCGTCCGACGGCGACATGATCACCGCCGCCTTCAAACTCCTCGGTCTCGGCCCGGTCGTGGGGCAGCGCACCTGGGGCGGCGTGGTCGGCATGACCGGACGCCACCGCCTCGGCGACGGCACGGTCATCACGGTCCCGATGAACGCGGCCTGGTTCGACGCCTACGGCTGGTCCGTGGAGAACCACGGCGTCGCTCCCGACCTGGAGATCCTCCGCACCCCCCTGGACTGGGCCGAGGGCCGCCACGCCCAACTGACCGACGCGGTCCGGCTGGCCCTCACCCTCCTCACCACCACCCCACCCGCCACACCCCCCACCACCCCCACACCCCCCACCCACACCCGCCCACCCCTCCCCCCAAGACCCACCCCGTAGCCCCCTCGCAGGGGCGCGGGGAACTGCGCAAATCCCACAACGAACCCGCACCCGCACAACCTCAGGGGCGCGGGGAACTGCGCAAAACGGCCAGCCGACCCGCACCCGGCAACACCCTCAGCCCCCACAAAAACGCGGCGTGGGGCACCCCCACAACAGAGGGGCACCCCACACCACCAGCAACAGCCGAGCGCAGCGACTAGACGTCGTAGTCCTGGTCGAACCGCTCGGACATCTCCCGCTCCGCCGGGTCCGTCATGCCCTGACGGCCCCGCTCACGCGGCTGCTGACCACGCTCGCCGGGCTGCTGACCCCGCTCGCCCGGCTGCTGCGTCCCACGCTCACGCGGCTGCTGGGCGCGCTCGCCCGCCTTCTCCCGGCCCTCGCCGATCTTCTGCTTGGCCTGGTCCTGCATCTTGCCGGCCTTCTCCTGGAACTGGTCCTTGATACCCATGTGGGCTCACTCCTGGTGAATCAGGGGGATTGGCCCCTCGCTGGGGCCTCGACCAGATTCACACGGCCGGACACACTGCGCATTTCGATCAGTTACGGTGCGTAGCCCGGGCCTCTTCGTCCGCCGCCCCGCCCGCCCCGACGAGCCCGGTGCGCATGCCCGCCAGCCGCGGCGCGAACCGCCTCATCTCGCGCTGCCCGACGGTCCCGATGAGCGCCGGCAGGTAACCGCGCATCCCCTGCATCCCGCGCAGCCACCACTGCCCGTAGACGTGCGCCGACCGGTGCTCGATCCCGGCCACCAGCCGGTCCACGGCCGGGCCGAGCGGATAGGTCTTGTTGGACGGCCACGGCAGCCGCTGCCTCAACTCCCGCATGACGTCGTCCTGATCGGCGCCGCGCACCATGTCGGTGTCCGTCCAGGACAGGTAGGCGACGCCGACCCGCACACCCTGGTGGCCGACTTCCGCGCGCAGGCTGTGCGCGTACGCCTCCACGCCCGACTTGGAGGCGCAGTACGCCGTCATCATCGGCGCCGGGGTCATCGCGGCGAGGGAGGCGACCTGGAGCAGGTAGCCGCGGCTCTCGGTGAGCACCGGCAGGAAGGCGCGGGCGGTCACCGCCGAGCCGATCAGGTTGACCTCGATCACGCGCCGCCAGGCCGCCGGGTCGGAGTCGGCGAAGGGCCCGCCGGTGGCCACGCCCGCGTTGGCGACGACGATGTCGACCTTCCCGAACCGGTCCTTGACCTCCTGGGCGACCCGGGCCATCGTCTCGTGGTCGGTGACGTCGGCGTACCAGTGGGCGCTCTCGCCGTGCAGCCGCCCGGAGACCTCCTTCAGCGCCTCCTCCTCCAGCCCGACCAGTGCCACCTTCGCGCCGCGTGCCGACAGTTTGCGCGCGAGCAACTCCCCGACGCCGCGCGCCGCCCCGGTGACGACGGCGACCTGTCCTTCGAGGCTCACCCTGCTCATGCACCCTCCTTGATGTCCGTGCGGTTGTCGGTGTGCGGGCCGGCGCCGGTGTCCCGCGGGGCGGGGGCCAACAGGTGGGCGGCGGTGAGTTCGCGGATGCGTGCCGTCACCAGCTCGGGCGCCTCGACCGGGGTCATGTGGCCGATCCCGGGCAGCTCCGTGAGGCCGACGCAGTCGGGGAGTTCGGCGGCCAGCGCGCGGGCGTGCACCGGGGGTGTGAGGCGGTCGGCGGTGCCGGCCACCACGGCGGTGGGGACGTGCAGTTCCCGAACCCCGTGCGCGAGGTCGAGGCTCTCCAGCACCCGGGACCAGGTGTGGCGCACCCCGCTCGGACAGGCGTGCACGATCCGGGCGCAGGCCTCCACCATGTGCGGGGCCGAACCGGGGCCCATGGTGGCGTACTTGAGGATGCGGCGGGCCGGTGGGGTGACCGGGCCGAGCGGGGCGCGCGAGCCCAGGACGCGGGCGGTGAGCCAGGTGCGTACGGCGCCGGCGCGCATCGGCACCACGAGCGACTCCGCCACCAGCCGTGAACTGCCCGTGCTGCACAGCAGTACCGCGCCGGCGTGGGCGCGGAAGCGGGGGCGCGCCGCGGCGGCCATGACGGTCATGCCGCCCATGGAGTGGCCCACGATCACGGCCTTCTCCCCCGCCGCGAGGGTGTGTGCCAGCACCGCCTCCAGGTCGTCCGCCAGCGCCTCGGTGGTGCAGGCGGCGCTGACCGGGCTGCGGCCGTGGCCCCGCTGGTCGTAGGCGATGACGCGGTGGTCGGTCGCGAGGTCCCGGATCTGCGCCGCCCAGAAGGCGGTCGAGCAGGTCCAGCCGTGGGCGAGGACGACGGGCGGCGCGCCCTCGGGGCCGTGCACCTCGACGTGCAGCCGCGCGCCGTCGGCCGAGAGCGCGGTGAGCACCCGGTCGGGGACGGGCGGGTCGTAGCGACCTGCCGCGGCGGTCGTGTTCGAGGGCGCGGTCGCGGTCGTGGGCGTGCGCGGGCTCGGCTCCGAGCCGGGAGCGGGGCTCGCGCTCATGCGACGGTCTCGCTCCCGGCGCCGAGGGAGGCGGCGCCGCCCGGGGTGCCGGTGGTGGCGGGCCCGCGGACGACCTCGTACTCCGCCAGGTCCACCCGCCGGGTGGCGCGCCGGAACTCCGTCGTCGTACCGGGCCAGATGGTGGTGTTGCGGCCGCTCGCGTCGAGGTACCAGCTGGTGCAGCCGCCGGTGTTCCACACGGTCCGCTTCATCCGCTCCTGCACCCGCTGGTTCCAGGCCTCGACGGCGCGCGGGCGGGGGACGAGGGCGGTGCGGCCGCCGAGGACGTCGAGCTGGCGCAGGTAGTCGGCCAGGTAGTTCAGCTGGGACTCGATCATCAGGATCATGGAGGAGTTGCCGAGGCCGGTGTTGGGCCCGATGACGGTCAGGAAGTTGGGGAACCCGGCCGCGCTCGCGCCGCGCAGCGCCCGCATGCCGTCCTTCCAGGTCTCGGCGAGCGTGACGCCGTCCGCGCCGACCACGCGCTCGGCGATGGGCATGTCCGTGACGTGGAAGCCGGTGCCGAAGATGATCGCGTCGACCTCGGTCTCGCTGCCGTCGGCGGCGACGACGGCCGGTCCGCGGACCTCGGTGACACCGCTCGCCACGACGTCCACGTTGGGCCGGGCCAGGGCCGGGTAGTACGTGCTGGACAGCAGGATGCGCTTGCAGCCGATGCGGTAGTCGGGGGTGAGCCTGGCGCGCAGCGCGGGGTCCTTGACGGCGCGGGCCATGTTGCGCTTGGCGAGCCGCTCGACCAGGCCGAGTTCGTCGGGGCGCTTGGTGAACGCCTGCACCTGGAGTTCCCGGATGCCCCACAGCAGTCCGCGCCGGGCCTGGGTGGTGAACGGCAGCGCCCGGTGCAGCCGCCGCTCGGCCTCGCCGATGGCCCTGTCCATCCGGGGCATCACCCAGGGCGGGGTGCGCTGGAAGACCGTCAGCCTGCCGACCTCGGGCTGGATGGCCGGGACGATCTGGATCGCGGAGGCCCCGGTGCCGACCATCGCCACGCGCTTGCCGCGCAGGTCGTAGTCGTGGTCCCAGCGGGCCGAGTGGAAGACCTTCCCGGGGAAGGACTCGAGGCCCGGGATGTCGGGGATCCTGGGGTCGGACAGCGGGCCGGTCGCGGACACGACGACGTCGGCGGAGAGCGGGCCGGAGGCCGTCTCGATGTCCCAGCACAGCCGCTGCGGGTTCCAGGTCATCCGCTTGACCTCGGAGTCGAAGCGGATGTGCGGCCGCAGGCCGAAGACGTCGGTGACGTGCTCCAGATAGGCGCGGATGTGCTCCTGCCCGGAGAAGGTCCGCGGCCAGTCCGGGTTGGGTGCGAAGGAGAAGGAGTACAGGTGGGAGGGGACGTCGCAGGCGCAGCCGGGGTAACTGTTGTCCCGCCAGGTGCCTCCGACGCTGCCGGCCCGCTCCAGGACCACGAAGTCCGTGATCCCTTCGCGGCGCAGCCGCACCGCGGCGCCGAGTCCGCCGAACCCGGACCCGATCACCGCCACCCGTACATGTTCGTGTTCGTGCTCGGCCATCCCGGAGCCTCCACGCATCGCCGCCGACTCTGCCAGTGAACACTGGCGCAATGGGACTGTAGAGCAGCTCCGTACCGAGCGGTAGGGGTCACGGCGGAACCGTTCGCACCAGCGGCTCATCCACGGTTACCGGCGGTACCACTTAGGCTGCGGATGTGGCAGACGACGCAGGACGACCCGGCGCACCGCGCGAGTACCGCATGGAGGAACTGGCCCGGCTCGCCGGCGTCACCGTGCGCACCCTGCGCTTCTACCGCGAGCGCAAGCTCCTGCCGCCACCCCGCCGCGAGGGCCGTATCGCCTGGTACGACGACCACCACCTGGCCCGGCTGCGCACGATATCGGCGCTGCTGGAGCGCGGTCACACGCTCAGCGGGATCGCGGAGCTGGCCGAGGCCTTCGACCACGGCCGGGACGTCGCCGACGTGCTCGGGGTCGGCACCCCGACCGAGGAGGAGCCGGTCCGCCTCACACCCGAGGAACTCGCCGCCCGCTTCGAGGGCGAGGTCACCCCGGAGAACCTCGCCGGCGCCATGGAGCTGGGCTACCTGGGCACCGACGGCGACGAGATCGTCCACATCAGCCGGCGGCTGCTGGACGTCTCCTCCGCGCTGGTCCGCGAGGGCATACCGCTCGCGGAGGTCCTCACGGCCGGCGCCCGCGTCCGCGAGCACGCCGAGGCCCTGGCCGACCTGTTCGCCGAGCTGATCCTGCGCCACGGCCCCGAGGAGGACCTGCACCGCCTGCGCCCGCTGGCCCGCAGCGTGGTGGAGGCGGAACTCTCCCTGGCCCTGGACCGCCGCCTGACCAAACGGGACTGATCACCCGGGGGAGGCCGTCGAGCACCCGCCGCCGGTCACCCGAGGTCGTACACGACGGTCACCGGCGCGTGGTCCGACCAGCGCTCGGCGTGGGTGGCCGCCCGCTCCACGAAGCCCTTGACCGCCCGGCCGGCCAGGCCCGGCGTGGACACGTGGTAGTCGATGCGCCAGCCGGAGTCGTTGTCGAAGGCCCGCCCCCGGTACGACCACCAGGAGTACGGCCCCTCGGCGTCCGGGTGCAGGGCGCGCACGACATCGACGTAACCGCCGTCGGCCGGGTCGAGCACCGCGCCGAGCCACTGCCGCTCCTCGGGCAGGAAGCCGGAGTTCCTGGTGTTGCCGCGCCAGTTCCTCAGGTCGGCCTCGCGGTGGGCGATGTTCCAGTCGCCGCAGACCAGCACCTCGCGCCCGTCGGCCGCGGCGCGCTCGCGCAGCTCCTTGAGGTAGGCGTGGAACTCGCCCATGAAGCGGATCTTCTCGTCCTGCCGCTCGGTGCCGACCTCGCCGGAGGGCAGATAGAGGGAGGCGATCGTCACACCGGGCAGGTCCGCCTCGACGTACCGCCCGCCGCCGTCGAACTCGGCCGAGCCGAACCCGATCCGCACCCGGTCCGGCTCCCGCCGGGTGTACAGGGAGACGCCCGCGCGCCCCTTGGCGGCGGCCGGGGCGTGCACCACATGCCAGCCGGCGGGCTGCCGTACGCCTTCGGGCAGTTGCTGCGGTTCCGCGCGCACCTCCTGGAGGCACAGCACGTCCGCGGAGGTCGCGCCGAGCCACTCCACGAAGCCCTTCTTCGCGGCGGCCCGCAGTCCGTTCACGTTCACCGAGGTCACAGTCAGCACCCGGGCACGATACCGGCACACTGGAGGGTGTCCGTGTCCGCCGACGCCGGCCCACCCAGGGAGGCTCCTGCATGAATGTACGATGCCCAGCATGAATATACGCCGTGTTGCCTTCGACCACCCCGACGCCGTCAAGCTCAACGACGAGGTCCAGGCCGAGTACCACCTGCGCTACGGCGACGGCGGTGACGCCACCGTCCTCGAGGCGGCGGACTTCGACCCGCCCAACGGCATCTTCCTGATCGCCTACGACGCCCTGGACCGGCCCGTGGCCACCGGTGGCTGGCGCAGCCAGGAGGAGAACGGCGAGGGCAACGAGAACGGCGACGCCGAGATCAAGCGCATGTACGTGGTCGAGGCCGCGCGGGGCCAGGGGCTGGCCCGGCGGATCCTGGCGGCGCTGGAGGAGGACGCCCGCGCGGCCGGCCGGCGGCGCATGGTCCTGGAGACCGGCACCAAGCAGCCGGAGGCCGTCGCCCTGTACGCCTCCAGCGGCTACGCGCCCTGCACCAAGTTCGGCTACTACCGGGAGTACCCGGAAAGCCTCTGCTACGCCAAGCCGCTGTAACCGCCCCGCGGCGCACACGATGAAGCCCCTGTCGGCTACTGCCGACAGGGGCTTCATGCTGCGTGGACCTGAGGGGATTTGAACCCCTGGCCCCCTCGATGCGAACGAGGTGCGCTACCGGACTGCGCCACAGGCCCTTGCAACGAGTGAAACTTTAGCATCCCCGTCGGGGTGCTTGGAAATCCGTTCCCAGCCGGTCGGCGCCGCTCGGGGCAGGTGCGTCACTACTCGTTGGCGGCACGCGGACGGTCGCCGTCCTCGTACTGGTCGAACAGGGGCGTACGCCCGCGCTCGCGGGAGCGGCGCGCGGAGACCGCGCGGCGCGCGTCACTGCGGCCGCCCGCCGGCTTGTCGTCGTCGGGCGCCGGTTCCGCCGCCGGCGCCTCCCGCCCGGCCCCGGTCTCGTGCTCCGGCCCGACCGCGCTGGAGCGCGCCGAACTCCAGGCGTCGGGCGCCCCGAGGTCCACGTCGGAGGTGGCCCGCGGCGCGACCGGCGCGGTCACGTACGTCGGCAGCGGCACCGGGACCGGGTCCCAGCTGTCGCCGTGCCCGGGCCGCCGCTGCCCCTCGCGCTGCTGGTCGACCCACTCGGCGTGATCGGTCTGCTCGACGAGGGCGCGCCGGTCGGCGGCGAGCGCGGACATCCCGGGGTCGGTCCGGCTCTCCGCTCCCTCGTCCGCGTCGTCGGCGCCGGGACCCGCGCCCTGGGGCGCACGCCGGCGCGGCTGACGCTCCCGCAGGCGCTGCGCCGCGACCTCCGCGCGGCGGCGGTCCATCTGGTAGGCGAAGCGCCGGCGCTCCTGCACGCGCAGGTGGGCGATGTACCCGCTGAGCAGGACGGCGGGCGCGGCGGGGGCCCAGAGGAAGGCGAGCCCCCCGACCGCGGCGACGACGGCGCCGAGCGTGAACGCGAGGAAGAGCACCACCGTGGTGCGCCGCCGCCGGGCGAGCACCTTCGTGCGCTGGGCGCGCGCCGCGGCCGCCTGCGCCGCGGTCGTGCGCTGGGCGCTGGGCACCCGCTTCTGCGCGGGCACGCTGCCCGGGCGGTGCGCGGGCGCGCCTCCCTGGTGCTGGGCCGGCACGGCCGGCGCGTGACGCGCCGGTCCGGGCTGGGACGTGGGGGTCGGGGCGTCCGCCTGGTCGCGCGCCGGTTCGGTACGGACGGGCGCCTCCGGCTCGCTCTCCACCCGGACCTGACGGCGGGTCGGAGGCACGGCGAAGGCCCGGACGTCCACCGAATCGGTGACCGCGTCCGGCTCGCCGGCGTCCGGCTCCCCCTCCTGGGCGGAGCGCGCCCGCAGGTCCTTGGCGTACCGGCGCTCCATCCCCGCCCGTCCGGACAGCAGCCGGATGGCGGTACTGAAGCGTTCCGTCGGACGGGCCTCGTTCAGCTCGTCCTGCCTACGGAGCCACATCGGCACCAAGTAGGCGGCCCAGGCCCCGACAATGACTGCGTAGATCAGGCCGCTGCTGCTCACGCCTCACACGGTAGAGGGGTTTGTGTGAGGCCATCTGCCAATTGAGCCGGTGTGTCGCACGATCTAGCTGATATTTCCAGCTTTTTTTGCGACTGATGCGATCAGCTGACCGCCAGCGGTGGCGAATTCAATGACCTGAGACGGTCAGGGAGCGAACAATTTCGAACATGTATTCAATTACCGGGGCTGGACGGGATTTACGGCCCCGGCACCCGTCCGGGCCCGCCTGCCACCGGCCGGCGCCGCCTCAGGGCGTGTGTGGTGTCCGCCGGGAGCGCGAGCGCCGCCAGCGCGCGAGCAGTCCCTCGGGTACTTCCTCAGCGGTGAGCGCGAAGACCAGGTGGTCGCGCCAGGCGCCGTCGATGTGCAGATAACGCGGCCGCAGCCCCTCCTCGCGGAATCCGAGTTTCTCCACCACCCGGCGGCTGGGCCCGTTCTCGGGGCGAATGCAGACCTCGATGCGGTGCAGGCCGACCGTGCGGAAACAGTGGTCCACCGCCAGCGCCACGGCCGTCGGCATCACTCCGCGCCCGGCCACCGACTCGTCCACCCAGTAGCCGACGTGCCCCGAGCACATCGACCCCCAGGTGATCCCGGCGACGGTCAACTGCCCCACCAGACGGCCCTCGTACTCGATGACGAACGGCAGCATGCGGCCCGAGTTCGCCTCGGACCGCAGGTGCCGGACCATCTGCCGGTAGGTCGGGCGGTGCGCGATCGGGCCGCTGGGGGTGGGCGGCGGGATCGTGGCCTCCCAGGGGCGCAGCCAGTCGCGGTTGCGCTGGTTCACCTCGCGCCAGACCCGCTGGTCGCGCAGCTTTATCGGCCGGAGGACGACATCGCCGTCCGCCAGCACGGCGGGCCAGGACGGGCCGTTCAGCTCGCACCCCCGGAGGGTTCCGCCCGGTCCGCACGGGAGCCGTGGGAGCCGTCGGAGCCAGGTCCTCCGGGCGGCGCCGGCTCCCCGGCGGGGCGGGGGTGGTCGCCGCCGCGGAGCTGGTCGACGGCGTGCGCCAGCAGCGGCTCCAGGACCGCCAGTCCGTCGCGCACCCCACCGGTGGAGCCCGGCAGGTTCACGATCAGCGTGCGGCCCGCCACACCGGCCAGCCCCCGGGAGAGCGCGGCGGTCGGCACCTTCTGCCGGCCGAACGCCCGGATGGCCTCCGGGATGCCCGGCACCTCGTGGTCGACGACCCGGCGGGTCGCCTCGGGCGTGCGGTCGGTGGGCGAGATGCCGGTGCCGCCCGTGGTGACGACGACGTCGTACCCGGCCGCCACGGCCGCTCGCAGGGCGGCCTCGACCGGGTCGCCGTCCGGCACGACCTGCGGCCCCTCGACCACGAAGCCGAAGCCCCGCAGGCCCTCGGCGATCAGCGGACCGCCCCGGTCCTCGTAGACACCCGCGGCGGCCCGGTTGGACGCGGTCACGACCAGCGCGCGGTACGGCGTGCCCGCCGCGTCCGCGGCGGCCGGCCCGGCGCTCACGCCCGGCTCCAGTCGCCCGACTTGCCGCCTGTCTTCTCCTCCACCCGCACGTCCGTGATGACCGCTCCCTTGTCGACCGCCTTGACCATGTCGATCACGGTGAGCGCGGCGACCGCCACCGCCGTGAGCGCCTCCATCTCGACGCCCGTGCGGTCCGTGGTCCGCACGGTGGCCAGGATCTCCACGGCGTCGTCCGCGACCGACAGGTCCAGTTTCACACCCGACACCGACAACGGGTGGCACAGCGGGATCAGGTCCGGGGTGCGCTTGGCACCCATGATGCCCGCGATGCGCGCGGTGGCCAGGGCGTCCCCCTTGGGGACCCCCTCGCCCCGCAGCAGCTCGATCACGCGGGGCGAGACGAGGACCCGGCCGCTGGCGCGGGCGGTGCGCGCGGTCACGGCCTTGTCCGACACGTCGACCATGCGGGCCGCGCCCGCCTCGTCGATGTGCGTCAGTCGGTCGTGCGCGGAAGGTCCGGGGGCGTTCCCCCGGGACGGCTCAGTCATGCTGTGTGGCGCTCCCGGTCCGGGCCCGTCGCGGTGCGGCGCGTGGGCCTGTGTGCGCGACACGGTACCGGCAAGCCGGCGCGCGCACCGGGGCAGGACCCCGCGGGCGCCGGTCAGCCGAGCCGGACGACCTCCACCTCGGCACCGGGCTCGACGGACTCCACGTCCTCGGGCACCACGATCAGCGCGTCGGCACGGGCCAGCGCCGCGATCAGGTGGGAGCCGGCGCCGCCCACGGGGGTCACCGTGCCGTCGGCGTACGTGCCGCGCAGGAACTGTCTGCGGCCCTTGGGCGAGGAGAGCGGGCCGTCCGCCGCCAGGGTCGCCGTCGTGCGGGGCCGGTGGATGTCCGCCAAACCCATCAGCGCGCGGATCGCGGGCCGCACGAACAGCTCGAAGGAGACGTACGACGACACCGGGTTGCCGGGCAGGGCCAGCAGCGGCGTGTGGTCGGGGCCGACGGAGCCGAAGCCCTGCGGCTTGCCGGGCTGCATGGCGAGCTTGCGGAAGTCCACCCCGCCGCCGGGCTCGTCCTCGTCGCCGACGTGGGCCAGCGCCTCCTTGACGACGTCGTAGGCGCCGACGCTCACGCCGCCCGTGGTGACCAGCAGGTCGGCCCGGATGAGCTGGTCCTCGATGGTGGTCCGCAGCGTCTCGGCGTCGTCGGCGACGGCGCCCACCCGGTAGGCGATGGCGCCCGCGTCCCGGGCGGCCGCGGTGAGGGCGAAGCTGTTGGAGTCGTAGATCTGGCCGCCGCCCAGGCTCTCGCCGGGCTGGACGAGTTCGCTTCCCGTCGACAGCACGACCACGCGCGGGCGCGGGCGCACGCGCACGCTGCCGCGGCCGACGGCGGCGAGCAGCGCGAGCTGCGGCGGCCCGAGGACGGTGCCGGCCTCCAGGGCGCGCTCCCCCGCCCGTACGTCGCTGCCCTGGGACCGCACGTGCGCGCGTGCCTCGGCCGGCCGGTGCACGCGCACCTGGCCCTCGGCGCCCTCGGGAGCCAGGCTGCGCGCCCGCATCCCGTGGGCCGGGCCCCCGCCGAGCCCGCCGTCGGTCCACTCCACGGGGACCACGGCCTCGGCGCCGGCCGGCAGCGGGGCGCCGGTCATGATGCGGGCGGCCTGGCCGGGACCGACGTGGAGTCCGCCGGCCGAGCCCGCGGCGACGTCCCCGACGACCTCCAGGGCGGCCGGGAACTCCTCGCTCGCCCCGGCCACGTCCGCGACCCGCACCGCGTACCCGTCCATCGAGCTGTTGTCGAAGGGCGGCAGGGAGACCGGCACCATGACGTCCTCGACCAGGACGCAGCCCTGGGCGTCGAGCAGTTGCAGCTCGATGGGCTCCAGGGGGCGGACGGTGCTGAGGATGTCCTCCAGGTGCTCGTCCACCGACCACAGGCGGTCGGGGCCGTCGGGGCGGGGCGCGGCGCTGCTCAACGTTGCTGCATCTCCTCGGCTACGTAACTGCGGAGCCAGGTCCGGAAGTCCGGGCCCAGGTCCTCACGTTCGCATGCGAGTCTGACAATGGCACGCAGGTAGTCGCCGCGGTCGCCGGTGTCATAGCGGCGGCCGGTGAAGACGACGCCGTGCACGGGGCCGCCGACCTTCTCGTCCTGGGCGAGCTGCTGGAGCGCGTCGGTGAGCTGGATCTCGCCGCCGCGGCCCGGCTCGGTCTGCCGCAGTATGCCGAAGACGTGCGGGTCGAGGACGTAGCGGCCGATGATCGCGTAGTGCGACGGGGCGTCCGCCGGGTCGGGCTTCTCGACCAGGCCGGTCACCTTCACCACGTCGCCGTCGTCGGTGGTCTCCACGTCGGCGCAGCCGTAGAGGTGGATCTGCTCGGGCGCGACCTCCATGAGGGCGACGACGCTGCCGCCGTGCTGCTCCTGGACCTCGATCATGCGCTGGAGCAGCGGGTCGCGCGGGTCGATCAGGTCGTCGCCGAGCAGTACGGCGAAGGGCTCGTCGCCGACGTGCGGGGCGGCGCACAGCACGGCGTGGCCGAGGCCCCGGGGGTCGCCCTGGCGCACGTAGTGCATGGTGGCCAGGTCGCTGGACTCCTGCACCTTGGCCAGGCGGCCGGCGTCGCCCTTCTTCTGCAGCGCCGACTCCAGCTCGTAGTTGCGGTCGAAGTGGTCCTCGAGCGGGCGCTTGTTGCGCCCGGTGATCATGAGGACGTCATCGAGCCCCGCCGACACGGCCTCCTCGACCACGTACTGGATCGCCGGCTTGTCGACGACCGGCAGCATCTCCTTGGGAGTGGCCTTGGTGGCCGGCAGGAACCGGGTGCCGAGGCCTGCTGCGGGGATGACAGCCTTGCTGATCCTGGGGTGCGACTGAGTCATGCCGCAACCTTATCCGGTGCCTTTGTGGGAATTCTGTGGCTCCCGCTTCAATGGCCCGTATATGAGCGCATTGAGAAGGGTGCGAAGAGAACCGTGGAACACGTCGGACGCCCGGGTGAGCCTGGCAAGCGAATGTTGCGGCGGGAGTTCAGCGCGGTGAGGAACAGGTTGACGGCGCGTGACGTCGAGGTGGCCGGCGCCGCGCTGGCCGGGTGCGCGCTGCAACTGCCCGAACTGGCGGACGCGCGCACGGTGGCGGCGTACGTCTCCGTCGGCGCCGAACCGGGCACCTCCGCACTGCTTCAGGCGCTGCGCGCGCGGGGGGTGCGCGTGCTGCTGCCCGTCCTGCTGCCCGACAACGACCTGGACTGGGGCGTCTACGACGGGCCGGCGTCCCTCGCGCGCGTGGAACACGGCGGCCGGATGGCGCTGTTGGAGCCGTCCGGCGAACGCCTCGGCCCGGACGCGGTGCTGGCGGCCGACGTCGTCCTGCTGCCCGGTCTCGCGGTGGACGCGCGCGGGATGCGGCTGGGGCGCGGCGGCGGCTCCTACGACCGCGTGCTGGCGCGCCTGGAGCGCGCGGGGGCGTCCCCGGCGCTGGTGGTGCTGCTGTACGACGCGGAGGTCGTGGAGCGGGTCCCGGCCCAGGCGCACGACCGGCCGGTGCGGGCGGTGGTGACGCCCTCGGGGGTGCGCCGCTTCCCCCGCGCCTGAGCCGCCCCGCCCCGCGCGCGGACGCGACGCGGCCCCCCACGCGCGCGTGGGGGGCCGGTTCAGCGGCTCGCCGGGGGTGCGGTCACCGGCTCACGGCCTGAGCACCAGGGTGTCGCTGGTGCTCTTGCCGACGGCGTCCTCGGAGAACGACCAGGGCAGCAGTTCGCCCTTGACCCACTTCGCGGTCTGGTCGGTGTAGTGGGCGCTGTAGGCGTGTCCCGAGGCCCCGGTGAGGTTGATCCACTTCGACTTGTCGAGGTCGGCGAGATTGACGACCATCCGCATCGACGGCACCCAGATCACGCCGTACCCGCCGGCGGCGTTCCAGCCGGTGGCGTCGACGGCCGCCTCGCCGCCGCCGAGCTTCCAGGGGCCGCGGTTGAGGACGTACTGCAGCAGGCCGGGGCCCGCCGTGCCCAGGGTCTGGTTCTTCAGGAACAGCCGGTGCAGCCGGCCCCAGCTCCAGGTGTCGATGTCCTTGCCCAGCTTGGAGGTCAGCTCCCAGCGGGCGTCGATCAGGGCGCGGGCGAACAGCTCGTCGCGGTTGTCGGCCTTCGGGCGGGTGCCCGCGGCCGGCGTCTTCCACCAGTCGCTGTCCGGCTTGTCCATCAGCGTGCGGACCACCTCGAACCAGCGGTCGCCGCCGTCCGGCTGGGCCTGGTCGGCGGCGCGCTCGCCGCACTCGCGCACCTTGGCGTCGTCGTCCACCGGGCCGGTGGAGTCGATCTTGTCCACCCACAGGCACTGGCCCTTGACCCGCAGCTCCTTGGGCAGCTTGTTGCCGAAGGCGAGCTTGACGATGTTGCGCCAGACGGCGTTGAAGTAGGCGGCCGCGGCGGAGTCGGCGTCCTGGGTGTAGTCCCAGCCCTCCAGGAGCTTCTGCGCCTGCCGCACGTTCGGGTCGTCGAGGTCGATCTTCAGCAGCTTGGGCACGAGCAGCCTGGCGATCTCGCTGCTGCTGTCCGTCTGCATCTGGCGCATGTCGTCGGTGGAGACCTTGCCGCCGCCCTTGATCTTGGACTCGATCAGGTCGGTGATGCGCTGGCTGCGGGTGCCGTAGCCCCAGTCGGTGGTGAGCGTGTAGGGGTAGTCGTGCTTGCCGACCACCGCCTGGTTGGCGGTGACGATGTAGCCGCGCTTCGGGTTCAGCTCGTAGGGCAGCTGGTCCTGCTTGAGGTAACCGGTCCAGCGGTACTGCGAGTCCCAGCCCGGCGCCGGGATGGAGCCGCTGTCGGCCGACGTGCGGGCGGGGATCCTGCCCGGCAGGGTGTAGCCGATGTTGTTCTTGGTGTCGGCGTAGATCAGGTTCTGCGACGGCACGTCGAACAGTGAGGCCGCCTGCCGGAACCCGTTCCAGTCGGTCGCCCTGTCGAGGGCGAAGACGGCGTCCATGGAGGTGCCCGGCTGCAGGGCGGTCCACTTCAGGGCGATGCCGTAGCCGTCGCCCCGGTCGGGCGCCGCGGTGTCGACGGTGGCCTTCCTGCCGACCTTCACGAGGTCGTCGTCACGGTCGGACAGCAGGGGCATCCCGTCGTCGGTCTGCCGTACGACGATCTTCTTCGCCTTGCCGCCGGCGACCTCGATGGTCTCCTCACGGGTGGTGAAGGGCCTGACCTTGCCGTCGTAGAGGTAGCCGCTGCCGCTGAGCTTCTCCAGGTAGAGGTCGGTGACGTCGACGCCGGAGTTGGTCATGCCCCACGCGATGTCCGCGTTGTGGCCGATGATCACACCTGGCATGCCGGCGAAGGTGTAGCCGGTGACGTCGTACGGACACGCGCGCGAGACCGAGCGGCAGTGCAGGCCCATCTGGTACCAGACGGACGGCAGCGACGCGGACAGGTGCGGGTCGTTGGCCAGCAGGGGCTTGCCGGTGATGGTGTACTTCCCGCCGACGACCCACGAGTTGGAGCCTATGCCCTGGCCGTTCACGCCGACGGCCTGGGGGACGTCGTCGAGGACGTCGTAGAGGCCCCCCAGCTGGCTCGTGAGGGCCGATCCGGTGGTCCCCGAGGTGCCGGAGCCGGAGGTTCCCGTCGTGCCCTGCGAGCCCGTGCCCTGGGAGCCGGTGGTGCCCTGGGAGCCGCTCGCGGCGCCGCTCTGCTGGAAGGACGCGGTCAGCTCGTCGTACTGGCCCTCCTGCACGATCGCCTTGTGCCGGCCGTAGGGGTACTCCGGGTAGAGGTCCTTGATCTGCTGCGGGCCGAGCCTGCTGGTCATCAGGGCGCGGTCGATCTCGTCCTGCATGTTGCCGCGCAGGTCCCACGCCATCGCCTTCAGCCAGGAGACCGAGTCGACGGGGGTCCAGCGCGCGGGCCTGTAGTCGTTGGTGAAGCCCAGCGCCGCGTACTCCAGGGAGATGTCCTTGCCGTCCTTGCCCTGGAGGTAGGCGTTGACTCCCTTGGCGTACGCCTGGAGGTACTTCTTCGTGGAGGCCGACAGCTCGGTGTCGTACTCCTTCTTCGCCACCCGGTCCCAGCCCAGGGTGCGCAGGAACTCGTCGTTCTCGACCTGCCCCTTGCCGAACATCTCCGACAGCCGGCCGGAGGTCATGTGGCGGCGCACGTCCATCTCGTAGAACCGGTCCTGCGCCTGGACGAAGCCCTGGGCCATGAACAGGTCCTGGTCGGAGGACGCGTAGATCTGCGGGATGCCGTAGCCGTCCCGCTTCACGTCGACGGGACCGGCGAGCCCCTGGAGCGTGATCGAGCCCTTGGTCTGCGGGAAGGACGCGCGGACGGTGCTGATCGACCAGTACGCCCCGTAGGCGACGCCTCCGATGATGGCCAGGACCAGCACCAGCACGATCAGTCGGGCTTTGCGCCCCTTCTTCCTGCCGGGCTTGCCGGGCTCTGCACCCGTGGGGGCGGTGGTGTTGGGGGGCATCGCTGTCCTTGCTGTCCTAACGCGAGCGGCAGGTCGGGCTGTGACTTTGAATGAGCGCTGGAGCAACCATAGGCGCAGGGCCCCACGCCACTTGACGCGGAGTGGGCAACGAGCGCGCACGGGCGTTCGATCTTGCCCCGGCGAACGTCAAGAAAGCGTCAAGAGTTAGGTAAGGTAACGAAGTAACGGGCCGTGGCGTACCGCGGCCCCGGTCCCGCTCAGGAGAACCTCGTGCCCGCCGCGCGAGCCGCTGAAGGGAAGCGCCGCTGACTGTCCACCACCTCGACCAGCTCCTGCTCGCCTGCTCCCTCGTCCTGCTCGTCGCCGTCGCGGCGGTCCGGATCTCCTCCCGCAGCGGGCTCCCCAGCCTGCTCGTGTACCTGGCGATCGGCATGCTCATGGGCCAGGACGGCATCGGCGACGTCCACTTCGACAACGCCGAGCTGACCCAGGTCATCGGGTACGCGGCACTGGTCGTGATCCTGGCCGAGGGCGGCCTGGGCACGAAGTGGTCGGAGGTCAGACCCGTCCTGCCGGCCGCCTCCGTGCTGGCGCTGGGCGGCGTCGCGGTCAGCGTGGGCGTCACGGCGGCGGGCGCGCACTACCTGGTGGGGCTGGAGTGGCGGCAGGCGCTCATCGTCGGGGCGGTGGTCTCCTCCACGGACGCGGCCGCGGTGTTCTCGGTCCTGCGCAGGATCCCCCTCCCCGCGCGCGTGACGGGCACCCTGGAGGCGGAGTCCGGCTTCAACGACGCCCCGGTGGTCATCCTGGTCGTCGCCTTCTCCACGGCCGGCCCGGTCGAGCACTGGTACGTGCTGCTGGCCGAGATAGCCGCGGAGCTGGCCATCGGCGCGGCCCTGGGCCTGGCGGTGGGCTGGATCGGGGCCTGGGGCCTGCGGCACGTGGCCCTGCCCGCCTCCGGCCTCTACCCCATCGCCGTGATGGCCATCGCGGTCGCCGCCTACGCCGCCGGCGCCCTGGCGCACGGCAGCGGCTTCCTCGCCGTCTACCTTGCGGCGATGATGCTCGGCAACGCCAGGCTGCCGCACTGGCCCGCCACGCGCGGGTTCGCCGACGGGCTGGGCTGGATCGCCCAGATCGGCATGTTCGTCCTGCTCGGCCTGCTGGTCACCCCGCACGAACTCGGTGACGACGTCTGGCCGGCCCTGGTCATCGGGATGGTGCTGACCATGGTGGCCCGCCCGCTGAGCGTGGTGCTCAGCCTGGCGCCCTTCCGGGTGCCGCGGCAGGAGCAGGCGCTGATGTCCTGGGCCGGGCTGCGCGGCGCCGTGCCCATCATCCTGGCGACCATCCCCATGGTGAACGGCGTCGGGGGCAGCCGCCGCATCTTCAACATCGTCTTCGTCCTGGTCGTCGTCTACACCCTCGTCCAGGGGCCGACCCTGCCCTGGCTGGCCCGGGCCCTGCGGCTGGGCGAACAGGGCGAGGCGTCCGACCTTGGCATCGAGTCGGCGCCCCTGGAGCGGCTGCGCGGGCACCTGCTGTCCGTCTCCATCGCCGAGGGCTCGCGGATGCACGGCGTGGAGGTGCACGAGCTGCGGCTGCCGGCCGGGGCCGCGGTCACCCTCGTCGTACGGGAGGGCACGTCGTTCGTTCCGCTGCCCGCCACGGTGCTGCGGCACGGCGACGAGCTTCTGGTGGTCGCCACCGACCCGGTCCGCGACGCCGCGGAACGGCGGCTGCGCGCGGTCAGCCGCGGCGGCAAGCTGGCGGGCTGGCTCGGCACGAACGGGACGGACGGGCGGCGCTGAGGTCAATGCCAGGCGAACACGGCGAACGGTGCGCGTTTTCACAGGCACCCGGTGCTTGATCCCTGTAGGATGAAGGCACACCAGATTCGAACCAACTCTGCCTGACGCAGAGCTGGCGCGACCGTATGGCGGCCGGGACGCTCCCCTCAGTGGGCGCCGGTATCTACCGCAGTTCCGCGCAAGAGGACAGCTCTCGGCGTTCCCTGCCCCCACCCCGGGGCCGCGCTACCAGGCGGCAGAAAGGCACGGGCCGTGGCATCCACGGTCACCACCGAGCCCGCGGCGAACGAGGCGGCACCGTCCCGCCCGGGCTACGGACAGCTGCTGCGCACCCGCGGCGCCTGGACGTTCCTGCTCCCCGGCTTCGCGGCACGCCAGCCGTTCGCGATGCTCACCATCTCCATCGTGCTGCTGGTCCAGCACACCACCGGCTCCTACGGCGCGGCCGGCGCCGCCGCGGCCGCCACCGGCGTCTCCATGGCGCTGTTCGCCCCCTACAGCGGCCGCCTCGCCGACCGCTACGGGCAGCGCGCGGTGCTGATCCCCGGCATCCTCGTGCACACGTCGTCGGGGATCGCCCTGACGGCCCTGGCGCTGGCGCACGCCCCGCTGTGGGCCCTGTTCCTGGCCGCCGTGCCGACCGGCGCCTCGGTGCCGCAGATCGGCCCCATGGTGCGCTCGCGCTGGGGCGTGAAGCTCCAGGGCTCGCCCCTGATGACCACCGCCGCCGCCTTCGAGTCGGTCACCGACGAGCTGACCTTCGTCTTCGGTCCGCTGCTGGCGACCGCCCTGTGCACCACCGTGGCCCCGGCCGCGGGCCTGGTCACCGAGGCCGCGCTGACGCTGGTCGGCGGTCTGCTGTTCGCCGCGCAGAAGGGCACCCAGCCCCGGGTGACCGGCGGCAGCGGCCACGCGCGCGTGCGGCACGCCTCCGCCCTGCGCGTCCCCGGCGTCCGGGTGCTCGTCGTCGCCTTCCTCGGCATCGGGTCCGTCTTCGGCGGCATGCAGGTCTCCCTGGCCGCGTTCACCGAGTCGATCGGCGAGCCGGGCCTGAACGGCGTCCTCTACGGCACCTTCGCCGCCGGCAACATGCTCTCCGGCATCGTCTGCGGCGCCGTCGCCTGGAAGGCCGCCCCGCAGCGGCGCCTGGTCCTCGGCTACGCCGCGCTCGCCCTGACCGCGTCCGCGCTGTGGACGGCCCACTCGGTGCTCCTCCTCGCCGGGCTCGGCCTGCTGGTCGGCATGTGCATCGCCCCCGCCCTGATCACCGGCTACACCCTGGTCGAGGACCTGGTCCCGGCCGGCGCCCGCACCGAGGCCTTCACCTGGCTGACCGGCGCCGTCGCCCTCGGCCAGGCGGCCGCGGTGACCGTGGCCGGGCAGCTGGAGGACCGCCTGTGGACGGGTGCCGGATTCCTGGTGCCGATGGCGGGCACCGTCCTCGCCCTGGTGACCCTGGCGGGCCTGCGTTCCCTGCTGGCCGCCCGTCCCCGCACCCGTACGGTGGCACGTGGCGTCGGTCACCGCTTGCCGGTCACGGTGGACTGAACCCCGGGAATGCGTCAGTATGGACCGTCGTTAGCACTCAATGAGTGAGAGTGCCAGGAGGAAGACAGTGCCGACCTACCAGTACCAGTGCACCGAGTGCGGCGAGGGCCTCGAGGCGGTGCAGAAGTTCACCGACGACGCTCTGACCGAGTGCCCGAACTGCAACGGACGCCTCAAGAAGGTGTTCTCCGCGGTCGGCATCGTCTTCAAGGGCTCCGGCTTCTACCGCAACGACAGCCGCGGCTCGTCGTCGAGCAGCAGCCCGGCCTCGAAGCCGTCCGGCTCGTCGGCGTCCGACGCGAAGCCGTCGACGTCCTCGGCCTCGTCGACGTCGTCCTCTTCGTCGTCGTCCGCTTCGACGTCCTCGTCGTCGGGCTCGGCCAGCAGCTCCGCCGCCTGAGGCACCGCCTCGGACACCTCGTTCCGCCCGGCCCGGCCGTCTCCCGACGGCCGGGCCCGCGGCGTGTCCGGACACCGGCTGCCACCGGTTCCGGCGGCCCGTTAGGGTGCTGGGCATGGCGAACGCAGAGATCGGTGTAATCGGCGGCTCGGGCTTCTACTCGTTCCTGGAGGACGTCACCGAGGTCGAGGTGGAGACCCCCTACGGTCCGCCCAGCGACTCCCTCTTCCTCGGCGAGGTCGCCGGCCGCCGCGTCGCCTTCCTGCCCCGGCACGGTCGCGGCCACCACCTGCCGCCCCACCGCATCAACTACCGGGCCAACCTCTGGGCCCTGCGGTCCGTCGGAGTCCGCCAGGTGCTCGCCCCCTGCGCGGTGGGCGGCCTGCGCCCCGAGTACGGACCCGGCACCCTGCTGGTCCCCGACCAGCTGGTGGACCGGACCAAGTCCCGGGCGCAGACCTACTTCGACGGCCTCCCCCTGCCCGACGGCACGGTGCCCCGGGTGGTCCACGTGTCCATGGCCGACCCCTACTGCCCCACCGGGCGGGCCGCCGCGCTGAAGGCGGCGCGCGGACGCGAGTGGGAGCCGGTCGACGGCGGCACGCTCGTCGTGGTGGAGGGGCCGCGCTTCTCGACCCGTGCCGAATCGTTGTGGCACCAGGCGCAGGGCTGGTCCGTCGTCGGCATGACCGGCCACCCCGAGGCGGCGCTCGCCCGGGAACTGGAGCTGTGCTACGCCTCCCTGACCCTGGTGACCGACCTCGACGCGGGTGCCGAGACCGGCGAGGGCGTCTCGCACGAGGAGGTGCTCCAGGTCTTCGCGGCCAACGTGGACCGGCTGCGCGGCGTGCTGTTCGACGCGGTGTCGGCGCTGCCGGAGAACGCGGCCCGCGACTGCCTGTGCACGACCGCGCTCGGCGGCATGGACCCGGGCTTCGCGCTGCCGTAACCGGCGGGGGCGGGATCGGACCGGGCGCCTGCCGTAGCCGGTGACGGAACCGGGACCGGGCGCCTGCCGTGGCGGACGGAGGCCGGGACGGGGCGGGGCGCCTGCCGTAACCGGCGGGAGCGGGGACGGGGCGGGGCGCCTGCCGCAACCGGCGGGAGCGGGGACGGGGCGGGGCGCCTGCCGCAACCGGCGGGAGCGGGGACGGGCGGGATGCGGAATGCCTCGTTCGGGTGGGCGAGTTGTCCACAACCGGCCGGTGGTCCACCGGCTCCGGCGGAGTCCGGCGTGCTGCGCCATCGTGGCAGCACAGCCCGAACTCCTCGCCGCAGGTGGTGATCCCGTTGTCCCGTTCTCGCCCGTTCCCGTCCCCTCCCCCTTCCCTCCCCTCCTCCCGTCCGCCCGGCCCCGACGCCCCGCCCACCTGTGCGGTCCCGCACTTCACGCCGGTGCGGGTGCGCGGCGGGCGGTACCAGGTGCAGCGGCTGGTCCGCCACCGGCGGAGGGCCCTGGCGGCCGGTCTCGCGGTGACCGCGGCCGCCGTCGTGGCCGCGGGGCCGCGCGCCGCGCCGGACCCGCACCGCACCGAGCGCCCGCGCGGCCATCCGGCCGCCGATCCGGTACGGCGCCCAGCCGCGGCGGAGACGGTACGGGCGCCGGTGCGGATCGCCGACCCGGCCACCGTCCGGCTGCTGCGGCCCGGCGACCGGGTCGACGTCATCGCCGCCGAGGACCCGGCGGCGGGCGGCGCGGCCCGGGTGATCGCACGCGGGGCGCGGGTGGCGAGGCTGCCGGAACCGGTGGACGACGCTGCGGCCGCGGGCGGGGCGCTGGTCGTCCTGGTGGTCCCGCGGGACGCGGCGGCCCGGCTGGTCGGCGCCGGCGCGACGGCACGGCTGGCGGTGACGCTGTGCTGAGCCGGCTCGGCCGCTTCCTCCGCGCTCTGCTGTCACGATCCCCGTCCGACCCACCTCGGGCGACGCGGCCCACGCGCCGTGGCGTAGGTTGCCCAGCGTTTTGTGCCCCACCCCGCACGTGCGAGGAGAGTCCCCGAGGTGAGCGTGAAGAAGCAGGTACCGAGCGTCTGGCAGGGTTTCAAGGCCTTCCTGATGCGCGGCAACGTCGTCGATCTGGCAGTCGCGGTGGTCATCGGCGCCGCCTTCACCAACATCGTCAACTCGGTGGTGAGGGGCGTCATCAACCCGCTGGTCGGGGCGATCGGCACGCAGAACCTGGACACCTACAGCTCGTGCCTCAAGGCCCCGTGCAAGGTGGCGGCCGACGGCACGGTCAAGAGCGGCGTGCCGATCCTGTGGGGCACCGTCCTCGGCGCCACGCTCACCTTCGTCATCACGGCGGCGGTGGTGTACTTCCTGATGGTCCTGCCGATGTCGAAGTACCTGGCCCACCAGGAGGCCCGCAGGAAGGCCCGCGAGGGCGCGCAGGAGGTCATCGAGGTGACCGAGCTGGAGGTGCTCAAGGAGATCCGCGACGCCCTGCTCGCCCAGCGCGGCACGGGTCACGACCCGCGCTAGCGCGGGCGCCGCGGGCGGCTCAGAGGTGGTGCGGCGGCTTCTCGTCGAGGAAGCGCCTGAGGTCGGCGGCGCTGTCGCCCTCGGTGCGGTCGCCCCAGCCGCGGTCGGTGTCGTCGGACGACTGCTGGTTCAGCGGGTCGTCGAAGACCAGCGCGGGCTTCGGTTCGCGCGGCTCGGACTCGGGGGCGTCACTCATGCGTCCAGGGTACGGCCCGGGCGCGCGACACCCCCTGCGGCCCGTACGCCCGCTCCTGCTCCCGCCCGTGTGCCCACGCGCCTGGGCGCCCGCGCGCTCACCCGCCCTCGCGCCCGCGCGCCTCGCGGCCGCGAGAGGGCGCACGGGCCGGAGCGGGTGGGACAGACTGGCCGGCATGACTGCTGACGCGCTGACGGACGTCGCCGGGCTGCGGGTGGGGCACGCCACCCACCGGGGGAACGGCCGGCTCACCGGCACCACGGTCGTTCTCGCCCCGGAGGGCGGGGCCGTCGCCGCCGTGGACGTGCGCGGCGGCGGACCCGGCACCAAGGAGACCGACGCCCTCGACCCGCGCAACGTGGTGCGCACGGTGGACGCGGTGGTGCTGTCCGGCGGCAGCGCGTACGGGCTCGACGCGGCGTCCGGGGTGATGGCCTGGCTGGAGGAGCGGGGGCGCGGGGTGCGGGTCGGACCCGACCCGGCCCACGTCGTACCGGTGGTGCCCGCGGCCTGCGTCTTCGACCTGGGCCGGGGCGGCGACTTCCGGGCCCGGCCGGACGCGGCGTCGGGACGCGCGGCCGTCGAGGCGGCCGCGGCGAGCCCGCCGGGTGCCGCGGTGGCCGAGGGCTGCGTGGGCGCCGGGACGGGCGCGACGGCGGGGCTGCTCAAAGGCGGTGTCGGCTCCGCGAGCACCGTGCTCGGATCGGGGGTCACGGTGGGCGCGCTGGTGGTCGCCAACGCCGCCGGGTCGGTGATCGACCCGGAAACGGGTGTGCTGTACGGCGAGTTGTACGGCGAACTGTTCCAGGGGCGCGGGCGGGTGGAGTACCCGGACCGGCGGGTGCACGAGGCCGCCCGGCGCCGCCTGGCCGAGGCGGCCTCGCGGAACGTGCCGCCGCCGCTCAACACCACGCTCGCCGTGGTCGCCACCGACGCGGACCTCACCAAGGCACAGGCGCAGAAGCTGGCCGGCACCGCGCACGACGGCATCGCGCGCGCCGTGCGGCCGGTGCACCTCATGAACGACGGGGACACCGTCTTCGCACTGGCCACCGGCGCCCGCCCGCTCGGCACCGGCCGGCCCCTGGCGCTCAACGACGTGCTCGCGGCCGGTGCGGACATGGTGACGCGGGCGATCGTGCGCGCCGTACGCGCCGCCGACCCGGTGGACGGACCGGGCGGACTGTGGCCGTCGTACGGGGAGTTGTACGGGAGCCGGTGAGCACGGGCACCGGTGCCCGGAGGTGCCGTCCGACCGGCGGTTTCCGACGGCAGGCGGCAGCGCGCGGGAACTCTTCGCGCCACCGCCGCGTTTTCCCGGCGTATGTTTTCCCGGTTCCTGGACATGATGTCCGACCTAGGGGCTACGGTATGCACCCACCAGGTGACATGCAGCGACGCCAGGAGACACCTTGAGCGTTCCGTACGAGACGGCAGCGTACGAACCAGCCGAGTCGCCGGAGTCTCCGGAGGAGCATCTCGCGCGACTCCTCGGCCGCGCCCTGAACTCCTTCGAACTGCCCGACGAGGCCTTAAGACAGCTGGACTGCGCGCTGGCGCACGACAGTTCACTGCACTCCGCCCATCACAGCGCGGGGCTGCACCGGGAGACGTACCGGCACACCTGGCTGCTCGCCGACGGTTCGGCGGTCACCCTGTGGGAGCTGGTGCACAACACCGCGCCGGGCAGCGAACCGCAGCACGAGATCTACGTCGACGAGGAGGAGCTGCGCGCGGCCACCGGCCGGCTGCCGCTGCCGCCGGACACCCCCGAGTTCGAACTGCCGGTACTGATGCAGCTGTCGTCGGTCCCCGAGCCGCGGCACACGTACCTGACCGACGACTCGGCGGACCACGCGCGGCGGCTGCTGCGCCGCGCGGAGAACGCCGACCGGCCCGGCGCGGACACCGCCGCGCTGGTGGCGACGGCCGTGGCGCACCAGATCACCCAGGCGTTCGGGCGCCCGGGGCGGGCCGGCCGTGGCGGGCTGACCTTCTCCCTGTACGAGCACGCCTTCCTGCTCGCCGACGGCACGGAGCTGTCCCTGTGGGAGGTCGAGCACACGGCGACCCCCGACGGGCGGCACATGTGCGAGGTCTACACGCGGCAGGAGGCGGCCCGGGAGGCGATGGAGCGCCGGGCCGCCGGACAGGTCCGGCCCTAGGCTCAGCGGCCGGGCCGGGTCAGCGGTCGCCGATCCGGCGGACCAGGCCCGCGAAGGCGTCCCGTTCCGCCGGGGTCAGTTCGACGCTCTCCCACGGGGGCCCCGCCTGGCGCTGGCGCGGGATCACCGGGAGGGCGTGGGCCATGCGACCGGGGGCGGGACGGGGGCGGCGCAGCAGGCGGGTCAGTCGCGTCAGGCCGATCACCCAGGCAGCGGCCGCCAGCGTGAGGACGGCCGCTCCGGTCAGCTGGAGAGTCGTGACGTGCTGAGGCATACGTCCCAGTACACACCACGGTCCGGGACTTCGGTCCCGGACCGTGACGTATCTCCCAGGCCGCCCGAACACCTCACAGGGCGTCAATCGGACATCGTCCGACGCGCCGTCAGGTGCCGGCGGCGGCGCACCGTCAGGCGGCGACCGGCTGCTTCGCCCCCTTCGCCCCCTTGGCCGTCGTGGCCGGGTCGGCCGCCGGCCCGGTCGCCGTGGACTCGGGGGACGTCCTGCGCATGCCCTTCAGCAGGACGACCAGCGCCGTCGTGACGCACACGCCCGCCGCGATGGCCACCAGGTACAGGACGGCGTTGCCGATCAGCGGGACGACGAAGATGCCGCCGTGCGGGGCGCGCAGCGTGGCACCGAAGGTCATCGACAGGGCGCCGGTGACCGCGCCGCCGGCCATCGCGGACGGGATGACGCGCAGCGGGTCCGCCGCCGCGAAGGGGATCGCGCCCTCGGTGATGAAGGAGGCGCCCAGGACCCAGGCGGCCTTGCCGTTCTCCCGCTCGGCGGCGGTGAAGAGCCGGCCGCGCACGGTCGTGGCCAGCGCCATCGACAGCGGCGGGACCATGCCGGCCGCCATGACCGCCGCCATGATCCGCATCGCGGACTGGCTGGGGTCGGCGATCGCGATACCGGCCGTGGCGAAGGTGTAGGCGACCTTGTTGACCGGGCCGCCGAGGTCGAAGCACATCATCAGGCCGAGCAGGGCGCCCAGCAGGACCGCGTTGCTGCCGGTGAGGCCGCCCAGCCAGTCGGTCAGCGCCTTCTGCGCCGAGGCGATGGGCTTGCCGATCACCACCAGCATCAGGAAGCCCACGATCGCCGAGGAGATCAGCGGGATGACCACCACCGGCATGATGCCGCGCAGGACGGGCGGGATGCGGACCTTCTGGATCGCCATCACCACGCCACCGGCGATCAGACCGGCGGCCAGTCCGCCGAGGAAGCCGGCGTTGATGTTCAGGGCGATCGCGCCGCCGACGAACCCGGGGACGAGGCCGGGCCGGTCCGCCATGCCGTAGGCGATGTAGCCGGCCAGGACCGGGACGAGGAACTTGAAGGCCACGCCGCCGATCTGGAAGAGCAGGGCGCCCCAGCTGTCGGCCTGGGTCCACAGGAAGTGGTCCATCACCGAGGGCGCCTTGTCGACCTGCCAGCCGCCGATCGCGAAGCCGAGGGCGATGAGCAGACCGCCGGCGGCGACGAACGGCACCATGTAGCTGACGCCGGACATCAGCCAGGTGCGCAGCCGGGTGCCGTAGCCCTCGGTGGGGTCACCGGAGCGTTCCACCGGGGTGGGCGCCGCGCCGGAGGTCGTCTCGCCGCGCTCCGCCTTGCCCCTGACCTCGGTGATCAGCTCGCTCGCGCGGTTGATGCCCGCCTTCACGCCGACCTCGACGGTCGGCTTCCCGGCGAAGCGCTCCTTGTCGCGCACGGGCACGTCGTGCGCGAAGATCACGCCGTCCGCCGCCGCGATCACCGCCGGGTCGAGCCGGGTGAAACCGGCCGAGCCCTGCGTCTCCACGACGACCTCGATGCCCGCCTCACGGCCCGCGTTCTCCAGCGACTCCGCCGCCATGTAGGTGTGGGCGATGCCGGTGGGGCAGGAGGTGACGGCGACGACCCGGAAGGGACGCTCACCGCCGGCCTCGGCCACGACAGCCTCCTCCCCGGCCTGCTCGGGTACGGCCTGTTCAGGCACGGCCTGCCCGGGTGCGGCCTGCCCGGGTGCGGCCGCAGGTACGGCGGGTTGCGGCGAGGGCACCGGTTCCGATACGGCGGGGCCGGGTGCGGGCGCCGTGGGAGGCGCGTCGCCGCGGATCAGCGCGGCCGCCGCCCCCGGGGTGTCCGCGGACCGCAGCGCCGCGGTGAACTCCGCGTTCATCAGCTGCCGGGCCAGCGACGACAGGATCGTCAGATGGGCGTCGTCGGCCCCGGCGGGGGCGGCGATCAGGAAGATCAGGTCGGCGGGGCCGTCCGGCGCGCCGAAGTCGATCCCGGCGCCGCTGCGCCCGAAGGCGAGCGTCGGCTCGGTGACGTGGGCGCTGCGGCAGTGCGGGATGCCGATGCCGCCGTCGAGACCGGTCGGCATCTGGGCCTCGCGGGCGGCCACGTCGGCGAGGAAGCCGTCCAGGTCGGTCACCCGGCCCAGGGCCACCATGCGTTCGGCGAGGGCCCGCGCCGCCGCTTCCTTGGTGTCGGCGGACAGGTCGAGGTCGACCAGGTCCGCGGTGATCATGTCGCTCATCGCGGGCTCCTTCGCACGCGTATCGCCCGGGGTGCGGGGCGGGTGGGGACGGTGTCGCCGACGGAACGGGAGTCGGTGACGGGGCGGGGATCGGTCGCGGGGCGGTCCGGGGTGCGGAGGTGGTCGTCGGGGAGGGGGACGGTCACCGGGAGGACCACCGGGAAGGGCAGCGGAACGGGGCCGTGGGTGTGGGGGTGCGGCGGGCCGGCCGTACCGGGAGCGTCGTCGCGGGAGTGGTGGGGGTTCATGGGGCCGGCTCCGTCAGTTCGCGGTCCAGGGGGACCTCGGCGGTGACCGTCACGGCGGCCGGGTTCAGGTCGGCGGGGGCCGGCATGACGCTGCCGGGCAGCCGGACGGCGGCGGCGCCGTGGGCGACGGCGGAGGCGAGGGCCCGCGGGCCGCTGCCGCCGGCGATCAGGAAGCCGGCCAGCGAGGCGTCACCGGCGCCGACGTTGCTGCGCACGGCGTCCACGCGTGCGGTGCCGAACCAGGCGCCCGCGCCGTCGACGAGGAGCTGTCCGTCCCCGCCCAGGCTCGCGAGCACGGCGCGCGCGCCCCGCTCCCGCAGTTCCTCGGCCGCCTTCAACGCGTCGCCCACGGTCGCCAGGGGGCGCCCGACGGCCTGCGCCAGTTCCTCGGCGTTGGGCTTCACCACGTCGGGCCGCGCGCGCAGCGCCTCCAGCAGCGCGCGCCCGGAGGTGTCCAGCGCGATGCGTGCGCCCCCGGCATGCGCCCGGGCGACCACATCGGCGTACCAGGCCGGTTCGAGCCCCCCGGGCAGGCTTCCGCAGCACGCGATCCAGTCGGCGTCGCGCGACTGTTCGCGTACGGCGTCCAGGAGCAGTTCCCGTTCGCGCGGCGACAGGTGCGGACCGGGCGCGTTGATCTTGGTGAGGACCCCGTCCGTCTCCGCGAGCGCGATGTTGGAGCGGGTGGCCCCGGCGACCGGGACCGGGACGACCGCGATGCCTTGGGCGGCGAGCAGGTCGGCGACCAGCCCTCCCGGCGCACCGCCCAGCGGCAGGACGGCGACCGTGCGGCGGCCGGCGGCGGCCACGGCGCGGGAGACGTTGACGCCCTTGCCGCCGGGGTCCATGCGCTCACCGGAGGCGCGGACGACCTCGCCGCGGGTCAGCGAAGGGACCTCGTAGGTGCGGTCCAGGGACGGGTTGGGGGTGACGGTGAGGATCATGCGCACACCACCTCCGTGCCGCCGCGTCGGATGGCGGCGGCGTCCTCGGCGCTCAGTCCGCTGTCGGTGATCAGCACGTCCACGTCGCCCAGGTCGCCGAAGCGGGCGAAGTGCTCCTGGCCGTGCTTGGCGGAGTCGGCGAGGAGGACGACGCGGCGGGCGGCGGCGACCGCGGCCCGCTTGACCGCGGCCTCGGCGAGGTCGGGGGTGGTCAGGCCGTGTGCGACGGAGAAGCCGTTGGCCGCGACGAGCAGCACGTCGGCGCGGATCTCGCCGTACGCGCGCAGCGCCCAGGCGTCCACGGCGGCGCGCGTGCGGTGCCGTACGCGCCCCCCGACCAGGTGCAGCTGGATGCCCGGGTGGTCGGCGAGGCGGGCGGCGATGGGCAGGGAGTGGGTGACGACGGTGAGGGAGGCGTCCAGCGGGATCGCCGCGGCGACCCGGGCCACGGTCGTACCGGCGTCCATGACCACCGTGCCCTCGGCCGGCAGCTCGGCGAGGGCGGCCTTGGCGATGCGGTCCTTCTCGTCGGCGGCCGTGGACTCGCGTTCGGCGAGGTCCGGCTCGAAGTCGAGGCGTCCGGCCGGTATGGCACCGCCGTGCACCCGGCGGACGAGCCCGGCCCGGTCGAGGGCCTTCAGGTCGCGGCGGATCGTCTCCGCGGTGACCTGGAACTCCTCGGCCAGTGACAGGACGTCCACCCGGCCGCCGTCCCGGGCGAGCCGGAGGATCTCCTGCTGCCGCTCCGGTGCGTACATGTCCGCTGTGCCTCCATCGTGATGCCCGAATGTGTTGATTTATCCGGAGCCTACGCCTCACGTTCGTCGGAGTAAACACTTTCAGGCACATTTCGGGCATGAACGGGCGTCAGTGGGCGTGAAACAGACATGCGAAACGGGCACGGGAGAGGACATCCGAAACGCATACGCGAAACGGGCATGCGAAGGGCCCGGCACCCCACGGGTACCGGGCCCAGCCGCCGCACACATTCCTCCGCGCCACCCGTGGTGGGGGCACCACATGGCTGCCGGAGCCGCCACATGGCTGCCGCGGCTAGGGAACCAGCACCGGCTCCTCATCGGCCGACTGCTCCGGGGTCGCGTCCTCCGCGCCCTCCAGGTGCAGCGCGGGGCGCTTCGGCAGCGCGAACATCAGCAGGAAGATGACGCCCATCACCGCGGCCACCCACCACAGCGCGTGCTGGAAGGCGTGCACGAAGGCGGGGCCCACCTCGGCGCGGGTCAGCCGGTCGCCGATCACCCCGAAGAACACCACCGACACCAGTCCGAGCCCGAGCGCGTTGCCCATCTGCTGCACGGTGTTGATCAGCCCGGACGCGGACCCGGCGTGCTCGCGCGGCACCTCCGAGAGCACCGCGTCGGTCAGCGGGGCCACGATCAGGCCCATGCCGGCGCCCATGACCACCAGCGGCAGCGCCATCTGCCAGGAGGCGATGCCGAGGCCGTAGCGGTGCGCCTCGGCGATGTAGACCAGCACGCCGAGCCCCATGATCAGCGCGCCCGCCTGGAGCACCTTCCGCCCGAAGCGCGGGACCAGCTTCTGCACCGACATACCGGCGGCCACGGACACCGCGATCGAGAACGGCACACCGGTCAGCCCGGCCCGCAGCGGGCTCCAGCCGAGGCCCATCTGCATGTACAGCGTCCAGACCAGGAAGAACACGCCGAGCGCGACGCCGAAGACCGTCTGCACGGCGATGCCCGCCGCGAAGCTCTTCACCCGGAACAGCGACAGCTCGACCAGCGGGGACCCGTCCCGGGACGCCTTGCGCCGCTCGTACGCCACCAGACCCGCGAAGACGACCACGGAGCCCGCCATGGAGAGGTGTCCCCACAGCGGCCAGCCCAGCTCGCGCCCCCGGGTGAGCGGGTACAGCAGCATCAGCAGGCCCAGGGTCACCAGGGCGACGCCCACCAGGTCCAGTTTCAGCGCGCGCGGCGCCTTGGACTCGGTGATGAAGCGGCGGCCGAGGAGGTAGGCGACGATGCCGACCGGCAGGTTGATCAGGAAGATCGGGCGCCACTCCAGGCCGAAGAGGTTCCACTCGGTCAGCAGGGCGCCCAGCAGCGGGCCGGAGACCGCGCCGAGGCCCACGATCGCGCCGAACAGGCCGAACACCTTGCCGCGCTCGTGCGCGGGAAACGTCGCGTGCACGATCGACAGCACCTGCGGCACCATCATCGCCGCCATGCCGCCCTGGAGGATGCGGGAGGCGACCAGCATCTCCGGGTTCGCGGCGAAGCCGCACAGGGCGGAGGCCAGGGTGAACCCGCCGATGCCCAGGAGGAACAGCCGCCGGCGGCCGTGGATGTCGCCGAGGCGGCCGCCGGTGATCAGGCCCGCGGCGAAAGCGAGGGCGTAGCCGGCGGTGATCCACTGGATCTGGCTGAAGGAGGCGCCCGCGTCCCGCTGTATCGAGGGGATCGCGATGTTCACGATCGTCACGTCGACGAGGTCCATGAAGGCCGCGGCCATCACGATCGCGAGGGCGAACCATCGCCGGCGGTCGCCCGCGGCGGCGGCCGGCGCGCTCAGGGTGGTGGGTTCCGTGGAGGTCATGACCTCACGGTAGGGCTTCAGTAGGTCAGATCGTGTCCTACATGTGCGGCATCCTCGACGGTATGACGACGGACACCCCGGCCCGGCTCCTGCACCTGCTCTCCCTCCTGCAGACACCCCGCGAGTGGCCCGGCGGCGAGCTGGCCGACCGGCTCGGGGTGTCCCGCCGCACCGTGCGCCGGGACGTCGACCGGCTGCGGGAGCTGGGGTATCCCGTGCAGGCGTCCATGGGCGCGGACGGCGGCTACCGGCTGGTGGCGGGAAAGGCCATGCCCCCGCTGGTCCTCGACGACGAGGAGGCGGTGGCGATCGCGGTCGGCCTGCGGGCGGGTGCCGGGCACGCGGTGGAGGGCGTGGACGAGGCCGCGGTCCGGGCGCTGGCGAAGCTGGAGCAGGTCCTGCCCGCCCGGCTGCGCCACCGGGTGTCGACGCTTCAGGCCGCGACCACCCCGCTGACCAGCGGCGACGGGGCGAGTATCGCGCCGGAGACCCTGACCGTGATGGCGTCGACGGTCGCGGGGCACGAACGGCTGCGGTTCGCGTACCGCTCCAAGGACGGCAGCGAGTCGCGGCGCCTGACCGAGCCCTACCGGCTGGTGTCGACGGGCCGGCGCTGGTACCTCGTCGCCTACGACCTCGACCGGGGCGACTGGCGGACGTTCCGGGTGGACCGGGTGAGCGAGCCGTCCGCCACCGGCGCGCGGTTCTCCCCGCGCGAGGTCCCGGGCGGCAGCGCGGCCGCCTACCTGCGGCGCTCGTTGCAGCAGGGGCAGGAGACCTACCGCTTCGAGGTCCGGTTCGCGGCGCCCGCCGATCTGATCGCCGGCCGCCTGCGCGGCGGGCACGAGGCACCGCGGGACGACGGGACGGGGGGCTGTGTGGTGCGGGGGACCACGGGCGAGCCGGTGGAGTGGCTGGCGGTCCGGCTCGCGATGACGGGCTACGACTTCCGCGTCCGGGAGTCCCCCGAACTCGCCGCGTGCGTACGGGACCTGGGCGCCCGGCTGAGCCGGGCGGGGGGTGCGTGAGCGCGGCGGACGCGTGCGGGCGGCGGCCCCCTGAGAGCGACCGGAGGTCGGCCCCGGCCGAGAACGACCGGAGGTCGGACCCGGCCGGGTCAGGCCGGCCGGCGCACCTCGCTCCACTCGAAGCCGCGCAGCGCCTCCAGGTTGCGCAGGGCCAGGGCGGCCGGGCCCTGCGGACCGGCGGGCGGGGCCGAGGTCGTGGACCAGGACTCGACGGCGACGCGGACCGCCGCCGCGACGACCGCCGCCGCGAACCGGAGCTGGGGGGTGACCGGCACGGTGGCGGCAACGTTGTCGTCGCCTCCGGCACCGAGCCGCGCCGCCAGGATCTCCGCCAGGTGCGCCTCCTCCGTCTGGCACACCTCCGCCCACACCTTGCGCAGGGCGGGACTGCTGTCGGCGAGGCGGATCAGGGTGCGCACCCACTCCCAGGAGGCGGCCGAGACCCCGGCGCCCGGGGTGAGCGTGTGGCGGACGGCGTGTTCCAGGGCCTCGTGAAGGGCGAGCGGGGCGGGTGCCTGCCGTACCGCTTCCGACCAGCGCTGGGCGCCGGCCGCGTAGAGCGGGGCCACCGCCTCCTCCTTGGTGGCGAAGTAGCGGTAGAAGGTGCGCGGGGCGATTCCGGCGGCCTGGGCGATGTCCTCGGCGCGGGTGGCCCGCAGGCCCTGCCGGACGAACAGGCCCGCCGCGGCCCGGGCGATCTCCATCCGGGTCTCCGCCTTCCGCCGCTCGGTGAGGGACACGGCCGGGGACGCGGCGGGGGACGCCACGGGAGGCGGGGATGCCGCTGCCACTGCTGCCGCCGAGGACAGTATGGCCTGATCAGGGGTGGTGTGGGGGGTGTGCGGGGTACTCACGTCGGCAGGTTATGCCCATGTGGCAGAATCTGCCATCCGGCGGGCCACCCCGGGGTTCAGGTACGGGGTGGCCCGCCGCTCCAGTGCCCGGCGGGCCCCGGAACCGGGCCGGCCGCGGGTGCGTTCGCGAGCAGGAAAGAGCCGAGCCTCAGCGCCTGGGGGGAGAGGCGCCGAAGCCCGGCTCTGGAAGGTCCCGGCGCCGGGGGGGTGGTGCGTCGGGACGTGGCTGTGGGGGCCGAACGGTAAGACGGTCGAACGGCGAGGCGGTCGGACGGGGCCGAGCGGATCGCAGCCCGGGTGAGGGCTGACCCGGACGACCCGCACGGGCGGGGCGGCGGGACGCACTGAGCCGGAAGCGCGCACGGGCCCCGCACGGGCTCAGGTCCGGGTCCCCGCGGGAACCCGGCCCGGTCCGGTGCGGTGCTCCGACCGGCCGTCCGGTGCCCCGGCCGGCCGGAATCCCGGGCCCGCAAGGGTTTTTCCCTGGGCCCGAGGCGTTGAAGCGGCGTTACACAGCCATGTTTTGCGCTGTCTTGCGCCACCCGGCGTGCGCGGTCGGCAGGCGGACCGGCGCCGGTCACGCCGCGGCGTCGAACCCGGTGTCGCGGGCCAGCTTCTTCAGTTCGAGCAGCGCGTGCTTCTCGATCTGGCGGATGCGCTCACGCGTCAGACCGTGCTCCTTGCCGACCTCCGTCAGCGTGCGCTCCCGGCCGTCCTCGATGCCGTACCGCATCTTGATGATGGACGCGGTGCGCTGGTCGAGGCGGCCGATCAGGTCGTCCAGCTCCTCACTGCGCAGCAGGGTCAGCACGGACTGCTCCGGGGAGACCGCGGAGGTGTCCTCCAGGAGGTCGCCGAACTGCGTCTCGCCCTCGTCGTCGACCGACATGTTCAGCGAGACCGGGTCACGGGCCCAGTCGAGCACGTCGGTGACGCGCTCCGGCGTCGAACCCAGCTCGGTGGCGATCTCGGCGGGCTCCGGGTCGCGGCCGTTCTCCCGGTTGAACTCGCGCTGGACGCGGCGGATGCGGCCCAGCTCCTCCACCAGGTGGACGGGGAGGCGGATCGTGCGGGACTGGTCCGCTATGGACCGGGTGATCGCCTGGCGGATCCACCAGGTGGCGTACGTCGAGAACTTGAACCCCTTGCGGTAGTCGAACTTCTCGACCGCACGCACCAGGCCGGCGTTGCCCTCCTGGATCAGGTCGAGCAGCGGCAGGCCGCTGCGCGGGTAGCGCCGGGCGACCGCCACGACCAGCCGGAGGTTGGAGCGGATGAAGACGTCCTTGGCGCGCTCACCGGCGGCGGCCAGTGCCTCGAGCTCCTCGCGGGTGGCGTCGGTGACCGACTTCTCGTACCCGTCGAGGACCTGCTGCGCGAACACACCCGCTTCTATGGTCTGCGACAGCTCGACCTCCTTGGCGGCGTCGAGCAGCGGTGTCCGCGCGATCTCGTCGAGATACATGCCGACCAGATCGCGGTCGGCGATCTCGCCGCCATGGGCGCGAACACTGCTTGCCGAGTCGGCCGTCTCGCCGGTGGCGGACTGACGACGGGCGACGGCACGGGTTGCCATGCGTGCTCCCTTGCTCTGGTGGGCTTGCGGGTGGTCCTGACGAACGCTCGGCACTCCTGTCGGGACTCAGTGAGGACTCTCTTCGAGTGCCCTGCATCCGAAGGAAACAACGACTGGAATCAGGACAGAATTCCCAACCCACCCCGCGAATCTTCTGATCATGCAGTACCCTGTCGCGCCCGGGGGGAGGTCCGATGGCGGCAGGGTCGGCAGAGGTGCAGGTCAGGCCAGGGGTCGAAGCGGACCTCGGCGCCCTCACGGACCTCTACAACCACTACGTGCGTGAGACGGCCATCACCTTCGACACCGCCGTCTTCACCCCCGAGGAGCGCCGCCCGTGGCTGCTCTCCCACCCGGAAGACGGCCCGTACCGCCTGATGGTTGCCGTGGCGGCCGACTCCCAGGAGATCCTGGGGTACGCCACGTCCAGCCCCTACCGCGCGAAGGCGGCCTACGGCACCTCGGTGGAGACCACGGTGTACGTCGCCCCGCACGCCGGACGCCGGGGCGTCGGCACGCTTCTCTACGACGCCCTCTTCGCGGCCCTGTCGGGCGAGGACCTGCACCGCGCCTACGCCGGTGTCGCGCAGCCCAACGAGGCCTCCACGCGGCTGCACGAGCGGTTCGGTTTCCGCTACGTCGGCACGTACCGCGAGGTGGGCCGCAAGTTCGGCCGCTACTGGGACGTGGCCTGGTACGAGAAGGAGCTGTGAGCCGGTCGCGCCGGTGGCGTTCGCGTGATCAGGGGCGTGTGCAGGTGGGTGATCAGGGGCGTGCTCGGCAGCAGGCTCAGGAGCAGGCTCAGCCGAACTGCACCGACCGCTTCGCCATGCCCATCCAGAACCCGTTGATCACGGACTTCTGCCCGTCCAGCTCGCCGCCCGCCTCCGCCGCCCCCATGGCGACGAAGAGGGGGGCGAAGTGCTCGGTGCGCGGGTGGGCGTAACGGCCGGCCGGGGCCTTGTCGAGGAAGGCCAGCAGGGAGTCCCAGTCCCGGTCCTCCAGGGCCCGGCGGCCCCAGTCGTCGAACTCGGAGGACCAGCTGGGCACACCGGCACCGACGTGACGCAGGGCGGCCAGGTTGTGGGTGAAGAAGCCCGAGCCGATGATCAGGACGCCCTCGTCGCGCAGCGGGGCGAGCCGGCGGCCGATCTCCATCAGGCGCACCGGGTCCAGGGTGGGCATGGAGATCTGCAGGACGGGGATGTCGGCGGCCGGGAACATCTCGACGAGGGGCACGTAGGCGCCGTGGTCGAGGCCGCGGTCGGGGATGTCCTGGACCGGGGTGCCGGGGGCGCGCAGCAGCTTGCGGACGGAGTCGGCGAGCGCGGGGGCGCCGGGGGCCGCGTAGCGCACCTGGTAGTAGTGCTCGGGGAAGCCCCAGAAGTCGTAGACGAGCGGGACGGTGCGCAGGGCGCCGAGGGCGAGCGGGGCCTCCTCCCAGTGGGCGGAGACGACGAGGATCGCCGTGGGGCGCGGCAGGGCGGCGGACCAGGCGGCGAGCTGGCCCGGCCAGACGGCGTCGTCGGCGAGCGGCGGGGCGCCGTGGCTGAGGTAGAGGGCGGGCATGCGCCCCTGGGTGGCGGCGGACATGACGGCGACTCCCTCCGGTACGGCTCTCGAGTGATTACTTAAACTCTCAAGCTTCACGCCACACACTACGTCTTACTTGTTTAAAGTTCAAGGAGTGGTCTCGTAGAGTGGGATACATGAACACGGCACCGAACTCCGCCGACGGGCATCGCTGGCTGACCGAGGAAGAACAGCGCGTCTGGCGCTCCTACCTGCACGCCACCACCCTCCTCGAGGACCACCTCGACCGGCAGCTCCAGCGCGACGCGGGCATGCCGCACATCTACTACGGCCTTCTCGTCGGACTCGCCGAGGCCCCGCGCCGCCGGCTGCGGATGACCGAGCTGGCCATGAACGCGAAGATCACCCGCTCCCGGCTGTCGCACGCCGTCGCCCGCCTGGAGAAGAACGGCTGGGTACGCCGCGAGGACTGCCCCTCCGACAAGCGGGGCCAGTTCGCGGTGCTCACCGACGAGGGCGCCGAGGTGCTGCGGCGTACCGCGCCGGGCCATGTGTCCGCCGTACGGCAGGCGCTGTTCGAGCGGCTGTCCGAGGACCAGCAGAAGACCCTCGGCGAGATCATGGAGATCGTCGCCGAGGGTCTTCAGCCCGCCGAGGCGGGCGCGGACCTGCCCTGGCTCCGTTGAGCCGTTCCCCCGGGGAGCCGGGGACGGGTCCGGGGACCGTACGGAACGGGACGTCCCTTCCCCGTCGCGTACGGAAGGAGGGGTACCGGAGGGGTGCCCGGTGAGGTTCCGGAGGCTTTGCTGTCCGGTGGTTCCGTGCGGTCGGCGCCTAGTGCGCGATCACCGGTACCACCAGCTCGTCCTCGATGGCCTCGCCCTCGCCGGAGGCCACGGTCGTGCCGCCCGGGCGGCCGGCGTTGACCATGGTCATGACGATCGCGGCCGAGAGCACCAGGATGCCGACGGCGGCCCAGATGGCGACGCTGTAGCCGTGCACCGTGCCCTGGAGCTGGACCAGCTGCTGCTGGGGCTTGGAAGTGGCGCCGGCGATGTGGTCCCTGATGTACGACGTCGTCGCGGAGGCGGCGATCGTGTTCAGCAGCGCGGTGCCGATCGCGCCGCCGACCTGCTGCGAGGTGTTGACCATCGCGGAGGCGACACCGGCGTCCCGGGGCTCGACACCCTGGGTGGACAGGGACATGGCCGGCATGAACGCCGTACCCATGCCGAGGCCCAGCAGCACCATCGCGGGCAGCACGACCGAGGCGTACGCCGAGTCGATCTCCAGCTGGGCCAGCAGGAACATGCCGGCCGCCGCGACCAGGAAGCCGGGGCCCATCAGCAGCCGGGCCGGGACCCGGGTCATCAGGCGGGCACCGATCTGGGTGGAGCCGGTGATCATGCCCGCGACCATCGGCAGGAAGGCGAAACCGGTCTTGATCGGCGAGAAGCCCTGGACGACCTGGAGGTAGTAGGTCAGGAACAGGAAGGTGCCGAACATCGCGATGATCGCGAGACCGAGCGAGAGGTAGATGCCGCCCCGATTGCGGTCGGTGACCACGCGCAGCGGCAGCAGCGGGGCCTTGACCTTGGCCTCCGTGACGACGAACGCGATCAGCAGGAGCGCCGAGGCCACGAACAGGGAGACGGTCACGGTGTCGCCCCAGCCGTCGGACGCGGCGCGGGTGAAGCCGTAGACCAGCGAGACCAGACCCAGGGTGGAGAGCAGGACGCCGGGGATGTCGAGCGGGTTGCGGTTGCGGCCGCCCTCGGGCTCCCGGATGACGAAGTACGCGCCGGCCGCGGCGATGATGGCGAACGGGATGTTGACGAAGAACGTCCAGCGCCAGTCCAGGTACTGGGTGAGCACACCGCCGAGGATGAAGCCGACGGCGCCGCCGCCACCGGCGATCGCGCCGTAGATGCCGAACGCCTTGGCGCGCTCCTTGGCGTCGGTGAACATCACCGCGAGCAGGGAGAGCGCGGCCGGGGCGAGCAGCGCGCCGAAGACGCCCTGGAGGGCGCGGGCGCCGAACATCATGGCGCCGCTGGTGGCCGCCCCGCCGAGCGCGGAGGCGGCGGCGAAGCCGGCCAGGCCTATGACGAAGGCGCGCTTGCGGCCCCACAGGTCGGCGATCCGGCCGCCGAAGAGGAGCAGACCGCCGAAGGCGAGGGCGTAGGCCGTGATGACCCACTGCCGGTTGCCGTCGGAGATGCCGAGGTCCTGCTGGGCGGACGGCAGTGCGATGTTCACGATGGTGGCGTCGAGGACGACCATCAGCTGGGCGAGCGCGATGAAGACGAGGGCCTTCCAGCGGTTGGCCTCTGCGGCGCTCGGAGCCTTTACGGCTGTTGCAGACATGGGGGTACCCACTCCGGGACTTCGGGACGGAAAAAACGGAAAAAAGGTCGCTGATGAGGTGACTACGCCTACGCCTACGGCTGCCGGCTGGAGGCGGGCTCGAGGCGCGGTGACGACGTCGGCATCGGTGTCGGCGTCGGTGACGACATCGGTGTCGGCGTCGGTGCGGCGTTCGTGTGGCTTCGAAAGACGTGTTGCGGACCCACGTGGTGAGGACCCATGTGGTCCGGACCCGTGTGGTCAGGACCCATGTGCTGCGGACCTGCGTGCTGCGGACCTGTGGGCTGCGGACCTGTGGGCTGCGGACCTGCGTGCTGCGGACCTGTGGGCTGAAGACTCGCGTGGTGCGCCGAACTCATCTGTGGGTCAGGCCTGGCGGAGATCCTCCATGGTCACGGGCGTGCCCGGCAGGACCGAGCGGGCCGGGGCCCGCAGTCCGTCCAGGAACAGCTGGAGATGACGGTGGACGAACCGGTCGATGCTGAGGCACGCGGTGCCCGCCGGGGGCCGGCTCAACTGGGCCACGGCGACCATCAGGTCACCGACGCCGATGTCGGGGCGGAGCTGACCGGCAGCCTTCGCCCGGTCCATGACCTCCCCGATGATCTGCTCGACGCGCTCGCGTGCCGCCTCGAGGTCGGGGTGGTGCTTGTCGAAGGTGGTGGCGACCATCGGGCACAGCGCGCTGATGCGCTCGTCGGCGGCGACGTGTACGAAGCGCTCCAGCGCCTCGAACGCGTCCCCGGTCTGAGCGAGCGCCAGTTCGCCGGCCTCGGACGTACGGTCCATGACGGAGCACACGACCTCGCGGACGAGGGCGTCACGGTCGGGGAAGTTGCGGTACACCGTGGCATTGCCGACGCCGGCCCGGCGGGCGATCTCGTCGAGCGGCACGTCCGGGCCGTGTTCGACGAACATCTCGCGGGCGGCGGTGACGATCCGCTCGCGGTTGCGCAGGGCGTCGGCGCGGGGCCGGGGCGCCTTGCGCGGTGCTGCGGTCGCGGTCTGCACGGCGTACTCCTTCTCTGCGGTCGCTTGCTGCCGGGCCGACTCTCGGCCCTGCTCCCGGCGATCCGGGGAAGCACTCCCCGTTTCGCGCGGACACACGTCTAAACGGGGAGACGGTCCCCGGTTATTTCCCGCTCCCGGAAAACTTCCCTGTGACCTGACTCACACTCCCGCCGCCGGGAATCCCACGATCGGCCTCCTCCAACGCGCGCGCCCGGCCCTGTCCACACAGGGTGATCGAAAGGGCGCAGCCGGAGACCGGGGCTGCCGCGGAGCGAAAGGTCCCAGCATGCAGCCGCAGCCCCGCCGCCGCATACGCCCGCCCCGGCCCCGACCGCCCCGCGGTCGCATACGCCAGCGCCGCGTGGCCGCCCTGCTCTCGGTGACCGCGCTGACCCTGACGGTCAGCACCTCCGCCGGTACCGGGCCGCTCACGGCGAACCCGGCCACCGCCGGAGCCGGTCCCGTCTCCCTGGCCCGCTCCGCGGCGCTCAACCCCTGCATGATCAACAGCCGTCGGGACGTCCAGATGACCGAGGGCATACCGACCCCCGGCGGCTACTCCCGCTCCACCGGCACCGTCCGCGCCCTCACCGTGATGGTCGACTTCCCCGACGCGCCCGGCAAGGGCAGCGCGCTCGACCGCTTCCACGAGTTCTTCCCGCAGACCCAGGAATGGTTCCGCACCGCCTCCTACGGCCGCCTCGACTACCGCCCCGAGATCCCGCTCACCGGCTGGCTGCGCATGCCCAAGCCGTTCCGGGCGTACGGCATAGAACGCGGCGCCCCCTTCGAACCCGGCTACCGGCAGCTGGTCGAGGACATCGCGGCCGCCGCCGACCCGGACGTGGACTTCCGCTCGTACGACCTGCTGAACGTGCTGGTCACCCCGAACGCGGGGCCCTCCGCCCTGGACACCGTGCTGTCGGTGACGTTCGCCGGCAACGCCGAGGCCCCGACGGCCGACGGCGTCCCCATCGCCAACGCCTCCTTCGTCTACTCCCGCCAGGACGACGGCTCCGGGTCCTACGCCAGGACCGGCTACCGCGTCCTCCCCCACGAGAACGGCCACGTCTTCGGCCTGCCCGACCTCTACACCCAGGAGGGCGGGGGCGCGGTCGGCCACTGGGACATCATGAGCGAGGACTGGGGGGCCGACAACGACCTGCTCGGCTGGCACAAGTGGAAGCTGGGCTGGCTGGACGCCTCCCAGGTCAGCTGCGCCGCCCAGCACGGCGCGGTCGACTACACGCTGACCCCGCTGTCCCGGGCGGGCGGCCGCAAGCTGGTGTTCGTCCCGGTGGACCGCCGCACCGGCTACGCCCTCGAAGTGCGCACCCAGGGCGGCAACGACGAGGCCGTGTGCCGCCCCGGCGTCCTCATCTACAAGGTCGACGCGACCGTGGACACCGGTCGCGGCCCCATCTCCGTCTTCGACGCCCACCGCGACTCCGGCGGCTGCACCCGCAGCCCCAACGTCCACGCCGAACTCTCCGACGCGCCGTTCACCCCTGGCGAGACCTTCAAGGACCCCAGGCGGGGCCTCACCATCGAGGTCACCGACGCGGACCCCTCCGGTAACTACCGGGTACGGGTGACACGGAGGTAGGTGCGGCGGGGGACATGACCGGTCAGGGAAGGCGACCGGCGAGGAAGCCCCCGCGGGCGGTCTACGGTGGGCGTACCCCTTACCGCCGTACCGGCGCACCTGGACGCCGTACGGGAGCGACGCCGTACCGGAGAGCCGATGCCCGCGAACCCCGCACTGGACGCCGCGCCCCCGGCCGAGGCGGTGGCACCGCTGATACGCGGGGTCGCGGTGCTGAGGCGGCTCACCGAGGCGGGCGGCACGCTCACCCCGAGCGGGCTGGAACGGGCGACGGGCCTCGCGCGTTCCACCGTGGACCGGATCACCGCGACCCTCGCCCGCATGGGATACGTCCGCCTGGACGGCCGCCAGATCGTGCTCACGCCCCGGGTGATGGAGCTGGGCAACGCGTACCTGGCCGCGCTGCGCCTGCCCGCGCTGCTGGCCGCCCGGGCCGACGCCCTCGCCGACGAGCTGGACGAGTCGGTGTCGCTGGCGGTCGCCGACCGCGACGGCATCCGCTTCGTCCACCAGGCCACCCGCCGCCGCGCGATGTCGCTGAGCTTCCGCATCGGCGACCTGCTGCCGGCCGAACGCACCGCGCCCGGGGCGCTGTTCGCCGCGCACTGGACGGAGCCGGAGTGGGCGCGCTGGCGCGGCCGCCGGACCGAGGACCCCTGGGACAGCGGCTTCACGGCCGTACCACCCCGGGACGCATCGCCGGCGGAGGCGTTCGTGCGGCGGGCGGAGGCGGCGGGGCGGGCCGGGTGGGCGGTGGACGACCAGCTGATCGAACCGGGCCTGGTCGCGGTCTCCGTACCGGTACGGGAGGCGGGCACGGACCGGGTGGCGTGCGTGGCGAGCGTGGTGAGCCACACCAGCCGCCACTCGGCCGAGGAACTGCGCACGACCCTGCTCCCCCGGCTGCGTCAGGCGGTGGCCGCGATGGAGACCGACCTGCGCACGGCACCGGCGCCGCAGCCCGGCCCGCCGCCCTCGGGCCTGGCGACGTGGACCACGGCCTCCAAGCACGAACTGGGCCGGGACTTCGTCGAGTCCCTGGCCCGGGGCCTGACCGTGCTGACGGCCTTCGGCGAGGGCCGCCGCGCGCTCACCCTGACCGAGGTGGCGACGGCGACGGGCCTGACCCGGGCGTCGGCACGCCGCGCGCTGATCACCCACGAACACCTCGGCCTGGTCACCACCGCCCCGGACCACCGCACCTTCACCCTCACCCCCCGGGTGCTGGACCTGGGCTTCCCCCCGCTGTCCCGCATCACCCTGGCCCAGCTGGCACTGCCTCACCTGCGCGCCCTCACCGCCCGCTTGCAGGAGCCGACGGCGCTGGCGGTCCGCTGCTCGGACACCGAGATCCAGTACGTGGCCGCCGCCCCGACCGGCCGGGTCCTGACGGTCGACGTCACCGTGGGCGCCCGGCTGCCCGCCGACTCCACCTCCCTGGGCCGCGTCCTCCTGGCGGACGGCCCCACTCCCCTGCCGCCGGCGCTGGCCGAGGTCCGCGCGCAGGGCTACGCCCTGGTGGACGAGGAGCTGGAGTCGGGCCTGCGGTCGATCGCGGTACCGGTCCGCGACCGCACCGGCCGGGCGGTGGCCGCGGTGAACGTGGCGACCCACGCGGCCCGCAGCACCCTGGACGCCTGCCTCACCACCCTCCTCCCGGCCCTGCGCACCACAGCCGACGCCCTCCAGACCGACCTCCACACCGCCTCCCGCTTCACCCCCACCCACCCCTGATCCGGTACGCTGTGGAAGCCTCGCCTTCGTAGCTCAGGGGATAGAGCACCGCTCTCCTAAAGCGGGTGTCGCAGGTTCGAATCCTGCCGGGGGCACCATGCAAAAGGCCCCGGACCGATCTTGGTCCGGGGCCTTTGACGGCAGCATCTGACGGCAGTCCTGACCTACTCGTCCCTGCGCTCGCTGTCCTGGATGAAAGTGCAATGCCTCGCACCCGGCGGAGCCAACGGGCCAGAACAAACATTGATGTGCCGGCGATGCCACACAGCTCCCACACATCCACCACCAGCGAAGCTAAGCCCCCGGAACCAACGATGTCACTTGTGCGCCCACGACCGCCGAAATGAAGCTGTTACTGAGGTTGAACTCGTGGTGTCGCAGGGGCTGGTGGCTCGTCGTCCGTGCGGTATCACCGGAGCATGCGATATCCACAGGGAGGCGGGCTGACTGCCGAGCGGCAGCAGTTCGCCGCCCTACGCACCCGACCTCAACCCGGTCGAGGGGATCTGTCCCTCCTGCGCCGCGGCTGGCTCTCCAACGTCGCCTTCAGTACCCCCGAACACCTCGTCCAGCGCATCCGGCGCGGCCTACGGCACATCCAGTACCGCAGCGAACTCATGGACGGCTGCCTCGCCGAGACCGGCCTGGCAATCAGACCCACCTGAGCAACCCGGCCACATCACGAGTTCAACCTCAGTGATGCAGGGCGGCCGCGAGTGCCTCGGCCAGGGTCACGGGCGGGCGGCCGATCAGGCGGCGCAAGTCGCCAGAGTCGGTGTACATCTCGCCGCGGCTCATGCCGCGGTCAGCGTCAGCGAGGACCTCCGCCAGCTCGGCGGGGAGGCCCGCGGAGGCCAGTACCTGGGCGAAGTCGGCCACCGGGAGGTCAGCGTAGGTAACCTGCTTTCCGGCCGCAGCGGAGATCGCGGCGGCGAGCTCCGTCAGGGTGAAGGACTCGTCGCCGCCGAGCTCGTACACGGCGCCGGTGTGGCCTTCAGCGGTGAGGACGACCGCTGCGGCCTCGGCGTAGTCGGCGCGGGACGCGGCGCTGATCCGCCCCTCGCCTGCGGCGCCGACGACCGCGCCGTTCCGCAGAATCTGCGGCAGTTGGCTGGTGTAGTTCTCCAGGTACCAGCCGTTGCGCAGCAGCACGCCGGGAATTCCGCGGTCCCGCAGATACGCCTCGGTCTCGCTGTGCGTGGCACCGATGACGGTGGTGGCCGTCTCCGCGTGCGTCGTGCTCGTGTACGCCACCAGCGACACGCCTGCGGATGCCGCGGCGTCGATCACACGGCGGTGGTTGGCGACCCGCTCGCCCACGGGGACCGAGGCCGAGATCAGCAGCAGCCTGTCCGCCCCCGCGAATGCCTCGGCCAGACCGTCGGTGTCCGCGAAGTCGGCGCGGCGTACCGTGATGCCTCGGTCGGCCAAATCCTTGATCCCGGCGATGTCCCGGCCGGTCGCGATGATGTCCGCGGCCGGGATCCCGCGCCGCAGCAGTGCCTCGACGGTGAGCCTGCCCAGCTGGCCGGTGGCTCCGGTGACGACGATCGGCATGATGGTCATTCCTTCCTTTCGCGCGTGCCTCGCACGCCTGCCGCGGTCCGTCCGCCGCGGGATGGAACACAGAATGACCTGGACACTCTCTGTTAGGGAGTAGCCACTTCTTGGTAGGGTACTTACCGCAGCGAAAGCATTGAGGTGAGCCGTATGGCTGCTGTCGAGAATGTGACCGGGCCCATGCCGTCATTCGATCCGTACGAGCGCGGCTGCCCTTCACGGGACCTGCTCGACCAGATCGGCAGCAAGTGGGCGGTCCTCGTGCTCGGCGAACTCGGCCGGAACGGGACCTCCCGGTTCGGCCAGCTCCGGCAGGCGCTGGCGGGCGTGAGCGAGAAGATGCTCACCCAGACGCTGCGCACCCTCGAACGCGACGGGCTGGTCAGCCGGACCGTCTACCCAGAGGTACCGCCGCACGTGGAGTATGAGCTGACCGCGCTCGGCCAGACGCTACGGGAACCGCTGAAGGCGCTCACGGAGTGGTCCGTGCTGCACATCGAAGAAGTCATCACCGCCCGCGAAGAGTACGACGACCGCACTGAGCGCACCAGGTAATCAGCGGCGGCCCGCGGTCCGGTCATAGACGGCCGCCTCGCCGAGACCGGCCCGACAATCAGACCCGCCTAAGCCACCCGGCGACATCACGAGTTCAACCTCAGTAATAGCTTCCCAAGCTGAGGGCTCAGGCCACCGGAGCGAACGGGTACGTTGCAGGCATGCCGACCGAGTCCGTACCAACCTGTCCCCAGTGCGGTGGGCCGTTGAAGGCCGGCGCGATGGCGCTTTGTCACCGCGAGGAGGACGACCGCCGCACCTGCCGGGTGGTCTGGGGCTGCTCCAACCAACACGTCTGGTGGAAGTGGGCCGACCGTCCGACGGCCGAGCTAGAACTCTGTCCCTACCCGGATCTGATGGACGGCTGACATCAACGACGCCAGACGGGGGCGTACACGAGCGACTCTGTCCGGTCGCAGCACCAGTCGTCGGCCGCGGTCGAAACGGTCTCGGATCGAACTCCTGAAGCGGGTGTCGCAGGTTCGAATCCTGCCGGGGGCACCATGCAAAAGGGCACCCACCGATCTTGGTAGGTGCCCTTCAACCTGCATGGCTGACAGCAACGCCACCAGCACGGGGTCGAAGAGGCTTCAAGTCCAACCTGGACCGCAGTGCCCCCGCACGGCCGCATGGCGGATGATTCGCCGCGAGGAGGGCCTGGATGACGGCTGGACGACGACATCTGAGCCGTGCCCGCCCACTGGGCATGTCGGCCGAGGCACCCTGTCGAGGAGGGCTCGGCCTCTACCCGGCGTTCGCCGTGCGTACCCCAGCCACACCTCAACTTTGAGCAGTCACTTCAGGAGCGGGCGATGGACAACGAGATTCAGCTGATCAGTGACGGTGATGGGCTGGCGGTCATCGGAGATGCGACGGATGTCGAACGCTTCCTCATCTCGGAGGGACTGCCGTCGAAGGATCTTGGCGTGCAACGCCTCAAGTCCGTTTTCGGTACCGGGGCCGCAGCCGCTCAGGCAGGTACGGAGATCGCTGCCAACTCCGGTCGGTGGGTGAAGTTGACCAAGGAGTCCGCGGAGCGTGTCAAGGAGTTCGGGCTGATGGAAAGCAAGACGCCAGGCGTCAGCCACGCGATGGTGGGGAAACCCGGCTCGATCAAGTCATGGCTCCAGATCGAGAAGGGAGCCGGTTCGTTCCTGACCAACCCTGCGCATCTTGCCGGTGCCGCGGGGATCATGGCACAGCTGGCGATGCAGCAGACCATGGACGAGATCACCGACTATCTCGCCAGGATCGACGAGAAGGTCGACGACGTGCTCCGCGCCCAGAAGGACGCCGTGGTGTCCCGCATGATCGGGGTGGACCTCGTGATCGAGGAGGCCATGACCATCCGGGAGCAGGTGGGCCGGGTCTCCGAGATCACGTGGTCGAAGGTGCAGGCCGCACCGACGACGATCGCCGATACCCAGGCGTATGCGTTGCGTCAACTCGATGCCCTCGCGGAGAAGATGGAGGGCAAGGCCAAGATCGGCGATCTCGCCACGACCGCCGAGGAAGTCGAGTCCAGGACTCGGGAGTGGCTCGCTGTGCTGGCTCGTTGCTTCCAACTGCAGGACGCGATCGCCGTGCTCGAACTGGACCGCGTGCTGGACGCGGCTCCGGAGGAGCTGGACCGGCATCGCCTCGGGCTTCGGATTGCCCGACGGAAGCGGTTGGAACTCATCTCGCGGAGCACCGAGCGTCTGGTGGCCCGGATGAACGCGGCTGCCGGCACGGCCAACGCGAAGGTGCTGCTGAACCCGACCAAGTCGCCGGCTGTGGTCCGGTCGAGCAACCATGTCGCGACCGGCGTCCATGACTTCCACGGGCGGCTCGGGATCGAGTCCGGTCACCAGTCGTCGGATGCGAGACGGTGGGCGGACGCGGCCGCGGAGGCGAGGGACAAGGCACTCGAGACAGGCGCAAAGGGCGTCGGTGCCGCCAGAAACCTCGGCAACGACGCTCTCCACCGGGCCGGCTCGGTAAAGGGCAAGCTCTCCAGCGGGATCGCCGAGCGAGCGAGCCGTTGGCTCGGGGACGACAACGAACGCGGCGAGGCGGGCTGAACGCGCGCCGACCGTCCGTCTCAGCCAACCGTGCACGACGTGGTGCTCAGCCACCTCTGCGACTGGGCACCCACGGGGTCACGAACGTCCGGCTCAGATGGCCTGGCCGGCCGCCAGCCGGACGAGCCGGGCCCACGCGTCGGGGGCGACCGTCAGAACCGGTCCCGACCGGACCTTTGAGTCCCTGATGTGTACGGCTCCGAAGGCGCCGGCGACCTCGACGCACTCCCCGCCCTCGCCGCTGCTGTAGCTGCTCCTGAACCAGGCCGACTCCGGCACCGTCGGCTCGGGCATCTGGTTGCTCATGTCTCTCCCAGCAGTCTCTCGACACGGGCCAGCGATTCATGTGGAGTCAGCGCCTGAGCCCGGAGGATCCCGTACTGCTCCTCGATCTCCCTGACGGCCGACCTGTCGGTATGGAGGCGGCTGTCCCGCTGGACCTCAACGTAGGCCATCCTCCGCCCGTCGCGGGTCTCGATCAAGGTGAAGGGTCCGGCCAGACCGCAGTGTTCCGTGCGCTCGTTGGGCATGATCTGGACCTCCACGTTGCGGCGGTGCCCGTGCAGCAGGATCTGCTCAAGCTGTCCTCGCAGTAACGCCCAACCGCCGATGGGACGTCGAAGCACCGACTCCTCGATCACGAAGCTCAAGGTCGGCATCGGCCTGCGGGAGAAGATCTCCTGACGAGCAAGCCGGGCTGCGACTCGTTGCTCGACAGTGTCTTCGTCAAGTAGCGGGCGCCGCATGCCGAACACGGCACGCGCGTACTCCTCGGTCTGCAGCAGGCCGGGAACCGCCTGAGCCGCGTACACATGGAGAGCTACCGCCTCCGCCTCCAGTCGCGCCATGTCCCGGAAGAACGCCGGATACTGCGCCCGCCCCACCTCCTCCTTCAGGGCCTTCAGGACGCCCCCCGCGTCCAGCACCTCGTCCGCGCGGTCGATGAACGTGGGCGAGGGAATGCGCCGCCCCTGCTCGAAGGAGGCGATCGACTGGGCCGCGTAACCCGTGAGCTTGCCGAACTCCGGTCGTTCCAGGCCCGCCCGCACCCGCAGCAGCTTCAACTGCCGCCCGAACGCCGTCACCACGCCCGATCCCGGCTCGTCCTCCGGACTCGGTCCGGCGTCCTCCCGCGCCCCCTCGGTCTCACCCTGCTGCACCGACTCCACCGCCTCCCCTGCCCGGTTCCCCGGCCCAACGCGCCCGCCCCGAGCCGGTCACGCGGCGTGCCGCGTACACCTCCCGCCCCGCCGCGTACAACCGGCGCATGACGGCGGGTCACCACTGGTCACGCTACGCCGCTACCGGAAGCGTTGCGGGCATGAACGACGAGATCGCCGCCCCTTCCGGCAACGGGCAGCCCATCGGCCTCGCAGGTCACTTCGCGATGCGGTTCAGCTCCACCCCGCGCGGCGCGCGGCTCGCCCGGCGGCTTGCCGGACAGCGGCTCGACGCGTGGGGCATCCCCTACGACTGCGACGCGCACCACGCGCTGACGCTGATCATCGGTGAACTCGCCTCCAACGCCGTCCGGCACGGCAGGGTCCCCGGCCGCGACTTCCACCTCGCGCTGGCCTGCGGGGCCACGACCGTACGGATCGAGGTCACCGACACCCGCACCGAGGCCGTACCGGCCGTGGCGACGTCGACGGACCTCCGGGACACCGGCCGCGGCCTGCTCCTGGTGGAGCACCTCGCCGACCGCTGGGACTGGCACCCGCGCCGGGACGGCCCCGGCAAGACGGTCTGGGCTCAGTTCGTGCTGCCGACGGGGTGCCGACTGGCCGCCGCAGCCCACCGTCAAGCGCGATAAGAACTGCCACCACGACGAGCGGGAGTCCAGGCAGACGATCGGTCGCGGCTGCTACAGCGGCGAGGCTCGGCAACCGCCGCGACCGCCGCGACCGCACCAGCCTGACGCGTCGGGGACCGAGCCCGGGGTCCCAGACTCGGTCCGGGCCGGCCGGTACCCGTACAGTCGCCGCATGGTGATCGCGACTGTCCGTGAGTGGCACGACGAGGAAGGGTGGGGAGTGCTCGACTCTCCGCAGACGCCCGGTGGGTGCTGGGCGCACTACTCCAGCCTCCCGAGGGGCGAGTTCCGTCCGCTCTCGCCGGGGCAGTCGGTGGAGCTTCGGTGGGAGACCCCTCGTGGCAAGCAGGACGGTTACACCTACCGGGCGGTGAGCATCAAGCCCCGGTCGGACTGAGCCCCACCCGCACACGCCAGGGCCCCGGACCGGTCGTCGTCCGGGGCCTTCGGCCGCCAGGCGGCTGCGAGGAGCGTGCTTATGCCATCTGCGGGTGCAGCACGACCTTGGTGTAGCCCTCTATGCGCTTGTCGAACTTGTCGTAGGCCGTCGGGGCGTCGTCCAAGGGGAGTTCGTGGGAGACGACGAAGCTGGGCCGGGCGCGGTCCTCGATGATCAGGTCGCGCAGCTGGCGGTTGTAGCGCTTGACGTTGCACTGGCCGGTGCCCATGCGCAGGCCCTTTTCGAAGAGGCGGCCGACGGCGACCATGAGCATGCCCTGCTTGGCCTGCTCGTCCGGGCCGCCCGGGTCGCTCGGGACGTACAGGCCCGGCACGCCCAGGGCGCCCGTCGGCCGGACCGTCTCGACCAGTGAGTTCAGCACGATCGCCGGCTCCTCGTGGTCCTCGCCGTGTGCCTGGGTCTGGGCCTGGTAGCCGACGGCGTCGATGCCCTTGTCCGTGCCCTCGCCCGCGGTCTGCTCCTTGATCTGCTCGACCGGGCTCCCCGCGGTGAAGTCGACCGGTACGGCGCCGATCTCCTCCGCCTTCTGCAGCCGCTCGGCCACCCGGTCGACGACGAACACCTTGCTCGCCCCGCGCAGGACCGCCGAGTAGGCGGCCATCAGGCCGACCGGGCCGCCGCCGTAGACCGCGACGCTCTCACCGGGGCGTACGTCGGCCAGCTCGTTGCCGTGGTAGCCGGTGGGGAAGATGTCGGCGAGCAGGACGAAGTCGGTCTCCTTCTCGGTGCCCTCGGGGAGCTTCAGGCAGTTGAAGTCGGCGTAGGGCACCCGGACGTACTCCGCCTGTCCGCCCAGGTAGGGGCCCATCGCCACATAGCCGTAGGCGCCGCCGGCGAAGCCCGGGTTCACGGTCACGCAGTAGCCGGTGAAGCCCGCGGTGCAGTTCTTGCAGAAGCCGCACGCGACGTTGAACGGCATCACGACCCGGTCCCCGCTGCTGAGCGTCGTCACGCCTTCGCCGCACTCCTCGACGACCCCCAGGTTCTCGTGGCCGAAGACGATGCCCGCCTCGGCGGCCGTGCGGCCCTCGTACATGTGCAGGTCGGAGCCGCAGATGGCGGTCGACGTGACGCGGACGATCACGTCGTTGGGGTGCTGGATCCGGGGATCCTCCACTTGCTCGACCGCTACCTCGAACGGTCCCTTGTACACGACAGCCCTCATCGTCGAGCACCTCCACCGATTGTGTTCGCTCGATCACTTGTGGGAACGGCGGGGTGGGCAGACCCCGTCGTCGGTCGCGGAAACCGGGCTCGGTCCGGGCACGATCCGACGATCCGTGCGGCTGGACCGGCCCTGTGTGCGCTACCTCATATTCCAGACTGGCGCATGATGCGATGATTTGCACCCATGGACTACAAAGTCCTTTTTCATGCGCTTCGGAGAGGACCAGGACCTTGACGCGACGTCTCGGCGTGCTGCTCGTCCCGGTGTCGGGGCTGTCCGGCACCCGTTATCCGGCAGGCACCCCGGTGACCATCCGGGGCACCGGAGGGTCCGTCGACGGGTTCGTCGACGGGGACTGGCTGCCGCTCGCCTGGTGGGAGTTCGCCGACACCCGACCGGACGACGCACCCCGTACGTAGCCCGCGGGCACTGGCCGGCCCGCCGGGCGGGCCAGGCGTCGACGGGCGTACATCCGGGGTCGCTACGATGCGCCGGATCGCGCCACCGACGGCGCGGGAACGTTTCCGTGGGGGGATTCCTGTGCTCGTGCTGTGCATCCTGCTGCTCATAGCGGCGGTCGTGCTGTTCTTCGTCGGCCGCGGACGCGACGCCGGGGGCTGGAAGCTGGGGGCGGCGCTCAGTGCCGCGGCGGGCGTGCTGGCGGGGATCACCGCCTGCGTCCATGTGGTCAGCGCCTACGAGGTCGGCGTCCCGGTGACCTTCGGCAAGCTCGGTACGCCGCTGACCTCGGGCATCCATGTCACGTCGCCGTTCACCGAGATCACGTCCTTCTCCACGCGTCCGGTGGACCTGGACCTCAACGACAAGGACGTGGTCGAGGTCCGCTCCTCGCAGGGCGGTGTGCTGTACGCCGACGTGACCATCAAGTGGGCCGTGGTGCCGGCCAGGGCGGTGGAGCTGTACCGGCTGGCGGGCAGCGAGGAGGCCGTCGAGGACCGGCTGGTGCTGCCGGACGCCCGGGAGATCATCCGCAACGTCTTCGCGAGGCACACCAGCGAGGAGGGTTACGCGTCCGCCCGTGAGGAGATCGGCTCGCAGATCGCCGACCTCGTGAAGAAGCGCCTGGCACCGCGCGGGATCGACGTCACGTCCGTCAACCTGCGCAATGTGCGGCCGTCGGAGAAGCTCCAGGACCAGATCGACAAGAAGATCCAGCAGGAGCAGGCCACCGAACGGGCCACCGAGGGGGCGCGTACGGCCAAGGCGCAGGCCGAGCGGAAGCGGATCGAGGCGGAGGGCACCGCCCGCGCCAACAAGATCCTCGAGCGGTCGCTGAGCGACAAGGTGCTGTACAACGAGTGCCTGGAGGCCTACAGGGAAGCCGCGAAGGCCCACCCGGTGTACGCGGTGCCGTGCGGTACGGACTCGGGCGGCACACCGGTCATCGTGGACAGCGGCAAGAACTGACGGGCGGCGGCACCGACGGACCGGCACCGACACATGGCGGCACTGACGGACCGCGGCACTGGCGGGCGGCACGGAGCGGCTACCCGGGCAGGGGTGTTCCGCCGGGCGGTGAGGGCGGCGCGTCGCCGGTCGCCGCGGGGAGCCGGGGCACAGTGGGCGCCGCCGGGGCGAGCTGTGCGTTGAGGTTGCCGATCAGCTCGGCGCGACGGGCGCGCAGCCCGGCCGGGTCGCAGGTGACGGTGATCCGGTGGGCTTCCACCAGGGGGCCGAGTTCGGGTGGCGGCTCGACCACTCCGGTGAACAGCGGCGCCACCCACGCGGCGGTCGGTGTCTGCGCCTGCGCTCCGCCGGGCGGGACGGCCGGGGCGGGCGGGCGGTGGCCGGCCTGGCCGTGGAACATGCGGGCCGCGAGGATGGCCGCCTCCCACACCCGCATGCTCTCCAGGCGTACCTGCGCGGCGAGTTCGTCGCGCAGCGCGCACAGGTCGCTCCAGGCCCGCTCGTGATCGCGCAGCGCCTCGCTGGTCCGCCGCACGAGCCAGGCGTACGTCAGCCGGGCCCGCAGCACACCACGGCGTGCCTCGGCGGCGCTGTCGGCGTAGGGGTTGTGGGCGACGACCTTCATGGCCACGGCGGTGATCGCCAGCACCAGCAGCAGCAGCGCGACCCAGCCGGGCGCGTAGCGGGCGCCGTCGACGGCGCCCGCTTCGGTCGCGGTGTCGCGGGCTCGCAGGGCCGCCCAGACGGTCACGGTGAACAGCACGGCGAGCAGGTAGAGGGCGGGGAGGGCGAGCGTACCGAGGAAGGACGGCCAGGGGCGGTCGTCGCGCAGGGCGTGCAGTCGCTCGCGCAGCCGGTGCAGCGGGGCCGCGATCGCGTGGCCCGACAGCATGAGGCCCAGGGCCAGGACGACGCCCGGCAGGACGGAGACGGCCTGCTCGGCCAGCGAGATGTCCTCCTCGCTGGTGGTGAGGTACTGGAAGACCTGCATGAAGTACCAGGCGTCGAACACGGCCATGGCGCCGATCACCGGCCAGCGCAGCACCCGTATCCACAGGTCACGGCGGCGCCGGTCGTGGGCGCCGTCGTCGGCGTGCCGGGTGCCGACCGCGTCCTGGGCCGCCTGTCCGGTCCGGAGGGAGGCGGCGGCCTCGAACCGGGCCAGGGACTGCACCGCCTCCTCGGTGCGCGCGTGGGCGTCGATCGTGCGGACCCGGGCCGCGGCCAGCTGCTCGCGGTTGCGGCCGACGAGTGCGGCCACCTCGCGTGCGGCGCGGAGCAGCATCCGCATCTCGCCGTTGTCCAGGTGCTCCGGGTCCCGCTCGGGACCGTCCTCGGCGCTCTTGACCAGGTGGCGGATGTCGCATCCGCAGCCGTGGTGGCACGGGCTGCCGTGATGGTTGTGGGACATGAACGGTGTCCTTCTCTGCGGGGTGCTGGAGTGTCGGGAGCGTCCGGGTGGTGGGGAGAGGTGTCAGCGGCGGACCGTCACAGCTATCTCCACCCGGCGGTTGCACGCCATGGCCGCGTAGTCGGGTACGCCGTGGCGGTATTCGGGGGTGCAGCGGGGCCGGTCGTCGGAGTAGCCGCGGGCGGAGGCCACCGCGATCCCGCGCTCGGCGAGGGCGGCCCGCACGGCCCGCGCACGGGCCAGGGAGAGCTGCCTGCCGTGCTCCTCGCCGCCGCGTGAATCGGTGTGCCCGGAGACGGCGACCGAGACGGGGTCGAGTTCCTCGATGCGGCGTACGGCGTCGTCGAGCGTGCCGCGGGCCGTCCGCGACAGCTCCGCCCGGTCGGTCGCGAACAGCACGGAGCCGGGCAGGACGATGGTGGTGACCCGGTGGGAGGTCCGCTCCGACACGGCCGGGAAGGTCACGGCGGGTTCCGTGCCGCCGTTCCCGGTGTGTTTGCCCGCCTCCCGGAGCCGGGCGGTGGTGGTCACCTCGCAGGAGGCACCGGTCGCCTCGCACAGCTGGGTCCAGTAGGTGACCAGCCAAGCGGTCTGCGCGGAGGACGGTGACGCGCCCCGGGCGGCGCGGCCCATGCCGACGATGTTCACCTCGGTGCCCGTCAGGTCGGGCAGCTCGCCCGCCTTGCGGCAGCGCCGCACCGTGTCCTTGATCTCCTCGGTGCCGTCGAACCCGGCCGGACGCAGGTCGGCGCAGCCGGTGTTGACCAGGCCGTCGGTCGCCACGACGATGCGGCGCCGGCCGCTCGCCCGGCCGAGTTGCTCGCCGGCGGCGGCGAGCGCGCCGAGGACGTCCGTGCGGTCGGTGCCGGGGGCGCCGGCGGTCAGCTGCCGCAGCCGCTTCTCCAGGCAGGCGTGCCGGCCGCTGCGCCGGTCGCCCTTCCGCTCGGCCGTGCCCTTGGCGGGTGCGACGAAGGCCCGGTTCACCTCCCAGTCGACCGTGGCCCTGCTGCCGTCGAAGCCGGCCACGGAGAGCAGTCCGCCCTCCAGCGCCGGTTGCGCGAGGTCCTGGGAGGTCAGCGCGGTGGCCGCCCAGTCCGGTACCCGGTCCTTCGGCGAGGTGGTCCGGCCGGGCCGGGTGGACGCGCTGCGGTCGGTCAGCACGATCGTCTCCCGGCGGACGTCGTCCGCTCCGTCGGAGCCGCGGTCCAGCCAGGCGCAGGGGTGGGCGGCGGGCGTGTCGAACAGCCCGCAGCCACCGGCCGCCGCCATGGCGGTCAGTGACAGCGCGAGTGCGAGAAGGCGGCGGCCGGGACGTGCTTGCTTCACGAGGTGCACCGGGATCTCCAAGTCAGCGGAATACGCATTTGTGGCTTTTCTCGGGTGGGATCTGACGCGTTACTGGGGTCCTCGACCCGGTCTCGACCCTCTTCGGCCGTCACCGGTCGTCTTCAGTCGTTCTCGGTCACTCGTTGCCAGGAGGCTTCCGTGTCCCCTTCCGCCCCTACCGCCCCTTCCTCCGGGACCCCCTCCCCCGGGACCCCGGCCGCCGGGAACCGCCCCACGACACAGGAGGAGGCCGCCGGTCTCCGGTCCGCGCTGGCCGTGTACGCCTCCCTCCAGGCCTCGGCCCAGTTCGCCGACACCAAGGTCGGCGTCCTCGGTGCCGTCCAGGTGGGGCTGATGGCCACGGCCGTCCCGCAAGGCGGCGTCGTACGCGAGGCTCTGGACCGCGGTGACGCCGGGGCCCGGGTGATGGCCGGACTGCTGTTACTGCACGTGGCCGCGTTCCTGCCGGCCGTGTACTGCGCGGTCCAGGCGCTCCGCCCCCGTCTGGGGCCGCCGCCCTCCCCGAACCGGTTCAGCCTGCCGTTGCTGGCCCTCGCCGACGGCACCCCTCCGCCGCCGGACGAGGACAGCGAGCGGAGGGAGATCTGGCAGCTGATCCCGGTGCTCGCCCAGGTGGCCATGGCCAAGCACCGGTACATCGCCAGGGGCGTCGTCTGGACGGGGCTGATGGCCGTGACCGCCGGGCTCCTGCTCGCCGGCCCGCTGCTGGCCTGAGCCGCACCGCCGCCTCGGTCACGGAGCCGGCCCCGGTGTCCCGGTCCCGGAGCCGCCCCGGGGTCTCAGCCCCGGAGCCGCCCCGGAGTCTCAGTCCCGGGCCGGCTGCGCCCGGGGCAGGGGCTCGCGCGGTCCGGCTCCGTGGTCGGGCTCGCCGGGCAGGGGCAGGCCGAACAGGCGCATCGCCTGCCCGAGCTGCTGCTCGTTGGTGATCACGAACTCGAAGAGGTCCTGCGCCTGGTAGCCCTTCATCTGTTTCTCCAGGAGCTTGGTGAAGTCGTCGAGCTGCTTCTGCCGCTGCCGGAACATGTCACCGACCTCGACGGCCGCCTTGTCCGGCTGCTCGGCGAGCAGGACCGCCCACGGCGTCAGCCAGGAGAGCGCGTCGTCGTCCTGCCGCATGCCCGCGAGGCCGCCGGCGAGGAACGCGCGCCACTGCTCGGCGACCTCGCCCAGCAGCTTCACCTGGAGCGCGGACTTCGCGTACCGGTGCTCGATGGCCTGGAGTTCCAGGGCCGCCGTGCGCTGCTGCGCGAGGACCTCGGGCGCGGGCTGGAGGTGGGCGACGGTACGGCACCGCACCAGCCCGTTCTCGAAGCATTCGCCTTCGCGCAGGGCCTGGTTGACGGCGCGTTCCGCCTCCTCGGCGCGGAACGGGTCGTAGCGGCGGGCGATGTCACGGACGGCCTCGGCGAGCCGCTGGGGCAGGGCCGCCTCGTGGCTGTCGACGGCCCGGTTGAGCAGGGACGGCTCCAGGCGTCCCTCGGCGCACCAGTCGCAGCGGATCTCGACCCGGAAGGCGAAGCCGTCGCCGCGGGCGGGTGTCTCGAACGTGACGGTGGAGGTGCGGTGCACCGCCACGACGTCCGGGACGTCGATCACCGGGATGTCGGGGGCAGGCCCCACGACGGGCTCCCTGGCGCTGCCGAACAGCGCGCGCAGCCAGCCGAACGGGCCTCGGCGCGGTGTGCCGGTCACCTCGACCACCTCTCCTCCACGAGGGAACGGATATGTGCGGCTGTCTCGTTGTCGGGGAGCTGGTGGCTCCACAGCCGCAGGTAGAACAGGAACTGCCGGCGTAGGCCGGCGCCCTCGTCGCCCGGCTCGGGCAGGTCGGCGAAGAAGTCGGCCACCCGCTCGTCCAGGCCCGGCTCGTCCCCGGCCCGCTCCACCCACAGCCGCATGGAGTTCCAGCCGCAGCGGCGGTGGGCGGGGTGGCCGCTGAGCAGGACCCGTCGGGTCAGCAGCAGCAGGTGCGTGCGCGGTTCGGGCCGGGTCAGGAAGCGGGTGACCGAGCGGGCGCCGCCGAACCTGCTCAGGCCCTGGAGGCATCTGGCCGCGTCGTCGCGCAGCCAGTGCCGCGGGGATGCCGACCAGGCGGCCAGCCGCCCCAGGACCTGGTCGCGTGATCCGGCCGCGTAGATCTCGCGTACGGCGGTCCACACGCTGCGCGCGCCGGACTGGGCGATCCGCTCCAGGCTGTCCAGCGCGTCCACCGGGAACCGCGCACCGATCCGGGTGCCGTACGCGGCCTGGGCGCAGGCCTGGAAGTCGCGCCGCCGGGACCAGCGCCACAGCAACCGCTGGACCCGGGACGCGAGCAGCGGGTCGGTCACCGCCCGCTCCAGGGCCCAGGCCGCCGCGAACCGCCGCCGGTCGGCGTGCTCCCCCTTGTCGGAGGCCCACCGCACGAGCAGCTCCTCGTGCACGTAGGCCCAGTCGAGGGTGGCCAGCAGCCCGACCGTCTGGGCGGCGGAGACCCGGATGTCCTCCTCACCCCGTACGACGAGGCTGTCCAGCCACTCCAGCAGGGGACCCCGGGCCCCGCTGTGGTCGTGCCACAGCACCTCGAGGACCGCCTCGCCGAAGCCGCGCCGGCTGACCCGGACCAGGCACTCGGGGTGCCGGGGCCCGACCGGGTTCCCGGCCCGGTCGGTGAACTCCACGTCGGACCGGCCCAGCCAGTCCTGCACGCTCTCCTCGAACAGCGGCATCTCCGGCACCGAGGAGGGTGAGCGCACCCCGTGCAGCAGCTCGGCGAGCCGGTGCGACTCCCGGCTGACCCGGCTCAGCGTGATCCCGTCGAGCACCACGCAGGCCAGCAGGAACGCCCGGGACCAGAGGGACACCTCCGGCCGCCCGGTGCCGTCGGTCCCGGTCTGCTGCTCGGGGGCGAGGAGTTTCACCGCGGTGGTGCGCAGTTCGGCCCCTAGCCCTTGGACGATCTGGTCGATGTCGTCGCCGTCCCGCACCCGCCGGGCCAGCTGACCGGCCAGGGCGGCGACCTCGGCCATGGACCTGCGCCCCCGCAGGTCCTCCAGGAGGCCGTCGTGTTCCAGCAGCTTCCGGCGGTCCAGGGGTCGGTCGGCCAGCGACACCGTCAGGTGCCGTGCCAGCACCTGCGCGCGTGCTCGGTCCGCCGCCTCGTGCTCGACGACGTGGTCGGCCAGCGCGCCGACGGGCACCTGGTCGTCGACGACGATCACCAGTGGTGAGCGGCGGTACGTCGCCTCGCGCAGCCGGATGAGCAGCTGCGGGCGCAGCTCGGCCGCCCACTCGGTGCCGTCGCTGTCGATGACGTGGCCCCGGCCGGGCTGGAGCCCGCCTTCCTCACGTGCCAGCCGGCGCACGCCCGCCTGTGCGTCCAGGACCACCACATCGGCGTCGATCGCCTCCTGGGCGGCGAGCAGTGCCGTGGTGCCGCGCCCCGATCCCGGGGCGCCACGCAGGATGGCGACGCCGTGCCTGACCAGGTGCTCGACCAGGGTGGTGTGCGTGGCGGGCGCCACGTACACCTCGCGCAGGCGGTCCAGGTCCTCGTCGGGGACGCGGCCGTCGACCGGGTCGACGGCCGGGGTGCCGTAGTAGTTCTTGTGGATGGTCTCGGCCGCGTCACCGCTGCCGAAGCCGACGGCCTTCGCCTTGATGCCCCCGTCGAGGAGCGTCAGGGGCAGACCGCGTTCCCGCAGCTGTCTGATGTGATCGGCTTCTTCTTCGGCCGCCTCGCCGCCGGGGGGCGGGGGCGCGGTGCCTTCCTCGTCGGCGGAGGGCTCCGCCGGTATCTCCGTGGGTTCCGTCAGGGTCTCGGTCGTGTCGTCCATGGCCGCCGCACCGTCACTTGGAGTACTTCTTGTGCATGATCTTGGCCGCGTCACCGCTGCCGAAGTGGTAGACGCCGCCCTTGTTCCGCTTCACCACGGTGGTGGGGGCGGGGGCCGCGGCGTCCTCCGGTTCCGGGTCCGCGACCAGCGGTGCGAGTTCCTCCGGGCCGTGCTCGGGTACGTGGATCCAGCCGTAGCCGGTGAACTCCTTCTCGCGGACGTGCACCTTGACGTACCGGGCCGGGTCCAGGCCCTGGCCCTCGCCCCGCAGCCGGACGACGTCCTGGTACACCCGGTCGGAGACGATCAGCGCGAGATCGGTGGAGGGCAGGGCCTCCAGGACCCGCTTGAGCGGGGATGCGTTGAGGTAGCGGGCCACGGAGACCGGGGCCGGTCCGCTGTGGCCCAGGGCGGCCGTGCGCGCCACGCCGAAGTCGATGGCGAGCCGGACCCGCATCCGCGCGTCCTCGGCCCGGTTGGCGTTGCGCTCACCGAGCCGGACGGCCAGGTTGCGTACGAAGCCGCCGACCACCAGCGGTTCCCGGATGCCGAGCGGCAGGACCGCGAACTCCTGGTCGCCCTGCGGCTGGCGCTGCCAGGTCGTACGGTCGAGGTCGCTGAGTGCCGCCGCCTCTTCGAGCACCCGCACCAGGTCGGCCTGGCACTCCTCCTGGCCCGGGGTGTCGAGGCGGCCGTACTTCTCCACATCGGCCGCCACGCACAGCCGGCGCGGGATGTCCTCCTGCGAAGCGGGGTCCGGTTTCATCATCTCGGTTGCCCATCTGCTTGGTCGAGCGACGTCGGGCGTCAACTCTGCGCCGCATGACGGGAATCACCGAGTGGGTCGTAGAAATATGGTTTTCGGCCAGCAGGGCCGGAGGACGCCCCGTTACGGGGTCGTCTCGCGGAGCCGGGCGGTCCGCCGCAGCCGGTCCACGTCGAGGACGGTGGTACGGCGGTATCCGGTGGTGATCAGGCCGTCTTTGCGCAGCTCGGCGAGCGCCTTGTGGATGGTGACCTCCGCCGAGCCGGTGAGCGCGGCCAGTTCGGGCTGGGTGAGGTCCACCGCGATGACCAGCCCGCGCGGCACCGGCTGCCCGTACGAACCGGCCAGTTCGGCGAGGACGCGGGCGAGCCGGACCTTGACGGAGTACCCGCCGAACTCCACACGCCGCTGGTTCGACCAGCGCAGCCGCTGGACGACGATCCGGTTGACCGCGCGGGCGGCCTCCGGGTGGGCCTCCAGGAAGACGCGGAGATCGGACTCGCGGACGATGCTGGCCGCGATCTCCCCGCAGGCGGTGACCGTGGCCGACCTCGGCGCGCCGTCGTCCATGGCGGCCATCTCACCGACGATGTCTCCGCCGACCCGGATGGCGAGCAGCGCCTCGTGGCCGTTGTCCAGGCGCGCGGTGACCTTGACGAAGCCCGAGCGCAGGAGCACCACGTGGTTGGAGAGGTCGCCCTCGCGGATCAGGATCTCCTCGGGCAGATAGCGGCAGCGGGTGCCGATCCCGAGGAGTTTGATGCGGACGGCTTCCGGCAGACCGCCGAGGAAGCTTCTGGCGGGCCATTCCTCACGGCCCTGGTGACCGGGCTGCGGCTTCAAGGGCGCTCCTCTCCTGCTGCGCTCCGCCGGTGATCCGTTTCCGGTCCGTGGGCATCGGCTGTCCAGAAAAGCACCTGCCGGGGCAAGGGGGCAGAGTGTGCGCGGGGCGCGCTCGATCCGCTGAGTGCGCGCCGGGGGCGCGTGCCAGGTCGATGCGCGCCGAGCATTGTGCCCCCGGGGGCGCCGGTGGCACCGGGGGCGGACGCGTCAGCGAGAGCCCCTCCCCCGCGCGCCGCACCCCCGCGTGCCTCACTCGGCCAGCTTCAGACGCCGCTCCAAGGCGACCGGGTACAGCCAGGGGCTGTGGGTGCCGGCGCGCAGGGCGTCGATCCCGGCCAGGGTGTCCGAGGCGGTCTTGCAGCGCGGGTGGCGGGCGGCGAAGGCGGCTATGCGGGGGCGCTGGGTGGGCAGCCAGGTGGCGATGACCCGGGGGTCGCCGTCGTACCACCACGAGAAGTCGAACTGCTCCCAGAGCAGGTCCGTCACCCAGTCGAAGGCGAGGCGGACCAGGCCGGCGTCCGCGTGGGGGCCGGTGAGGCCGGCGAGGTGGTCGAGCCACGGCTCCAGGGCGCCCGTCGCGTGCGCCATGCCTTCCACCAGGCCGGTGACGTCCCCCAGGGACCGGTCGTCGACCAGGGCGAGGGTCAGCAGGGCCCGGAACGCCTCGGCGACCGCGGCACGCTCGGCGGCCGGCCACCGGGCCAGGCCGGCCCCGTCGCGGCCGAGGTGGCCCATCTCGAGCCCGGGATCGGCGCAGTCGCCCTCCGGCCCCCAGGAGCGCAGCGCCCGGGGCATGAGGCGGCGCCACAGCACGGGGTACTGGTCGGCGTCCCAGTGGCTGGGGACCTCGCGCAGGAAGGACCCGAGGACGTCGTCCGGTACGGCGGCGGGGTGGCCGCCGAGGAGGAGCAGGTCCGGCTCCGGCGTGCAGAACGTGCAGCCGCCCACCGGGCGGTCCAGGGCGGGAGGCGCCGCGAAGACCCGGTCGGCCTCGGCCAGCGCGTGCCGCCATCCGGCGTACGGGTCGCCGTCGGCCGTGGCGGCCGCGCGGGCGACGGTGGCGGCCGACGGGGCGGCGGGTGGGGTGACGGGATCGGACATGGGGCGACCTGCCGCGGGACTCCGCACGGGTGGACCGGCGAAGATCGCGACGTTACCAGTCGCGGTGCCCACCGGCACGGCGATTGCCCCGGTGCCCGCCGAGCCGCCTCGCGCCCGGCCAGACCTGTTCAGCAGGCCCACTCAGGCCCGCTCAGGCCAGCGACAGGAACAGTTTCTCCATCCGGGCCCGCATCTGTTCGGCGTCCTCGGAGTTCGCACGGCCGGACTGGATGTCGGCCGCACACTGCTGGAGGCCGGTGGCGACGATCGCGAAGCCCGCGCGGTCCAGGGCGCGGGAGGCGGCGGCGAGCTGGGTGATGACCTCCTCGCAGTCGCGGCCCTCCTCGATCATCCGGATCACGCCGGCGATCTGCCCCTGCGCGCGGCGCAGGCGGTTCAGGACGGACTTCAGCTCCGCACCGGCGAGCTCCAGTTCCACGACCACTCCCTCTTGCATACCTCTGCACCCTGGTCCCTGCGCACCCTGGTCCCCGCGCATCTCAGGCATATACCCCCCGGGGTACCTGCGAGTGTGTTGATCCTATCGTCCGGGCCGGCGCTTTTCTTAACGCCTCCCTGACGCCCCTGCCCGCATCCATCCACCGCTCCCCGGTGTCTCCACCGGTGTCCGGGTCCGGTCAGATCCGGCCCGGTCGGAGAAGGGAGTGCCATGGAAGGCACCGTCGTCACAGTGGTGGTCGTCGTCGCGCTGGTCCTGCTGGCGCTGCGCAGCGGAATGCGCGTGGTCAACCAGGTCGAGCGCGGGGTGGTGTTCCGCATGGGCAAGGCGCTGCCCTCGTACCGGCATCCGGGCGTCACCTTCCTCATCCCGTTCGCCGACCGGATGCGGAAGGTGAACGTGCAGGTGGTGACCATGCCCGTGCCCACCCAGGAGGGCATCACCCGGGACAACGTGTCGGTGAAGGTGGACGCGGTCGTGTACTTCCGGGTGACCGACCCGCTGCGGGCCACCATCGAGGTGCAGGACTACGTCTTCGCCGTCGGCCAGGTCGCCCAGTCCTCGCTGCGGTCCATCATCGGCAAGAGCGACCTCGACGACCTGCTCTCCGACCGCGAGCGGCTGCACGAGGGGCTGGCACTGATGATCGACAGCCCGGCCGCGGGCTGGGGCGTGCACATCGACCGCGTGGAGATCAAGGACGTACAGCTGCCGGAGTCGCTGAAGCGGTCCATGTCGCGGCAGGCGGAGGCCGAGCGGGAGCGGCGGGCGCGGGTGATCACGGCGGACGGCGAGTTCCAGGCCGCGCAGCAGCTGGCCAACGCCTCCCGGATCATGTCGGACTCGCCGGAGGCCATGCAGCTCAGGCTGTTGCAGACGGTCGTGGAGGTCGCCGCCGAGCGGAACTCCACGCTCGTGATGCCGGTTCCGGTGGAGCTGCTGCGGTACTTCGACCGGGCGACCAAGCGGATCGACGCCGACCTCGACGCCCGCGCGGCCGAGCGCACGGAAGCCGCCGCCACGGCCCCTGCGGCACCCACCGCGTCCACGGCTGCTACGGCTCCCGCGCAGACGCCTGTCGTTCCGGAGCCGGAGCCGGCACCGGCTCCCATGGCGGCGCCGGCCGGGGTCGTGGAGAGCGACGGGCGGCCGTAGCGAGGGACAGGGTGACGCCGGCCGACGCGGCCGCCGTCACGGTCATCGCGGTGGCGGGCGAGGTCAGCTGGGCCACCGAACCCGCCAGCGCGGCGCTGACGCCTTGAAAGGTGAGGCGTCCCGCGGACTCCAGGCCGAGGGCGTGGCCGCGGAGGTCGTCCGGGGTCAGTGCCATCAGGTGCTCCTGCTGGGCCAGGCTCGCGCCGAAGCCGACCGAGGCGAGCGTGACCAGGCAGGCGGCGAGCGGTACCGGGGGCCGCAGGGCGAAGAGCAGGTAGGGCGCCGCGAGCAGCAGGAGCAGCGGGGTGGCCAGTCGGGCGCGGACGGTGGGCGGCAGCAGCCGGCCGACCGTCGCGTCACCCGCCAGCATGCCGAGCGCGCCGAAGGCGAAGAGGGTGCCGGCGCTGCCGGGGGCGTAGGACACGTAGAGGGACTCGCAGCCGACGACGAGGCCGTTGGGCAGCCACAGGCCGAGCAGGACCAGGCGGCGCGGGCGGGCGGACCACAGCAGGGCGTTGGTCCGCCAGGTCGCCGCGGGCGACGGGCGGCCCGGCGCCCGGGGCGGCCGCGCGCCGAGAGCGAGCCGCAGCACGGACGCGGTCACCAGGTACAGGGCCGCCGCCAGCAGCAGTGCGGCGCGGGGCGGCAGGACGGCCAGCAGGGCGCCGCCGGCCGCGAACCCGGCGATCTGCGTGAGGCCGTTCATCATGTTGAAGAGGGAACGCCCGGGCAGGTAGCCGTCCTTGGTGAGGATCTCGGTCAGCAGCCCCCAGCGGACCCCGCCGCCGAGTGCGGCGACGAGGCCCAGCAGCAGGACGATGCCGAAGAGCGCGCCGAGCGGCAGGCCGGGCAGCGCGAGCAGTGCCGTACCGGCGGCGAAGGCCAGGGCGATCCCGGACAGGGCCGTCCGCGGCGGGAGGCGGTCGGCGCCGGAGAGCAGGAAGGTCGCGCCGAGCACCTGGGCGAGCGACGGGCCGAACATGCTCACCGCGGACAGCAGCGGGGACTGCGTCGAGCGGTACACCAGCGTGCCCAGCGCCAGACCGCTCACCGTCTGAGCGGCGGTCTGGGCGGCGGAGGCCAGGAAGAGGGGGGTGAACTCCGGGGTGCGGAACAGGGATCGGTAGCTGCTCATGCCGGGAGTCTCGGGCGGGGGGCGAGGGGGTGGTTATGGTTTCGCGGGAGCGCGAAAGGTCCCCCGCGCGGCGGGCGGACAGGTGGACCGGTGGACGGGCCGAGGGAACGGGGGCGGGTGGATGGGCTGGTGGCAGCTGAACGCCGACACCCTCGCCCGCAGCCGGTTCGTGATCTCGCCGCTCGCCGAGACGTACGCGCATCTGAAGCTGCTGCACGCGGGCACGGGCGCGCACCCCGGTGAGCAGGCCTGGCTGCGGGTCCATCTGCCCGGCTACCGGGCACGGCTGGCCGCCGATCCGGTCACCGCGCTGCTGGTGCGCGCGGGGCTGGGCAGGCACTGGAACGCCGACTTCCTCACGCCGGCGCCCCGCGACGGCGAGTCCCTGCCCGAGGGCCTGGCCCGGGTCCGCGCGGCCCGCCCCGCCGACGCCCGCGCCCAGCTGCGCGTCTCCCTCGCCGGTCCGCTGCCCGACGCGCTGTACCGCGACGACCTGCCCGAGCGGGCGGCCGCGCTGCTGGAGTACGTGTGGGCGGAGACGGTACGGCCGGACTGGGAGCGGCGCCGGCGGGTGCTGGAGGCGGACGTGGTGGCGCGGACCGCGCAGGTGAGCCGGGGCGGCTGGGCGACCGTGCTGGACTCGCTGCGGCCGGGGCGGACGCGGTGGCTCGGGGACAGCCGGCTGCAGATCAACACTCGGGCGTATCCGCCGCGCGAGATCTCCGGCGCCGAGCTGGTCTTCGTGCCGGTGACCCCGCAGCGGCACGGCTGGGTGTCCTGGGAGGAGGGGGAGGCGTACGCCGTCGTCTACCCGTGCTCCGGGGTCCTCGCCGACGCCGGTGCGGTGGCGCGGGCGGTCCCCGCGAGCCTGGGCGCGCTGCTGGGCACGGCCCGGGCGGGCGTGCTGACGCTGCTCGGCTCCCCGCTGAGCACGACCCAGCTGACCGCGCTGACCGGTCAGCCGCTGGGCTCGGTCGGCCGCCATCTGAAGGTGCTGCGCGAGGCGGGGCTGGTACGGCGGTGGCGGGTCGGCCGGTCGGTGCTGTACGCGCGGACGGCGGCGGGCGAGGTGCTGCTGGAGGCGTCCGGGGGCGGGGCGCATCCGGGGGACGCCGGGCCGGGCTCCCGGTGAGGGGAGGCACCCGGCGGGGTTAGCATCCGCAGATGACTACTGAGACGACCTCCTCCTCCCCCCTCGACGTCGAGATCGGTGCCCTGCGGGGCGGCTCCGCGGATCTGGCGGGCCACCGCGGCAAGGCCGTGCTGATCGTGAACGTGGCCTCCAAGTGCGGACTGACCCCGCAGTACTCCGGGCTGGAGCGGCTTCAGGAGCGGTACGCGGCGCAGGGCTTCACCGTGCTCGGGGTGCCGTGCAACCAGTTCATGGGGCAGGAACCGGGCAGCGCCGAGGAGATCGCCGAGTTCTGCTCCGCGACGTACGGCGTGAGCTTCCCGCTGACCGAGAAGGTGGAGGTGAACGGCGACGGCCGGCACCCCCTGTACGACCGGCTGGTGGGCTTCGCCGACGCCGAGGGGCACAGCGGTGACATCCGCTGGAACTTCGAGAAGTTCCTGATCGGCCGGGACGGCGCGGTCGTGGCCCGGTTCTCGCCGCAGACCGAGCCGGAGTCGGCGGAGGTCGTGGCGGCGGTCGAGGCCGCGCTGGGCGGGCCCGCCGCGGGTTGACCCTGACCCTGGGGCAGGGCCGAGCGTGCGGTCACCGGGCGGACGGCGCCCGGTGACGGAGGATGACGTGGTGGACGACGACCTGCTCACCATCGGGGCGTTCGCGGCCCGGGCCCGGCTCTCGGTTAGGGCCCTGCGGTTGTACGACCGCCTCGGCCTGCTCGCCCCGGCCCGGGTGGACGAGGCCAGCGGCTACCGCTACTACCGGGCCGGTCAGGTGGAACGCGCCCGGCTGGTGGCGCTGCTGCGCCGGCTCGACATGCCGCTCGCGCTGATCGCGGAGGTGGTCGAGGCGGAGGGCACGGTGGCCGCGGACCGGCTGGCCGCCTACTGGGCGGACGTCGAGTCGCGGGTGGCGGGTCAGCGGACGCTCGCGCACTACCTCCGTGGACGACTGTCCGGAAGGGGTTCGCAGATGTACGACAGGTTCGAGGTTCAGACGGTGGAGGTGCCGGCCCAGGTGGTGCTCACCGAGACGCGGCACACCCTTGCGGACGAGCTGCCCGCGTGGATCGGCGCCTCGCTGGGGCGGCTGGAGGCGGCGGCACGGGAGTGCGGGAGTGTCACCGGGGCGCCGTTCGTCGTCTACCACTCCGAGGTGTCGATGGAGAGCGACGGCCCGGTGGAGTCGTGCGTGCCGGTGGCCGACGAGGCGGCGGCCCGCGCCTGGGTGGAGCGGCACACCGGTGCCTGGGCGACGAAGGTTCGGCTGGAGCCGGCGGCCCGGCTGGCGTACACCCGGATCACCAAGGCCCAGGTGGCCCATCCGCAGATCCTGGCCGCCTTCGAGGCGGTGGAGCAGTGGATGGCCGGGCAGGGGCTGGAGATGGCCGGCCCCTGCCGGGAGGTGTACTTCGCGGACTGGGAGGCGGCTGGCGCCGAGGACGCCGTGTGTGACGTGGCGTTCCCCGTGCGATAGCGCCCACCGCTCCCGGCCCCTGTCGGGCACAGGCCGAGCCCCCTCGGCAAGGACGGCGAACTGGTCGAGAGGGCTCTGTGCGTGCTGAGTGTGCGAAGACTGGTGCGGCGGAGGGTCAGGGAGTACCCCCCTACGCCTTGACCGAGGTCACGAACGCGTTCCAGGCGTCGGTGGGGAAGGCGAGGACCGGGCCCTCCGGGACCTTGGAGTCGCGGACGGCGAGTTCCGCGGCGGCGGGCGACTTGACCTCCACGCACGCCCCGTTCCCGGCGGAGTAGGAGGACTTCGTCCATGTCTCCGTGGCGCCCTGAAGCAGTGCCATGTTCACTCCTGTAGCGAGTTGCTGTCGTGCGAATCACGCCAAGCGGATCGACCGGTTGGCGTGATCGACGCTACTCCGCAACTTCCGCCCCTGGAGGAGCCGTTCACTCGACCGGATGGCATATTCCAGGCGAGCCTTCCGCTGGAGCGCCGACCCGGTGTACGATCCCGCGCTGCCTGCCGAGCAGGCTCAGCGGGCGTACTCCTTGGCCACATCCGCGATGAACTGCCGGGATTGCTCCACATTGAGGGACTGTGCCCGCAAGTGCTCGTACATCACGGAGTACTTCTGCACGTCGTGCGCCTTCTCCAGGTACAGGTCGCTGGTGACGCCCTCCAGGTAGACCACGCTCGAGTCGGCGGCGTCGGCGAACTCCAGGATGGCGTACTGGCCGTTGAGCCCGGGGTGCGCGCCCACGTCGAACGGCAGCACCTGGACGGTGATGTGCGGCAGCTGGGACATCTCGATGAGGTACTCCAGCTGCTCCCGCATCACCAGCCGGCTGCCCACGAGCCGGCGCAGCGCCGCCTCGTCCAGCACCACCCACAGCCGCAGGGGGTTGTTCTCGGCGGTGATACGTTCCTGTCGGCGCAGCCGCACCTGCACCCGCTTCTCGATGTCCGCGGTCGAGGTCTCCGGCAGCGCGCCCTGCACCAGGGCCTCGGCGTACGCCCGGGTCTGCAACAGGCCGGTCACCAGCTGGGGTTCGTACACGCGCAGCGACTCGGCGTCGGTCTCCAGGCCGATGTAGACGCTGTAGGGGATGTCCCCGAACGCGTGCCACCAGCCCTGCTGCCGCGAGTCCCGGGCCATCTCCATCAGCGACTCGACGACCCGCTGGTCCTCGACCTCGTACACCCCGCACAGATCGCGGACGTCGCGCTGGCTGATGCTGCGCCGGCCGTTCTCGAGGCGGCTGATCTTCGACTGCGACACCAGCAGCCGCTCCGCGACCTCTTCGGCCGTCATGCCCTTGAGCTCACGAAGCCTGCGCAGCTCCTGGCCCAGCCGGCGTCGCCTGACGGTGGGATTGACATTGGACGCCACGGGACGTGCACCTCCGGCTGCGTGCCTGACTTAACACCATGCGTATCTGCTGTTGAGCAGACTGCCACCAAGGTGCTTCCTACCGCTGGGAAACGGTGGATATGCGGCGCGTACGCGCACGTTCGGGCGTCCCGTGGACACTTCGCAGGTCCGGGGGCCGGCCGGGCGTGCTCCGGGCACCGGCCGGGGACCGGGCGGACATGCGGCCGAGCGGGGTGACGGGACACGCGGTCTCGTCACCCCGCTCGGACCTGCGGCTCCCGAACCGGGTCGTGGGGACTGTCGGTGCGGCTCGTGCGGTCATGCGGTGGTGCTGTCGTGCGGTGGTGCCCGCCGTGCGCGCACGGCTGCGGCGGGGCCCCGGCTCAGTGGGCCACGGCCCGCGCCATGCTGTTGTGCCGCGGTTGCATCGGAACCCCGCGTGCGGGTTCCGTCGCCGTGGTCCGGACGCCGGGTCCGGCCTGGCGGCCGGCCGGGGCGGCCGGGCCCGCCGGGTTGCGCCGCGGCTGCGCCGCCGCGCCGTTCTGGACGTCCATCACGGCGTGTGCCACGAGGCCGCCCATCGGGTCGTGCCGGATCAGGTCCCGCAGCCGGGACCGGGACGAGCGTCCCTCGTTCCCCGGATACAGGTGCTTGCCGAGGCCGACCGCGTGCGCCAGGGCCGCGAGGGCCGCGGTCCGCGGGTCCGGCGGTACGCCGGTGCGGATCGCGGAGTCCAGCCGGGCACGGATCTCCCGGCTGATCTCGTTGTCCGTCGCCTGGTAGCGAGTCGTCGGCAACACCCCGCACATCTGGCCCGCCACGGCATGCACCATGCCGCACCGCTCCAGGTGCGAGAGGTAGATCTGGCGCAGGCCCAGTCGCGGCCCGCCGATCCAGTGCACAGCCCGTACGGGAGCGCCGCGCCTTCGCAGCAACTCCAGCGCACAGTCCAAAGTTGGATCTCCAGTCGGCCGTGGCACCACCACGGCTATACGATCCCCGTCTGGGGCTATCCGTCCGGCCAGCGCCAGCTCCACTAGCTGTGCTCCGGCCAGACCGAGGTCGAGCGACTGCGGCTGCGCAGTGGTACCCGTGGCCGGGTCCAGTGCCAGCAGCAGAAGCTCCTCCGGAAGTGTTCTGCGGCTCCTGCCCATCCATGCCTCCCCGCGTGGATGAATGACAGGGTGACCCCTCTCACATTGGTCTGTCGAGGGCGCGTGACCGGTTCGTACGGGAACCGGAAGGTATGTCGTTCTCGTCTACCACCTGGGTCAAGTCCGCACACAGGACACTGGTACATGGTTCGGACAGCGGCGGTCAGGCGCTGTCCGGGCGGCGCCAACGCTTGTTGGACGGTTCGGCAGACGCACGGAGGCGTGCGGCACATGGAGGAGGCATCGGTGGCGGGCGAGTCCCCCGACAGGTCGAAGCAGCGCGAGTCGTCGGCGGAACCGACGCCGGGGAGCGCGGGTACGGTTCCCGGGGCGCGCGACCCGCGCCTCCCGGTGGCCCGTTCCGCGGAGTCCCGGGGTGAGACGGACACGGCGACGAGGGTCCTCTCGGTGCGGGACGCGCGGCCTGCCGCCGACGGCCCCTCCACCGCGGACGCCGACACCGGTGCCGACGCGGACGGCGACGCGGACGGCGACACGGGCTCCGACTCCGGCACCGGCTCCGGCACGGATTCCCGCGCCGACGCCGACGCGCGGCTGCGGGAGGCCGTCTCGGCGTGGGTGCGCCCCGCGGGGGGTGCGAAGCCCGCGTCCGGGCCGGGCACCGGGTCGGGCAAAGACGCGGAAGCGAACGCGGCCTCCGCCGACGAGGAGCCGGAGACGCCGGAGGCGGAGACCGGCGACCCCGGGGGCAAGGTCGAGGCGGGGGCCGAGGAGACCGCCGTGGCCGACGAGGCGGAGCCGGAAGCCGGCACCGGCGCGTCCGGCGACGCGGCCACCTCCGAGGACGACGAGCCCGCCGCCGAGCCCCAGGACGCCGCCCCGGAGGACGCCGGGGACACCGAGCCCGAGGACGCCCCCGAGAGCCCCGCGCCGGAAGCCGCCGACCGCGAGTCCACCGAGGACGCCCAGGACTCCGCGGAAGCCGAGCCGGAGGACCGCGAGCCCGCCGAGCCCGCGCAGGACGCCGAGCCCGAGGACGCCGAGCCCAAGCCCGCGGACACCGGGCCGGAGGACCGCCAGCCCGCGGCGGACGCCGACTCCGGGGACTCCGAGCCCCAGCCCGAGGACCGCAAGCCCGCCGAGCCCGCCGAGCCCGCGCAGGACGCCGAGCCGGAGCACGACGAGCCCGCGGACCGTAAGCCCGCCGACTCCGAGGACTCCGAGCCCGAGCCCGAGGACCGCAAGCCCGCCGAGCCCGAGGACTCCGAGCCCGAGCCCGAGCCCGAGGACCACAAGCCCGCCGGGCCCGCGCAGGACGACGAGCCCGAGGACGACGAGCCCGAGCCCGCGGACGCGGAACCGCGGGTCGATCAGCCGACGGCCGTCTTCAAGGCCGTACGGCCCGGGGAGCGGCAGGTCGATCAGCCGACCACCATGCTGAAGCTGGGCGGCGCCACGAAGGCTCCGGAGTCGGACGCCGAGCGGACGAGCAAGTTCGTCGCGCTGAAGCCGCTCGACGAGCCGCCCGCGGGCCGTACCGCCCAGGTGCCGCAGATCGGCCCCGAGCGCACCACCCAGCAGCCGCTGCCGCCCAAGCCACCGCTGGACCTGCTCGCCGAGCTGACCAACACGCCCCCGCCGCCGGAGACGCCGGTGCGCACGGCCGTGCGCCGGATCAAGATCTGGACGCCGCTGGTGCTGCTGCTGGCGATCGTCTTCGCGGTCGTACAGGCCATGCGCCCGCTGCCCGAGCCCACGCTGGACCTCACCGCGAAGGACAGCTACACCTTCGGCGGTGGCAAGCCGGACATCCCGTGGCCGTCCCAGGGGCAGGCCGCGCTGGACGTGCAGGGCGTCGGTTCCTTCGGCTCGTCCGGCAGCCAGAAGCCGGTGCCGATCGCGAGCGTGGCCAAGGTCATGACGGCCTACCTCATCCTGCGCGACCATCCGCTCAAGAGCGGCGCCGCCGGTCCCAAGATCAAGATCGACCAGCCGGCCGAGGACCAGTCGAAGGCCGGCCAGGAGTCAACGGTCGACGTCAGCGCGGGTGACTCGATCAGCCAGCGGGAGGCCCTGGAGAGCATCCTGATCGCCTCCGCGAACAACGTGGCGCGGCTGCTGGCTCGCTGGGACGCCGGGTCGGAGAAGGCGTTCGTGGCGAAGATGAACGCCGCCGCCGACGACCTCGGTATGACCAACACCACCTACACCGACCCCTCGGGGCTGACGAACTCCACGGTGAGCACGGCCGTGGACCAGGTGAAGCTGGCGAAGGCCGCGATGGAGAAGCCCGCCTTCCGCGAGGTGGCGGCGATGATGTCGTACGACGACTACAAGGGCGTCAACCACTCCAACTGGAACCAGCTGGTCGGTCACAACGACGTCGTCGGCATCAAGACCGGCACCACCACCTCCGCCCTGGGCAACCTCGTCTTCGCGGCGAAGAAGGAGGTCGGCGGCGAGACCCGCCGGATCGTCGGCGCGGTGCTGCGCCAGCCGGCGGGCGGCCCGGACAACACCATCCTCAGCGCCGCCCTGTCCGGCGGCGACCAGCTGATCCGGGCCGCGCAGGGCGCCCTGCGGTCGGCGACGATCCTGAAGAAGGGCGACGTCGTCGGCTACGTGGACGACGGACTCGGCGGCCGTACCCCGGTCGTCGTCACGAAGGACGTCGGCGCGGTGGGCTGGGCGGGGCTGAAGGTGAAGCTGTCGTTCGCCTCCGATGCCGTACCGCACACGGCGAAGGCCGGTACCGAGGTGGGTTCGCTCACCGTGGGTGACGGCTCGGGCAGTGCGGTGAAGGTGCCGGTGGCACTGGAGAAGGACCTCGCCGAGCCCGGTTTCGGCGCCAGGCTGACCCGGCTGGGCTGACCTGCGGCGCCGGGTCCGCCCCGGTGCCGCGCGCCACGCCCCCGCACCCCGCCGCCGAGCCCCCACCCGGGGGCCCCGCGGCGGGGTGCGTGCTAGCGTCACGAAACGGGGCAGGTCGCCGGTCGCGGGACACGACGGCGAACTCGACGGGACACGGCCGCGAACTCCGGGAGACATCCGGGCGTACGGCCGGGAGCAGAAGACGGGACACGGGGAGTGCCTTCAGGTGGCCACAGCGGAGCCGACACGCGCCGACGACGCAGATCCGGGGCCGGGTTCCGGCCCTCGAATACGGCCGTCCGCGGCTGACCCGGACGGCCGTCGCGCCGACCCGGCGGACAGCACCACCGGCACAGGCACCGGCACCGGTCACAGCGGCGGTCACGGCACCGGCGGTCGCGGACCGTCACGGCTGGGCGCCGCCCTGGAGCCGCCGCGCCGGTGGCTGCTGCTGCACCCCGTGCTCGGGATCACCGCCCTGGCCGGCGTCCTGCACATCATCTGGTTCTTCACGTTCGCGAACAGCGGTGGCGACCTCGCCGCGCAGGACGCCTGGGCCGAGTTCGTCGGCCGGCACCCGGACTCGGCGTACAACCTCGCCTGGTACGGCGGCATGCACCCGGTGTCGTACAGCGTGGTGTCGCCCTATCTGATGTCGCTCCTCGGTGTGCGCACGACGATGATGATCGCGGGGACGGTGTCGGCGGGCCTGCTGACGCTGGTCCTGGTGCGCAGCCGGTCCGTGCGCAACCCGCTGTGGGCCACGCTGGCCGGGGTCTTCGCACTGATCTGCAACGCCGTCTCGGGCCGGGTGACCTTCGCGCTCGGCACGATGTTCGCGCTGGGCGCGGTGGCGGCCGTCTTCTGCTGGCCGCACCGCTGGCGATTCAAACGCTGGGCGAAGGCCCTGGTGGCGGCGCCGCTCGCGGCCCTCGCCACCATGGCGTCGCCGGTCGCCGGACTGTTCGTGGGTCTGATCGCGGTCGCCCTGTTCCTGCAGAAGCGGCGCCCGGGCGCCTGGGCGCTGGGTCTCGCCCCGACCGCGGTGGTCGCCGTCTCGGCCTGGCTGTTCCCCTTCTCCGGCACCCAGCCGATGACCGTCGGCTCGGTCGTCATGCCGCTGCTGTACGGGCTGCTGTGCCTGTTCCTGGTGCCCAGGGAGTGGCGGACGGTCCGGCTGACGGCCGGTGTCTACAGCCTCGGGGTGCTGCTGGTGTGGCTGGTCAGCTCGCAGATCGGGTCGAACATATCCCGGCTGCCGATGCTGTTCGCGGGTGCGACGCTCATCGCGGCGCTGCCGTTCGCGGTGCCGCGCTCGCGCCGGTGGTACGTGACGGTGCTGGCGTTCCTCGGGTTCGTCGGCTGGATCGGCTTCAAGTCGGTCGACGACATCATGCACACCACGCCCGCCGCGTCCTGGGCCCGCGAGCTGGCCCCGCTCGTCAACGAACTCCAGGAGGTCGGCGCCGAGAAGGGCCGCGTCGAGGTGGTCCCGGCCCGCTCGCACCGCGAGGCCTCCGCCCTGGCGCCCTACGTCAACCTGGCGCGGGGCTGGAACCGCCAGGCCGACATGGAGCGCAACCCGCTCTTCTACGACGACACCCTCAACTCCGCCAACTACCACGAGTGGCTCCAGCGCTGGGCGGTGCACTTCGTGGTGCTGCCCCGGGACGAACCGGACGGCGACGGCGGCGAGCGCGAGCGGGCGCTGGTGCAGCGCGGGATGCCGTATCTGAACCAGGTCTGGGGCGACGCCAACTGGCAGCTGTTCCGGGTGACCGACCCGGCACCGCTCGCCGAGCCGGACGCGGTGGTCGACCGGGCCGAGCAGGGCGAGCTGACGATCGAGGTCCGCAAGGCCGGCCGCATCCTCATCCGCATCCCGTACTCGCCGTGGCTGAGCATCGTCGACGCGCAGGGCAAGAGCCTGAAGCCGCCGCGGGAGACCGAGGCCTCCGAGCACCGGTCCGCGGGTGAGCCGAAGACGTACGACAACGTCAACGGCTGCCTGATGGAGACGGAGGAGGACGCCAAGGGCGACCGGTGGACGATGCTGCTCGCGCCGCGGGCGGGCACGTACCACCTGGCCGCCCCCTACCAGCTGCCCCGGGGCACGCCGTGCCCGGACGAGCTGAAGAAGCCGTGAGCACGGGGCGGGGCGGGCCGGAGCAGTTCTTCCGGCCCGCCCCGCCTTTTCTCCTCACCCCGCCCGCCGCTGTCTGAGAATCCGAGGTCCCGAGCGGGGCCGCACTGTCGCGCGAGCGTTCACATGTATGAACTGAGGTCACCAAACAGAACGATTTTACTCCGCCTTGACCTTCCTTCTCCTTGCCGTGCGCATGCTCACGAACCCAGAGTTCACATGCCTGACCCTGGTGACGGACTCTGGAAGGGGGCACATGAACGGTCTCGACTGGGCCGTGCTCATCGGCTACTTCGGCGTGATGGTCGCGATCGGCGTGTGGTCGCACAAGCGCGTCGACAATGTCGGTGACTTCTTCACGGCCGGCGGCAAGATGCCGTGGTGGCTGTCCGGCATCTCGCACCACATGTCGGGTTACAGCGCCGTCATGTTCACCGGCTACGCCGGTATCGCCTACACCTACGGCGTCACCTCCTTCATCACCTGGTCGTTCCCGATCGCCCTCGGCATCGCCATCGGCTCGAAGCTGTTCGCCCCGCGCATCAACCGGCTGCGCTCCCGGCTCCACGTGGCCTCGCCGCTGGAGTACCTGAAGAACCGCTACAACCTGCCCACCCAGCAGGCGCTGGCCTGGTCCGGGATGCTGCTGAAGATCGTGGACGTGGGCGCCAAGTGGGCCGCCATCGCGACCCTGCTGTCGGTGTTCACCGGGCTGTCGCTGACCCAGGGCATCCTCATCACCGGCGCGATCACGGCCGTGTACTGCACGATCGGCGGTCTGTGGGCGGACGCGCTGACCGAACTCGGTCAGTTCGTCATCCAGTTGCTGGCCGGCGTCTCGATGTTCGTGGCCGTCGTGATGAAGCTGAGCGACAAGAGCATCGGCTTCCTGGACGCCTGGGACGAGCCCGCGCTGCACGGCCACGGCAAGCCCCTGGTCGGCCCGTACGGGACCGTCTTCCTGCTCGCCTTCCTCTTCATCAAGCTCTTCGAGTACAACGGCGGCATGCTCAACCAGGCCCAGCGCTACATGGCGACGGGCAGCGCCCGCGAGGCCACCCGCTCCGCACGGCTCTCGGCGGCCCTGTGGCTGGTCTGGCCGGTGGTGCTGTTCTTCCCCATGTGGATGTCACCGCTGCTGGTGCACGCGCAGAAGCCGGACGGCTCCGACTCCTACGCCCTGATGACCGAACAGCTGCTGCCGCACGGCCTGCTGGGCCTGGTCATCGTCGGCTTCTTCTCCCACACCATGGCCATGTGCTCCTCCGACGCCAACGCCATCGCCGCGGTGTTCACCCGGGACGTGGCGCCGGTGCTGTCGGCGCGGGCGCGGGGCTGGGGCGAGCGGTCGGGGCTGATCGCGGCCCGGCTGACCACGGTGATCTTCCTCGGTCTGTCGATGGCGGTGGCGACCCAGGTCAACTCCCCCGCGTTCAAGGACATCATCACCGTCGTCATCAAGTGGGTCGCCGGACTCATGGGGCCGATCGCCATCCCGATGATGCTCGGCCTGCTGCGCCCGTTCCGGCGCTCCGGCCCGACGGCCGCGCTCACCAGCTGGGCGGCGGGCCTGCTCGCCTTCTGGCTGGTCAACTACCCGATCAACTGGAACGTCGACGGCGGCGTCCCGCTCCAGTACCAGGTCTCCATCCCGCTCGCCGTCTCCCTGGTCCTCTACATCCTGATCGGCTACCTGAAGCCGGAGGACACCCCGGAGCGGCTGGCGGTCATCGAGCGCCTCAACACGGACGGGGACGGAGCCGCGGCACCGGTACCGGCTCCGGCGACGGCCGGCGACACGACCGTGGGAGCGCCCAACCAACCCCTCTAGTCCGCCGGTCGATCGACAATCGGCAGGAACGGGGAGCCGGCGATGGGCACCGCCGAGGTCAGGCCCGCGGGTACCGGGTGAGCCAGCCCGGGGACGATCCGGCGGGGCCGTGCAGCGCGGGGCCCTGGGTCATCTCCATGGCGAAGTCGTCGGCGAGTTCCAGGACGGTGGGACGGCCCTCCAGCTCGGCCAGCCAGGCCGGCGGGAGGGCCGTCTCGCCGTGCAGGGCGCCGAGCAGGCCGCCGGTGAGGGCGCCGGCCGCACTGGAGGGGCCGCTCTGGTTCACCGCCAGGCACAGGCCGTGCCGTACGTCCTCGCCGACCAGGGCGCAGTACACGGCGGCGGCCAGCAGGCCGTCGGCGGTGCCGTCACCGGCCAGTTCCGCCACCCGGCCCGGACCGGGCATGCCCTGCCGCACCGCGCCCAGCGCGTGCTGGAGGGCGTCGGCGACCGGCTCGTGACCGGGCCGGGCGGCGAGCAGGGCCAGCGCCCGCTGCACGGCGGCGTCCAGGCTCTCGCCGCGGGCGAGGCCGTGCACGATCACGGCGTACGCGCCCGCCGACAGGCAGGCCACGGGGTGGCCGTGGGTCTGGGCCGCGCACTCCACCGCGAGCTGGACGACGAGCTGCGGTTCCCAGCCGACCAGCAGCCCGAAGGGCGCGGACCGGGCGACCGCCTCGGGGCCCTGCTCGGCGGGGTTCTTCGGCGCGTCCGGCGTGCCCATGCGGTCGTCGCCGAGGCCGAGGAGCAGCGCGCGGGTGGGGTCGCGGCGGGCGTACAGCCACTCCTCGCGGGCCAGCCAGCCGTCGTCCGCGCGGCGTTCGTCGGGCCCCCAGTCGCGCTGGGTGGCCGCCCAGCGGCGGTAGGCGCGGTGCAGGTCGGTGGGCGGGTGCCAGGCTCCGCTGTCGCGGCGCACCTGGGCGCGGATCAGGCCGTCCACGGTGAACAGGGTGAGCTGGGTGTGGTGGGTGACCGCGCCGCGCCGCCCGTACGCGGCGTCCAGGTCGAGCAGGCCTTCGGGGCCGTAGGCCGCCTGGATCTCGTCGAGGCCGAGGGTGTCGGCGGGCGCGCCGAGCGCGTCCCCGAGAGCGACGCCGAGGAGGGTGCCGCGCACCCGGCCGCGGAAGTCCTGCTGTTCGGCACGGCCCCAGACGGCGCCGGTCGTCGACCCCACCCTGATCTCCTCACGGCACCGTCCGCACGTACGACAGCTCAGCACTGTAATCGACCGGGAACGGTCCGTTCAGGAGGCGGACCGGTCCGCGGGGGACGGCCCGGGCGGCCTTCGGCGAGCTGTCGTGGTCAGTTCCGGTCTGGGCCGGTCACGCCGCCGCCGCGGCGGGAGCAGGGCCTTACGGGACGACCGTCACCTTGGTGGCCGCCGCGGCGAACGTCCACAGGGCGGTGCCGTCCGCCTTGTGCATGCGGATGCCACTGGTCTGCTTGCCGGCGGCCGGGGGCGGGGAGGAGCCGTCGACGGCGTTGGAGAAGGCGATCGACAGGCCCGACTTGGCGGCGAAGTACAGGACGTGTTCGATCCGCACGCCGTCGGAGCCGGTCGTGGCGTCCAGGCGCTGCGAGACCGCGTAGCTGCCGGGGTCGGGGCCGACCGTGCCCGGCCAGACCGGGAAGGTGCGGGCGGCCCTGCCACCGGCGTCGACCAGCCACACCCGCTTGGCGCCGAGGGAGTAGACGATCCGGCGGCCGGTGCCGGAGGCGGCCGGGACCGCGGGCGCGGCGGACGGCTTCCGCGAGGCGGAGGCGGAAGGGTGCGCGCCCGCCGGGGCCGAGGCGCTCGGGCGGGCCGCGGCGGCCGTGGGGTGCGGCCCCTGGCCGGCCTGGACGGCGAGGACCACCACCGCCGCGGTCGCCCCGGCGGTCAGACCGGAGACCCAGGCCCACGAGGGCAGACGGGCAGGCACGGGTACGCATCTCCTCCGCTACGGGCTCCCCCTTCGAACAGGGGTCGGATCATCGTACTGCGGCCGCCCGCCCCGGCAGCTCCCCCGCCCGGTCCCCGGCCCCCCGGCCCGGCACGGGCTCCCCGCTCAGTCCAGCACCGGCAGCAGCTCCGGCAGATGGCCGTCCGAGGCGGCCGCCGCCCGCTGCCGCTCCTGCGGCACCTCGCCGTAGAGCGTGGTGCGCGGCCTGGCCGGGCGGCCCGCCGCCTCCGCCACCGCGACGAGGTCCCGGACCGACTTGTAGGAGCCGTAGGAGGAGCCCGCCATGCGGGAGATGGTCTCCTCCATGAGCGTGCCGCCCAGGTCGTTGGCGCCGGAGCGCAGCATCTCGGCCGCGCCCTCGGTGCCCAGCTTGACCCAGCTCGTCTGGATGTTGGGGATGTGCGGGTGCAGCAGCAGGCGGGCCATCGCCGTGACGGCCCGGTTGTCCCGCGTGGTCGGGCCCGGCCGCGCGATGCCGGCGAGGTACACGGGGGCGTTGGTGTGGATGAAGGGCAGGGTGACGAACTCCGTGAAGCCGCCGGTCTCCTGCTGGATCCGGGCGAGCGTGCGCAGGTGGCCCAGCCAGTGCCGCGGCTGGTCGACGTGGCCGTACATCATCGTCGAGGAGGAGCGGATGCCCAGGTCGTGGGCGGTGGTGACGACGTCGATCCAGTCGGCCGCGGGCAGCTTGCCCTTGGTCAGGATCCAGCGGACCTCGTCGTCGAGGATCTCCGCGGCCGTGCCGGGGATGGAGTCCAGGCCCGCCTCCTTGGCCGCCGTCAGCCACTCGCGGACCGACATGCCGGTGCGGGCGGCGCCGTTGACCACCTCCATCGGGGAGAAGGCGTGCACGTGCATGCCCGGGACGCGCTGCTTCACCGCCTTGGCGATGTCGAAGTAGGCCGTGCCGGGCAGGTCGGGGTGGATGCCGCCCTGCATGCACACCTCGACCGCGCCCACCTCCCAGGCCTGCTGGGCGCGGTCCGCGACCTGGTCGAGGGACAGGGTGTAGGCGTCGGCGTCGGTGCGGCGCTGGGCGAAGGCGCAGAAGCGGCAGCCGGTGTAGCAGACGTTGGTGAAGTTGATGTTGCGGGTGACGATGTAGGTCACGTCGTCGCCGACCACCGAGCGGCGGACGTCGTCCGCGATGCGGGTGAGCGCGTCCAGGGCGGGGCCGTCGGCGTGCAGCAGGGCCAGTGCCTCGGCGTCGGTGAGCCGTTCGGGGTCGTCGGCGGCGGTGGCGAGGGCCTGGCGCACGTCCGTGTCGATGCGCTGGGGTGCCATGCCGGGGGCGGCCGCCTCGCGCAGGGCGGACCAGTCGCCGTAGACCTCGTCGAAGTCGTCGCGCCGGTCGGAGGTGCGGCCCTCGGTGTCGATGGTGCGGTGCAGGTCCGTGCGGCCGGCCGGGACGAAGGCCTCCTCGGGCTCCTGCCACGGCAGGCCCCGCGGCAGGGCGCCGGGGCGGGCCAGACCGGTCTGCGGGTCGGCGAGCGCCTTCACGTGCGGCAGCAGCCTCGGGTCCAGCCAGGGCTCGCCGCGCCGCACGAACTCCGGGTAGACGCAGAGGCGTTCGCGCAGCTCGAACCCGGCGGCGGCGGACCTGGCGGTCAGCTCCTCGATCTGCGGCCAGGGCCGCTCGGGGTTGACGTGGTCGATGGTCAGCGGGGACACCCCGCCCCAGTCGTCGATGCCGGCGCCGATCAGCCGCTCGTACTCGTCGTCCACCAGGTTGGGCGGGGCCTGGAGGCAGGCGGAGGGGCCCATGACGTGCCGGGCGACGGCGACCGCGGCGACCAGTTCGTCGAGGTCCGCGTCGGGCATGCCGCGCATCGCCGTGTCCGGCTTGGCGCGGAAGTTCTGGATGATCAGCTCCTGCACGCCGTGGTAGGCGCGGGCGACCTTGCGCAGCGCGAACAGGGACTCGGCGCGCTCCTCGTACGTCTCGCCGATGCCGATGAGGATGCCGGAGGTGAAGGGCACGGAGGAGCGGCCGGCGTCCTGGAGCACCCGCAGCCGTACGGCGGGTTCCTTGTCCGGGGAGCCGTGGTGCGGGCCGCCGGGCTCGGACCACAGCCGGGTCGCGGTGGTCTCCAGCATCATGCCCATCGACGGGGCGACCGGCTTCAGGCGCTGGAAGTCCGCCCAGGTCATCACGCCCGGGTTGAGGTGGGGCAGCAGGCCCGTCTCCTCCAGGATGCGCACGGAGATCGCCCGCACATAGGCGATGGTGTCGTCGTAGCCGTGCGCGTCCAGCCACTCGCGGGCCTCGGGCCAGCGGTCCTCCGGCTTGTCGCCGAGGGTGATGAGGGCTTCCTTGCAGCCGAGGGCCGCGCCCTTGCGGGCGATGTCCAGGACCTCGTCGGGGGACATGAACATCCCGTGCCCGGCGCGGCGCAGCTTGCCGGGCACGGTGACGAAGGTGCAGTAGTGGCAGGTGTCCCGGCACAGCCGCGTGAGGGGCACGAAGACGCTCTTCGAGTACGTGATGACTCCGGGCCGCCCCGCCGCCTCCAGGCCCGCGTCACGCACCCGGGCGGCGGACGCGGCGAGGTCGTCGAGGGCCTCGCCGCGCGCCTGGAGCAGCACCGCCGCCTCCGACACGTCCAGGGCGACGCCGTCCCGGGCGCGTTTGAGGGCGCGACGCATGGAGTTCTCGGTGGGGCCGGTTCCGGAGGTCGCGGAAGTCGTCATCCTTTGAGCATACGTTCGGGATGATCAGTGAACGGGGGCGTCGCCCGCGCCGGGCAGGGCGCCGGCGTACTCGTCGAGCGCCCGCAGCACCTCCGCCTCACCGGCCGGCGGCAGCTGCACCACGACCTCCTCGATCCCGAGGTCGGCGTAGTGGGCCAGCTTGCCGGGCGTGGGCCGGACGGCGTACGGCACCACCTGGAGGGCGGCCGGGTCGCGGCCGGCGTCCGCCCACACGGACCGCAGCACGGGCAGCGACTCCGCCAGCCCGCGTCCGCCGATCGGCAGCCAGCCGTCGGCGTACTCCGCGATGTGCGTGAACAGCTTGGGCCCGGCGCCGCCGCCGACGAGGGTGCGGGGCCCGGTGACCGGACCGCGCGGCTTCTGCACCGGCTTGGGGTGGGCCTCGCTGGCCCGGACACTGCCGAACGCGCCCTCGTAGCCGACCGGTTCGGCCGACCACAGCGCGCGCATCAGCGCCATCCGGTCCCGCGCGAGTTCGCGCCGGGTGCGCCACTCGACGCCGTGGTCGGCGGCCTCCTCCACGTTCCAGCCGAAGCCGAGGCCGAGGGTGAACCGCCCGCCGGACAGGTGGTCGAGGGTGGCGACCTGCTTGGCCAGGTCGATCGGGTCGTGCTGGGCGACCAGGGTGATGCCGGTGCCCAGGCCCAGCCGCTCGGTCACGGCCGCGGCCTGCCCGAGGGCGACGAAGGGGTCGAGGGTGCGGCCGTACTCGCGCGGCAGTTCGCCGCCGGCCGGGTACGGGCTGGTCCGTTCGACAGGGATGTGGGTGTGCTCGGGCAGGTACAGGCCGGCGAATCCGCGTGCCTCCAGCTCACGGGCGAGCCGGACGGGGGTGATGGTCTCGTCGGTGAGGAAGATCGTGACGGCGATACGCATGGGTCATCTGTACCGGTCCCGGAGCCATCTGTCCATACCGACCGGTCGGCATCGCGGAAGGGATGGCCGGCCGCCCGGCGGCCCGCCGCACGCGAGGTGGCGGGCCGGTCCGAGGGGACGGCGGCGGTTCACCGCCCGGCTCCGCTGACATGCCGTCAACTTCCCTGTGGCGCCCCGCGGCCGCCCTGCGCGCGCGTGCCGGTGCGAAGACTGTGTGAGGGGCTTGTGCACTGACCTGCGCCGCGCTGTGATCGGCGTCTCGCACGGCTGACGCAACCGCCGCGCACAGGGCAAACTGGCCTGGTGCCGTGACCGGAATGCCTAGGGGGACGAACGCATGGAGGGTGTACCGCGCGTACCGGAGCAGCGGCGTCCCGGCTCCGCGGCGGAGCCGGCGCCGCTGCGCTTCGCCGTGCTCGGCCCGGTGCGCGCCTGGCGCGGGGCGGAACCGCTGGCCACCGGTTCGCCCCAGCAGCGCGCCCTGCTCGCCGCGCTGCTGCTGCGCGAGGGCCGCACGGCCACCGCGGCCGAGCTGATCGACGCGCTGTGGGGCACCGAGCCGCCGTCGCAGGCGCTGGCCGCGGTGCGGACGTACGCCTCCCGCCTGCGCAAGGCACTCGACCCCGGCGTCCTGGTCAGCGAGTCCGGCGGCTACGCGGTACGGGGCCTGCGCGAGGGCGCCCTCGACCTGGCCCAGGCGCAGGACCTGGCCGCCGGGGCGGAGAAGGCGCGCGCGGCCGGCGACCTGGGCCGGGCCCGGGAGGCGCTGAGCCGGGCCCTGGCCCTGTGGGACGGCGAGCCGCTGGCCGGGGTGCCGGGGCCGTACGCGGACGCGCAGCGGGTCAGGCTGGAGGAGTGGCGGCTGCAACTGCTGGAGTCCCGCCTGGACATGGACCTGGAGCAGGGCTGCCACGCGGAGGCCGTCTCCGAGCTGACCGCCCTGACGGCCGCGCACCCGCTGCGGGAGCGGCTGCGCGAGCTGCTGATGCTGGCCCTGTACCGCAGCGGCCGCCAGGCCGAGGCGCTCGCCGTGTACGCCGACACCCGGCGGCTGCTGGCCGACGAGCTGGGCGTGGACCCGCGCCCGGGCCTGCGCCGGCTCCAGCAGCGCATCCTGCGGGCGGACCCGGCGCTGGCCGCGCCCGCCGCGCCCGCGGCGGAACCCGCCGCCGTCCCGGTCCGCCCGGCCCAGCTGCCGGCGAGCGTGCCGGACTTCACCGGCCGCTCCGCCTTCGTCGCCGAGCTGAGCGAGGTGCTCGCCTCCGCCTCGCGGTCGGCCGCCGAGGGCCGGGTGATGGCGGTGTCCGCGCTGGCCGGCATCGGCGGCGTCGGCAAGACCACGCTCGCCGTGCACGTGGCCCACCGGGCGCGGACCGCCTTCCCCGACGGGCAGCTCTACGTCGACCTCCAGGGCGCCGGCTCCCGGGCGGCGGAACCGGAGACGGTCCTGGGCTCCTTCCTGCGCGCCCTGGGCACCCCGGACTCCGCCGTCCCCGACTCGCTGGAGGAGCGCGCCGCCCTGTACCGCTCCGTGCTCGACGGCCGCCGGGTGCTGGTGCTGCTGGACAACGCCAGGGACGCCGCGCAGGTGCGGCCGCTGCTGCCCGGCACGGAGGGCTGCGCGGCCCTGGTCACCTCCCGGGTGCGGATGGTGGACCTGGCGGGCGCGCACCTGGTCGACCTGGACGTGATGTCGCCGGACGAGGCGCTGGCCCTGTTCACGAAGATCGTCGGCGAGGAGCGGGTGGCGGCCGAGCGGGAGGCGGCGCTGGACGTGGTGGCGGCGTGCGGCTTCCTGCCGCTGGCCATCCGCATCGCCGCGTCCCGGCTGGCGGCCCGGCGCACCTGGACGGTGTCGGTGCTGGCCGCGAAGCTCGCCGACGAGCGCCGCCGGCTGGACGAACTCCAGGCCGGGGACCTGGCCGTCAAGGCCACCTTCGAGCTGGGCTACGGCCAGCTGGAGCCGGCCCAGGCCCGCGCCTTCCGCCTGCTGGGCCTCGCCGACGGCCCCGACCTGTCCCTGGCGGCGGCCGCGGCGGTGCTCGACCTGTCCCCGGAGGACACCGAGGACCTCCTGGAGTCCCTGGTGGACACCTCGCTGCTGGAGTCGGCGGCGCCCGGCCGGTACCGGTTCCACGACCTGGTGCGGCTCTACGCGCGTGCCTGCGCGGAGCGGGACGAGTCGCCGCCCGGCGAGCGGGCCGCCGCCATGTCCCGGCTGCTGGACTTCTACCTGGCCACCGCGGCCCGGGTGTACGCCATCGAGCGGCCCGGGGACCGGGTGGTGGACCACATGGCCGCCACCGAGTACCCGGGGCTGGCCCTCGAGGACCGCCACCGCGCCCAGGACTGGCTGTACGCGGAGGCCGGGTCCCTGCTGGCCTGCGTCCGCCAGTTCGCGGCACCCGGCACCCTGCCGCGCGCCATCGACCTGCTGTGGGCGGCGGTGGACCTGACCGAGTCAGGCGCCAACTCCCGGGAGTACGAGGCCGCCGCCCTCGCCCTGCTCGACGCGGCGCGCTCCTGCGGGGACCGGCGCGCGGAGGTCCGGGCGTCGGTCGTCCTGGCCAACGGCCACCAGCTGTCGGGGCGGTTCACCGAGGCCGACGAGGAGGCCCGGGAGGCGCTGCGGCTCGGCGCCGCCGCCGGCGACCCGCTGGCGCTGTGCTGGGCCGCCAACATCCGCGGCGCCATGGCGTTCTACCAGCGCCGGTACGCGGACGCCGAGGAGCACCTCAAGCAGGCGCTGACCGACTTCCGGGCGTGCGCGGACCGGGCCGGCGAGGCCAGCGTCCTGTGCAACCTCTCCCGCACCCACCTGGTCACCGGCCGGCCGCGCAGCGCCGTGGCCCTCGCCCAGCAGGGCGTCGACATGTACGAGACGCTGGGCCACGCGGTCAAGAGCGCCAACGGCCGCTACGCGCTGGGCATGGCCCTCACCCAGAACGGGCTGCACAGCGAGGCCGCCGACCGGCTGCGCGAGGCGCTGCACGTCTTCCGCGAGAGCCGCCAGCGGCTGTGGGAGGGCATGACCCTGTTCCGGCTGGCCGAGGTGGACCTGGCCGCCCAGCGGCCCGCGCAGGCCTCGGCCAACGCCGAGGCGGCGCTGACGGTGCTGCGCGGCATCGGCGGCGAGTGGCGGCGGGGCAACGTGCTGACGGTGCTGGGGCGGGCGCTGAGCGGGATCGGGCAGTCCGGCCGGGCCCACGTGTGCTGGCAGGAGGCCCTGTCGATCTACGAGACGCTGAAGTCCCCGGAGGCGGAGGCCGTCCGGTCCCTGCTCACGCCGTCCGCCGCCGCCTGAGGGCGCCGCCGTTCATCGTTCGTTTATCGCCGCAGGGCACTCTCGTGCTGTCGATCCGTCGCGTCGGGGGGCAGGCGGACCGCAGGCGGGGTCGTCAGGTCGACGATCTATGGTTGGGCGACCCGCCGTCCGTCCGGCCGTCCCTCGGGGGAACGGCCGGACGGACACAGATCAGTTGAAGTTCCCAGGGGAGGCAGCACCATGAGCGAGATCACGCAGGACGACCAGGCGCTCGAGCCGGACAACGTCCACATCACCGACGAGCAGGACGGCGGCCCGGTCAAGCCGGACAACGTCCACATCACCGCGGCCCCGGCCACCGGCACGGCCACGACGGACAACGTGCACATCACGTCCGAGCCCGCCTGATCCAACCCGACGGGGGATCACGGGGGATCACGGGGGATCACCGGGGGGGGCAACGGGGGACGGCACGGGGGAACGGGGGACGGGGGGACGGGGGAGATCGGCCGCGGCGGCGCGGAGGGGGAGCCGCCGCGGCCGATCCGTGTCCGCACCACCGCACGGCCCGGCCACACAGCACCACCGCACAGCACGACCACACAGCCCGGCCGCGAGGCCGGGCTTCGTCGTCGGTGCGGCCGCCGGGTCCGGTCCCGCGTGGACCGGGCGCGGTCAGGCGGTGGAGCGCGCGGTGCCGGTGCCCTTCTCCGCGTCCAGCGCGTACACGCACCGGTCCTTGCTGGAGGCGTACACCACGCCGTCCCTGACCACCGGGGAGCCGGTGATCTCGCCGCCCGTGGCCAGCTTCCACCGCAGCCGGCCGTCGTCGGCCTTCAGGGTGTACAGCAGGTGGTCGGTCGAGCCGAAGTGGATGCGGCCCTCGGCGACGGCGGGCGAGCCCACCACGTCACCGCCCGCCTGGAAGCGCCACTTGGGGGTGCCGGTGACGGCGTCCAGGGTGTAGAGACCCTTGCCGCTGCCGACGTGGACGTGGCCCGCGGCGACCAGCACGGGCTCGACGCAGGAGCGGGACTCGGTGGCGATGCGCCAGCGGTCGCGGCCGTCGGTGGCGTCGAGGGCGTACACCGTGCCGAGGTAGTCGGCCAGGTAGACACCGCCGCCGGTGACGGCCGGGCCCGGGGCGAAGGCGGGCGGGCAGAGGAACACCGCCGGGGCCTCGAAGTGCCAGCGCACCATGCCGCCGGCCGCGTCGATGGCCAGGACGCGGGTGCCCGCCGAGACGTAGACGTAGCCGTCGGGGGCGGCGGTGAGACGGACCGGGACGCCGCCGCAGGACGCCGCGTCGCCGATGGGGTACGACCAGCGTTCCTCACCGGTGCGGGCGTCCAGGGCGCGCAGCCGGGCGTCCTGCCAGACGTAGACGGTGCCGTCGTGCAGGGCGGGGCCGGCCTCGGGGGTCTCGAAGTCGGTCTGGCAGCCGCTGATCTCCCACAGCTTGTGCCCGTTGGACGCCTCCCAGGCCTGTACGCCGCCGCCCCGGGTGCCGGTGACGACGGTGCCCCGGTCGGCGGTGAGCGCGTACACCCAGGCGTCCGTGGACAGCCGCCACAGATCCGCGCCCTCGCGGGCCTCCAGGGCGAACAGGGTGGGGCCGTCGGAGGCGTGGACCCGGCCGTCCGCGACCGCCATCGACCAGGCCACGTCACGGGTCTTGAAGCGGCGCCGGCCGGTGGCCACGTCGAGGGCGTGCACCTCGAAGGAGGTGACGTAGACCAGTTCGCCGTCGACGGCCGGGGTGCCCCACACGTCGTTGGACATGCGGAAGCGCCAGGGCCGCCAGCCCGTGGCGGTGTCCGGGGGCGCCGGCGGGGCGGGCGGTACGGCGGGGTCGGCGCCGTTGACGCCGGGGCGCGGGCGGGACCAGGTGGCGACCAGGCCCGCTTCCGGCGGCGGCGCCTTGACGGCGGCGGCGCGGGCGTCGGCGACCCGCGGCCCGGGGCCGATGGGCACCTGGGCGCCGGCCAGCCGGACCGGGCCGGTGCCGGGGGCGCCGACCGGGACGGGCGCGGGCACCGCCGGGTCGTACGGCGGCGGTGGCGGCACCGCACCGGGTCCGCCGGCCCGGGAGCCGCCACGGGCGCCGGGCGAGGACGAGGACGACGGGGCCGGGGCCGGCCTGACGGCGGTACGGCCGCCCCGGCGGGTCTCGATCAGGCCGACGGCCTTCTCCGGCAGCCACGCCGAGGCCGTACCGCTGTCGTCCGAGCCGGAGCCGAACAGGTGCGGGGCGAGCTGCGCCTGGAGGTCGGCCGGGGTGGGCCGGGCGGCGGCCTCCATCTGCATGCAGGACTCGATCAGCGGCCGCAGCTCGTCCGGGAGCCCCTCCAGGTCGGGGCCCTCGCGCAGCAGCATGAACACCGTCTCGACCGGGTTGGCGCCGTGGAAGGGGGCGTGCCCGGTGGCGGCGAAGACCAGGGTGGAGCCGAGCGAGAAGACGTCGCTGGCGCCGGTGACGCTGCGGGAGTCCTTCGCCTGCTCCGGGGACATGTAGGCGGGGGTGCCGACGGCCACGTTCGTCATGGTCAGCCGGGTGTTGGACACACCGGAGGCGATGCCGAAGTCGATCACCCGGGGGCCGTCCTCGACGACCAGGACGTTGGAGGGCTTGAGGTCGCGGTGGACGAGTCCGGCGCCGTGGATGGACTGCAGCGCCTCCGCGACACCCGCCGCCAGCCAGCGCACCGCCTGGGCCGGCATCGGCCCGCAGTCGTTCACTATCTCCTCGAGCGAGGGCGCGGGCACGTAGGCGGTGGCGAGCCAGGGCACGGCGGCCCGGGGATCGGCGTCGACGACGGCGGCCGTGTAGAAGCCGGAGACCGCGCGGGCCGCCTCCACCTCACGCGTGAAGCGGACCCGGAACAGCTGGTCCTCGGCCAGTTCGGTGCGGACGGTCTTGATCGCCACGCGCCGGCCGGACGCCGAGCGCGCGAGATAGACCAGCCCCATGCCGCCGGCCCCCAGCCGTCCCAGCACCTCGAACGGCCCGATCCGCCGCGGATCGTGCTGCGTCAGCTGATCCACCACTTGCCTGCCACCTCCCCGTACGAGCCGCGCCACCCACATATGTACGCGACCGAAGTGCAGCGTCTCACCACCGCACCGCCGTGGCGGCACGCACCCCGATTCTTCCTGGCCGGGGCGCCGGTTGCGAACCATGGAGCAAAGGGGGTGTCTCATGACCAGCTGGACATTTCATCTCCCCGGCGGCCGCTCCAGCAGCGCGAAGGACGTCCCCTGGTCGTCGGTGACGACGGCCACCCGCCCGTACGACGCCTCGAAACCGGCCGCCTGCTCCCGGCCGCCGAGCCGCCGTACCCGGCCCAGCGCGCTGTCGAGGTCCGCCACCCTGAAGTGGACCAGGAAGTGCGAGGGCATCTCGGGCGGGAAGACGTCGCCGACCCGCGAGCGGCCCACGTCGGGCTCGGCACCGGCACCGAAGAGGGCGTCGTGGAAGAGGCCGCCGTAGAAGGCGTTGGCCGCCTCGGGGTCCCGGGTGTACAGCTGCGCCCAGCCGAAGGTGCCCGGCTGGTGGCGCCGCCCGAAGCCGGGGTGGGCGCCGGGCTGCCACAGCCCGAACACCGCGCCCTCCGGGTCGGCGGCCAGGGCGGCAACCCCGAGGTCGCCGACGGGCACCGGCGCCGTCACCACCTGCCCGCCGGCCGCGGTGATCCGGCGCCCGAGCGCCACCGCGTCCGGGGTCGCGAAGGACACCGTCCACACCGTGGGCATCCGGCCGTCCCGCTTCGGGGCGAGCGCGGCGACCGGCGCCCCCTCCAGCCGGGCCCACCAGGACCCGCCGTGGGCCGCCTCGAAGCTCCACCCGAAGAGCCCGCCGTAGAACCGCTTGCCCGCCTCGGCGTCGGGAAGCTGGGCGTCCACCCAGCAGGGGACGCCCTCCGCGTACGACGACGTGTCCACCGGTGCCCTGTTTTCGGCCATGTCGCCAACGTAACCGCGCCGCGCGCACCCCGCAGACCAGGCACACCACGCCCTGCGGCCCCGCGCACCCCATTTGCAGTCGGCCGAATCGCGCTCCGATCACCCCTCGGTAAGCTGACGACATGACAGGACAAGTGCGTACCGTCGACGGCCGCGTGGCCGGCCGGCGTGGGCAGGCGACCCGGCAGAAGCTGCTCGACTGCCTCAGCGAGATGCTCAGCTCCTCTCCTTACCGGGACGTCAAGGTCATCGATGTCGCGCGGAAGGCAGGCACCTCGCCCGCGACCTTCTACCAGTACTTTCCGGATGTCGAGGGCGCCGTCCTGGAACTCGCCGAGCACATGGCCGCCGAGAGCGCCGGGCTGACCGAGCTGCTCGCCGGGCGCGGCTGGGCCGGCAAGGCGGGGTGGCAGACCGCGCAGCAACTCGTGGACGGATTCCTGGAGTTCTGGCGGAAGAATGACGCCATCCTGCGCGTTGTCGACCTCGGCGCCGCCGAGGGGGACAAACGGTTCTACAAGATCCGTATGAAGATCCTGAACTCGGTGAACGCCTCTCTTGCCCAGTCCATCACCGAACTCCAGTCCAAGGGCCGGCTCGACAAGGACGTGAACCCGGCGGCGATCGCCGGTTCGCTGGTCGCGATGCTCGCCGCGGTGGCCGCGCACCAGAAGGGCTTCTCGTCCTGGGGTGTGAAGCAGGCCGAACTCAAGCCGAACCTGGCGCTGTTGGTGCACCTGGGGGTGACGGGCCGGAAGCCGTCGAAGTAGCCGCGTCCGCCGGCGGACGCCTTTTTCCGGTTCCCCCCGTCCCAAGTCCTGTCTGGCAGGCGGTGGTCCACCCGAGTGGGCCACCGCCTGCCGCGTCCTACGGCCCTGCCGTGCCTTACGGCGACCGCGTCATGCGGCGGGCAGCGGCCGGTCGCGCACCACGTGCTTCATCACCAGCGTCGACGTCAGCCGCTGCACCCCCGGCAGGGTCGCCAGCCGCTCGTCGTACAGCCGCTGGAAGGCGCCGAGGTCGGTGGTGGCGACCCGCAGCAGGTAGTCGGGCTCACCGAACAGCCGCTGGGCGTCGAGCACCTGCTCCACCTCGCCGACCGCCCGCTCGAAGCCGGCCACCGTCTCGCGGTCCTCCTGCCGCATCGAGACGAAGACCAGCGCCTCGAAGTGCAGCCCGAGCGCGGCCGGGTCCACCAGCGCCCGGTAGCCCCGGACGGCGCCGGCCCGCTCCAGCTCCCGCAGCCGCCGGTGGCAGGGCGAGACGCTGAGACCGACCCGCGCGGCCAGCTCGGTCACGGTCAGCCGCCCGTCCTGCTGCACCTCGGCAAGGATTCTGCGGTCCACGTCGTCCATGGAGGAGATACTCGCGCGCAAGTGGCGCACTTGGCCAAACCGGCCCACGCGAGAAGGTCCCCGGCGGCGTTCACCCGGCCGGTGCGCCGGACCGGGCGATACTCGCCCCATGGCATCAGAGGATCTTCACGACATGCTGCGGTCCCTGCGGGTGTGGGCGCCCGAGGTGACGCGGCTGCCCCCCTTCGAGCCGGACAAGGCCCCGCCGACCCCGCTCCCCCTGTTCACGAGCTGGTTCGCGGACGCGGTGCGGGCCGGGCAGCCGGAGCCGCACACGATGTCGCTCGCCACGGCGGACGAGGACGGGCGGGCGGACGTACGGATCGTGATGCTGCACGGCGCCGACGCGGACGGCTGGTCCTTCGCCACCCACGCCACCAGCCGCAAGGGCCGCGCCCTGAGCGCCCGCCCGTACGCGGCCCTCGCCTTCTACTGGCCGGTGCTGGGCCGGCAGGTGCGGGTGCGGGGCCCGGTGACGTCGGCGCCGTCGAGGGAGAGCCAGGCCGACCTGCACGCCCGCTCGACGGGGGCGCTGGCGGCCGCGCTCACCGGGCGGCAGAGCGAGGAGCTGGCCTCGCTGGACGAGCTGCGCACGGTCTCGGAGGCGGCCTGGCAACGGGCCCGGGAGCACCCGGACGAGCCCTCGCCCACCTGGACGCTGTACCGGCTGCACCCGGAGTCGGCGGAGTTCTTCCAGGGCGACCCCGAGCGACGGCACGTACGGCTGGAGTACCGCCGCACGGAGTTCGGCTGGAGCCGCGGCCTGCTGTGGCCGTGACGCGGGGCTCTCCGGGAGGGTGACGCAGCCGTGGCGGACGCGGGCGCCGGCCCGTCCGCCGGTGTCCGGACGCCGTCCGCAAGGCGGGGCCGGGGCGGGATTCGCTGTGCGTCGCCCCGGAGGCTGTGGGTCCGCCGTGAATCGGCGTGTGAGGGCCGTGGATTGTTGACGATTTTGTCGGCAGGGTCGTACGTTCGCCGGGCACGGCCGGAACACCCGCAGCGACGAGAGGCAGCAAGGTGAAGCACAAGGCAGTGAAGCGCAGGAGCGTCGTCCTGGGCATCGGGGCCACCGCCGGGGTCGCGGCGGTCGGCGGTGTCGCCCTGACCGCGCAGGCGAGCGGATCGGCGGCCGCCGCGGCCACGGCGGCCTCCCCGGGTTCCCTCGTCTTCGACCCGGACGGCTACACGAGGAAGACGAAGACGATCACGGACGCGAGCGGCACCGCCCACGCCGTGACCTACCACTTCTGGCGGGCGGTCCCCTACGTCGCCGAGCCGGTCGACGTGACGTACCAGTCCCTGAACGTCAGCGTCCCGGTCGAGATCGACGGCAGGGCGGTCGACGCGTCCGGCGCACCCATCCTGTTCGCCAACTCCGTCGGCGGGTACATGCCGTCCTCCGTGGCGGACGCCACCGGGATCGGCGGCGCGGGCGGCATGACCCCGCCCGGCGGCACCGCCCCCGCCGGCGCCACGCCGAGCCCGGTGGCCTCCAACGCCACCGGCCAGACCAACGCCACCGGCGGCGCGCTCAACTCCAACCAACTCCTGGCCCTGGCCGCCGGGTACGTCGTCGTCGAGCCCGGGGCCCGCGGCCGCACGCTGAAGAACGCCGCCGGCGCGTACTACGGCACCGCCCCGGCCGCGATCGTCGACCTCAAGGCGGCGGTGCGCTACCTCAGGTTCAACAAGGGCCGCATCCCCGGCGACACCGACCGGATCGTCTCCGCCGGCACCAGCGCGGGCGGCGCCCTCTCCGCGCTGCTCGGCGCCTCCGGCGACAGCCCGCTCTACGACGCCCACCTCGCGGAGATCGGCGCCGCCGACGCCAGCGACGCCGTCTTCGCGACCGGCGCCTGGTGCCCGATCACCGACCTGGAGCACGCCGACGGCGCCTACGAGTGGAACTGGGGCGGCAACGCCCTCGGCACCGGCGAGCAGGTCGACCAGAGCGTCTCCCGGCACCTGCGGGCGCAGTTCGCCGAGTACCAGGCGTCGCTGAAGCTGCGCGGCCTGAACGGCTTCGGACCGCTCACCGCCCGCACCTACGACACGTACCTGCTCAAGCAGTACCTGGAGCCCTCGGCCGGCCGGTACCTCGCCGGCCTGCCGGACTCCGCGCGGACCGCCTACCTGAGCGCCAACCCGTTCATCGACTGGGACGGCCGCAAGGCCACGTTCGGCTGGTCGGACTTCCTCACCCACGTCGGCGCCCGGAAGAAGACCGTCCCCGCCTTCGACGCCTTCGACCTGTCGACCGGCGAGAACAACGAGTTCGGCGCCGGCACCACCCAGGCCCGGCACTTCACCGCCTACGGCCTGAAGAACGACACCACCGGTGTCACCGCCAAGCGCCTCGCCGGCGACATCCCCGAGCTGCTGCGCCTGATGAACCCGATGTACCACCTGGTGCACCGGCCCAACCCGAACCGTTCCCGGCACTGGTGGATCAGGCTAGGCACCAAGGACTCCGACACCTCGCTGACGGTCTCCGCCAACCTCGCCGCCGCCGCCGGCGCCCTCGGCGACGACGTCAGCCACCTCTACTACTGGGACCAGGGCCACGGCGCCAACACCGACCCGGGGGACTTCATCACCTGGATCGGCGAGGTCTGCGGCCACCGGGGCGCCGGGGGCTGACCGCCCGCGCTCGCGGGAGCGGCGGTGCGCGCGGCCCGTGCGGCCGGGCGCGCCGCCCAGCCGTGACCGATCCGCAACCAATTCCCATCTTGACCGAGACCCATCAAGCTGATGTGGGATTACGCTCCCGCTCATGGCCGACTCGCGTGCCCCCGGGCACCTCCTCTCCACCCCCGCCGACCGCCCCGTCTACGTCATCGGTGCCGGCCCCGGCGGACTCGCCGTCGCCCACGCGCTGCGGGCGCGCGGCGTGCGGGCCGTGGTCCTGGAGAAGTCCGACCGGGTCGCGTCGTCCTGGCGGGGCCACTACGACCGGCTGCGGCTGCACACCACCCGCCGCCTGTCGGCGCTGCCCGGCCTGCCGATGCCCCGCCGGTTCGGCCGCTGGGTGTCCCGGGACGACGTGGTGCGCTACCTGGAGAAGTACGCCGAGCACCACGAGCTGGAGATCGTCACCGGTGTGGAGGTGTTCCGCGTCGAGCGGGCCGCCGACGGCGACGGCTGGGTGCTGCGCGCCTCCGGCGGCCGGGAGCTGACCGGCCGCGCCGTGATCGTCGCCACCGGCCACAACCACACCCCGCGGGTGCCCGACTGGCCGGGCCTCGAGTCCTACGGCGGGGAGTTCCGGCACGCCGCCGAGTACCGCAACGCCGAGCCGTACGCCGGGCGGGACGTCCTGGTCGTCGGCGTCGGCAACACCGGCGCGGAGATAGCCGCCGACCTGGCGGAAGGGGGCGCGGCCCGGGTACGGCTGTCCGTGCGCACCGCCCCGCACATCGTGCGCCGCTCGACCGCCGGCTGGGCCGCCCAGTACACCGGTGTCCTGGTACGGCGGCTGCCGGTCGGGCTGGTCGACCGGCTGGCCGTGCCGATGGCCCGGCTGAGCGTGCCGGACCTGTCCGCACACGGGCTGCCGCGCCCGCGCACCGGCCTGTACAGCAGGGTGCGCGAGGGGGCCGTCCCGGTCCAGGACGTCGGCCTGATCGACGCCGTCCGCCGGGGCCGGGTGGAGGTCGTGGCCGCCGTGGAGGCGTTCGAGGACGGCAAGGTCGTGCTCGCCGACGGGGAGCGGATCACGCCCGACGCGGTCGTCGCCGCCACCGGCTACACCCGGGCGCTGGAGGGCCTGGTCGGCCACCTCGGCGTGCTGGACGGCCGGGGCCGGCCCGTCGTGCACGGCGCCCGCAGCCCGCGCGACGCTCCGGGCCTGTACTTCACCGGGTTCACCAACCCCATCAGCGGCATGTTCCGGGAACTGGCCATCGACGCACGGAAGATCGCCAAGGCGGTCGCCGCGCGCCGGTCGTGACACCCGCCGCGCTCCCCCGGTGTCAGGCCGGCGCGGGCAGCGGGACCGGGCGGCGCCGGATCACCAGGGCCATCAGGGCGGCCGCCGCGCACAGGGCGCCGGCCGCGTACCAGACCATGTCGTAGGAGCCGAAGACGTCACGGGCGACGCCGCCGAGGAAGGCGACGAGGGCGGCGCCGACCTGGTGGGAGGCGAGCACCCAGCCGAAGACGATGGCGCTGTCCTCGCCGTACTGCTCGCGGCACAGCGCCAGGGTCGGGGGCACGGTGGCGACCCAGTCGAGGCCGTAGAAGACGATGAAGAAGATCATCGGCGGGTGGACCGACGAGGCCAGCAGCATCGGCAGGAACAGCAGGGAGACGCCCCGCAGGGCGTAGTAGACGGCGAGCAGGCGGCGCGGTTCGAAGCGGTCGGTGAACCAGCCGGAGGCGATGGTGCCGACCACGTCGAACACCCCGATGACCGCCAGCAGCGAGGCCGCCGCGGTGACGGGCATGCCGTGGTCGTGGGCGGCGGGCACGAAGTGGGTCTGGACCAGGCCGTTGGTGGAGGCGCCGCAGATCGCGAAGGTGCCGGCGAGCAGCCAGAACGGCCCGGTGCGCACCGCGGACAGCAGCACGGTGACGGTGCGGCGGGCGGCGCCGGGGGCCGGGGGCGGCTTCGGCACGAACTCCGTCGCGCCGTACGGCTTCAGGCCCACGTCGGCGGGGTGGTCGCGCAGCAGGAGCCAGACGAACGGGACCACGGCGAGCGCGGCGAGGGCCACCGTCACGGCCGCCGGGCGCCAGTCGTGGGTCTCGATCATCCAGGACAGCAGCGGCAGGAAGATCAGCTGGCCGGAGGCGGAGGCGGCGGTGAGGATGCCGCTGACCAGGCCGCGGCGCGTGGTGAACCAGCGGTTGGTGACCGTCGCGGCGAAGGCGAGGGCCATGGCGCCGCTGCCCAGGCCGACCAGCACGCCCCAGCACAGCAGCAGTTGCCAGGCCGCCGTCATCCACACGGTCAGGCCCGAGCCGAGCGCGATCACGGTGAGCGCGACGGCGACCACCCGGCGGATGCCGAAGCGGTCCATCAGCGCGGCGGCGAAGGGCGCGGTGAGCCCGTACAGCGCGAGGTTGACGGAGACGGCGGCGCCGATCGTGCCGCGCGACCAGCCGAAGTCGTGGTGCAGCGGGTCGATGAGCAGACCGGGCAGGGAGCGGAAGGCCGCGGCGCCGATGATCGTGACGAAGGTGACGGCGGCGACGAACCAGGCCCGGTGCACACGGGAGGGGCGGGCGGGTCCGGGCTGCCGGGGTGCGGCGGCTGCCGCTGCGGCCGCGGCTTCGGTTGTCTGGGTCACGTCACCGAGCTTGCTCGCCGCGGCCGGCGCCAACGAGTGGCCCGGGGGACAGCATTCGCTGGGATCGGGCCACCGGTTGCGGCAGGATGGGGTCATGGACCACGGCCAGGAGCCCCCTCGACGGCGTCCGCACCGCGTCGTCGTGCTCGCCCTCGACGGGCTGCTCCCCTTCGAACTGGGCATCCCGCACCGCATCTTCGGCCGCCCCCGGGACACGGAGGGGCGGCATCTGTACGAGGTGGTGACCTGCTCGGTGCGACCGCCCGGGCCGGTCGAGACGGACGCCGACTTCGCCGTCCACGTCCCGCACGGGCCGGAGGCGCTGGCCACCGCCGACACGGTGATCGTCCCGGCGTCGTACGAACTCGGCCCGGTCTTCGAGGAGGGCAGGCTGACCGAGGAGCTGGCCGCCGCCCTCGCGTTCGTCCGCCCGGGCACCCGGCTCGCCTCCATCTGCACCGGCGTCTACGTCCTGGCCGCCGCCGGACTCCTCGACGGCCGCCCGGCGACCACGCACTGGGCCGACGCCGAGCGCTTCCAGCGGCTGTTCCCCCGCATCCGGGTCGACGCGGACGTCCTGTTCGTCGACGACGGCGACGTGCTGACCTCGGCGGGGGTGGCCGCCGGCATCGACCTGTGCCTGCACATGGTCCGCCGCGACCACGGCACGGCGGTCGCCAACGACATCGCCCGGCGCACGGTCGTACCGCCCCACCGCGACGGCGGCCAGGCCCAGTACATCCACCGCCCGGTGCCGGACCCGCAGCTGGCGACCACCACCGCCGCCCGCGCCTGGGCGCTGGAGCGGCTGCACGAGCCGCTCCAGCTGCGCGACCTGGCCGAGCGGGAGGCCATGTCGGTGCGCACCTTCACCCGCCGGTTCCGCGAGGAGACCGGCATCAGTCCGGGCCAGTGGCTCACCCAGCAGCGCGTGGAGCGCGCCCGCCGGCTGCTGGAGTCCACCGGCCTCTCCGTGGACCAGGTCGCCCGGGACGCCGGCTTCGGCACGGCCCAGTCGATGCGCCAGCACCTCCAGCAGGCGCTCGGTGTCACGCCCACGGCGTACCGGCGGACGTTCCGGACGGGCGCGACGGGCGCACCGGTCACGGCGGCGGACGAGGCGGCGGTCACGGCGGCGGACGAGGCGGCGGTCGAGGCCGTCACGGCGGGCTGATCGGCGGGAGGGCCGGGGTCCGCTGTCCCGAGAAGTTGTCCACAGGCTGTGGAGAAACGGGGGCGGCGCGTGCGTCGGGGGCGGTGCGGCAGTCCGGGCGGCGGCGCGCCGCGGCCCGCCCCGAGCACGGTCCCACGCGCCGCCGTCCGGCTCGACCCACACTCGGCGAGGACCCCGTCACCCGGGTCCTCGCCGTCCCCTCACGGCGAATCGCTGAGCACCAGCGTGATCACCCGGTCACGAGCCGTCAACAGCCGCGCGGAGAAATGTCACTTACGCCCCTTTTCGCGGGACCCGCGCACGGATGCACCACCCGGCGCACCCCGCACGCGTGGAGTCGCACGGCGGGGTCACACGGCGAGGTCACACGGCAAGGTCACACGGCTTCGAACGCCAGGCCCTCGAACGCGGAGAGGCCGCCCCCACGGGTCACGGCCACACCCGGCCGGGGTCCGTCGCAGCGGTCCAGTTCGCACCAGATGCGCTTGCCGGCGCCCTCGGCATGCCAGCCCCAGCGGTCGGCCAGGCAGTCGACGAGCGCCAGGCCCCGGCCGCCGGTGGCGTCATCGTCCGCACAGCGCGGCACCGGCGCACCGGTACTGCCGTCGGCCACCTCCAGGCGGACCGGGACCGACTCCGCCGCCGTCCCCGGCAGGGAGAGGCGCAGCACGGCCGGGCAGCCGGTGTGCACGACGGCGTTGGTGACCAGCTCGGAGACGAGCAGGATCAGGATCTCGGCCAGTGACTCGTCGGCCGCTATCCCCGACCCGGCGAGCCGGGAGCGGGTCCACCGCCTGGCCCGCCCCACCTCCGCGGGGTCGGGCCGGATCTCCAGCTGCACTTGAAGCACCTGCACCGCTCACACCATCCGAACCGGCGGACACATGACCCCGCGCCGCAGGAATGCCACGACGCAGTTCGCGACGGACACCACGACGAGGGCCACGATCGTAGCCATTTTCTGCATGGCCAGAACAACGGCCAGAGCTGGGGTAACGGAACGTGATTTCCTCGCGCCACAGCATGGTTGACGTACAGTCACGCCAACAAGCGCTTCGGGCATATTCCAGCGCGAAGGAGTACGCGTACGGCATACTGTGCGACGCTCGCGCCGAGGAGTCGAACAGGCCGGAAACCGCGGTCCGGCAGCCCTGCGCACCCTGCGAGCGGCGGCGAGCACCGCGGTCCGCGGAGCTGCCCCAGGGGCACCACCGGCATGGCTCTTGCTCGGAACCACTCGCATCCCACACAAGGTACCCGAGGGCCCGCCCGACTCCGGTCGGTGACGAGTCACGCCTGGGACACAACCCGGTCTCGACGCTGCGTGACGCCGGAGCGCCACGGAGCGTGACCTCCGGTGCGGCCGGACCCCCGACGCCGCAGCGCAGCGCGGTACGCGCACCCCGGCCGGGGAGAGCGACGGCGAGCGGTCCGTCACTGGGCGCGTCCAGGCGGCCGCCCGTCGGGAAGGTGCCCGAGGGCGGCCGAACTGCTCGCGGGCCCGGGCGTGTTGCCCGGGCGGCCCGCACACGCCCCCGGCCGTGCCCGGGTGTTCGCCGCCCGGCACCACCCGGTGCCGGTGAGGGCCGTTCGGGGACGGTGACGGCCGTTCGGGGACGGTGACGGCCGTTCGGGGACGGTGACGGCCGTTCGGGGACGGTGACGGCCGTTCGGGGACGGTGACGGATCGTCCGGGGACGGTGGGCTATTCGGGGACCGTGAAGTAGCGGGCGAAGGCCGGGATGATCTCCGCCTCGCCGATCCTGCCGTCACCGTCGGTGTCGAGCGCCGCGGCGGCCGCCTCCGCGACCTCCTCGGGCACCCTCAGGACACGCAGCACGCGCGCGGTGTCCGCGATCGTCGCCCCGCCGTCCCCGTCGGCGTCCGCCACGGCCAGCGCGGCGTGCAGGAACGGACGGGCGATCTCCGCGAACCGCTCCGGGTTGTCGCGCAGCCGCTTGACCGCGCCGGTGACGAACTCCGCGCGGGTGATGCGCTGGTCGCCGTCCCGGTCCGCGATGCCCGCCATGCCCTGCCAGAAGGCCTCCGCGCCGGCGTACAGCGCCTGGCCCCGGTCGGAGCGGGCCGGGGTGGCGAACTCGGCGAGGAGCGCCTTGGCCGCCGCGCTGAAGTCCCCGCGGTCGATGTACCCGTTGCCGTCCTGGTCGAAGGTGGCGAACCGGTCGGCGATCCTGCGCTCGTACTCGCTGCTGACCATGTCTCTTCGGACCGCCTTACGTCATGTGGGGTGCGTCTGGCAGGGAGCGTACGACGCGGGTGGCCTCCGGGAAGCGGGAAAGCGTCCCTTGTGCCAAGACCGGGGGAATTCCGGGAGAACGCGCCACCGTGTCACGCGGAGAGCGGGTCGGCCTCCTCGGTGGTGGCGGCCTCGAGGTCGGGATAGACCTCGAACAGGCGCCGTACCCCGAGGGCGCCGAGGACCCGGTTGACGTGGGAGCCGTCGGTCGCGCCCTGCGCGGGCAGTATCAGCCGCAGCCTGCCCTGGCAGGAGCGGATCAGCCTGCGGGAGGCGATCAGGACGCCCACGCCGCTGGAGTCGCAGAAGAAGACGTCGGAGAGGTCCAGGACCAGCGCGTGGCGGCCCTCCGCGACCACGTCGTGCACCCGCTGGCGCAGCATCGGGGACGTCACCAGGTCCAGTTCCCCGGACACCTGGAGCACGGCCCACTCGTCCTGTTCGACACCGGTCACCTTGAAAGCCACGGCCATGCCCTCCGCTCGCCGGATCTGCCGGATGTCCCGGAACCGTCCGGACCCACCTGGAAACGGAAGCAGTTCCTACGCTTCATTTCGCGCGGCTGCCCAGCGGCCGTTCCCTGAAACCCCGGGCGGCAAACGGACGGTGATCAACAACAGGTCTATTTCAGTCACTTACGATCCTCTTTGATCGAAGGTAGACCTTAAATGGACGTCTCCTCGCGTGAAGGAACTGTGAAAGGGCACTATCACCTGCGGCCCTTCCAGGGGCGCGCATTGACACAAAGGGGCGTGCGCCGTCGGAGGTGCCGACTACATTCGTGGAGACGGTGACGAGAGGCTGGACACACGCGAGGGGAGGGGTCGTATGACCAAGAAGGACGCACCACCCCGCTGGGACCGCAAGATGCAGCAGCGGCTCGCGCGCGGTGAGGCGGCCGCCCTCGGTGAGCTGTACGACCGGTTCGCCTCGCTCGTGCACGGCCTGGCGCACCGCGTGCTCGGCGACGAACGGGCCGCCGACGGCGTGACGCGCGAGGTGTTCGCCCATGTCTGGGAGCACCCCGACCGCTACGACCCCCGGCAGGGCCCCCTGCGCTCCTGGGTGGCCACGCTGACCCACCGGCTGGCCGTGCAGCGCCTGCGCGCCACCGAGGCCGCCGCACTGCCACCGGGCGGGGGCGGCTCCACGGAGGAGCTGGAACGCAAGGTGCGGCACGCCTCGGTGGCCGCCCGCGCCGACTTCATCGTCCACTCCATGCCGGCGCCGCTGCGCGCCGCCCTGGAACTGGCTTATTTCCAGCGCCGCGACTACCGCCAGACCGCCGCCGACCTCGGTGTCACCGAGGACGAGGCACGCCGCCGGCTCCGCCTCGGACTGCAGTTGCTGTCCACCGCCCACGACGCCGGGACAGCACCGGGATACGGAGGTGCCGCGTGACCGGCGCCGAGCGGTTCGAGGAGCGCGACGGCCCCGGGGAGCCCCCGCGGGACGGCCCCGGCGCCCAGGAGGGCCCGGGCGGTCCCGGCGGTCCCGGTGACCCTGGCGGACCTGGCGGACCCGGTCGCACAGCGGACGGCTCCGGCAGCGGTCCGGCCGATCCCGTCGGCCCAGGTGGCCCGGGTGGCCCGGGTGGCTCCGGCGGCCCGGGTGGGCCGGGACGCCCGCAGGACGGTTCCGGCGGGGCCGACCCCGCCCGGCCGCCCCGGATACCGCTGCCGCGCGCGTCGGTCGAGGACGGCGGGCAGCCGCTCCCGGACCTGCCCGGCCTGCCCGGCCTGCCCGCCGTACCGGGACCGTCCGGTGCGGACGGCGGGTCCGCCCCGCTCGACCTGCCGCACCAGGTGCTGCGCTCGCTGCTGGGGGCGTGGGCGCTGGCCGCCTGTTCGGCGGCGGAGACGGCGGCCGTGGAGGACCACCTCGGCGCGTGCGGGACGTGCGCGGACGAGGCGCTGCGGCTGCGGGAGGCCGTGGGCCTGCTGCACCAGCCGGAGAGCCTCGACCTGGACCCCGGGCTGCGCACCCGGGTGCTGGACAGCTGCCTGGACCGCCGGCCGCCGCGCATCCCGGTGCCCGGGTGGGCCGCCCCCTACGACGCCGAGAGCGCCCGGCTGGACGCGCTGCTCCAGGACTTCGGGGACTCCGAGTGGCACGCGCCCGTGCGGCTGCGGTGGTTCACGGGGGACGCGGTGACGAGCCGCCGTACGACGGTGGCCGGGGTGATCGCGCACCTGCTGTCGGTGGACGGACTGGTCGCGGTGGCGCTGGGCCTGGAGGACCCGCTGTCCGCCGAGGTGCGCAAGGAGGCGGCGGGCCCGGCCGCCCGCACCGAGGCCTTCTGGCAGGCCTCCCACTTCCCGCCGACCCGCTCCGTACGGGCGCCCTGGCGCGAGCAGAGCCACCACCTGGTGCGGACCGTCTCCTTCACGGGCGGCGGCGCCGGGCGGCTGGAGGTGCCGTACGGCGACTTCCGGCTGCCGCTGCGCGACGCGATGCTGGACCGGGCGTTCGAGTGCTGGGTGCACGCGGAGGACATCGCCGACGCGGTGGACTACCCGTACGCGCCGCCCGCCCCGCGCCATCTGAACCGGATGATCGACCTGGCGGCCCGCATGCTGCCGGCCTCGCTCGCCGCCCGGCGCCGCGCGGGCCTGGCCGGCCCGGGCCGGATCCCGCACCTGGTGGCCGCGGGCGAGCCGGGACGCAGTCTGCGCCTGGAGATCGAGGGCGCCGGCGGCGGGGAGTGGCTGATCCCGCTGGACTCGCCGGGCGCGGTGGGCTCCGCCGACTTCGAGGTCGCCCATGTCGCCCTGGACGGCGTGGAGTTCTGCCGGCTGGCCGCGGGCCATCTGTCCCCGCAGGAGGCGGCGGCCGGCCAGGGCGGCGACCGGGAGGCGATCCGGGACGTGCTGTTCGCGGCGGCGTCGCTCAGCCGGATGTGAGACCCGCCGGGCGACCGGCCGCCGGGCAGGGCCCGGGGCCGCGGCGGCGGGCGCTACGCGAACACGACCGTCCGGCGGCCGTTCAGCAGGATGCGGCGCTCCGCGTGCCACTTCACCGCGCGCGCCAGGGCCTGGCACTCGACGTCCCGGCCGATGGCCACCAGCTGGTCCGGCGTCACGTCGTGGCCCACCCGCTCGACCTCCTGCTCGATGATCGGGCCCTCGTCGAGGTCGGCGGTGACGTAGTGCGCCGTGGCGCCGATGAGCTTCACGCCCCGGGCGTGCGCCTGGTGGTAGGGCTTGGCGCCCTTGAAGCTCGGCAGGAAGGAGTGGTGGATGTTGATGATCCGCCCGCTGAGCTGCTTGCACAGGTCGTCCGAGAGGACCTGCATGTAGCGGGCCAGCACCACGAGTTCGACGTCCTGCTCGCGCACCAGCTCCAGCAGCCGGGCCTCCGCCTGCGGCTTGGTGTCCCTGGTCACCGTGATGTGGTGGAACGGGATGTTGTACGAACCCACCAGTTCGGCGAAGTCGGTGTGATTGGAGACCACGGCCGCGATCTCGACCGGCAGGGCTCCGATCCGCGCCCGGAACAGCAGGTCGTTCAGGCAGTGCCCGAACCTGCTGACCATGAGCACGATCCGCATCTTCTCGTCGGCCCGGTTGAGCTGCCAGTCCATGTGGAAGGAGTCACCGATCGCCGCGAAGCTCGCCCGCAGCTTGTCCACCGTCACCGGGGCCTCGGCGGAGAAGTGGACCCGCATGAAGAACAGACCCGTGTCGTGGTCGCCGAACTGCTGGCTGTCCTCGATGTTGCAGCCGGTCATGAACAAGTAGCTCGACACGGCGTGCACGATGCCCTGCTTGTCCGGGCAGGAGAGCGTGAGGACGTACTGGTCGGCGGGGGCCGCCGCGGCTCGGGTGGACTGCTCGTTCATGCACCACAGGGTCTCACGTCCGGCCCGCGCCCAGGCGGGCCGTCCGTCAGACGGACCCCGCCCGCGGCACCCGGCCGCGGCAGCCGTCGGCGGGGCCGGACCCGGTGCCCGCCGCGCCCGCTACGCGGCGCGGGTGAGGATGCGCAGCACCTCGAGGCTGCGCGGCGCCGCGTCCGGGTCCTCCCCGTCGCTCACCGACATGCGCACGTGCGCGTCCCGCGCCGCCCGCACCGCCTCCGGCCAGGCGTGGTGCTCCAGGTAGGCGGCGACCGGCGCGTCCGGCCCGACCTGGTGCATGATGCGCAGCACCCGCAGGACGGCGGTGTCGACGAGCGCCGCCTCCTGCGAGTCGCGGAAGATCGTGCCGACGTACTTCTCGGCGGACCAGCTGTCCAGCCAGGTGTCCTCCACGAGCCGGTACACGGCGTCGGTGACGTCGCCGAACCCGTCCACGCCGGCCAGCCAGACGTCCCGCTGGAACACCGGATCGGAGAGCATGTGCAGCGCGGAGCGCACATTGCTGCGCCAGCGCCACCACGGCATGTCGTTCAGTGGCATGCCGCCCATGGTGGAGGAGCGACGGCCGCGACGGGAAGAGTTCTCCGAACCTTGCACGGTCATCGATCGTACGTTCCCTTCACCGACGTTCTCACCGGCCCCGGTATTTCACCTCTGCGTCACCTCCCGTTGACCGAGTGTCACTCGCGTGTTCGGGGTGTGCCGGAAGCGTGTCCGTCCATGACCGGCAGGCGACGACTCCGCAGCACATTCCCCACCTCCCTTCCCCGGCCCGTCAGAGCGAGCGCCCTGTCCGCGACCGCGCTGGCCGCCTGCGCGTCGCTGCTCGCCGGGTGCGGACTCGTTCCCGGCGTCACGGGGGGCGCCGGGAACGAGCCGGTCAAGGTGATGACCTGGGCCCCGCAGAAGACCGCGGCCACCAACAAACCCGGCATGCCGGCGATGGCCCGGGCCTACGAGAAGTGGATCAACGCGCGCGGTGGCGTCGCCGGCCACAAGCTCGAGGTGCTGACCTGCAACGACCACAACGACAGTGTGGGTGCCGCGCGCTGCGCCCGGCGCGCGGCGGCCGAGGGCGCCGTGGCCGTCGTCGGCTCCTACAGCCAGTTCGGCGACTCCTACCTCGCCCCGCTGGAGGGCGCCGGCATCCCCTACATCGGCGGCTACGGCGTCACCAGCGAGGAGTTCACCAGCCCGCTGTCCTACCCGGTCAACGGCGGTCAGCCCGCCCTGCTGGCCGGCCTCGGCACGGCGCTCGCCGGGACCTGCGGCCCGGTCTCCCTGGTCCGGCCCGACAGCATCGCGGGCGACGCCCTGCCTGCGCTGCTCGACTCGGGGCTCGAGGCGGGCGGGCACGCGGCCGCCGAGGACCAGCTCGCGGCCGAGGACGCCACCGCCTACGGCGGCCAGGCGCAGCAGGCGCTGCGGTCCGCGACCGGGGACCCGGAGCGCAGGGGCTGCGTGGTGCCCGCGCTCGGGGACCGCACCGACACCTTCATGGACTCCTTCCGCCGCGCCCGCGAGGACTACGGGCCGGTGCGCACCGCGACCGTGCTCGGCAGCGTCGACCAGACGGTGATCGACTCCACGGGCGGGGCGGCGGGGCCGTACGAGGGGGCGTACATCACCGGCTGGTACCCGGTGTCGTCGGACGCCCGCTGGAACGCCATGAAGAAGGTGATCAGCCAGGAGGCCTTCGGCGACAACCGCGTCGACCCCGCGGACGCCGGGGTGCAGACCACGTGGATCGCCTACACCGTGCTGACGGCCGCCGTGGAGCGGATCGGTCACGGCGAGGTGAGCGCCGACTCCGTGCGCCGCACGCTCAACGACGGGCTCAGGGTCGGCACCGGCGGCCTCACCCCGACCCTGCACTGGCCCAGCGAGAGCGCCCTGGCCGCCGTCGGCTTCCCGCGCCTGGTCAACGCCACCGTGACGCTCCAGCTCGTCCGCGGCGGCCGGCTGGTCGCCGCCCGCGGGAGCGGCTTCACCGACATGGCCAAGACGCTGGCCGGCGCGGACCTGGAGTGACGCCGGGGCCGGTGCGGAGCGACGGCGGCGCCGGTCCGGCCGGTCACCGCGGCGCCGGCCGGCTCACAGCTGGGTCGGCTGGCGCTGGGTCAGGCCGTACTGCTTGGCGATCGTGTTCCACAGCGCGGCCGCCTTCACCTTCTGCGCGCTCGCGGTGCCGCTCTCCCGGTTGCCCGCCTGCGTCTCACCGGTGGTGCGGGCCCGGCCCTTGTGGCAGCCCTTGCGGCCACCGACCTGGTCGGCCCACGCCGCGTAGTGCGTGTCGGCGGCCGCCGACGCCTTCCAGGCGCTGGTCAGCGCGGCCGTCAGCTCCGCGTTGCCCGGCAGCCGGTCGACGGACAGCTTGCCCAGGCGGGTGACCAGGCCGGTGCGCTGCCCGGCCGCGTCGCGCAGGTCGGAGGCGGCCTGGGAGAGGTTGGCGCACCGTCTGACGTCGGACACCGCGCTGATCACCGAGGCACGGCTGCTGCCGCTGTCGGAGAGCAGCTGGTCCAGGGCCACGGCCTGCTGCTTCGCCGGGTCGGCGGCGGTGGACGGCGAGGGGGACTCCTGGGTCGCCGGGGAGGAGGCGGCGACCGTCTCGCCGTCCGTGCTCCCGTCCTTGCCGCCGCCGCTGAACAGCGCGCCCGCGCCGACCCCGAGGACGACGAGGCCGACACCCACGGCCGCGATCAACGGCACCCGTGAGCCGGTGCGGCCACCGCGCCCACCGCCCCGGGTCCCGCGCCGCCCGCCACCGTCGCCGTCGCCCGCCGGCGGGCCGTACGACGTCTGCGCCGGGCCGGGCCGGGGGCCCTGCTGCGGATCGAAGCGGGGCATCTGCTGGGTGGAGCCGGCCGGGCCGTCGGCGCCGCCCGCCTCGCTGCGGAAGAGGTTGTCGAACTCGGCCGGCGGCTGCCGCGAGCCGTCCTGCGCTCCCGCCGCGTACGGCGGTATGTACTGCGTGGCCTCGGCGTCCGGGCCCGGTCCGGGCGCGGCCGGCTGCGGCGGCACCGCCCGGCCGAGGAACCGGGTCTCCTCACCGGCGGACTGCGGCGGCACCGACCCGCCCGGCACCGGCGGGAGGTACTGGGTGGCGCCCTCGTCGTGCGCGGGACCCGCCGCGACCGGCGGCAGGTACTGGGTGGCGCCCTCGTCCGCGGGGGCGGCGGGAACGGGCGGCAGGTACTGGGTGGCGCCGTCGGCGGCGGGCGGCAGCGGGGCGCTCACGCCGCCGGGCGTGCCGGGCTCGGCGGGCGGCAGCGGCCGGCTCGCGGCCGGGTAGCCCTGCTGGTAGGCGTCCGCGCCGTACCCCGGGTCCTGGCCGGCGCCGTGCGGGTAGCCGTAGGCCGGTTCCTGCCCGGTGGCGGCGGCGCCGTACGGCTGCTGCGGTGCGCCGGAGCCGTAGGCCCCCTGCTGGGGGATGTCCCGGCCGCCGTAGGACGGGGCGGACGCGCCCTCGGGGGGCAGCGGGCCGGCGCCGTTCCAGGACGGCGGCTGCTGCGGCCCGGGCTGCGGTGCGTACTGCTGCTGGGGCTGCCGCGGTTGCTGGGGCGCGTACTGCTGCTCGGGGGTGTCCCACTGCTGGGCCGCGGCCGGGGGCCAGCCCTGGCCGGGCCCGGCGGACTGCTCCCCGGACTGCTCCGGACCGGGTCCCCACGGCCCGCCCCAGGCCTGACCCTGCGCGGGCGCGGCGGGTACGGGCCCGCCCGCCGTTCCCGGCAACAGGGGCTCGCCTCCGTCGGAGGGCAGCACGATGCCTTCGCGCGCGGGCCGCGCCGAGGGCTCCTCGCCCTGTCCACTCTGCGTCACCGGGACTCCTACGAATGGGGGACTGTCGGAATCGTCGGCTCACGCTACCGGGTCCCCGGAGCCGTCTGCCACGCAGCACGAACGCCCGGCCCTCCACCCTGTGACGGGGGTAACAAAACCGCCCCGCGGCGCGCTGTTCATGGCGCCGCGCGCGATCACGCGCGCGTTCGCCGTGCGTTCACGCGGCCGCGGGGCCGATGTTCACGCGGCCTGCTGAAGGTCCAGCCGCGCTCCGAACTCCCGTACCACCGACTCGTCCCGGAAGGGTTCCAGGCGCTGCTGGAAGTCCTCCAGGTACTCGGCTCCGCGGTTGGAGCGGAGGGTCTCCAGCAGCTCCACCGCCTTCACGCCGGTGGCACAGGCCTGTTCGACCTCGCGCTGCTGCACCTGTGCCGTGGCGAGGAGCACATAGCCGATGGCCCGGCGCCGCACCCGGGACTCGGGATGCCCGGCCAGCGACTGCTCCGCGTACCGGGCGGCGGCCTCGGCCTGCCCCAGGTCGCGGTGGCAGTGCGCCAACTCGTCGGCGAGGTAGGCCTGGTCGAAGTGCGCGATCCACGCCGGGTCGTCCCCGGAGGCGGCGTCGGCCGACTCCATCGCCGCGACCGCCCGGCCGGCCGACGACTGGGCCGCCCGTACGTCACCGAGCAGGGCGTGCCCGCGAGCCTCGGCGGCGTGGAACATGGCCTCCGCGCGCGGGGTGACCCGGCCGCGCGCCCCTTCCTGCGCCGCCCGCGCCAACTGGGCGATCTCACGCGGGTTCCCGAGCTGCGCGGCGAGGTGGCTCATGGACGCGGCGAGCACGTAGCCGCCGTATCCGCGGTCGCCGGCCGCCTGCGCCAGGCGCAGCGACTGGATGTAGTACCGCTGGGCCAGCCCCGGTTGGCCGGTGTCGACCGCCATGTACCCGGCCAGCTCCGTCAGCCGCGCGACGGCGGCGAAGAGGTCCCGGCCCACCGCCTCCCGGTACGAGCCCGCCAGCAGCCCGGAGACGACGCTGTTGAGGTAGTGCACGACGACCGGGCGCACGTGCCCGCTGCCGTACTGGTGGTCGAGGTCGGTCAGCGCCTGGGTCATCGCGCGCACGGCCGCCACGTCGGCCTGCCCCACGCGCGGGCCCGCCTGCCGCGACACCTGCGCGTCGGGCGCGGAGATCAGCCAGTCCCGGCTGGGCTCGACCAGCGCGGAGGCGGCGACGGACGACCCGGACAGGAAGTCCCGCCGGCCCACGTCGCTGCGCCACAGCTCGCAGACCTGCTCGATGGCCCCCAGGACCGTCGGCGAGAACTGCAACCCCACGCCCGAGGCGAGGTTCTTGCCGTTGGCCATGCCGATCTCGTCGATCGTGACCGTCCGGCCGAGCTTGCGCCCGAGGGCCTCGGCGATGATCGCCGGTGCCCGGCCCCGGGGTTGCTGGCCGCGCAGCCAGCGGGCCACCGACGTCTTGTCGTAGCGCAGGTCGAGTCCGTGCTCGGCACCGCACATGTTCACGCGGCGGGCGAGCCCTGCGTTCGAGCAACCCGCCTCCTGGATGAGCGCCTGCAGCCGTTCGTTCGGCTGCCGCGCGACGAGAGGCCTTGCGGCCATGGGCGTACCCCCTGCGAATCCCAGAAGCGAAAAGATCCGGCCGTGAAGATCGATGCCCCGCGGACATACCGAAAATGCGGGACTTGCGAGGATTGCCGGGGTAACGGCGTCTGCTACCCCCCCGGACGTGGCTACCCAGTCCACGCCGCGCTTCCTCCCGCGCGCCCCCGGCCGTGCGCCCATGCGCCCCGGATGCGGGATCGATGCTCCTCCCCCGCGCGCGCCGCGGCCGTAACCACGGGTGGGTGCGGGAGTTGAGTGACCGTGGAAGAGACGATCGCGGGCACCGATGAGACGCAGACGGCCGGGCACATTCCGCAACAGCGGGGGGAATCACTGCTGGAGACGGCCGTGCGGTACACCGAGGAGCGTCACTGGGACGTCCTTCCGGGCACCTGGCTGGAAGCGGTCGACGGGGTGCAGCGCTGTTCCTGCGGCCACGGCGCCTGCCCCGCGCCGGGTGCGCACCCCGCGCGCCCCGACTGGGCGACCCAGGCGACCGGCAGCGCGACCACCGCCCGCCGCATGTGGCAGAAGCGGCCCACCGCGTCGATCCTGCTGCCGACCGGGCGGACCTTCGACGCGCTGTCCGTCCCGGAGAGCGCGGGGTTCCTCGCGCTGGCCCGGATGGAGCGGATGCGGCTGACGCTCGGCCCCGTGACCCTCACCCCGGACCGCCGGATGCAGTTCCTCGTGCTGCCCGGAGCCTGCGCGAAGATCGGTGACCTGGTGCGCAGGCTGGGCTGGTCGTCCTCCTCGCTCGACGTGGTGGCGCTGGGCGAGGGCGGTTACGTCGCCGCGCCGCCGACCCGCTTCGGCTCCCGCGGGGCGGTGCAGTGGGTGCGCCGGCCCACCCCGGCCAACCGGTGGCTGCCGGACGCCGAGGAGCTGATCTCACCGCTCGCGTACGCGTGCGGGCGGGACCGCTGAGGACCCGGTCTCCGCGCGGCTCTCCCGGGGCCCGGTCCGGGATCCGTCGGGGCTCGGTCCGGCTCGGTCCGGGCTGAGTCAGGGCTCAGTCCGGGCGGTCGACGCGGTCCAGGAAGGGTTCGATCGCCGCCCGCCAGGCCTCGGGCTGGTCGTAGTGGACCAGGTGACCGGCGTCGGCGACCTCCGCGTACTCGCCGAGGGGCAGGACGCGGACCATCTCCTGGGCCTCCGCGCGGCCCAGTTCGCCGTCCAGGCCGCGGACCACCAGGGCCGGGCAGCGCACCTGGGCCAGCTCCTCCCAGTGGGCGTCGTAGACCCAGGCCTCCCGGGACGCCAGCATGCGCTCCGGCTCGAAGACGGGGCGCCAGCCGTCGGGTGACTCCTGCATGACCTCGGCGTAGAACTCGCCGCGGGCGGGGTTGGGGCGCTCCACCCAGGGATCGTCCTCGCCGAACCACTTGCGGACGTCGGCGAGGGTGGCGAAGGGCACGGGCCAGGACGTGAACCAGTCGGCCCACTCGCGCTGCGAGGCCGCGCCGAGCGCGGAGGCCCGCATGTCGCAGATGATCAGACCGCGCACCAGGTCGGGGCGTTTCGCGGCGAGCTGCCAGGCGGTCAGCGCGCCCATGGCGTGCCCGATGAGGACGGCCGGGGCGAGGCCGAGCTGCTCCAGGGCGGCCTCGGCGTCCCCGACGTAGGCGTCGCGGGTGTAGGCGGCCCCGGGCGGCTTCTCGCTCTGGCCGTGGCCCCGCTGGTCGAGCGCGACGGCCCGGTGGCGCCCGGAGAGCCAGCGGGCGGTGGACGCCCAGTGCGAGGCGCGGCCCATCAGGCCGTGCAGTAACAGCACCCCGGGGCTGTTCTCCGGTTCCCGTTTGGGCGGGTCGGCGAACTCCCAGGCGGCGAGGCGCACACCACCCGTTCCCGTCACGTCGCTACGCCGTGCCATGGGCCTGGCACCCCCCTCGCTCCGCCTGCCTCGTCCTGCCGTCGCTTCAGCCGACACTATCGAATGGGCATTCGAGAATTCTCTCTCCGTGGTCAACACCCCTCGTTCGAGTGACACCGCTCAAGGAATGATCGGCGCCGCCGAGGGGACTTTCCTTACAGGGAGGCGGACCGCTCGGGGACATCGGTCCGAAGGGAATGACCCTGGGAGCTCGGGGCTCCGGGTCAGTACGGGGGAGGACAGGCCCCGGCGCCGCAAGGTGCCGGGGCCCTCTCCGTGCCCGCGCCGACGACCGCCGCCGCGGCCGGCAGGGCTGCGGCGCGTACGGCTGCGGCTGGTGCGACTGCTGCGGCACGTCCACCCCCGGTCATATGCCTCTTGCCCAAGCCTGGCACGCGCGGCGCCGGGGCGCTGCGGTCCGGCGCCGCGAATTCCGGGTGGATCCGGCGGTCACCGGCAGCAGCCGCCGGGCCCGGCCGGCTCAGCGTTTGGCGACGAAGACGTGGGAGGCGACGTCCGCCTCCAGTTCCGCGGCCTCGCCGCCGCTGCCGACCAGCACCCCGCCCGGGGACTCCGTCACGCTGACCACCGAACCGGGCTGCACGCCCGCCCGGCGCAGCGTGTACATCAGCTGCGCGTCCGTCTGGATCGGCTCGCCGATGCGGCGTACGACGACCGTCTTGCCGTCGGCGCCCGGGTCGAGGTCGGCCAGCGACACCATGCCCTCGTCCAGGAACGGGTCGGCCCCGTCCTTCTCGCCCAGCTCCTCGAGGCCCGGGATCGGGTTGCCGTAGGGCGACTCGGTGGGGTGGCGCAGCAGCTCCAGGACGCGGCGCTCCACGGCCTCGCTCATCACGTGCTCCCAGCGGCACGCCTCCGCGTGCACCTGCTCCCACTCCAGGCCGATCACGTCGACGAGCAGGCATTCGGCCAGCCGGTGCTTGCGCATCACGCGCGTGGCCAGCCGGCGGCCCTCGTCCGTCAGCTCCAGATGACGGTCGCTGGCCACGGACACCAGGCCGTCGCGCTCCATGCGCGCCACCGTCTGGCTCACCGTCGGCCCGCTCTGGTCGAGCCGCTCCGCGATGCGGGCGCGCATGGGGACGACGCCTTCCTCTTCGAGTTCGAGGATGGTGCGGAGATACATCTCCGTGGTGTCGATCAGTCCGGACATACGTGCCCCTCGATTACCTTCGGCCGGAAGCTCACCGCTCGCCGGCGCGTGCGCTGGCCCTGGATTCAATTCTGACGCATACCACTGACAACCGTGCCGCGCGTCCGAAACCATACGGGGGCGGACCACACGGTGGCGGACCACATGGGCCGGACCCCCAGGTGCCGCCGGGCCGGGGACCGGCGGCGCGGCGCTCCCGCCGTATTGACAGCGCACTGGTCCAGACCGCACGGTGATCCGCGACACAGACGCTGCGAAGGGGCACCGCATGAGCGACGGTACGCCGGCCGGCCAGTTCTTCGACGCCGCCATCGGCCTGCTGCGACAGGTCCGCGACGAGGAGGCGGAGTCGATCGCGGCGGCCGGCGCCCTGCTCGCCGACACCGTCGCCGCCGGCGGCCGCCTCTTCGCCTTCGGCGCCGGGCACTCCTCCCTCGCCGCCCAGGACGTCGTCTACCGCGCCGGCGGCCTGGCCCTGATGAACCTGTTGGCGGTGCCCGGGGTCGTCGGCGTCGACGTCGTCCCCGCCACCCTCGGCTCCGCCCTGGAACGCGTCGACGGCCTCGCCGCAGCCGTCCTGGACACCTCACCGGTCCGGGCCGGCGACACCCTGGTGATCGTCTCCCTCTCCGGCCGCAACGCCCTGCCCGTGGAGATGGCGCTCAACGCCCGCGCCCTGGGGCTGCGGGTGATCGGGGTGACGTCGGTGGCGTACGCGGAGCAGACCAAGTCGCGGCACGCCTCCGGGACGTTCCTGAAGGACCACTGCGACATCGTCCTCGACTCCAAGATCGCGGTCGGCGACGCGGAACTCACCCTGGACACCGTCCCCGCGCCCTTCGCACCCGCCTCCACCGTGGTCACCACCGCCCTCCTCCAGGCGGTCATGGCCACGACCGCCGCCCTCCTGGCCGACCGCGGCATCGAGCCCCCTCTGCTGCGCTCCGGGAACGTCGACGGCGGCCACGAGTGGAACGGCCGGGTCATGGAGGAGTACGGCGACCGGATCTTCTACCGCCGCTGAGGCTTCAGGAGCCTGCTTCAGGGACCCGCTTCGGAGTCCGGCCGGGCCGTCAGCGCCGCCGCCAGGTCCAGCGCCGCCGCGATCCGCACCGCGACGTCCTCCGCGTACACCGCGTCGGGGCGCTCGAAGCGGCTGCGCCCGGCGCCGCGCAGGAAGGTCACCACGCCCAGCGTCCGGCCCCGGCTGCGCAGCACCGCGCACAGGGCGTGCACCGCGTCCTGCGGCCACTGCCGGGCCAGCGCCCACTCCCGCGCCCGCTCCGCCGGGACGTCCCCGGCGTCCGCGCGCACCATCCCGGCCCGCTCGACGCACTGCAACGCCGGATGCCCCTCCTCGTAGCGCACCGGCAGGCCGGCCGCCCCGGTGAGCGGGCTGGGCCCGGGCGCTCCGGAGGGCGTGGCGGCGATCCGCACCAGCCGTACGGGGGCCGCCGTACCGGCGTCGCGCGCGTGCGGGCCCTCGGGGCCGTCGGCCCGGGCGCCGCCCGCCAGCCGGTCGACCAGGGCGTGATCGGCGAATCCGGCCAGGGCGAAGTCCAGGTGGACGGTGGCCGCCTCGGCCGGGTCCTCGCACTCGGCCGCGGCGCGGGCGGCCCGGTGCAGCTGGCTGGTGCGGAAGCGCAGCAGGGAGGCCTCCTGCTCGCCCTGCTTGGCCTCGGTGACGTCCAGGAAGAACCAGCCCACGCCGAGCGGCACCGGTTCCTCGGTGAGCGGCGACGCCAGCCGCAGGAACCCGCTGCGCCAGCACCGCCGCTTCTCGCCCTCGGGCGTGCGCACGCTCACCCACATCTCGGCCGGCGCGGGCGGCGCGCCCTCCCCCAGGACGTGCGTGAGGGCGCTCTCCAGGTCCTCCACACCCTGTGCGAGCAGCTCGCCCAGGGGCCGGCCCAGCACCGAGGTGCGCCCGATGCCCAGGGCACGCGCGGCGTGCGCGTTCACGACGGCGGGCCGCAGGTCGGCGTCGACCAGGACGACCCCCCAGGCCGCGTCCTCGAACAGAGCCTCGCTGAGCGCGATCGACCGCTCCAGGTCGATCTGGGTGTGCACCTCACTGAAGGCGCAGTAGACGCCCGCGGGCTTGCCGTCCGGTCCGCGTACGGCCGCGGACTGAGTGCGCACCAGCACCCGTCCGCCGTCCTTGGTGACCAGCGCGAACTCGTGCACCTGGCGGCCGGGCGCGTGCATGGCGGACAGCAGCCGCGCCGCGACGTCCTCGGCGTCGGCGCTACGCACCGCCCAGCCGGCGAAGCCCCGCCGCCCGACGGCCTCGGCCGCGCTCCAGCCCAGGATGCGCTCCGCCTCGCGGTTCCAGTGGGTGACGACACCGTCGGCGTCGAAGGCGCACAGTGCCGCGTCCATGCCGTCCAGCAGGGCGGCGAGCAGGTCGGAGCCGCCCGGGTCCTCCGGGCCGCCACCACCCCGTGGACCGTCCGGGCCCGGGCCACCGCCGCGCTCGGGCTCGTCGGGCCCCAGCTCGTCGGTGGTCCCACTTCGCCGGGAAGCACTCACCTGGACCCCCTGCAGGCTGCGTCCGCACGTAAGGCGCTGTTCACTCGCCGCTCTTCATTCAACTCGAACGTGACGCAGCCCACACCGTGTTCCCGCAAGATTGCCGGAATCGTTGTGCGCGCATCAGGACGCGCCCCCCGCGGCCGCCCGTCCGCCCCTCCCGCAACGGCTGCGTCCCACGTCAGTCGGCCGGTGCCGGGAGCGGGCCGAGGCGCAGGTCCACCCATTCGTCACGTTCCCCGTCCAGCACGTACCGGTCGGTCTCCACGAACCCGTGGCGCAGGGCGAACCGCAGCCCGTCCGCGTTCGCGGCCAGCACGCACGTCTCGACCACGGCGGCGCCCCGCACGCGCGCGTGGGCGAGCGCGTGCTCGTACAGCGCCGTGCCGAACCCGCGCCGCCGGTACGCGGGCAGCACGCGCGCGATGACCGTCGCCACCCGGTCCGCCCCGGTGGGCGGCCGGACGGTGGAGCAGCCGACGAGGACGTCACCGAGGTAGGCGTTGTCCAGCCGGTAGCGCGCGTGCCGGTCCCGGGCGTCGTCCGGGGACATCGCGGCCGGCGGCACCACCAGGTTGTGGACGTGCCGCCACTGTTCGAGCGCGTCCGCGCCGTCCACGGCGGCGAACAGCAGGCCGTCCGGTGCGGCGGGCGGGCCGGGGGTCACGCCGGCCGCCGGGCGGTGACTTCGATCTCTATCTTCATGCGCTCGTCCGCCAGCCCGCAGACCATCATCGTCGCGGCCGGCCGCACCGGGCCGAACACCCGGCGCAGCACCGGCCAGCACGGCTCGAAGTCGGCCCGGTCGGGCAGCAGGTAGCGCACCCGCACGACGTCCTGGAACCCGCAGCCGGCCTCCCGCAGGGCGGTGCCGATGTTCCACAGGCACTGTTCGGCCTGCTCGACGACGTCCTCGGAGATCGTCATGGTGGTGTAGTCGAACCCGGTGGTCCCCGAGACGTGCACCCGGTCCCCGTCCACCACGGCCCGCGCGTAGCCGATCTCCTCCTCGAACACCGAACCGCTGAGGATCACGTGCCGCCCGTCGCTGTCGCTCATGCCCGGACGCTAGCCGGGGGCGGGCGCGGACGGCCAGGAAAAAAACGCTTGAACAACCGCCGAGGCGTTTCTTAGGGTGTGGAGCACACGAGAAGGGAGGTGGTTCGGCAGATGTATCAGAACCGGACGCGTGAGGTGGCTGCGGGCTAGCGGCCCGTCACCACACCGAGTGCGGTGCCGGACCAGCACGTGACAGAGGCGTGCAGCCGGCCCAATCCCAGGCAGTCACCCGACCCGCGAACTCGCCGGTACGTCCGGCCGGCTCCCCGCCGACAGGCGGTGGAACCCGAGTTCGCGGGTCGTCTGCGTGTGCGCCCGCACCGGGCCGCCCACGCGACCCGGGCGGCCCGTGCGGCCGCCGCGGGCGTCAAGGGCGTCACTGGCCTCTGGGGCCTCAGGGGCCTCACGCTGCCTCACGGGCCGAGCCGCTCGATCCGCCAGGAGCCGTCGGGCCGCGCCACGTACCGCAGCCTGTCGTGCAGGCGGTTCTCCCGGCCCTGCCAGAACTCGACCGTCTCCGGGACGACGCGGAAACCGCCCCAGTGGGGCGGCACCGGGACGGGCTCGCCCTCGGGGTGGCGGGCGCGCAGGTCGGCGTAGTGGGCGTCGAGGGCGGCGCGGGAGGGGATCACCGCGGACTGTGTGCTGGCCCAGGCGCCGAGCTGGGAGCCGTGCGGCCGGGTACGGAAGTAGGCGGCGGTCTCGTCCCGGCCGGTGCGGCGGGCGACGCCGGTGACCACGACCTGGCGGGCGAGCGGGTGCCAGGGGAACAGCAGGGACACGTACGGGTTGGCGGCCAGGTCGCGGGCCTTGCGGGAGTCGTAGTTGGTGTAGAAGACGAAGCCGTCGGTGTCGTACTGCTTCATCAGGACCGTGCGCGAGCTGGGCCGGCCGGCCGCGTCGGCCGTGGAGACGACCATCGCGTTGGGTTCGTAGAGCGTGCCGTGGGCGGCCGCCAGCGCGGCCTGTTCGAACCAGCGCTCGAACTGGTCCATGGGGTGAGTGGCCAGGTCCTTCACGTCGAGGCCCTCGGCCCGGTACTGCTTGCGCATGGCGGCGGGGTCCAGGAGCGGGTCACGGTCGGTCACCCGGTCATCTTGCCGCACCGGGCGCGCGGGCGCGGGGTGGCACTGAGTGTCGCTGGGGCTCCCCAATCGTGGCACTCGGGGATATCGTGCTGGTTCCGTCCGCATGGCCTGTCCGTTTCTTCCGCCGCACGGGGCCGCCGGCCGATCGGGGCATCGCCGGTGCGACCGTCACCACACCACTAGGAGCCGCCTGATGTCCGATTTCGTACCCGGACTCGAAGGGGTCGTCGCGTTCGAGACGGAGATCGCCGAGCCGGACAAGGAGGGCGGTGCCCTGCGCTACCGGGGCGTCGACATCGAAGAGCTGGTCGGGCACGTCTCCTTCGGGAACGTGTGGGGGCTGCTCGTCGACGGCGCGTTCGATCCGGGGCTGCCGCCCGCCGAGCCGTTCCCGATCCCGGTGCACTCCGGTGACATCCGCGTCGACGTGCAGTCGGCGCTCGCCATGCTGGCCCCGGTGTGGGGTCTGAAACCGCTGCTCGACATCGACGCCGACCGGGCCCGTGACGACCTCGCGCGCGCGGCCGTGATGGCGCTCTCCTACGTCGCCCAGTCCGCGCGCGGACAGGGGCGGCCGATGGTGCCGCAGCGGGAGATCGACAAGGCGCAGTCGGTCGTCGAGCGGTTCATGATCCGCTGGCGGGGCGAGCCGGACCCCCGGCACGTCGCGGCCGTCGACGCCTACTGGACCTCCGCCGCCGAGCACGGCATGAACGCCTCCACCTTCACCGCCCGGGTCATCGCCTCCACCGGCGCGGACGTGGCCGCCGCGCTCTCCGGTGCCGTCGGCGCCATGTCCGGGCCGCTGCACGGCGGCGCCCCTTCGCGCGTACTGCACATGATCGAGGAGATCGAGCGCACGGGCGACGCGGTCGGGTACGTCAAGCGGGCCCTGGACCGGGGTGAGCGGTTGATGGGCTTCGGCCACCGCGTCTACCGCGCCGAGGACCCCCGCGCGCGCGTGCTGCGCCGTACCGCCCGTGAGCTGGGCGCGCCGCGCTTCGAGATCGCCGAGGCGCTGGAGAAGGCGGCGCTGGAGGAACTGCACAACCGCCGTCCGGACCGGGTGCTGGCGACCAACGTGGAGTTCTGGGCGGCCATCATGCTGGACTTCGCCGAGGTCCCGGCGCACATGTTCACGTCGATGTTCACCTGCGCCCGGACGGCGGGCTGGTCGGCGCACATCCTGGAGCAGAAGCGGACGGGACGGCTGGTGCGCCCCTCCGCCCGGTACGTGGGCCCGGGCCCGCGCAGCCCCCAGGACCTCGAGGGGTACGCGGACATCGCCCACTGAGCGGCGCGACGCGGCCGGGGGCAGCAGCAACGCGGGAGGCCGCGGGAGCGGAGGGCGGCAGCGGGGCGGGGCGCTCAGCCCAGCGCCTCGTCCAGCAGGGCCGCCCACTGCGCCACCACCCGCCGGCGCCGCCCGGCGTCGTCGGTGAGCAGGTTGGCGAGCCCCAGGCCGCGGGCCATGTCGAGCAGGCCCTGCACGCTCTCGCGCACGCCGGGGCGGGACTCGTCGGCGCCGAGCAGCTCGACGGCGATGCGGTGGGTCTCGCGGCCGACGCGGGCCTCCAGCTCGGTCACGCGCGGGCGCAGCTGCTCCTCGTCGGAGGCGGCCACCCACAGCTGGAGGGCGGCCCGGAAGAGGGGGCCGGTGTAGAGGTCGACGAGGGCGGCGACGACGGCCCGGCGGTCGGCGGCGCCGTCGGGGAAGAGGGCGCGCAGGGCCGTGGAGCGTTCCTCGGCGACGTACTCGACGGCGGCCGTGAAGAGGTCCTCGCGGGTACGGAAGTGGTGCTGGGCGGCGCCCCGGGAGACGCCGGCGCGTTCGGCGACGACGGCGACCGTGGAGCCCGCCCAGCCCCGTTCGGCGAGGCAGGCCACGGCGGCCGCCAGGAGCCGCTGCCGGGTGGCCCGGCTGCGGTCCTGCTTGGGCACACGCGTGTGTTCGTCCGTGGTCACACCACCCACGCCGCATCCCGTCGTTCGAGGAAGGCCGTCATCCCCTCCCGGGCCTCGGTGGAGGAGAACAGCCGGGCCGAGAGCGCCGTCAGGTCCCCCGCGTCCCGGTCGAATGTCTCCAGCACCCTAGCCGTGAGCAGCCGTTTCGTCTCGGCCAGGCCTTGCGGGGAGGAGCGGCGCAGGCCGTCGAGGACGGGGGCGAGGGCGGTGTCGACGTCGTCGGCGGTGAGGGTGAGCAGGCCCGCGCGGACGGCTTCGGCGGCGTCGAAGCGTTCGCCGGTGAGGCAGTAGCGGGCGACGGCGCGCGGGTCGGCGCGCGGCAGCACCGGCAGGGAGATCACCGCGGGTGCCACCCCGATGCGTACCTCGGTGAAGGCGAAGGTCGCGGCCGGGGACGCGGCCGCGATGTCGCAGGCGGCGAGCAGGCCGAGGCCGCCGGCCCGGACGTGTCCGGTGATCCGGGCGACGACGGGTTTGGGCAGCGCCACGATCTGCCGCAGCAGGGCGGTCAGCGCGTCCGGGTCGGGCGGGTCGCGCAGGTCGGCACCGGCGCAGAAGGTGCCGCCGGTGTGGGTCAGGACGACGGCCCGCACCCCGGTGTCCCCGGCGCAGTCGGTGAGCGCGTCGGCGAGGGCGCCGACGAGGGCCGCGGACAGGGCGTTGCGGCTGCCGACGGCGTCCAGGCTGAGCGTCTCCACGCCCCGCGCCCGGGTGCGTCCGACCGCTGTCACGAGGTCTCCCGGGGTTCGCGCAGCTGCCGGCGCAGGATCTTGCCGGAGGCGGCGCGGGGGACGCTGTCGGTGAAGGTGACCCGGCGCACCCGTTTGTAGGGGGCGACGCGTTCCGCGACGTGCATCATGACCTCGCTCTCGGACAGGCCGGGTGCGCCGGGCCGGCGGACCACGTACGCGTGCGGGATCTCGTTGCCGTCGTCGTCGCGGGCACCGACGACGGCCGCGTCCGCTATGCCCGGGTGGGTCAGCAGCAGCGCCTCCAGTTCGGCCGGGGCCACCTGGAAGCCCTTGTACTTGATGAGTTCCTTCACCCGGTCGACGACGAACAGCCAGCCGTCCGCGTCGACGTGCCCGACGTCCCCGGTGTGCAGCCAGCCGTCGGTGTCGATCATGGCGGCGGTGGCGTCGGGGCGGCCGAGGTAGCCCTTCATCACCTGCGGTCCGCGGATGAGGATCTCCCCGGGCTCGCCGGTGCCGAGGTCCTTGCCGGGGTCGTCGAGGGAGACGATCCGCATCTCGGTGCCGGCGATGAGCCTGCCGACCGTGCCGGGCGGCGCCGCGTGCATGGCGGCCAGGGGGACGACGTGGGTGCCCGGGGACAGTTCCGTCATGCCGTAGGCCTGGCCGACCGGGGGCAGGCCCAGGCGCCGGGAGCAGGCGGCGGCGAGCTCGGCGTCCAGCGGGGCGGCGGCGCTCATGACGTATCGCAGCGAGGACAGGTCGTAGCGGGCGACGGACGGGTGCTTGACGAGGGCCAGGACGATCGGCGGGGCGACGTACAGGCCGGTGATGCGGTGGGTCTGGATGGCCGCGAGGAACGTCTCCAGGTCGAAGCGGGGCAGGACGACCACCGTGGCGCCCCGGCTCAGGGGCGCGTTCATCAGCGCGGTCAGGCCGTAGATGTGGAAGAAGGGCAGCACGGCGAGGATGCGGTCGCCGGGGCCGGCCGAGACGGCGGGTTCCAGCTGGGCGAGGTTGGTGGCGATCTGCCGGTGGGTGAGCATCACGCCCTTGGGGACACCGGTGGTGCCGGAGGAGTACGGCAGCGCCGCGACGTCCTCGGCCGGGTCGATCGCGACCCGGGGTTCCGGCGCCGCGCAGGCCAGCAGGTCGATCAGGGAGCGGTGGCCGGGCGCGCCGTCGCAGACCAGGATCTCGCGCACGCCGCCCGCCAGTGCGGCGGCCCGGCGGGCGGACTCCAGCAGCGGCGAGACGGTGACGATCCAGCGGGCGCCGCAGTCCCGCAGCTGCTTGGCGAACTCCTCGGGCGTGGCGAGCGGGTGCACGGTGGTGACGCAGGCACCCGCGCGCGTGGCCGCGTAGAAGGCGACCGGGAAGACGACGGTGTTCGGGCTGTGCAGGGCGAGCACGTCGCCCTTGCGCAGGCCCGCCTCGGCGAACGCGGCGGCCAGCCGCCGGTGGAACCGGTCCACCTGCGCGTACGTGAGGGTGGTGCCGTCCGTGCCGTCGACGAGGGCCGGCCGCTCGCCGAACTCGGCGGCCCGGCCCAGGACGGCCTCGTGGATGGGGAGTTCTACGGGCAGGACGTCTGCGTACGTGCTGCGGAACACGGTTCCTCCAAGACGGCCTAGTACGACTTGGGCAGGCCCAGGGTCTGGTGGGAGACGTAGTTGAGGATCATCTCCCGGCTCACCGGTGCGATACGGGCCACGCGCGCGGCCGTGATCAGCGAGGCGAGCCCGAACTCGCGGGTGAGGCCGTTGCCGCCGAGGGTGTGCACGGCCTGGTCGACGGCTCTCACACAGGCCTCCCCGGCCGCGTACTTCGCCATGTTGGCGGCCTCGCCCGCCCCGGTGTCGTCCCCGGCGTCGTAGAGGTGGGCGGCCTTCTGCATCATCAGCCGGGCCAGTTCCAGGTCGATGTGCGCCTGCGCGAGGGGGTGGGCGATGGCCTGGTGGGCGCCGATGGGGGTCTGCCAGACGGTGCGGTCGCGGGCGTACTCGATCGCCCGGGCCAGGGCGTAGCGGCCCATGCCGATGGCGAACGCGGCCGTCATGATCCGCTCCGGGTTGAGCCCCGCGAACAGCTGGAGCAGGCCCGCGTCCTCCTCCCCCACCAGCGCCTCGGCGGGCAGCCGCACATCGTCCAGGACCAGCTCGAACTGCTTCTCCGCGGCCTTGAGTTCCATGTCGATGGGGTGCCGCCGGAAGCCCTCGGTGTCCGTCGGGACGATGAACAGGCAGGGCTTGAGGCGGCCGGTGCGGGCGTCCTCGGTGCGGCCGACGATCAGGACGGCGTCGGCCATGTCGACGCCGGAGATGAAGACCTTGCGGCCGGTCAGGAGCCAGTCGGTGCCGTCCCGGCGGGCCGTGGTGGTGATGCGGTGGGAGTTGGATCCCGCGTCGGGTTCGGTGATGCCGAAGGCCATGAGCCGGGTGCCGTCGGCGAGCCCGGGCAGCCAGGCCCGCCGCTGCTCCGGTGTGCCGAAGCGGGCGATGACGGTGCCGCAGATGGCGGGTGAGACGACGAGCATGAGCAGCGGGGAGCCCGCCGCGCCCAGTTCCTCCAGCACGATGGACAGCTCCGCTATGCCGCCGCCTCCGCCGCCGTGGCTCTCGGGCAGGTTGACGCCGAGGTAGCCCAGCTTGCCCGCCTCGGCCCACAGTTCGGTGGGGGGTTTTCCCTCGGCGACGGTGCGGGCGATGTAGGCGCGGCCGTAGCGCTTGCCGAGGGCGGCCACCGCGGTTCGCAGGGCCCGGTGCTCTTCGGTTTCGACGAGAGTGCTCATGCGGCTCCTTGGCGTGCGGATGGTGGGTGGCCGGTGCGGATGGTGGGTGGCCGGTCGCGCGGGTCGCCCGCGCCCCGGGGCCGGACAGGCTTCAGCTGGGCCGCACCACCGCCAGGACCGTGCCGGGCTCGACCTGCTGCCCGGACCTGGCGTGCAGTGCGCTGAGCGTTCCGGCTGCCGGCGCCGAGATCTGGTGCTGCATCTTCATCGCCTCCAGCCAGATGAGTCCCTGGCCGGCCTGGACCGTCGCCCCTTCCGCGAGGCCCTCGGCGACGCGGACCACCGTGCCCGGCATCGGGGCCAGCAGGGAGCCGGGTGCGTGGCGGGTGGCGGGGGCGGGGAAGCGGGGCAGGGCGGTGAGGGTGGTGGCGTTGACGTGGACCTGGTCGCCGTAGCGCTCGACGGCGTACGTCCGCTCGACCCCGTCCACCTCGAGCACGACCGTGTGCGCGTCGGCGCGCACCACCCGGACGCCGTCGGCGGCCAGACCCTGCCGGGTGTGCCGGTAGCGGACCTCGTGCTCCTCGCCGGCCATCGCGTACCGCTTGACCTGCGGCTGGGAAGGAACGTTGCGCCAGCCGCCGAAGCGGGAGCGGCCGTGGGCGTCGGCGAGGGCGGCGGCCAGCGGGGCGTACGGGTCGGCGGCCGGTACGGTCAGCGCGCCGAGGTGGCGGTCGTAGAAGCCGGTGTCCATGCGGCCGGCCGTGAACTCCGGGTGGCGCAGGGAGCGTACGAGGAGGTCGCGGTTGGTGACCGGGCCGTGGATCACGGCCTTCTCCAGGGCTCCCGCCAGTTTCCGCACCGCCTCCGCGCGCGTGTGGGCGTGCGCGACGACCTTGGCGAGCAGCGGGTCGTAGTGGACGCCGATGGGGTCGCCGTCGGTGTAGCCGGTGTCCAGGCGGACACCGGCCGGTACGGCGAGGCGGTGCAGGGTGCCGGTCTGCGGGGCCCAGTCGCGCGCGGGGTCCTCCGCGTACAGGCGGGCCTCGATGGCGTGCCCCCGCGCGCGGGGCGGGTCGGCGGGCAGGGCGTGGCCCTCGGCGACGCGGATCTGCTCGGCGACCAGGTCGAGGCCGAACACCGCTTCCGTCACCGGGTGCTCGACCTGGAGGCGGGTGTTCATCTCCAGGAAGTGCGCGCGGCCGTCGGCGACGAGGAACTCGACGGTGCCGGCGCCGACGTAGCTGACGGCCCGGGCGGCGCGGATGGCCAGCGTGCGCAGCTCCTCGGCGAGCCGGTCGGGGAGTCCGGGCGCCGGGGCCTCCTCGACGACCTTCTGGTGGCGGCGCTGGAGCGAGCAGTCGCGGGTGCCCAGCGGCCACACCGTGCCGTGGGTGTCGGCGAGGATCTGCACCTCCACATGGCGGCCGTGCTCGATGTACGGCTCCACGAAGACCTCGCCGTCACCGAAGGCGCTCGCCGCCTCGGCACGTGCGCCCTCCAGCGCGCTCTCCAGCTCCGCCGCCCGGCGCACGACGCGCATGCCGCGCCCGCCGCCGCCCGCCGCGGCCTTCACCAGCACGGGCAGGTCGGCCTCGGTGACCTCCGTGAGGGGTGCGATGCCCATCAGCTCCTTGGCGCGCGTCTTGGACGCCATCGCCTCGATCGCCTCCGGTGGCGGCCCGATCCAGACCAGCCCCGCGTCCAGGACCGCGCGGGCGAACCAGGGGTTCTCGGAGAGGAAGCCGTACCCGGGGTGCACGGCGTCCGCGCCCGCCGCCACGGCCGCCCGCACGATCAGGTCGCCGCGCAGGTACGTCTGCGCGGGCGTCGCCCCCGGCAGCCGTACCGACGTGTCCGCCACGCGCGTGTGCAGGGCGGCGGCGTCGGCGTCCGAGTGCACCGCGACGGTGCGGATGCCCAGGTCACCGCAGGTACGCATGATCCGGCAGGCGATCTCGCCCCGGTTGGCGACGAGCACAGAAGTGATCACTGGTGGTCCCTCACATCCGGAAGACGCCGAAGCCGCCGCGGGCGCCCTCGTAGGGGGCGGTGTGCACGGCCGACAGGCACAGGCCGAGGACGGTGCGGGTGTCGCGGGGGTCGATGACGCCGTCGTCGTAGAGCCGCCCGGACAGGAACGCCGGCAGCGACTCGGCCTCGATCTGCTGCTCGACCATGGCGCGCAGGGCGGCGTCGCCGTCCTCGTCGTAGGGCCTGCCCTTGGCGGCGGCCGACTGCCGGGCGACGATGGAGAGCACCCCGGCGAGCTGCTGGGGGCCCATGACGGCCGACTTGGCGCTCGGCCAGGCGAACAGGAAGCGCGGGTCGTAGGCGCGGCCGCACATGCCGTAGTGCCCGGCGCCGTAGGAGGCGCCCATCAGGACGGACAGGTGCGGGACCCGGCTGTTGGCGACCGCGTTGATCATCATGGCGCCGTGCTTGATGATGCCGCCCTGCTCGTACTCCTTGCCGACCATGTAGCCGGTGGTGTTGTGCAGGAACAGCAGCGGGATGTCGCGCTGGTTGGCGAGCTGGATGAACTGGGCCGCCTTCTGCGACTCCTCGCTGAACAGCACGCCCCGGGCGTTGGCGAGGATGCCGATGGGATAGCCGTGCAGGCTCGCCCACCCGGTGGTCAGGCTCGTCCCGTACAGCGGCTTGAACTCGTCGAAGTCGGAGGCGTCGACGAGCCGGGCGACGACCTCGCGCGGGTCGAAGGGCGTCCTGAGGTCCCCGGGGACGATGCCGAGCAGGTCCTCCTCGTCGTACTTCGGGGGCGCCGCCGGGCCCGGGTCGCCGTACGCCTTGCGGTGGTTGAGGCGGGCCACGACGCGCCGCGCCTGGCGCAGGGCGTCGCGTTCGTCCACGGCGAAGTGGTCGGCGAGGCCCGACACGCGCGCGTGCATCTCGGCGCCGCCCAGCGACTCGTCGTCGCTCTCCTCGCCGGTGGCCATCTTCACCAGCGGCGGTCCGCCGAGGAAGACCTTGGCCCGCTCCTTGACCATGATCACGTGGTCGGACATGCCGGGGACGTAGGCGCCGCCCGCGGTGGAGTTGCCGAAGACGACGGCGACGGTCGGGATGCCGGCGGCGGACAGCCGGGTCAGGTCGCGGAAGACGGCGCCGCCCGGGATGAAGATCTCCTTCTGGGAGGGGAGATCGGCGCCGCCGGACTCCACCAGGCTGATGCAGGGCAGCCGGTTGGCGAGGGCGATGTCGTTGGCGCGCAGTGCCTTCTTCAGGCTCCAGGGGTTGCTGGCGCCGCCGCGCACGGTCGGGTCGTTGGCGGTGATCAGGCACTCCACGCCCGCGACGACCCCGATGCCGGTGACGAGCGAGGCGCCCACCGTGTACTCGCTGCCCCAGCCGGCCAGCGGCGACAGCTCCAGGAAGGGGGTGTCCGGGTCGAGGAGCAGCTCGACGCGTTCGCGGGCGAGCAGCTTGCCGCGCGCGCGGTGCCGCTCGACGTACTTCTCGCCGCCGCCCGCGAGGGCCTTGGCGTGCTCGGCGTCGAGGTCGGCGAGTTTCGCGAGCATGGCCTCGCGGTTGGCCCGGTGATCCGGACCGGCCGTGTCCAGCTGGGAGTCGATCACGGTCACAGCAGGGCCTCCGGGACGTCCAGGTGGCGGGAGCGCAGCCATTCGCCGAGGGCCTTGGCCTGCGGGTCGAAACGGTGCTGTGCGGCGACGCCCGCGCCGAGGATGCCCTCGACGACGAAGTTCAGGGCGCGCAGCCGCGGCAGGACGTGCCGGGTGACGGGCAGTCCGCGGCTCTCCGGGATCAGCTCCCGGAAACGGTCGACGGTCAGGGTGTGCGCCAGCCACCGCCAGGCGTCGTCGGTGCGGGCCCACACCCCGGTGTTGGCGTTGCCGCCCTTGTCGCCGCTGCGGGCCCCGGCGACCAGACCGAGGGGCGCGCGCCGGGTGGGACCGGGAGGCAGGGGCGCCGGCAGCGGCGGACCCGGTACGGCTTCCAGCGCCTGGGTGTCCTGGGGCGCGGGCACGGGGACGCGGCGGCCGTCATGGAGGACGGCCACATGGGAGACGGCACCATGGGGCACGGCCATGTCCTCGAAGACCCCATAGGGTGCGCCTTTCCCCGGTGGGGCCAGCACATGGAAGCCGGGGTAGCTGGCCAGGGCCAGCTCGATGGCGGCTCCGCTGAGCGCACGCCCGACGGCCTTCTGGTCCGGGTCCCGGACCACCAGCCGCAGCAGCGCGCTGGCCGCCTCCTCGGTGCCGGCGTCGGGGCGGTCGGTGCGCACCAGGTCCCACCGCACTTCGGCGGGCGGTGCCGCGGCGAGCGTGTCCGCCAGCTGCGCGCGCACCAGCTCCGCCTTGGCCTCGATGTCGAGCCCGGTGAGGACGAAGACGACCTCGTTGCGGAAGCCGCCGAGCCGGTTGACGCCGACCTTCAGCGTGGGCGGCGGCGCCTCCCCCCGCACCCCCTCGATCCGCACCCGGTCCGGCCCGTCCTGGCTCAGCCGTACGGAGTCCAGCCGGGCGGTCACGTCGGGGCCGGGGTAGCGGGCGCCGCCGGTCTCGTACAGCAGCTGCGCGGTGACCGTGCCGACGTCGACCAGCCCGCCGGTGCCGGGGTGCTTGGTGACGACGCTGCTGCCGTCGGCGTGGATCTCGGCCAGCGGGAACCCGGGGCGGCGCACGTCGGCCTCCCGGAAGAAGGCGTAGTTGCCGCCGGTGGCCTGGGTGCCGCACTCCAGCACGTGCCCGGCGACGACGGCGCCCGCGAGGCGGTCGTGATCCCCCGGCCGCCAGCCGAAGTGGGCGGCGGCCGGCCCGGTGACCAGGGCCGCGTCCGTCACCCGCCCGGTGACGACGATGTCGGCGCCGGCCCGCAGGCACTCCGCGATGCCGAAGCCGCCCAGGTAGGCGTGGGCGGCGAGGGCTCCGGGATGCGCGGCGGTGAGGTCGTCGCCCTCGACGTGGGCGACCGTGACCGGGATGCCGAGCCGCCGCGCCGACTGCCGTATCGCGCCGGCGAGTCCGGCCGGGTTCAGGCCGCCCGCGTTGGTCACGATCCGTACCCCGCGCTCCCGGGCGAGGCCGAGACAGTCCTCCAGCTGCCGCAGGAAGGTGCGGGCGTACCCGGCCTCCGGGTCCTTCAGCCGGTCCCGACCGAGGATCAGCATGGTCAGCTCGGCGAGGTAGTCACCGGTGAGGACGTCCACCTCGCCGCCGGTGAGCATCTCGCGCAGGGCGTCGGAGCGGTCACCGTAGAAACCGGAGAAGTTGCCGACGCGCAGCGGCTTCACCGCCCGGGTTCCCGCGCCGGGCGCCCGGTGCCGGGCGGCCCCGCGAAGGCCTGGGCGATGTCCAGCCAGCGGTCGGCGTCGGGGCCCTCGGCGCGTACGGCGAGGTCGGCGCGGTGGGCGCGCTGGGTGACCAGGAGGCAGAAGTCGAGGGCGGGGCCGGTGACGCGCTGGGCGGCGTCCTGCGGACCGAAGGCCCACACCGCGCCCGACGGGGCGGTGACCTCGATGCGGAACTCCTCCTGGGGTGCGGGAACGCCATGCACCACGAAGGCGAAGTCCCGCGCCCGCACACCGATGCGCACCACATGCCGGAGCCGGTCGGTGGGGGTGCGGACCACACCCAGGGCGTCCGCCACGTCCTGGCCGTGGGCCCAGGTCTCCATCAGCCGCCCGGTCGCCACGGAGGCGGCCGACATGGGCGGTCCGAACCACGGGAACCGCGCACCCTGTGGTGCCGCCCGCAACGCCGCGTCCAGCGCGCCGCGTCCCTCGCGCCAGCGTGCGAGCAGCTCGGCCGGCGGCAGCGCGGCGCCCTCGTCGGCGGCCGTGTCGACGAACGAGTCGGGTGCCGTGAGCGCCTTCTCGGCGACCTCCCGGAAACCGGCTTCGTCCGTCAGGGCGAGCAGTGCGCCCCGGTCGGTCCAGTGCAGGTGGGCGATCTGATGGGCGATGCTCCAGCGCGGCGCGGGGGTGCTGAGCGCCCACCGCTCGTCGCTCAACTCGGCCACCAGGCGGTCGAGTTGTTCGCTTTCCTCACGCAGATCGTCGAAGACGGGCGTCGGATCGGACATGCGGCGAGCATGGCAGCGGCCCGGGAAACAATCAAGCGTGCTTGCATGGTTTGTTTCCCGGGCCGTTCACGTGCCGCCGCCGGCGCCGCTGCGGCCGCCGGACGGCTGTCAGCCGGTGGGTGCGAGGTCCAGTTCGACCTCCTGGCGTGTGCCCCAGCCCGTGCGGTAGCAGGTGGCCATGGCGTACCAGCGCACGACTCGGAAGACGGTGAACGCGAACAGCTGCGCCACCGGTGCCGCCAGGAACGTCAGGAACTGGGCGCGGAACGGCTCGTCGCTGCGCCGGAAACCGAGGTAGCGCAGGGCCTGTCCGTAACCGACCAGGACGGGGATCAGCAGCAGCTGCCACGTCCACACCCCCCGCACGACCGGCAGGTAGAGGAAGAGGGCGACGAAGACGACCGTGGAGAGCGCCATCTGCACCCAGCCGATCAGGTGGCCCCAGTAGGCGTAGTTGTCCAGGCGCGGATACCGGAACCGCCAGAAGGTACGGATGAAGGCGCCGCGCATCCACCGGGTGTACATGCGGAACAGCTGCGAGAGGTGTCCGGCATGAGCGTGGTCGCGAAGGCCGTGGGCTGCTGCACCGCCTTGCCGTGCTGGAGGGCGTAGATGGTCAGCATGGAGTCGTCGGAGAACTCCACCTTCCGCCCGAGGAAGGTCTCGTTGAGGTAGCCGTCCAGGTTGTCCTCGACGATCGGGGCCCGGTAGGCCGCCGGCACGCCGGAGTTGTCGAGTACGCCGCCCAGCGCGGACTGGGCCGAGCGGTCCACCAGCCGGCCCACCACGAACCACAGGTCCGTCAGCCGGACCAGCACGTCCCGCCGGCGCCGCCGCTCGCCCTTGCCGTTGGCGTTGCCCCGCAGGTCGGTAAGTTGTTACCGAACCGTCTCGTCCTGAACTGCCTGGTCCGGGGCCGTCTCACCCTGGACCGTCTCCGCGGGGGCGTCTCCGTCGGAGCTGTCTCGTCCCCGTCCCATCTGGGTCCGCACCGCTCCGATGCTCGCCGCGATGACCAGCGCGATGGCCGCGGCCTCCGTGGCCGACAGGGTCTGGTGCAGGACGAGGAAGCCGGCCGAGGCCGCGATGGCCGGTTCCAGGCTCATCAGGATGGCGAAGGTGGAGGCGGGCAGGCGGCGCAGGGCCAGCAGTTCCAGGGTGTACGGGAGTACGGAGGAGAGCAGCGCCACCGCGGAACCCAGCGCGACGGTCGTGGGGTCGAGCAGGCGGGTCCCCGCCGCCGCGACGCCCAGCGGGAGGAACAGCAGCGCGGCCACCGCCATGGCCAGCGCCAGGCCGTCCGCCTGCGGGAAGCGGCGGCCCGTACGGGCGCTGAAGACGATGTACGCCGCCCACATGACCCCGGCCCCCAGCGCGAAGGCGACGCCCACCGGGTCCAGGTCGCCCACACCCCCGCCGCCCAGCAGGAAGACGCCCGCCAGGGCGAGGGCCGCCCACACCGCGCTGACCAGGCGCCGGGAGGCCAGCACGGAGAGGGTCAGCGGGCCGAGGACCTCCAGGGTGACGGCGGCGCCCAGCGGGATGTGGGCCAGCGACTCGTAGAAGAGGCCGTTCATCGCACCCATGGCGACACCGAAGATGATCACTGTGCCCCAGTCGGCGCGCGAGTGGCCGCGCAGCCTCGGACGGCAGACCAGGAGGAGGACGACCGCCGCCGCGAACAGGCGCAGGGTGACCACGCCCAGCGCGCCGGCGCGGGGCATGAGGGTCACCGCGAGCGCGCCGCCGAACTGGACCGAGATGCCTCCGGCGAGCACCAGGCCCACCGGTCCCAGCGAGCCGGACGAGCCGAGCCGGCCGGGTGAACGGCCTCGACCGGGGCCTCCGGCGGGGACGGGGGCACCCGAGGGCGTGACCGCCGGGGGTACGGGCGGCGGGGTGGCTGCGCTGGGGGTGGTCACGGGCGGTCCAGGGGTCGGCGCGGATCTCGGTCGTGCATCGCGATGTACTTCCAAGTCCAGGGTAGTAGACCGTCGTCAGGAGTGTGCGGCCTCTATGTAACTGTTCTGGATGCTGAGATGCGCCCGTTTCAGATGTCGGGCCAGGTGTCCGGATGCGCGCCGGGCCAGGGCTGTTGCGGTGACCAGGCCGGAGCTTGGGCATGAGCATGAGCCTCGGCATGGGCCTGGGCCTGGTACGGCGAGGGCGCCGAGTAGGCGGGGCAAGCGTGGTGGGGCTCGGGGGACTGGGGCTCCTGGTACTGGTGGGATTGGTACGACTGGGCCGGTACTGCCGCGTAGGCCTGTTGATCAGCGTCGTACGGGAAGCCGTGCGGGAACTGGCCGTGTGGGAACGGCAGCTGGAGTTCGCCGGTGTCCATCACCGCGTTGTTCTGGGAACGGTGCAGGCGGGAGTAGGCGCCCTGGCGCGCCAGGAGGTCGGCGTGGCGGCCGGTCTCCACGATGCGGCCCCGGTCGACGACGAGGATGCGGTCGGCGTCGGGAGCCAGGTTCAGGTCGTGGGTGATCATGATGGTCGTCCGCCCGGCCATCAGGCGGCGCAGCGGTGTGACGATCCGGCGCGCGGCCATCGCGTCGAGCCCCGTCGTCGGCTCGTCCAGGACCAGGACCGGCGCGTCGCGCAGGATGGCGCGGGCGATGGCCAGCCGCTGGAGCTGGCCGCCGGAGAGGCGGGCCGAGTGGGGGTCGACCCTGGTGTCGTACCCGTCGGGCAGCCCGAGGATGAACTCGTGGGCGTCCGCCGCCTTCGCCGCCTCCACGATCGCCTGTTCGCTGGCGCCGGGGCGGCCGCAGGCGATGTTGGCGCGGACGGTGTCGTGCAGGACCAGGGTCTCCTGCGGGAGCAGGGTGACGTAGGTGCGCAGCCGGGCCAGCGGGAAGTCGCGCAGCGGGAGGCCGTCGAGGAGGATCTCGCCCGCGTCGGGGTCGTAGAAGCGCAGCAGGAGCTTCGACACCGTGGACTTGCCCGCCCCGCTGGGGCCCGTGATGATCACCAGTTCGCCGGGGCTGACCGTGAAGGAGAGGTCCTCCAGGGCGCTGCTGTCGGCCCCGGGGTAGCGGAAGCCGACGCCACTGACCTCGACGGTGCCGTCGGGGCGGCCGGTCTCCACGCCTCGCCGGGGATCGGCGACCGAAGGCCGGACGTCCAGGATCTCGATCAGGCGTTCGGCGCCCGCGGTGGCCGCGGTGACGGTGAGACCGAGCTGGGCCAGGCCCCGGACGGGCGGATAGAGGTAGCCGAGGAAGGCGGCGAAGGCCAGGAGCTGGCCGAGCGTCATCCGGCCGGTGGATATCTCCCAGGCGCCGATGCCGATGACGGCGAGGACGCAGATGGTCTCGATGACCTGGACCAGCTGCTCATAGGCCTCGTTCAGCCGAGTGGAGCGGACCGAGGCGCGGAACCACGCCCCCGCCTCCTCGCTCAGCCGCCGGCGCTCGGCGTCCCGCCGGTCGTAGGCCTGGGTGAGGACGATGTTGCCCAGCGATTCCTCGACGACCGAGGTGATCGCCCCGTCGGCGACCCGGCCCTCGCGCGAGACGTCCTTGATGGACCCGGAGAAGCGCCGGGCGGCGAGCCAGAACAGCGGGGCGAGGACGAAGGTGGCGGCGGCCAGGTCCCAGCGCAGCCAGAAGGCGGCGGCCGCGTAGAAGAGGGCGGAGAACAGTGCCGAGGCCGCACCCACGCAGCCGGAGACGACCATGGTCTCGATGGCCTCGACGTCACCGGTCAGGCGGGAGAGCAGATCGCCCTGGCGGTGGCGCTGGAAGAAGTGCGGGGGCAGTTGCTGCACGTGGTCGAAGACGTGCTCGCGCAGGCGCATCACGAAGCGTTCCGTGACCCAGGCGGCCAGCGAGTTGCCCGCGTACGCGACGATCGCGCCGACCACCGCCACGCCCAGCCACTGCGCGGCCGGGGACCAGAACGCGGTCGTCGAGCCCTGCTGGAGGGCGTGGTCGGTGAGGTCGCCGAACAGCAGGATGGCCGCGGTCTCCGCGAGCGCGGCGAGCACCGTGCACACCCAGACCACCAGCAGCCAGCGGCGCAGCCCCCGGGTCAGCGGCCAGAAACGGCGGAAGGCGACACGGGCGGGAATGGTGGGGGTGTCCTCGCATGGCGCGTCCTCGTATGGAGTGTCCTCGCATGCGAGGCTCTCGCCGTCCTCGAAACCCTCAGCGCTCTCGCCACTCCCGGCTTCCGCACGCATGGCCCGCCTCTTTCGATTCCCGCAGCTTCCGCGATTCGGCGATTTCTGCGATTCCGCGATTTCTGCGATTCTCGCGACTCACCGAATTCTGCGGTTTCTGCTATTCGCTCGGTTATTTTCGGCCGCTCGGACCCGGACGCCGCCCGGGTGCGGGCCGGAAGGGGTGCGGGCCGGAAGGGGTCGACTGTGCACCGCCGACCCCGGTCCCAGCGATTCCTCAGTGCTCGGTCAGCCGGTTCAGCGGTCCTGGCCGGGCAGCGGCTTGGGGAGCGCCGGCGCCTGGTGCTTCTTCTTGGGCTTCGGCTTCGGCGGCGGGGGGAGCTGCTTCGACTTGGGCTTGGGGGGCAGCGGGGCAAGCTTCTTGAAGCTCATTCCGTCTCCTGGTGTCTCGCGGTTCAGTGGCCCGGGAATTCCGTGTCCGGCTCCCGATGACCAAGAATCTACACGCCCCTCGCGAGCGGAAAAGGCAAAAATGGCAAAGGGGCGCTGTGAGAAGCCATGGATAAGCTGGGAGTTGTTCCGGGAAGCTGAGAGTGCCCTCAGCGCCGGGACAGATAGACGTCCAGCGCCTTGTGCAGCAGCCGGTTCAGCGGGAAGTCCCACTCCCCCAGGTACTCCACCGCCTCACCGCCCGCGCCGACCTTGAAGCGCAGCAGGCCCAGCAGGTGGTTGGACTCCTCGAGGGTGTCGGTGATGCCCCGGAAGTCGTACACGGCGGCGCCCAGCCCATGGGCGTCGGTCATCATGCGCCACTGCATGGCGTTGTTGGGCTGGACCTCGCGCCTGCGGCTGGTGGAGGCGCCGTAGGAGTACCAGACGTGCGTGCCGACGGTGAGCATGGTGGCCGCGGCGAGCACCTCTCCGTCGTGGTGGGCGAGGTAGAGCCGCATGCGGTCGGGGTGTTCCGCGGTGAGGGCCGTCCACATGCGCTGGAAGTACGCCAACGGGCGCGGCAGGAAGCGGTCCCGCTCGGCCGTCTCGGTGTACAGGGCGTAGAAGGCCGGCAGGTCTTCATAGCCGCCGCGCACGACCTTGACGCCCGCCTTGTCCGCCTTCTTGATGTTGCGGCGCCACTGCTGGTTGAGGCCGCCCTGGATGTCGTCCAGGGATCTCCCGGCGAACGGCACCTGGCACACGTACCGGGGCTGCCCGGCGGCGAAGCCGTCCTCGCCGCCCGGCTCGGTCCGCTGCCAGCCCATCCGGCTCAGCCGTCCGGCGAGTTCCAGGGCGAGGGGCTCGTGCGACGTCGCCTCCGCGTCCCCCAGCCGGCGGGCGCCCGGGTCGGCGATCGCGGCCTTGACCGCCTCGGGGCTCCAGCGGCGCACGACGACGGGCGGCCCCATCTTCACCGAGAAGGCACCCCGGCGCTTCAGGTATGCCAGCATCGGTTCGAGCCAGCGCCCCAGGTCGGGTGTGTGCCAGTCGATCACCGGCCCCTCCGGGAGGTACGCCAGGTACCGCTTCACCTTCGGCAGTGGGCGCAGCAGCACCAGACCCACCCCGACGAGCTGCCCGTCCGTGTCGAACCAGCCCAGGCTCTCCGCCGTCCAGTCCGGCTTCACCGCGCCCCAGGACGGCAGCTGCATATGGCTGGCCGAGGGCCGGCTCGCCACGAACGCCAGGTGCTCCGCGGGGGTGATGGTCCGGAGGGTGAGGGTGGTCATGCGCGGGCTCCTTGTGACGAGGTGAGGGGCAGGAGGGGTGCGTGCCGGGTGGGAGGTGACTGTGCGTCAGTCTTTTCGCAGCCTACGAAGGGTTCTGCCGTCCCGCGGTCCCGCGCCTCCGGGACCTTTCGTGTCCGCCGCCCGGACGGCGCCATGGCGTGGCCCGCGCTCGGCGTCCGGTCAGCCTGGCTCCTCCCCCGCCCCTGGCCTGATCGGGTCCTGCGGCGCGCTTTCCAGCGCCTGGGCCAGCACCTCCGCGAGGTGCCGCCCCCGCACCCCGGCCAGTTGCTCCAGCTGGGTGCGGCAGGAGAAGCCGTCCGCCAGGACCACCGCCCCCTCGGCCGCTTCCCGCACCGCCGGCAGCAACTGTTCCTCCGCGCAGGCTCTGGACACCTCGGTGTGGCCCCGCTCGAAGCCGAAGTTCCCGGCGAGTCCGCAGCAGCCACCGCTCAGCTCACCGCTCAGGCCTGCCGCCTCGCGCAGGCGCCGGTCGGGGGCGTCACCGAGGACCGCGTGCTGGTGGCAGTGCGTCTGGCCCACCACCGGGCGGTCGAGAACAGGGGGCTTCCAGTGCGGGGCGTGCCGTTCCAGCGCCTCCGCGAAGGTGACCACGGCTGAGGCCAGCCGGGCTGCGCGGGGATCGTCGTGCAGCAGCTCGGGCAGGTCGGTGCGGAGGGCGGCGGCGCAGCTGGGTTCCAGCACGACGACGGGCGCCCCGGACCGCAGCACCGGTTCCATCAGGTCGAGGGTGCGGCGCATGACCGCGCGGGCGTGATCCAGCTGGCCGGTGGAGACGTAGGTCAGCCCGCAGCAGACCCGGTCGCGTCGCGGGCGCCCGGCGGCGCGGGCCGGCGGCAGTGCCACCCGCAACCCGGCCGCCTCCAGCACGCGGACGGCGGCACGGCCGACCGACGGCGAGAGGTGCTCGGTGAAGGTGTCGGGCCACAGCACGACCAGGCCCTCGGCGTCGGCCGGCGGCACGGTCGCGGCCGGCGGCACGGTCACGGCCGGCGGCACGGTCACGGCCGGCGGCACGGTCACGGCCGGCGGCACGGTCGCGGATACGGGGCGTCGGGCCTCCCACCGCCCACGCCCACGCCCGCGTCCGCGTCCGCGTCCGCTCCTGCGCCACCAGCCGCTGAACGTCTCGGTGGCCACCCGGGGGATCTCCCGCTCCTCCGCGATCCCACCCAGCCGTTTCGCCCACCGGGCCAGCGGCGGGACCGAGGCGAGCGCGTTGACCAAGGGCGCGGTACGGGTGCGGGCCACCCAGCGCAGCCAGAGCGGCAGCCGGCCCATGGCGTAGTGGGCGGCGGGCCGCCGCCGGCCTTCGTAGTGATGGTGCAGGAACTCCGCCTTGTAGGTGGCCATGTCGACGCCGACCGGGCAGTCGGAGCGGCATCCCTTGCAGGACAGGCACAGGTCCAGCGCGTCCCGCACCTCCGTCGAGCGCCAGCCGTGCGTCACCAGCTCGCCCGCGAGCATCTCGTGCAGCAGCCGGGCCCGGCCGCGGGTGGAGTGCTCCTCCTCGCCGGTCGCCCGGAACGACGGGCACATGACGGCCGGCCCGGACACCTCCGTCGTACGGCACTTGGCGACCCCGACGCAGCGGCGGACGGCCGCCGGGAAGTCGCCGCCGTCGGCCGGGTAGCCGAACGCCACGTCCACCGGGCGGCGCGGCAGGACGGAGAAGCGCAGGCCGGCGTCGAGTGGCGCGGGGCGGACCAGGATGCCGGGATTGAGGAGATCGCCGGGGTCCCAGACGGCCTTGGCCCGCTCGAACAGGGCGACCAGGTCCGCGCCGTACATCCGCGGCAGCAGCTCGGCCCGGGCCTGGCCGTCCCCGTGCTCCCCGGACAGCGAGCCGCCGTGCGCCACCACCAGGTCCGCCAGTTCCTCGGAGAAGCGGCGGAAGCGGCCGATGCCCGCCTCGGTCAGCAGGTCGAAGTCGATGCGGACGTGGATGCAGCCGTCCCCGAAGTGGCCGTACGGCGTCCCGCGCAGCCGGTGCTCCGCCAGCAGGGTGCGGAAGTCCCGCAGGTAGGCGCCGAGCCGGGCGGGCGGGACGGCGCAGTCCTCCCAGCCGGGCCAGGCCTCGCTGCCGTCCGGCATCCGGGTCGCCGTGCCGGCCGCGTCCTCCCGGATGCGCCACAGGGCCCGCTGGGCGGCCAGGTCGGTGACGATCAAGGCGTCGGTGACATCCGCCGCGCGCACGACGGACGCGGCCCGGGCATGGGCCTCGGCTGCCGACTCCCCGCCTGTCTCCACGAACAGCCAAGCTCCTGCCGGGGGCAGTCCGGCCGGGGACGGCACCAGGTCGGCGGCCATGCCCTCCACGGTCAGCGGCCCGTGCGGCAGCAGTCCGGCGGCGGCTTCCGCGGCGGCGCTCTCGTCGCCGTACGGCAGCACGGCCAGGGCACGTGCCCGGGGAGTCTCGACCAGGCTGACGGCGGCCTCGGTGAGGACGCCCAGGGTGCCCTCCGAGCCGCAGAAGGAGCGGGCGACATCGGCGCCGTTCTCGGGGAGCAGCGCGTCCAGGGCGTATCCGGAGATCCGGCGGGGCAGGTCGGGGAAACCGGTGCGCAGGCGGGCCAGTTCTCCTTCTACCAGGGCCCGCAGCCCGTCCGGGGCCCCCTGCCAGTTCCGGCCGAGCCGCAGCCGCTGCCCGCCTCCCGTGACGACGGCCAGCTCACGCACACTGTCCGCGGTCGTGCCCCAGGCCACCGAGTGGGAACCGCACGAGTTGTTGCCGATCATGCCGCCGAGCGTGCACCGGCTGTGCGTGGACGGGTCGGGACCGAAGCGCAGCCCGTGCGGGGCGGCGGCCTCCTGCAGCCGGTCGAGGACCAGCCCCGGCTGCACCACGGCGGTACGCGAGCCGGGGTCCAGTTCCAGCAGCCGGTTCATGTGCCGGGTGAAGTCCAGCACCACGCCGGTGCCCGTCGCCTGGCCGGCGATCGAGGTGCCGCCGCCGCGTGCCACCACCGGCACCCCGCGCACCCGGCACACCTCCAGTACGGCCGCCACGTCGTCGGCGTCTCTCGGGGCGACCACGCCCAGCGGGACGCGCCGGTAGTTGGACGCGTCCATGGTGACCAGCGCCCGGGCGGTGACGCCGAAGTCCACCTCACCCCGGACGGCCCGCCGCAGCTCCGCCTCGAGTTCCGAGAGATCCGTCATGCGTCCCAGGATGCATCCGATCACCGACGGTCACGCCGAGTTGTCCACAGGCACCCCGTATTGCTCATACAAGCCCACCGGTAACCCTTCGGCGACCCGCCGCCGACGCCGTCACGGCACGGCGTTAACCGTGCGACTCGCCAGTGGCACCACACGGCACCACCTGGCGCCACACGGGCACCACACGACCACCGAGTGGCATCACTGAGTGCCACCGAGTGCCGCCGGGCGCCACCTCTCGCCACCAACAGCACCACCAAGCCCAGGAAATTCCACCGCGGCACACCAATATGTAGAAGGAAGTGCAGCTCACAGCGGTTCAGCCCATCGAGTGAGCCAAAGCCTCTCGCCATGGCACCACTCGTGTGCCATCATGGTGCCATGAACTTGACGCCCTACGTCGACAACCTCCGGCAGGAGCTGGCCGTCGCAGCCGAGGCCGGCGGAGATGACGCACGCGCCCTCGCCGAGCGGCTCGCGACCCCGCTGGAGTCCGCCGTCCGCCTGACGCTCCTCAACGCACTGTCCGACGCGATGGTCGAGGTCACCCGGGAGATGGCGCCCGGCTCGGTCGACGTGCGGCTGCGCGGACTCGACCCGGAGTTCGTGGTGACCGCGCCCCCCGCCCCAGAACCGTTCCCCGACACCCGGGAGCCGGTCTCGGAACCCGTCGCGTCCGCGCCGCCGGCGCCGGTCGCGGACGCCGAGGACGGTGCCATGGCGCGGATCAACCTGCGCCTCCCCGCTCACCTCAAGGCCCGCGCCGAGAGTGCGGCGGCGGCGGAGGGTCTGTCGGTCAACGCCTGGCTGGTGCGGGCCGTGGCCACCGCCCTCGACGGCGGGGAGCGGCCGAGCACGCCGGGCCGTGGCAAGGAGAAAGGCGGCCGGGGCTTCACCGGCTGGGTCCGCTAGGACCTCCGCTCACAGCACTCCGCTCACAGCACTCAACACCCCGCCTCACCAGCGGGTTCACCCAACCGAGCCAAGAGGACGGAACAGCCATGCCTTCTTTCGAGACCCCCGGACCGATCTCCGTCACCCTGGAACTGGAGGTCGGCACCGCCCGGATCACCGCGGGCAAGCGCACCGACACGGTCGTGGAGGTGCTGCCGAGCAACGGTAGCGACGACCTCGACGTGCGGGCCGCACAGCAGACGCAGGTCACCTTCACCGGCGGCCGCCTCACGGTCAGGACGCAGAAGAAGCGGTCCCTGTTCGGCAAGCCGGGTTCCATCGACGTGAGCGTCGAGCTGCCCGCCGGATCCGACGTCCGGGGCACCACGGCCATGGGCGGTTTCCACTGCACCGGCCGGCTCGGCGAGACCGTGCTCAAGACCTCGCTCGGCGACCTCCGGGTCGACGAGGTGACCGTCGCCCAGCTCAAGACCGACCACGGTGACATCCACCTGGCCCGCTCGACCGGAGACGTCGAAGTCACCGGATCGGGGCGGATCGAGATCGGCGCCGTCGACGGCACGGTGTCCGTCAAGAACGGCAACGGCGGCACCGCGGTCGGTGAGGTCACCGGTGAGCTGAGGGCCAACGCGGCCAACGGCGACATCACCGTCGGCACCGCGCACAGCGGCGTCGAGGCCAAGTGCGCCAACGGCCGGATCGTGATCGGCGTCGCCCGTGCCGGGGTCGCCGCGACGTCCTCCAACGGCGGCATCCGCGTCGACGACGTGGCCCGCGGCCGTATCGACCTGCGCACCTCCGTCGGCGACCTCGAGGTGGGCATCCGGGAGGGCACCGCCGCCTGGCTGGACCTCGACCCCAAGTACGGCACGGTACGCAACTCGCTCGGCGCTTTCGACGGCCCCGCGGACGACGACGAGACCGTCGAGGTGTACGCGCGGACCGCGGCCGGCGACATCATCGTCCGCCGCGCCTGAGCCCACGCCCTGCCTCCGTGACCCCGGCACCCCCTGACCCCGCACCCTCGTGACCCAGGCACCCCTGACTCCCCGGAAGGGAAGCGGCATGACTGCCACCCGGACACCCGCGCCGAACACCACGGCGCCGGCGATCACCGCCACCGGACTGCGCAAGTCCTACGGCGACAAGCTCGTCCTCGACGGCATCGACCTGTCGGTGCCGCAGGGCACCGTGTTCTCCCTGCTGGGCCCGAACGGGGCCGGCAAGACCACCGTGGTCAAGATCCTCTCCACCCTGGTCACGACCGACGCGGGCGAGATCCGCGTCGGCGGCCACGACCTGGCCACCGACCCCCGGGCCGTGCGGGCCGCGATCGGCGTCACGGGCCAGTTCTCCGCCGTCGACGGCCTGATCACCGGCGAGGAGAACATGCTCCTGATGGCGGACCTGCACCACCTCTCCCGTCGCGAGGGCCGCCGCACCACCGCCGAACTGCTGGAGCGCTTCGACCTCGCCGAGGCCGCCAAGAAGCCGGCGCAGAGCTACTCCGGCGGCATGAAACGCCGCCTGGACCTCGCCATGACGCTCGTCGGCGACCCGCGGATCATCTTCCTCGACGAGCCGACCACCGGCCTCGACCCGCGCAGCCGCCACTCCCTGTGGGAGATCATCCGCGAACTGGTCTCCGGTGGGGTCACCGTCTTCCTGACCACGCAGTACCTGGAGGAGGCCGACGAACTCGCCGACCGCATCGCGGTGCTGAACGACGGCCGGATCGCGGCCGAGGGAAGCGCCGAGGAGCTGAAGCGGCTCGTCCCCGGCGGGCACGTACGGCTCCGCTTCACCGATCCGGCCGCGTACCGGTCCGCCGCCGAGGCACTGCGCCCGGTCACCCTCCCCCACGCCCGGCTCCGCAAGAGCAGAGGAAGCTCCGCCGACGAGGGGCTGACGCTGCACGTCCCCAGCGACGGCAGCCAGCGCGCGCTGCGCTCCGTCCTGGACCTGCTGGACGCGGACGGCATCGAGGCGGACGAACTGACCGTGCACACCCCCGACCTCGACGACGTGTTCTTCGCCCTGACCGGCGGCGCCGGTGTCCCCGACCAGCCCAAGGAGGCTGTCCGATGAGTTCCCTCGCCCTCGCCGTGCGCGACTCGTCCACGATGCTGCGGCGCAACCTGCTGCACGTCCGGCGCTACCCGTCCCTCACCCTGAACCTGCTGCTCACGCCGATCATCCTGCTGCTGCTGTTCGTCTACATCTTCGGCGACACGATGAGCGCGGGCATCGGCGGCGGTCCGGACCGCGCCGCCTACATCGCCTACGTCGTCCCGGGCATCCTGATGATGACCATCGGCGGCACCGTGGTCGGGGCCGCGGTGTCCGTCGCCACCGACATGACCGAGGGCGTCATCGCCCGCTTCCGCACGATGGCGATCCACCGCGGCTCGGTGATCATCGGGCATGTCGTCGGCAGCGTGCTTCAGTCGCTCGCCAGCGTGGTCCTCGTCGGCGCCGTCGCCGTCGCCATCGGCTTCCGCTCCACGGACGCCACGGCCCTGGAGTGGCTGGCGGCCTTCGGGTTGATCGCGCTGTTCGCCCTGGCCCTCACCTGGATCGCCGTCGGCATGGGAATGGCCGGCCCGAACGCCGAGGCCGCCGGCAACAGCGCGATGCCGCTGGTCGTCCTGCCGCTGATCTCGAGCGCCTTCGTCCCGGCCGACGCGATGCCGGGCTGGTTCCAGCCGATCGCCGAGTACCAGCCGTTCACCCCGGCCATCGAGACGCTGCGCGGGCTGCTGCTCGGCACCCCGATCGGCGACAACTGGTGGATCGCCATAGCCTGGAGCCTCGCCCTGACCGCGCTCGGCTACCGCTGGTCGACGGCGCTGTTCCACCGCGACCCGCGATGAGAGCGCACACCCCGCCACAGCCGCGCCGGACACCCCCTGCACCGGCACTCGAATGCTCGTACAACCCGACAAGTCCGCGGCTCGGAAATCTCGTCTCATCGAACGGACACGGTTCCGTCCGGTTTCGCATAGGAGATACCCTCCGGCACGTGGCCGATATCCAGATCCCCGCTGACATCAAGCCCGCCGACGGACGCTTCGGCGCGGGCCCCTCCAAGGTGCGGACGGAGGCGCTGGACGCCCTCGCCGCGACCGGCAGCTCCCTGCTCGGCACCTCTCACCGCCAGGCCCCGGTCAAGAACCTGGTCGGCCAGGTGCGCGAAGGCATCAGCTCCCTCTTCTCCCTCCCCGAGGGTTACGAGGTCGTCCTCGGCAACGGCGGCTCCACCGCCTTCTGGGACGTCGCCACCCACGGACTGATCGACGCCAGGTCCCAGCACCTGAACTTCGGCGAGTTCTCCTCCAAGTTCGCCAAGGCCGCCAAGCTCGCCCCCTGGCTGGGCGAGCCCACCGTGATCGCCTCCGACCCGGGCACCCACCCGGAGACGCGGGCCGAGGAGGGCGTGGACGTCTACGCCCTCACCCACAACGAGACCTCCACCGGTGTCGCCATGCCGATCAAGCGCGTGGCCGGGGCCGACGAGGGCGCGCTGGTCCTGGTGGACGCGACGAGCGGCGCCGGCGGTCTGCCGGTCGACGTCGCCGAGACCGACGTCTACTACTTCGCCCCCCAGAAGTCCTTCGCCTCCGACGGCGGCCTGTGGATCGGCGTCTTCTCCCCGGCCGCGATCGAGCGCGCCGAGCGGATCCACGCCTCCGGCCGCCACGTCCCGGAGTTCTTCTCGCTCCCGACGGCGATCGACAACTCCCGCAAGAACCAGACGTACAACACCCCGGCCCTCGCCACCCTCTTCCTGCTCAACCAGCAGCTTGAGTGGATCAACGGCCAGGGCGGCCTGGACTGGTCCACGGCCCGCACCAAGGACTCCTCGACCCGCCTGTACTCCTGGGCGGAGGAGTCCAAGTACGCCGCCCCGTTCGTCTCGGACCCGGCCAAGCGCTCGCAGGTCATCGGCACGATCGACTTCTCCGAGGAGATCGACGCCGCCGCCGTCGCCAAGGTGCTGCGCGCCAACGGCATCGTCGACACCGAGCCGTACCGCAAGCTGGGCCGCAACCAGCTGCGCATCGCGATGTTCCCGGCGATCGACCCGGCGGACGTCGAGGCGCTGACCAAGTGCGTCGACTACGTCATCGAGAAGCTGTAGCCGTCCCGCCACGACACCGAAGGGCGCCCGGCAGCTCACCCGCCGGGCGCCCTTTCGCGTGCTCAGGCGCGCATCAGGTGCGCAGCACGAAGCCCTCCGCAGGCCGAGCTGCCGGCGACGGCTCGTCTCCCTAGCCCGACAGCACCGGAACCCAGTGATCCCTCACTCGGCGCAGACGCTGCCGGTGGCCGGCGATCCAGTCGTCCGGCGGGACGAGCGGGACCCGCACGGTGACCATGGAACCCGACTCGTCCTCCACGGTCACCTCCGGGCAGCCGCGCTCGCCGCTGAGCTGCACGCGGACGGTCGGCCCCCTGCTCATCTCCATCCAGGCCGCGTCCGCGCCGCCGTCGAGCCGGTCCAACGCCTCGGCCCAGCCCTCCAACTGCCGCACCCCGAGCGCGAGGTCGACACGGCCGGAGACGAAGGGCGTCTGGACGACGATCTCGGCGCTCAACCCAGCGGTCCACCTGGGGTCACGCCCCAGGACGTTGACCGTGACGCTGTTGCCCTCGTCATCGGCCAGGGAGATGAGCTCCCTGGGGGGACTGTCACCCATGCCTGCCCTTTCGTCCGCGACCCGTGCGAGATCCTCGCTCGGCCGGAGGGCATCTTCCATCCCAATTCATCAGCGGTTGCGCGACCCGGTCTGCCGTGCCCCCTCCGCGGGTGAGGGGGGCACGGCAGGCCGGGGTGGTGGTCAGCTTGCTGTGCAGGTCAGCGTGGGTGTCGTGCCGGCGCCCGGGGTGCCGCCGAAGCCGAAGCTCGCTGAGGCGCCCGCCGCGAGCGACCCGTTGTGAGCGGCGTTCACGGCGGTGACCGTGCCTCCGCTCTGGGTGTACGACGCGTTCCACATGCTGGTGACCTTCTGCGACCCGCTCCAGGTCCAGGTCACCTTCCAGCCCTTGATGGCCGTGGTGCCCGTGTTGGTGACCTTGACGTCGGCGTTGAAGCCGCTGCCCCAGTCGCTGCTGACGGTGTAGGTGGCGCTGCACGCGGCGGTGCTGCCTCCGCCGCCGCCGCCGCCGCCACCGCCGCCACCACCGCCACCGCCGCCCGTGCCCGGGAAGCCGGCGGCCTTGATGCTCGCCAGGTAGCCGTCCTTCGCGGTGTCGACGGTCGCCCAGTCGTCCTTGAGGATGCCACCGGTGTCACCGGAGTTGGGGTTCCACGCCCAGTACGTCCACTGGAAGGAGTCGGCGCCGTAGGTCGCGGTGGGCCGGAGGTAGCTCACCAGCGCGGCCAGCCACTTCTGGTCGACGGTGGACTGGAGGGTGGTGCCGAACTCGCCCACCCAGACCGGGGCGATGTTCTGCTTGAAGATGTAGCCCCAGTACTTGTCCCAGACGCCCGGCATGTTGGCCGGGAACGACGGGTCGGTGAACCAGGTCTGCTGGGCGACGCTGGTGGCGTAGTCGTGGGCGGAGTACACCACCCGGTTGGCCACGCTCAGTTGCACCGGGTACTGGGCGACGCCCATCAGGTTGCCGCCCCACCAGCCGGAGACGCCGTCGACGGTCTGCACGCCCTCGACGAAGATCAGCACGTCGGGGTTGGCGGCGAGGACCGCGTCACCGGCCCGCTGGGCGGCCAGGCGCCAGTCCTTCGTGGTGTCGCCGCAGCCCCAGCAGGCGGGATCGTGCGGCTCGTTGTGCAGGTCGATGCCGATCACCGTGGAGTTGCCGGCGTAGCGCGCGGCCAGCGACTTGAGGTTGCTGATCCAGGTCGACTCCGGGACGGAGGCGGTGTACCAGAGCGCCGACTGGCCGCCGGAGTCCGGGCGGTGCCGGTCGAGGATGACCTTCAGGCCGTCCTGCCCGGCGTAGGCGACGAGCTTGTCCATGACCTGGAGCGAGTTCAGGCCCTGGAGGTCGGTGTTCTTGCCGGCGGAGAAGTCGATGCCGGCGGGGACGGTCCCCGGCTTGAAGATGTCGTCGCTGTAAGGCAGCCGGATGGTGTTGTAGCCCAGCGACTTCATCTGGTCGATCATGCTCTTGTAGTCGCGGGACCAGAGACCGTGGACGACGTAGTTGCCGGTCTCGAAGCCGAACCAGTTGATCCCGGCGATACGCACCGGCTGGCCGGACGCGTCCAGGATCTGCCGGCCGCTGGTGTGCCAGTAGCCCGCCCCGGGGGCGGTGGCCGCGTGCGCGGACTGGGCCGCACCGGCCAGGGGCAGGAGGAGCGCGGCGGCGGCAGCACACAGCGCTCTTCGCAAGCTGCGGAACATGTTGCCTGGTTCCTCTCGGGGTAGCGCGGCCCCGGAACAGGATGGGAGCGCTCCCATTGCCGCGCTCCACCAGGAAACTGGCACACCATGGTCACGTCAAGATGTGTGACAGCCTCTGTTGCCCCGCCGACCCCGCGCGCCCCGCTCGTTCAGCCGCGCCCGGCCCGCCCCCTGCGCCGCAGCCGCCGCAGCCGCCGCATGCCGAACAGGACGAGCGCGCCCAGGGCGACGGCGACCGCTCCGTTCCTGAGGCCGGAGCCGCCCGCGCCGGCGGACCCGTCACCGGCGGCCGGGCTGCCCCTCCCGGAGGGCGAGCCGGCGGCCGACGCCCCCTCCGGCACGTCCTCGGCCCGCACGGCGCTGCGGGCGCCCTCGCTGCCGTACATCAGCTTCGTGCCGTCGGCGGAGTAGGTGACCGACTCGCCCTGCCCCTGGAGGGGTACGTCGAGACGGCCCCCGCGCTTGATCGTGCCGCCGTCGACGTCGTACCAGATGCCTCCGAAGTAGCCGCGTACGGCGAGCCGGCGGCCGTCGGGCGAGAACGCGGCGTCGGTCGCCCACAGGTCGACGGCGGCGACCGGCTTGAAGACGTTGGTGCCCGAGGCGGAGAGCCGGGCGGGGCCTTCGTAGAGGTGCCCGCCGTTCTCGTTCTTGTCGATGATGTAGACGCGCCCGGTGCGCGGGTGGACGACGAGCGACTCGGCGTCCCGGGGACCGTTCGCGTACTTCACCACGTACTGCGTGGCGCGCACGGTCCGGTCCGCCAGCACCTTCGGCTCGGGCAGCCGGTAGATCCACACGTACGGCCACCGACCGCCGAAGTTGTCCCCGATGTCGCCGACGTAGATCTGGTTGCCGGGTCCGATGGAGATGGCCTCGACGTCGCGCGGGGAGCCGATGCCGCGCAGGGTGAGCGTGGCGACCGTGCGGCCCGTCCTGCTGTCCACGGCGTAGAGGTAGGGCCCGTCGTCGCTGTCGTTGTGCGTCCAGTAGATGCCCGGGTGGAGCCGGGACGCGGCGAGGCCGCTGGACTCGGTGATCCGGGGGTCGGTGATCGTGAACCCCTCGTCACCGTCGGCGGCGGAGGCGGGCGCGGCGAGGCCACCGGTGAGCAGGCCACCGGTGAGCAGGAGGGCCCCGGCGAGGAGGGCGGACGGTCGGCGCATGCGCCAAGCCTGCCATCCCCCGCCGGGCGGCCGGACGGGAGGCGTGATCGGCTTGGCAGGAAGGCGAGATGGGCTCGGCAGGAAGGCCTGATGGGCTCGGCAGGGAGGCCTGATGGGCTCGGCGGGGAGGAGTGGCCGGTTTCCCGGTGAGGCGTGGTCGGCTTCACACGGAACCGGGTCGGCCGGGGGCGGGGAGATCGTCCATCATGAGCGGATGCTCAGGTTCATGCCCGTAGGCGACTCCATGACGATCGGCAGCGCGGGCGAGCACACCTGGCGTCACCGGCTGTGGCGGCACCTGTGCGAGACGTACGCCGGCCCCTTCACGCTCGTCGGCCCGCGCGAGACGCTGTACGACAAGGCGGCTCAGGCACCGGTGTCGCTCGCCTACGCCGAGCCCGGTTTCCCCCGCGGGCACCTGGCGGGCTGGGGCGAGGGCTGGCTGCACATGGCCCCGCTGATCGGCGGGGCGGTGCGTGAGTGCCGGGCGGACGTGCTGCTGGTGTCGCTGGGGCTGATCGACCTGGGCTTCTACACCAACGCGGAGCAGACCGCGGAGAACGTGCGGGAGTTCGTGGCGGCGGCGCGCCGGGCGCGGCCGGACATCCGCATGGTGGTGCTGCCGGTGCTGCGCAATGTGCGGGCCGCGACGGACGAGGCGTTCGGCGAGCAGGTGGCGCGCTTCAACGAGCTGCTGGCCAAGGCGGTGGCCGACCTGGACGAGCCGCGCTCCCCGCTGGTGCTCGCGCAGCCGCCCGAGCCGTACGACGTCCGCACCGACACCTACGACGGCACCCACCCGAGCGCCCGCGGGGAGCACCGCATCGCCGGGGCGTTCGCGCGGGCGATGTACGAGGCGTGGGGGCTCGGGGAGCCGTACCCGGCGGGCCGGGGCTGAGCGGCCGGACGGGAGCCGGGGCCGCCTCGGCCGGAGGCGGCACCGGCACCGGCACCGGCACCGCGAGCGTTCGTCCGGCGGAGGTGCCCGACCCGCTTGCTTAGAGCGCACTCCACGCCGTTGGCTAGGGGCCCATGGAGTACACGCAGCTCGGACGTACCGGACTCAAGGTCAGCCGACTCGTCCTCGGCACCATGAACTTCGGACCGCAGACCGACGAAGACGACAGCCACGCGATCATGGACGCGGCGCTCGACGCCGGCATCAACTTCTTCGACACCGCCAACGTGTACGGGTGGGGTGAGAACAAGGGGCGGACGGAACAGATCATCGGGAACTGGTTCGCCAAGGGCGGCGAGCGGCGCGACAAGGTCGTGCTCGCCACCAAGGTGTACGGCAACATGGCCCCCGAGGGTGAGCCCTGGCCCAACCACGACAAGCTCTCCGCGCTGAACATCCGGCGGGCGGTGGACGCCAGCCTGAAGCGGCTGCGAACCGACTACATCGACCTGTACCAGTTCCACCACGTCGACCGGTCCACCCCCTTCGACGAGATCTGGCAGGCCGTCGACGTCCTGGTGCAGCAGGGCAAGATCCTGTACGCCGGGTCGTCCAACTTCCCGGGCTACAAGATCGCCCAGGCCAACGAGACCGCGGTCCGCCGCGGCGGCACCATCGGCCTGGTCAGCGAGCAGTGCCTGTACAACCTCGCCGAGCGGCGCGCCGAGATGGAGGTGATCCCGGCCGCCCAGGACTACGGGCTGGGGGTCATCCCCTGGTCGCCGCTGCACGGCGGACTGCTGGGCGGGGTGCTGAAGAAGGAGACCGAGGGCGGCCGCCGGGCGAGCGGGCGGTCCGCGGACGCGCTGGCGAACAGCGCGGTGCGCACCCAGATCCAGGCGTACGAGGACCTGCTCGACAAGCACGGGCTGGAGCCCGGCGAGGTGGCGCTGGCCTGGCTGCTGACCCGGCCCGGGGTGACGGGGCCGATCGTCGGGCCGCGTACCGCGGAGCAGTTGGCGTCCGCGCTGCGGGCCGTGGAGCTGGAGCTGGACCAGGACCTGCTGGGCGGGCTGGACGAGATCTTCCCGGGTCCGGGACCGTCCCCGGAGGCCTTCGCCTGGTAGGCGGAGGGTAGGTGGCCGACCGCCTCCGGCCGCGCGCGGCGGCCGGGGGCGGCGACGGGGACTGCGGTGACGGCGCGGCGGCGGGGGGCCGGAAGGCTGCTACCTGCCGACCGCCGCCGCCACCGCCACCACCACGAACAACAGCACGAGCGCACCGGCCATGATCCGGTTCCGGGTTTTCGGGTCCACGCCTTCGAGCCTAACCGGCGCCGCCGAGTGCCCAGCGGGCGACCGCCTCGTACCGGGGCTGCTCCCCGGGCACCCCGGACGCGGGCAGGTTGCTGCGGACCAGCGTCAGCTCGCGGACGGTCCAGGTGCGGCCGGTGAAGTCGCGGAGGCCGCCGGGGCCGTCGAGGTAGGGCGTCACGTCGAGCGCGTCGCGGCTGCGGGCCACGGTCAGGTGGGCCGTGTACCGGCGGTGCTCGCCCATCGGTACGCCCGCCTTCCGCGCCGCCGCCTCCGCCCGGTCCGCCAGCAGCCGCAGCGCCTCCACGTCGCCCCGGGCCCCCGCCCACAGCGCCCGGCCGTGCCCGAACCGGCCACCGCCCGCCACCGCCAGCTCGAAGGGCGCGGTACGGCGGGCGGCGCGCTCCAGCCGGGCCGACAGCTCGGGTACGACGTCGTCGCCGACCTCGCCGTAGAAGGCGAGGGTGTAGTGCCAGCCGGGGCGGCCGGTCCAGCGCAGTGCGTCCGCGCCGGGGCGTTCGCGCAGGCGGGAGACGACGGCGGCGAGTTCGTCGGCGGCCTCCTCGGGGGGCAGCACGGCGGCGAAGAGTCTCATGGCGTCACCCTGGCAGGGAACCTGCCGCCCGGCGAGCCTCCCCCGCCCGGCGCCCGACCGCGCGGAGCCGCCGGCCCAGGCGGGGCGGGGCCACGGTGAGGCGGTCCCACGGCGATCCCACGGGGGGTGTCCCTCCCGGGGCCGGACCCGGACCCGGGAGGGGTGCGCGCGCCCGGGCGGGGGCGCGGGGGTTATGCGGCCGTCGCCAGCCGTTCCCGCTCGCGCGGGACGAACCGCACCTGCGGATGACCGTGGTGCCAGCCCACCGACAGCTTCAGGCCGCCGACCCGGGCCAGGAGCAGGCCGACCGTGACCGCGGCGGCGGCCGAGACCACACCGCCGAGGACGAAGCCGACGCGGGGGCCGTAGGTGTCGGTGATCCAGCCGACGAGCGGCGCGCCCAGCGGCGTACCGCCCATGAAGACCATCATGAACAGGGCCATCACCCGGCCGCGCATGGCCGGGTCGGTGGCCATCTGCACGGCGGTGTTGGCGGTGACGTTGACCGTCAGGCCGGCGATCCCGATGGGGACCATGAGCAGCGCGAACAGCCAGTACGACGGCGCCAGCGCGGCCACGATCTCCAGGGCGCCGAAGGCGGCCGCCGCCGCGATCAGCACGCGCAGCCGGGCCGTGCCGCGGCGGGCGGCGAGCAGCGCGCCGACCAGGGAACCGACGGCCATCAGCGTGTTGAACAGGCTGTAGGCGCCGGCGCCGGCGTGGAAGACGTCGTCCGCGTAGGCCGACAGCCAGACGGGGAAGTTGAAGCCGAAGGTGCCGATGAAGCCGACCAGGACGATGGGCCAGATCAGGTCGGGGCGGCCGGCGACGTAGCGCAGGCCCTCCCGGAGCTGGCCCTTGCCGCGCGGCGCCCGCCGCACCACGTGCAGCTCGCGTCCCCGCATCAGCAGCAGGCCGGCGATGGGCGCGACGAAGGACACGCCGTTGAACAGGAACGCCCAGCCCGTGCCGACCCCCGTGATCATCACACCGGCGACGGCGGGCCCGACCAGGCGGGCCGACTGGAAGTTCGCGGAGTTCAGGCTGACCGCGTTCTGCAGCTGGTCGGGGCCGACCATCTCGGAGACGAAGGACTGGCGGGCCGGGTTGTCGACGACCGTGGCCAGGCCGACGGCGAACGCGGTGACGTAGACGTGCCAGACCTGGACGTGGCCGGAGAGGGTCAGGAAGGCCAGCACCAGTCCGGTGAGGGCCATCGCCGCCTGGGTGGCCAGCAGCGTGGGGCGCTTGGGCAGCCGGTCGACGAGGACGCCGCCGTACAGACCGAAGAGCAGCATCGGCAGGAACTGCAGGGCGGTGGTGATGCCGACGGCCGCGGAGGAGCCGGTGAGGCTGAGCACCAGCCAGTCCTGGGCGATGCGCTGCATCCACGTACCGGTGTTGGAGACGACCTGGCCGATGAAGAACAGGCGGTAGTTCCGGACCTTCAGCGAGCTGAACATCGAGGACCGGGCGGGGCCAGGGGTAGCAGGGGTGGTCGGTGCGGGGGCGGAAGCTGCTCCGGGTCCCGTACTCAACAGGGTTCGCCTCCTTCGGTGGCTTGGCTTACAGGTGTGCGAGCTTCTCCAGCACGGGGGCGGCGGCGCGCAGCGCGGCCCACTCGTCCTCGTCCAGGTCCTCGACCAGGCCGGCCAGGAACGCGTTGCGCTTGCGCCGGCTCTCCTCGAGCATCGCCTCGGCCTGCTCGGTCTTGGTGACGACCTTCTGGCGCCGGTCCTCGGGGTGCGGCTCGAGCCGGACCAGCCCCTTGGCCTCGAGCAGCGCCACGATGCGGGTCATGGAGGGCGGCTGGACGTGTTCCTTGCGGGCCAGCTCGCCCGGGGTGGCGCTGCCGCAGTTGGAGAGGGTGCCGAGCACCGACATCTCGGTCGGGCTCAGCGACTCGTCGACCCGCTGGTGCTTGAGCCGACGGGACAGCCGCATCACGGCGGAGCGCAGGGAGTTCACGGCGGCAGCATCGTCGCCATGGGTAAGGTCCGGCATGTTCTTTAGCGTAACTCATTACCCTCCCTAAGGACCACCGGAGACACGCCCAGTGCCCGTGACCCTGGCCACTGAAACCCGCCCATCACCCGTACGAGTGATACGGGAACGGATCGGCGCGCACGGCGCCCGCCTCCCCCGACCCTCGTGCCATGGGGACCAGCGTGCTCAGCCTGCGGATGGACGGGGAGCTGCTCGACCGGCTCCGGCACCACGCGGCGAAAAGAGGAATGAGCGTCCAGGACTATGTGGTCCGGACGCTCATTCGGGACGACTTCGACGAGCGGTTCCAGACCGCGGTCGAGGAGACGGAGAGGTTCTACGGGGTCACCTGACCCCTGGGGCTCAGGTCAGGCCCAGGGCCGGCATCAGGTAGTAGAAGGCGAACACCGCGGAGACGACGTACATCGCCACCGGGACCTCGCGGGCCCGGCCGACGGCCAGGCGCAGCACCACGAAGGTGATGAAGCCCATGCCGATGCCGTTGGTGATCGAGTAGGTGAACGGCATCATCACCATGGTCACGAAGGCCGGGACGGCGATCGTGTAGTCCGCCCAGTCGATCTCCTTGATGGAGCCGGCCAGGATCAGGAAGCCGACCGCGAGCAGCGCCGGGGTGGCGGCCTGGGAGGGCACCATCGTGGCGAGCGGCGTCAGGAACAGCGCCACGGTGAACAGCGCGCCGGTGACCAGGTTGGCGAAGCCGGTGCGGGCGCCCTCGCCGACGCCCGCGGTGGACTCCACGAAGCAGGTGGTGGCCGAGGAGGAGCTGGCGCCGCCGGCGGCCACGGCGATGCCGTCGACGAAGAGGACCTTGTTGATCCCGGGCATCTGGCCCTGGGCGTCGGTGAGCTTGGCCTCGTCGCTGACGCCCATGATCGTGCCCATGGCGTCGAAGAAGCAGGACAGCAGGACGGTGAAGACGAAGAGGATCCCGGTCAGGATGCCGACCTTGCCGAAGCCGCCGAACAGGCTCACCTTGCCGAGCAGGCCGAAGTCGGGGGTGGCGGCGGGGTTGCCGGGCCACTTCGGGGTGGTCAGGCCCCAGGACGGCACCGTGGCGACCGCGTCGACGATGAGCGCCAGGACGGTCATCGACACGATGGAGATCAGGATCGCGCCGGTGACCTTGCGCACGATCAGCGCCAGGGTGAGCAGCGAGCCCAGCACGAAGATCAGCACCGGCCAGCCGTTGAGGTGGCCGTTGGCGCCGAGCTGGAGCGGGACGGTCGTCTGGGCGACATCCGGGATGCGGCTGACGAAGCCGGAGTCGACGAGCCCGATCAGCATGATGAACAGGCCGATGCCGATGGAGATGGCCTTGCGCAGGCCGTAGGGCACCGCGTTCATGACCCGCTCGCGCAGTCCGGTCGCCACCAGCAGCATCACCACGAGGCCGGCCAGGACGACCATGCCCATCGCGTCCGGCCAGGACATGCGGGGCGCGAGCTGGAGGGCGACGACCGTGTTCACGCCGAGGCCGGCGGCCAGGGCGATCGGGACGTTGCCGATGACGCCCATCAGCAGCGTGGTGAACGCGGCCGTGACGACCGTGGCCGTGACCAGCTGGCCGTGGTCGAGCTGGTGCCCGTACATGTCCTTGGCGCTGCCGAGGATGATCGGGTTCAGCACGATGATGTAGGCCATCGCGAAGAACGTCGCGAAGCCGCCGCGGATCTCCCGGCCGAGGGTGCTGCCCCGCTCGGAAATCTTGAAGTAGCGGTCTACGGCGCCGTATGCGGGCGCTCCGCCCGGCTGGTCGGGGGCGGGGACCTTGGCTGGTGCCGAGGTGGACATGCGGGACCTTTCCTCACCAGTGGGCGTCCCCCGAGCCCGATTGGTGGCTTTCTACGAATAAATGCGGCCAGAGGCAAACGGTTTCAGTATGAAGATATGAGTGCGGTTGCGCCATCTCCGCGCGTAGAACAGATCGGCTCGTAAGCTGTGCGCATGGCCGCTTTCTCTTCGGGACCCTTCAAGCACGAGGCGCCGGAGCCACTGGAAGGCCCGGTGGTCGCCACCGTCACCGGCGGCACGATCCTGTGGTTCGTGCTGTTCCTGGTCCAGCTGCCCTTCTACGGCTGGTTCGACGACCACGGCCACACCTGGTGGCTGTGGACGTGCCTGGCCGGAGGCGGCCTCGGGCTGATCGGCATCTGGTACGTCCGCAGGCGCGACGCGGCGATCAAGCGGTCGGCGGCCGCCCCGGCCGAACCCTCCGGGCGGCCCACCGCCTCCCCCTCCGAGTAGCACCCGGGGCCGACCGGGCGGTCCCAGGGGCCGTCGGCCGCTCGGCAGGTGAAGCCGTACGTCCGCACGTACCGTCGAATGCATGACGCACGTCGACGCGGGCGCCGGACTCGACCCCGTGCACCCTGTGCCGTCGCCCGTGCCGGAGACCCCGCCGGGCGGGCTGAGCGCGGCCGAGGTGGCCGCACGGGTGGCCCGCGGCGAGGTCAACGACGTGCCGGCCCGCAGCAGCCGCTCGCCCGCCGAGATCGTGCGCGCCAACGTCCTCACCCGCTTCAACGCCATCATCGGCGTCCTCTGGCTGCTCATGCTGTGCGTCGCGCCGATCCAGGACAGCCTCTTCGGCTTCGTGATCCTCGCCAACACCGGTATCGGCATCGTGCAGGAGTGGCGGGCGAAGAAGACCCTGGACTCCCTCGCGGTGATCGGCGAGGCGCGGCCCACCGTGCGCCGGGACGGCACCGCCACCGAGATCGCCACCGGTGAGATCGTGCTCGGCGACCTCGTCGAGACCGGCCCGGGCGACCGCGTCGTCGTGGACGGCGTCTGCGCGGGGGCCGAGGGGCTGGAGGTCGACGAGTCGCTGCTGACCGGCGAGGCCGACCCGGTGCCCAAGCGCCGCGGCGACCCGCTGCTGTCCGGCAGCTTCGTGGTCGCGGGGTCGGGGACGTTCACCGTCACGAAGGTCGGCCGCGAGGCCTACGCCGCCCAGCTCGCCGAGGAGGCCTCCCGGTTCACCCTGGTCCACTCCGAGCTGCGCACCGGCATCTCCACCATCCTCAAGTACGTCACCTGGATGATGCTCCCGGCCGCCGCCGGCCTGGTCGTCACCCAGCTCGTGGTGAAGAACGACGGCCTGAAGGACGCCGTCGCCCGTACCGTCGGCGGGATCGTGCCGATGGTCCCGGAGGGGCTGGTGCTGCTGACCTCCGTCGCCTTCGCGATCGGTGTGATCCGGCTCGGCCGCCGGCAGTGCCTGGTGCAGGAGCTGCCGGCCATCGAGGGCCTGGCCCGCGTCGACACCGTCTGCCTGGACAAGACCGGCACCCTCACCGAGGGCGGCATGGACGTCACCGCCCTGCGGCCGCTCGACGGCAGCGACGAGACCCACGTGCGCAAGGCGCTGGGGGCGCTCGGCGAGTCCGACCCGCGGCCCAACGCCTCCCTCAGGGCGATCATCGACGCCTTCCCCGACAGCGAGGAGTGGCGGTGCGTGGAGTCGCTGCCGTTCTCCTCCGCCCGCCGCTACAGCGCCGCCACCTTCAGCGAGGGCGACGGCGAGAGCAGCACCTGGCTGCTGGGGGCGCCCGACGTGCTGCTCGGCGACGACGACCCGGCGCTGACCGAGACCGAGCGGCTCAACGAACAGGGCCTGCGGGTCCTGCTGCTCGCCCGCGCCGCCCGCGACCTGGACGACCCCGAACCGGCCGCGGACGCCCGGCCCGCCGCGCTCGTCGTCCTGGAGCAGCGGCTGCGCCGCGACGCCGCCGCGACCCTGCGCTACTTCGCCGAGCAGAACGTGCGCGCCAAGGTCGTCTCCGGTGACAACGCGGTCTCCGTCGGCGCGGTGGCCGCCAAGCTCGGCCTGCCGGGCGCGGCGGTGGACGCGCGCCGGCTGCCCACCGGGCGGGCGGAGCTGGCCGAGGCCCTGGACGGGGCGAGCGTCCTGGGCCGGGTCACCCCGCGGCAGAAGCGGGACCTGGTCGGCGCGCTGCGCTCGCGCGGGCACACGGTCGCGATGACCGGCGACGGCGTGAACGACGTCCTCGCGCTGAAGGACGCCGACATCGGCGTCGCGATGGGCTCGGGCTCGGAGGCGACCCGGGCGGTGGCGCAGATCGTGCTGCTGGACGACAGCTTCGCCGGCCTGCCGTCGGTGGTCGCCGAGGGCCGCCGGGTCATCGGCAACATCACCCGGGTGGCCACGCTGTTCCTGGTCAAGACCGTCTACTCGGTGCTGCTCGCGGTGCTGGTGGTGTGCCGGCAGGTGGAGTACCCGTTCCTGCCCCGGCACCTGACCCTGCTGTCCACCCTCACCATCGGCGTCCCCGCCTTCTTCCTGGCCCTCGCCCCCAACACCGAGCGGGCGCGGCCGCACTTCGTCCGGCGGGTGATGCGGTACGCCGTGCCGGGCGGGGTGGTGGCCGGGGCGGCGACCTTCCTGACGTACCTGCTGGCACGCCACCACTACAGCGGGCCCGGCGCGCTGGACGCGGAGACCAGCGCGGCCACGCTCACCCTGTTCCTGGTCTCCCTGTGGGTGCTGGCCGTCATCGCCCGCCCGTACACCTGGTGGCGGGCGGCCCTGGTGGTCTCGATGGGGGCCGCGTTCCTGCTGGTGCTGGCGGTGCCCGCGCTCCAGGACTTCTTCGCGCTGAAGCTGGTGGGCACCGCGCTGCCGTGGGCGGCGGTGGGGATCGCGATGGTGGCGGCGGCCGTGCTGGAGGCGCTGTGGCGGTGGACCGACCGCCGGTCGGCCGTCCGGGAGAGCCGGGACGCCCGGGCCGGGGAAACGGTCCGGCCCCGGAGGCCGTGAGGTCTCCGGGGCCGGACGGGCGGTGACGCCCCGCGGGCCGGTGGGCCCGCGCCGCTTACTTCACGTCGACGAAGTCACCCGCGGCGCTGACCGCCGGGGTGGTCGAGGTGCCCGCGAAGGAGTAGCGGAAGTAACCGTCGGCCGTGGCCGTGGTCGTGGTCTTCAGGTTGCCCGAGGAGTCCGTCTTGACGGTCTTCAGCGTGGTGTAGGTGCTGGAGCCCGACTTGCGGAACTGCAGGGCCACCGGCTGGGCGGTGTAGCCGTGGTACTTGTGGTCCTCCCAGTTGGCCCGGGAGAGCTTGCCGGTGACCGTGATGGTGGCGCCCTTGCGCACCGGCTCCGGCGAGGCGTTGACCGTCTGCTGGGAGTTGCGCTGGACCAGGGTGGTGCCCAGGCCGAACTGCGCGGTGCTCGCCTCGGTGGCGTAGTTCAGGGCGAGGCCGCCGCCGTGCCAGGTGCCGGCGTCGGAGTTGATCAGCTCCTCGTAGTCCACGCCCGGGTAGATGTCGATCAGGCCGGTGCAGTTGGCGGTGGTCTCCGTGGCGGCGATGCAGGTGGCCGCCTCGTCGCCGAGCAGGACGTTGTCCGGGGCGTCGGCGGAACCCTTGTAGATGAAGGGGCCGTTGGCGAAGTCCTCGGAGGTGATGTCGACGTCGGCGCCGTGGGTCAGGGTGTACGTGACCTTGGTGGAGACGTGGTTGGTGGTACCGACCTTGACGGCCTTGGCGATCTTGAAGTTCGAGAAGGACACGTCGATGTCCCCGTCGGCGGCCGCGGCGCTGAAGGCGGACTTGCCGGAAGTGGCGTGCGAGACCGCCTGCCCCGCGACGGCGCGGTAGGACGAGGCGTCGTCGGCGGCGTGGGCGGCCGGCATCGCGAAGGCGGAGAGGGCCAGGGCGCCGGAGACGGCGGCCACGGTGGCACGAGTGCGCATGCGTTCCCCTGTGTGGGAAGGGTCCCGGCGACGGCCGCACCGCACGGGTGCGTCGTCGTCGCCGGAACCGAATGATCCTGGGAGCCTGCTGGCTCGCAAGATCAGATCCCCGGTGGATGCGAATGGTTGTACGGGATTCGAAAATTTTCCGGTAAACCAATGGGGGCAGACGCTCGCTCGAACACTCAGTCGAACCAGCGGTCGCGGGCCAGCTCCTGGGTCCGGGACGGGTCCTCCAGCAGGGCCGCCACCTCGAACCGGCGCGGCCACTGCCCGGCCGCCCAGGCCAGGCCCGCGGCGACGCCCTCCAGGGTGGCCGCGTGCAGCACGCCGTCGCGGGTGAGCCGCCAGTCGATCTCCACACCGTCCACGACGAGTTCGTCGTGCTCGACGTAGACGTCCGGGGTGCGCGGGCCGAGCAGTACCCGCACCGGCTCCGGTACGTCGTGCTCGGCGCCCTCGGAGGTGACCTCGCCGGTGACGGACTCGCTCAGCCGCCGCACCTGGAACAGCTCGGCCAGCTCGGCGGCCCGGGCCGGGCGCACCGGCAGCAGCGGCACCCCGGCGGCGAACGGCAGCAGGTCGGGCGAGTCGACGACCACGGCGTCGGCGGCGTCCACCACCTCCACCCGCCCGTCCAGCACGGCCCGCAGCTCGTCCGGCAGGGTCACCTGCTCGGGGTCGAGGTCGGCCAGCGCGCTGTACAGGCCGTGCAGCTGGGCGGCGGTGACCGGGCGGTCGGGGTCGGCGAGCCGGTCCAGCAGCTCGGCGGCGCCGCCGGGTTCGTCCAGCAGGGCGGCGACGGAGGTGCGCACCCCGAGGGCGCGCAGCACCTGCTCGTCCGCGAAGCCGGTGGCGTCGGCCTCGTCGTACAGGCCGCGCAGCAGCGGATCGCCGCCGGACGCCAGCAGTCCGGCGGGGCGGCGGCCGTCCAGCACCGGATGACCGCGCAGCCACCAGGCGGTGTACGGCCGTACCAGCTCGTGGGTGCCGTCGGGCAGCAGGATGCGGACCGGCTGGGTGAGCGCGTCGCGCAGCGGGGGGCGGGCCAGCAGGGCGAGGGCGCGCGGCCACTGGTCGTCGTCGACCAGGTCCAGGTCGCGGACGGCGACCAGCTCGGTGGCGACGGGCGGCACGGGCGTGTCGGGGAAGCGGTCGAGGATGTCCTCGCACCACACGTCGACGGCGTCCAGCAGACCGGCGTCGTCGGGAGCGGGGAAGTCGCCGTCCCCGGGCTCCAGTTCGTCCGGGTCGAGGACCACGTCGGTGGCGCGGACCAGCGCGAAGTCGGCGAGCACCCCGCAGGCGGTCAGCGGCTGTTCGCCCCACTTGGCGGCCAGCTCGCCGTCGACGGCGGCCAGTTCGCCCTCCCGGACGACCCGGGCGAAGGGGCTGCCGGGGAAGACCAGTTCACCGGCGGGGGCGAGTTCACCGTCCTCGTCGGGCAGGGCGAGCGCGCCCAGCCAGGGCTCGTCGCCCGGTTCCAGGTCCGCGTCGCGCACCAGGGCCAGCACGGTGTCGGCGAGTTCCTCGGCGTCGGGCGCGTCCTCCTCCCAGGACAGCGCGCCCTCGTCGTCGAGCGAGGCGGCGACGGCGGCCCGCACCTGCGGGGTGGTGAGCACCGCGCGAGGGGTCGCGGGCAGCGCGCCCAGCTTCTCCAGCAGCGGGTGGACGGCGTCCTGGTGGGCGACCTTCAGACCGAGCCGGGCCAGCATCCCGGCGTCGATGCCGGGCGCCTGCGCGGTGGGCAGCAGCACCTGCCGCGGGCCCACGGCCGTACGTCCCGCGGCGCCGCCGAAGCCCCGCGCGTCGTCCCCGGCCAGCGGCACCGGCAGCCCCGACAGCCGGTCGGGGTCGACGCCGGCGAGGCTGTCGTACAGCCGCCACCACCAGCCGGGGTTCTTCTCCAGGCCGGCCAGCCGGTCGATCGCGTCGGCCAGCGGCAGCCGGGCCACGCCGAGCGTGCGCAGCTCCGCGCGGCGCTCCAGGCCGGCCGGGAGCAGCGTGGGCAGCACCTCCGCGAGGACCCGGACGGTGTCCGCGCCCGCGCCCTCGACGACCTCGGCGTCCCGGGGGCGCAGCGCCTCCGGGAGGCCGTCGGCGTCGTCGGCGTCCTCGTCGCGGGGGCCGGCGGCAGGCGGCAGGAACGCGGTGCGCGGCAGCCGCTCCAGGATGGCCCGGCGCAGCGCCCCGTCCAGTTCGCCCTTGGCCAGCGGTCCGGGCACCAGGCCGATGACGCCCTCGGTGACCGGGCGCCAGTCGGCGAGGAGCCCGGCGTAGGCGTCCGCCGCCCGCTGGACCAGGAAGTCGGTCAGCGGGCCGGGTGCGGCGTGCCGGCGGGTGGTGTCCAGCGGGAAGGAGGCGATGAGCAGGGCGGGCACGCCCAGCGGCTCGTCGCTGGGCGTGGGGGCGTGCAGCACGGGGGCGGTGCGGGGGCGGGCCGGGGCGCCGTCGGCACTGGCGGGGTCCTCGGGCACCGCCCAGGTGACCGACCAGTGCGGGCGCAGCCGCTCCTCGACCGGGCGGTCGGCGAGCAGGTCCGGGGTGAGCGGCCCGTGCGCGGAGGCGGTGTGCCAGCGGGTGGTGCCGTCCCGGGAGTCCTCAACGACCGTGCGGCTGCCCTCGGTGCGGCGGGTGAGGGTGCGCGGCGGGGCGTCGCCGCTCTCGATCACCACCTCCGCGAGGCCGGGCAGGGCGAGCAGCAGGGCGTCGTCGACGGCGTGCAGCAGGCGTTCGGCGAGACCGGCGGCGGCCGGGTCGCGCAGCGGCAGGACGACGACCGTGTCGTACGGGCCGGGCGCGGTCCCCTCGGCGGCGAACGGCAGGCGCAGCAGCGGCACGTGCCCGTCGCGGCGGCGGATCTCGTCGCCCAGGCCCGGGCTGTGCCGGGCGGTGTCGGCGGCCAGCTCGCGTGCCTCGGCCAAGGACCAGCGGACGCCGCCGTGCCGGCCGAGGACGGCGGGCTCGTCGGTGACGGCGAGGACGGCGGCGAAGCCGACGCCGAAGCGGCCGACGGATCCCTGGGTGTGCTCGGTGCCGCGTTTGGCGGAGGCGCGCAGGGTGGCGAGCGACTCGACGCCGGCCGCGTCCAGCGGGGCGCCGGTGTTGGCGGCGGCCAGGACGCCGTCGCGCAGGGTGAGGCGGAAGCGGCCCGGCACCCCGGCGCGGGCGGCGGCGTCGGCGGCGTTCTGGGCCAGCTCGACGACGAGCCGGTCCCGGTAGCCGCCGAGGACCAGGTCCTCCTCGGCGTTGGCGTCCTCCCGGAAGCGGGCGGGGCTGGTCGCCCAGGCGTCCAGGACGCCACGGCGCAGACGGGCGGTGCCGAAGGGGTCGGCGCCCTCGGCCGCGGGCTGCACGAACATGCTCACGTTCACCTCTTCATCGTCACCGTGATGACGAAGGTACCGCTCGTCGGTACCGCGGTGCCGTCTGCCCCATGGGTGGTCCCGTGGCCCCGCGGCCGCGCCCGTGGGCGCTCGTCGGCCGAGGGGACGCGCCGGCGCGGGGTGTCAGGAGTGGCCGAGTTCCGCCGTGTCCTCGTCGGAGACCGCCGGCACCGAGCCCGAGTCGGGCGCCGGGCGCAGCGGGAAGGGGTCCACCCGGGTCTCGTCGATCACCGGCTGGGCCGGCTGGGGCGGCTTGGGCATGACCGCCGCCTCCGAGTGGCCGCCGCAGCCGTAGGCCAGGGAGACGACGCGGCCGTCGGCCGGGGAGAACTCGTTGGCGCAGACGCCGAAGGCCTGGCCGAGGGAGCCGCCGATGCGGGCGAGGAAGCCGCAGCTCTCGCAGGAGGCGGGGGCCGCCTGGGCCATCGGGGTCTTGGGGCCGAACGCCTCCTCCCAGCGGTCGGCGGCGATGTGCAGGCCGTAGCGGGAGAGCACCCGGGCGCGGCGCAGCCCCAGTTCCTCGGCGACGGAGGCGATCGACCCCCGGGAGGGCACGGTCGGCTGGCTCGCCGGGGCGCCCGGCGTGACCACCGCGTCCTCGGCCTCCGCCAGCTCGGCCAGGTCGGCGGAGAGCGGCGAGTTGGGCGGCGGCTCCTCGCTCTCGGCGTAGCCGGGCTCCAGGCGCAGGTCGTCCTGGTCGGTGGGCAGCAGGTCGCCGGGGCCCATGTCGCCGGGGCGCAGCCGCTCGCTCCACGGCACCCACTCGGGGGCGAGCAGGGAGTCCGGGCCGGGCAGCAGCACGACCTCGTCCAGCGTGACGAGCTTGGCGCGGGAGGCCCGGGCCACCGTCACCGCCCACCGCCAGCCGCGGTAGCCCAGCTCCTTGCACTCGAAGAAGTGCGTGACAACGCGGTCGCCCTCGGAGACCACTCCCGCGTGCTCGCCGACCACGCCGGGCGCGGCGGCCTCCTCGGCGGCGGAGCGGGCGAGGTCGACCGCCTCGGCGCACAGGCGGTCGGGGGTGCGGCTTCGCGTTGTCGCTGCGCTCACAGGTATCGCTTCTCTCCTACGCCGTCTCACGCGTGCGCCGGCCTCCGGCGGTGGGGCGGACGGAGCGGACCTGGGGGCCGCATCGACGTCCGCGTCCGACCGCGGGTCGGGCGCACCTGTGCCATCCATTCTGCGGGATGGCTGAGATACGCACGCTACCTGTTCGCGTGCGCTCGGCCTACACCGACGGGGGGGTTCGCCGCCTCGCGGTGATGTTTCCGGCCCGGCGGCCCGACTCGCTCGGTGCCAAACCGCACTACGGACCCCGGTCCCGGGGCACTATGAACCTCGTGGCAGCCGCGAGGTCATCCGAGGGCGCCGCCGGGGTCGGCGGCGCCGTTCGCGCGGTCGGACGTGCCCTGCACTACCCGGTCACCGGCACCGCTCGGGGCATCCGCAAGGCCACCCACGCGCACGGCGCTGGCGAGTCCGGGCTCGGCAAGCTGATCGAACTCCACGGGGTGAACGGCGCCGGCGACGTCATGATCACCGTGGCGCTGGCCTCCACCGTGTTCTTCTCGGTGCCGACCGACGAGGCCCGCGGGCGCGTCGCGCTGTACCTGGCGATCACGATGGCGCCGTTCACCGTGCTCGCGCCGGTGATCGGGCCGCTGCTGGACCGGCTGCCGCACGGCCGCCGGGCGGCGATGGCGGGGGCGATGCTGGCCCGCGCCCTGCTCGCGCTGATCATCTCGGGGGCGGTGGCCGACGGCAGTCTGGAGCTGTATCCGGCCGCGCTGGGCGTGCTGGTGGCGTCCAAGGCGTACGGGGTGGTCAGGAGCGCCGTGGTGCCCCGGCTGCTGCCGCCCGGGTTCTCCCTGGTGAAGGCCAACTCGCGGGTCACGCTGGGCGGACTGCTGGCGACCGGGGTGGCCGCGCCGGTGGGCGCGGGGCTCCAGACCGTCGGCTCCGCCTGGCCGCTGTACTGCGCCTGCGTGATCTTCCTCGGAGGGACGGCCCTGTCGTTCACCCTGCCGCCGAAGGTGGACTCCGCCAAGGGCGAGGACGTGGCGCTGCTCGCGGCCGACGCGGAGCACCTGCACGGCCCGCACCGCGGCCAGGTCAAGCGCCCCGGGCTGCGCACGGTCGGCCCGGCCGTCACGCACGCGCTCGGCGCCAACGCCGCCCTGCGCTGCCTGTCCGGCTTCCTGATCTTCTTCCTCGCCTTCCTGCTGCGCGAACACCCGCTGACCGGGGAGAGCGCGGCGGTGTCGCTGGGCATCGTCGGCGTCTCGGCGGGCGCGGGCAACGCGCTGGGCACGGCGGTGGGGGCCTGGCTGAGGTCGCGGGCGCCGGAGATCATCATCGTGACCGTGGTGGCGGTGGTGGCGGGCACGGCGGTCGTGGCGGCCGTGTTCTTCGGCGCGTTCCTGGTGGCCTGCCTGGCCGCGGTGGCCGGGTTCGCCCAGGCGCTGGCCAAGCTCTCGCTGGACGCGCTGATCCAGCGCGACGTGCCCGAGCTGGTGCGCACCTCGGCGTTCGCCCGCTCGGAGACGCTGCTGCAGATGGCCTGGGTGTTCGGCGGCGCCGTCGGCATCGTGATGCCGCTCAACGGCACCCTGGGCCTGGCGGTGGGCGCCGCGCTGGTGGCGGTCGGCTGGCTAACCACGGTGCGCGGGCTGCTGGGCTCGGCCCGGCAGGGCGGGACCACCCGGGCCCGCGTGGCGTAACGAACCGGGCACGCCGCACCCCGCATGGGGGGACGGCCCGCACCGCCCGATAGCCTTCGGTCATGACCACGCTGCAATCCGCTGTGCGACGCCGCCGCGCCGTCGCTGCCGCCGGTGCCGTTTCCGCGGGACTGCTCGTTCTGTCGGCCTGCGACAAGCCGTCGCCGATGTCGACGATCACCGTCGGCACCCGTTCGGTCAGCTCCGAGGCCACCTGCTACAACGACGGCGACGCCCTGGACACCGCGTCCCTGACGAAGTGCATCAAGGACACCGACATCGAGTCCATCAAGGTGGACCCGGACGAGACGGTCCGCCTCGGTGTCGACCCGAAGATCGCCGACAGCGGCTGGACGGTCCTGATGAACGGCCAGCCCCTGACCGACTCCAGCACCAAGACCTACCGCACCATCCCGGGCAGCGTGTTCTTCAACGCCCAGTACGGCGCGCAGGGCAACACGACCACGGTCTCCATCAAGGAGGGCGACAAGACGGTCAAGGGCCTGTGGTCCTTCAAGCTCAAGAAGGACTCCTGACCACGTCCCCGCCACGGGTACTGGTGGCCACCGCGGTCCTGCCCGAACGGGACGCGGTGGCCCGGGCGTTCGCGGGCCCCGCGCACGAGGTGCCGCTGCCGGGGGCGACCCTGCTGCGCACCGGCGCCGGGTACGACCTGCTCGCCGCCGGGGTGGGACCGGCGCTCGCCGCCGCCTCCACCGCCGCCGCGCTCACCGCGGCCGCCCTCACCGGCACCCCCTACGACCTGGTCGTCTCGGCCGGGATCGGCGGCGGCTTCCTGCCGGGGGCGCCGCTCGGCTCGCTGGTCGTCGCCGACGAGATCACCGCGGCCGACCTGGGCGCCGAATCACCCGACGGCTTCCTGCCGGTCACCGCGCTCGGCTTCGGGACCGTCACCCACCGTCCGCCGGAATCAGCCGTACGAGCGGCCGCCGGGGCGACCGGGGCCGCCACCGGAGCCGTCCTGACGGTCTCCACCGTGACCGGCACCGCCGCCCGCGCCGCCACGCTGCGCGCCCGCCACCCCCGCGCCCTGGCCGAGGCCATGGAGGGCTTCGGGGTGGCCGAGGCGGCCGCCGCGCACTGCGTGCCCGTGCTGGAGATCCGCGCGGTGTCCAATCCGGTGGGCCCGCGCGACCGCGCCGCCTGGCGGATCGGCGAGGCGCTCGCCGCCCTCACCGAGGGCTTCGGGAAGCTGCCGGCCGCCCTGGAGAGTTGGAACACCCATGACCACTGAGCCTCTGCGGACCGCCTACTCCCCCTGCCCGAACGACACCTTCGTCTTCGACGCCCTGGCCCACGGCCGCGTCCCCGGCGCGCCCGCCCTGGACGTCACCTTCGCCGACATCGACCTCACCAACGGCATGGCCGAGCGCGGCGAGTTCGACGTGCTGAAGGTGTCGTACGCCGCCCTGCCCTACGTCCTCGGCGACTACGCGCTGCTGCCCTGCGGCGGCGCGCTGGGCCGGGGCTGCGGGCCGCTGGTGCTCACCCGGGAGGCGGGGGCTGCGGTGGACCTGGCGGGCCGCACCGTCGCGGTGCCGAGCGAGAGGTCGACCGCGTACCTGCTGTTCCGGCTGTGGGCGGCGGACACCGTGCCCGGCGGGGTCGGCGAGATCGTGGTCATGCCGTTCCACGAGATCATGCCGGCCGTGCGGGACGGCAAGGTCGACGCGGGGCTCGTCATCCACGAGGCCCGCTTCACGTACCAGGACTACGGGCTGCACCGGCTCGCCGACATGGGCGAGCACTGGGAGGCCACCACCGGGCTGCCGATCCCGCTGGGCGCGATCATCGCCAGGCGGTCGCTGGGCGCGGACACGCTGCGGCTGCTCGCCGAGTCGATCCGGACCTCGGTGCGGGCGGCCTGGGACGACCCCGAGGCCTCCCGCCCGTACGTCATGGCGCACGCCCAGGAGATGGACCCGTCCGTCGCCGACCAGCACATCGGGCTGTACGTCAACGACTTCACCGCGGACCTCGGCGAGGACGGGTACGCGGCCGTCCGCGGGCTGCTCACGCGCGCGGCGGCCGAGGGACTGGTGCCGCCCCTCGGCCCGCGGGCACTCGACTTCCCCTGACGGGCCGTGCCGGCCGGGCGGCGGGCGGTCAGACGTCCAGCTGGTCGGCGACCGCCCGGAGCAGGCCGGCGATCTTCTTGCCGGAGGCCTTCTCGGGGTAGCGGCCCTTCTCCAGCATCGGCGTGATGTTCTCCAGGAGCGTCGTCAGGTCCTGCACGATCGAGGCCAGCTCGTCCGGCTTGCGGCGGGTCGCGGCCGCGACCGACGGGGTGGGGTCGAGCAGGATCACCGACAGGGCCTGGTCGCCGCGCTGTCCGGCGACCACGCCGAACTCCACGCGCTGTCCCGGCTTGAGCACGTCGACTCCGGCGGGCAGGACCGAGGAATGGACGAAGACGTCACCGCCGTCGTCACGGGAGAGAAAGCCGAAGCCCTTCTCACTGTTGAACCACTTGACCTTGCCGGTAGGCACGTCTGTCCTCGTCCTCGTACTCGTCGGAAAACTGCTGGGAAAGGGCTCTTGATAGCACTCGGGCGGGTCGACCTCGACCCGCCGGTACCAAGGCTAATGGTCTTGGGGCCGCTGACAAGACGTCCCCCGGTTGTTCCTTCGCGCTGGGAACTACCCTGGTCCGGTGCGTGACAAAACCCAAACGAATTCCGCCCGGCCCGGCGACGGACTGATCCGCGCCGGTGCCCTGGTCTTCTTCGCCGGAGCCGTGGCCACCCTGGTCACCGTGGCCCCGCTGCTGCTCGGCGCGACGCCTTTGCCGACGTACATGTTCGGACTGAGCATGCTGATGGGCGTCGGCTTCCTCATCGCGGGCGCGGGACTGCTGCGCTCCATCGCGGACGGCCGCCGCCGGGACCGGGACGCGGCCTCCCGGTAGCCCCGGCAGGGCCGGGTGACCCTCGGGGCAGGGGCTCAGGCGGCAGGGGCTCAGGCGGCCCGGCGGTGGCCGGTGAGCCAGGCCGGGAAGGCGGACAGGTCGTCCAGGACGACGTCGGCCCCGGCCGCGCGCAGTTCCGCGGGCGCGCACGGGCCGGTGGCCACCGCCACCGACAGCGCCCCGGCGGTGCGGGCGCCCCGCACGTCACCGACGTGGTCGCCGACGTAGACCGTCGCGCCGTGCTCGCGCAGCGCCCGCGCCTTCTCCTCGGCCCACAGGTCGCCGACGACCGCGTCGGGCTCCATCCCGAGGTGGCTGAGGTGCAGCTTCGCGTTGGGCTCGTACTTGGCGGTGACGACGAGGGCCCGTCCGCCGGCCTCCCGCACGGCCGCGATGGCCTCCCGGGCCCCGGTCATCGCCAGGGTCGGGGCGATGGCGATGGCCGGGTACATCTCGCGGTACAGGGCGGCCATGGGCCCGACCTGCTCCGCCGGGAACCAGTTGAGCAGCTCGTCGGCGAGCGGCGGTCCCAGCCGGCTGACCGCCAGGTCGGCGTCGATGTACGTCCCCGTCCGCTCCGACAGCGCCACGTAGCAGGCCCGGATGCCGGGCCGGGAGTCGATGAGCGTCATGTCGAGGTCGAAGCCGACGGTGAGGGCGGGGAGCGTCATGCCCGCCATTGTGCCCGGGGCCCGCGACGGCCGGCCGGGCCCGCTCATCCACCGGACGCGCTGGTCCACCGGACGCGCTGGTCCACCGGACGCGCTGGTCCACCGGACGCGCTGGTCTACCGGACGCGCTGCGAGCGCCACAGCAGGAACAGCGCCGAGGCGACGGCGGCGCCCCGGACCACCCAGGGCCAGGTCTCCGTGAGGGCTTCGCCCAGGTGACCCTGGGCGATGGGGGCGCCCCAGCGGCCGTCGGTGCGGCCCCAGAGCCAGACCACGCCCGCGGCGAGCGCCAGGCCGGGCAGGCCCATCACCGCCCACTTGGTCTCGGCCGCGGTGAGGCGGCGGGAGCCGTAGGCGATGAGCCAGCCCAGCAGCAGCGCGAACCAGTTGCCGAGTACGGCACCGGCCACCAGGGCGGCGGCGGCGAGCAGCAGCAGGGGGTTGCTCCAGCGGGCGGCCGGGCGGGACAGCCGCCGGCCGGGCAGCAGCCGGCGGCGCGCCGGGGCGGGGGCCGCGGCGTCCGGGGCCGCGGCTGCGTTCGGGTCCACGGCGGTGTCCGCCCCGATGCGGGCCGGGGTGCCGGTGGGCGCCGTGCCGGTGGGTGCGGGCCGGCCGGGGAGGCCGTCGCGGTCCGGCCGGTCCTTCTCGGGGCGCTGGAGCAGTTCCGGGATCTCCACGCCGCCCACGAAGCCGGGCACGCTGTCGCCCGGACCGAACGGGCTGCTGTCCGTCCGCCACCAGTCCGGCTGCGCGGCGCTGTCCCCGAGTTCATGCGCGCCGGCCAGATGCGGCGGCGACGGCACGTCCGGCCGGGCGGGCCGCTCCGGTTCGGCGGGCGGCCCGGGTTCGGCGGGCCGGGGCCGCGGCACGATCCGGCGCAGCCCCTTCGGCCGGTCCCCGCCCCGCGGCCCGCGCTCGGAGGTCACCGGCTGCACGGGCACCGAGGCCGCCGGTGCCCGCGGGGCGTCCCCGCCGTCGCCCGCGGCCGCGACGACCTCCTCCGGGGAGCCCAGCCGGTCCACGATGCGGCGCACGGCGGCGGGCGAGTCCACGACCGCCTGGGCGCGCCGCCGGTCGATCTCGTCGCGCAGCCGGGACACCAGCCGCATCCGGGCGGACGACGGCAACTGGCGCTGCTGCGCCACGTCACCGACGCGGCTCAGATACTCGTAGACGACCCGGTCGCTCTCGATACCCACGAAGTCCCTCCGGGGGCAGCGGTGTTGTTCCCCGGTGCACGAAGGTACCGCTTCCGCGCGGGTGCCCGGCGGGGCGGGGCGGCCGGCGCACCGCCCCGCCGGGGCCGTCCGCGGGCATCCCCACGGCCACACCCAGCCGGTACCGTTGGCCGGATGAGCACCGAGGAGAAGCCCGCGGCCCCGCGTTCCCTCGCGGAGGCGCTGCGCGCGAGGGACGACACCTCCCTGGCCGCGCTGCTGCGCGCCCGCCCGGACCTCATCACGCCCGTCCCCACCGACCTCACCCAGCTCGCCACCCGCGCCGGGACCCGCGCCTCGGTGCTGCGCGCCCTGGAGCGGCTGGACCGGTTCGCCCTCCAGACGGCCGAGGCGCTGGCCGTGGCCCCCGACCCGGCGTCCTACGGCGACCTGCTCGGTCTGATGGCGGGCGACGCGGGCGATCCGGCCGTCGCCGCCGCGCTCCCCCGGGCCCTGGGCACCCTGCGCGAACAGGCGCTGGTCTGGGGCGACGACGACCGGCTCAGGCTGGTGCGCACGGCCCGCGAGGTGCTCGCGCCCGGGCCGCAGCACCCGTCCCCGACCGGGCTCGGCCCGAGCGTGCGGGAGGCGACCGCGGGCATGTCGCCGGGGCGCATCCAGGAGATCGTCGGCGCGGCCGGACTGCCGTCGACGCACGACTCCGTCTCCGCAGTCGCCGCGCTGAGCGCCCTCTTCGGCGACCGCGCGCGCATGACGGCCCTGCTGGACACCGCGCCCGCCGAATCCCTTGAGGTGCTGTCGCGGCTGGTGTGGGGGCCGCCGTACGGGCAGGTGACCGCCGATCCGGCGGCCCATCTGCGCTGGCTGCTCGACCGGGGCCTGCTGCTGCCGACCGCGCCGGGCACGGTGGTGCTGCCCCGGGAGGTCGCGCTGCACCTGCGGCGGGGCCGCGCGCACCGCGCGGCCGAGCCGGTGCCGCCCGCCGTCGAACCGGCCGCCACGCACCGTCCACAGGTGGTGGACGCCACCGCCGCCGGGCAGGCCTACACCGCGCTGGACACCATCGAGGAGCTGCTGAAGGACTGGGACGAGGGGGGTCCGGCCGTCCTGCGGGCCGGCGGGCTGAGCCAGCGGGACCTGAAGCGGACCGCCGTCGCCCTCGACGTGGCGGAGCCGGTGGCCGCCTTCTGGGTGGAGCTGGCCTACACCGCCGGGCTGATCGCCTCCGACGGCGAGGCCGACGAGCGCTACGCCGCCACCCCCGCCTACGACGAGTGGCTGGAGCGGCCGCCCGCCGAGCGCTGGGGACGGCTGGCCCGGGCCTGGCTGACGGCCACCCGCACGCCGGGGGTGATCGGCGGACGCGACGGCAAGGACCGCACGCTGTCCGCGCTCGGCCCCGGCCTGGACCGCTCCGCCGCCCCCGAGGTGCGCCACCGCGTCCTGAGCCTGCTGGCCCAGCTCCCCGAGGGCGCCGCCCCGGCCGCCGACTCCGTACTGGCCCGGCTGGGCTGGGAGCGCCCGCTGCGCGGTGCGCAGCGCGGCCGGCCCGAGGACGACCTGCGCTCCCGCCTCGCCCTGTGGACCCTGTCGGAGGCGGAACTGCTGGGCGTGACCGGGCGCGGGGCGCTGTCCGGGCACGGGCGGGCGCTGCTGGGCGCCCCGGCCCCGGCGGGGCCCGCGGCCGAGCCCGCCGGGCCCGGGGACAAGCTGCCCGTGCACCACCGGCCCGCCGCGCCGCTGGAGCCGCTGAGCGGGTCCGAGCAGGGTGTCGCCACCGCCGCCGCGGTGCGGCTGCTCGCGCCGCTGCTGCCCGAGCCGCTGGACCACGTCCTGCTCCAGGCCGACCTCACCGCGGTCGCCCCCGGCCCGCTGCAACGCCCGCTCGCCGAGGTCCTCGGGGTGCTCGCGGACGTCGAGTCCAAGGGCGGGGCGACCGTCTACCGCTTCACCCCGGGCTCGGTGCGCCGCGCCCTGGACGCCGGCCGCAGCGCCTCCGACCTGCACGACTTCCTCACCGCCCACTCCCGCACCCCGGTCCCGCAGCCGCTCGCCTACCTGATCGACGACGTGGCCCGCAGACACGGCCGGCTGCGCGTGGGCGCGGCCTCGGCGTACGTCCGCTGCGACGACGACACCCTGCTGAACGAGATCCTGGCGGACAAGCGGTCGGCGGGTCTGCGGCTGCGCCGGCTGGCCCCGACCGTGCTGGCGGCCCAGGCGGACCCGGGCGCGCTGCTGGAGGGGCTGCGCTCGATGGGGTACGCGCCCGCCGCCGAGTCCGCCGAGGGCGACGTGCTGATCACCCGGGCGCACGCCCACCGCTCCCCGCCGCGCACCGCCCCGGAGCCGGTCCCGGACGGGCCGCCGCCGCCCGACGCCACGCTGCTGGGGGCCGCGATCCGGGCGATCCGGGCGGGTGACCTGGCGGCGACCACACCGCGCCGGACGACCGGTGCCCCGCTGCCCGGCGGCGAGCTGCCCCGCACCTCCCCCGCCGAGACGCTCGCCACCATGCAGGCCGCCGTCCTGACCGGTGAGGCCGTGTGGATCGGCTACGTCAACGCCGAGGGCGCCGCCAGCCAGCGCGTCATCGCCCCGGTCCGCGTCGAGGGCGGCTTCGTCACCGCCTACGACCACACCGCCGACGAGGTGCGCACCTACCCGCTGCACCGGGTGACGGGGGTCGCGGAGCTGGCGGACGAGCAGCCCTGACCGCCGGCCCCGGCGGGCCCACCCGGGCCGGCCGGCCGCGGCCGGCCCTGATCACCGCCGGAAATGGCACACTGGACGTTTGGCCGCTGCCATGGGCGCGGGGAACATGGCCACAGGGAAAGGGGGCCGCGCGTGAATGGTCCACTCATCGTCCAGTCCGACAAGACGCTGCTCCTGGAGGTCGACCACGAGCGGGCCGACGACTGCCGCCGGGCCATCGCGCCGTTCGCCGAGCTGGAGCGGGCGCCGGAGCACATCCACACCTACCGGGTGACCCCGCTGGGCCTGTGGAACGCCCGGGCGGCCGGGCACGACGCCGAGCAGGTCGTGGACGCGCTCGTGGAGTTCAGCCGCTACCCGGTGCCGCACGCGCTGCTCGTCGACGTCGCCGAGACGATGGACCGCTACGGGCGGCTGACGCTCAGCAAGCACCCGGCGCACGGGCTGGTGCTCACCACCACCGACCGGCCGGTGCTGGAGGAGGTCCTGAAGTCCAAGCGGATCATCCCGCTGGTCGGCACCCGGCTCGACCCGGACACCGTCGCCGTGCACCCCTCCGAGCGCGGGCAGATCAAGCAGACGCTGCTGAAGCTGGGCTGGCCCGCCGAGGACCTCGCCGGCTACGTGGACGGCGAGGCGCACCCGATCGAGCTGGCCGAGGACGGCTGGGCGCTGCGGCCCTACCAGAAGCAGGCGGTGGAGAACTTCTGGCACGGCGGCAGCGGAGTGGTCGTGCTGCCCTGCGGCGCCGGGAAGACGCTGGTCGGGGCCGGGTCGATGGCCCAGGCGAAGTCGACGACTCTCATCCTGGTCACCAACACCGTCTCGGCCCGGCAGTGGAAGCACGAGCTGGTCAAGCGGACCTCGCTGACCGAGGAGGAGATCGGCGAGTACAGCGGGACGCGCAAGGAGATCCGCCCGGTCACCATCGCGACCTACCAGGTCCTGACGACCCGTCGCAAGGGCGTCTACCCGCACCTGGAACTCTTCGACTCCCGGGACTGGGGCCTCATCGTCTACGACGAGGTGCACCTGCTGCCCGCGCCCGTCTTCAAGTTCACCGCCGACCTCCAGGCGCGGCGCCGGCTGGGTCTGACCGCCACGCTGGTGCGCGAGGACGGACGGGAGTCGGACGTGTTCTCCCTCATCGGGCCCAAGCGGTTCGACGCGCCCTGGAAGGAGATCGAGGCGCAGGGCTACATCGCGCCCGCCGACTGCGTCGAGGTCCGCGTCAACCTCACCGACACCGAACGGCTGGCGTACGCCACCGCCGAAGCCGAGGAGAAGTACCGCTTCTGCGCCACCACCGCGACCAAGCGGAAGGTCACGGAGGCGATCGTCCGCCGGTTCGCCGGGCAGCAGATCCTCGTCATCGGCCAGTACATCGACCAGCTCGACGAACTGGGCGAGCACCTGGGCGCGCCGGTCATCAAGGGCGAGACCTCCAACGCCCAGCGCGAGAAGCTGTTCGAGTCCTTCCGGCAGGGCGAGATCAGCGTGCTGGTGGTCTCCAAGGTCGCCAACTTCTCCATCGACCTGCCGGAGGCCACGGTCGCCATCCAGGTGTCCGGCACGTTCGGCTCCCGGCAGGAGGAGGCCCAGCGCCTGGGCCGCGTGCTGCGCCCCAAGGCCGACGGCCACCAGGCCCACTTCTACTCGGTCGTCGCCCGCGACACCATCGACCAGGACTTCGCCGCCCACCGGCAGCGCTTCCTGGCGGAACAGGGCTACGCCTACCGGATCATGGACGCGGACGAACTGCTGGCGGACGGCTGATCGTCCCCCCGGGCGGACGACCGGGCCCCGGCCAGCGCCGCGAACAGCAGCACCGGCACCAGCAGGGCGTACGGCGAGGCGAGCGGCTGCTGCCACCAGGGCAGCCGCAGGTCCACGTCGCCCCGGTGCGGGACCAGCCACATCGTGCGCGCGGTGAACACGGCCGCCGTCAGCGCCACGAGCAGCGGGCGGCCGTCGGACAGCAGCACCGCCAGCAGCGGGACGCACCACACCCAGTGGTGGGACCAGCTGACCGGGCACACCAGCAGACCCGTGAAGGCGGTCAGCAGCACGCCCCAGCGGGCGTCGCGGACCCGGGCCGCCGCCCACAGCCCCGCCACCGCCACGGCCGCCGCCGGCAGCGCCCAGGCCGGTCCCGGCGCCGGGTCCCCCAGCGCCCGGGCGATCAGGCCCTGGAGCGACTGGTTGTCGACGATCCAGACCTTGCCGACCCGGCCCGTCTCGTACAGGCGGCGCGTCCAGAAGTCCACGCTCGCCGCGGGCAGCAGCAGCGCCCCGAGCAGGACGGTGCCGGCGGCGGTCGCCGCGGCCGTCGCCGCCTCCTTCCTGCGGCCGGTCAGGAGGAGGTAGGTGATGAAGACGGCCGGGGTGAGCTTGACGCCGGCCGCCAGGCCGACGGCCACGCCCCTGGCCCGGGCCCCGGCGGGCCGGGTGAGGTCCCACAGCACCAGACAGGCGAGGGCGAGGTTGATCTGGCCGAACAGGACCGTCTGGAAGACCGGTTCGAGCCACAGGGCGAGCGCGGTGGCGGCGCAGCGGGCGGACGGGGACAGGGTGCGGCCCGCCAGGCGGGCGGAGAGGGCGACGAGGACGGCGAGCAGGAGCGCGTTGCCCGCCAGGGACGCCGCCTTCAGCACCGGGACGGGCGGCCAGGCCGCCGGGACGAACAGCGCGGCCGCGAAGGGCGGGTAGGTGGCCGGCAGCCGCCACCGGGTGGCCGTGAAGCCGTACAGGTCACCGCCGTGCGCGGCGGCCTCGCCCTCGGCGCGGTAGACCAGCGCGTCGGCCATCGGGGCGTGCCGCAGGAGGCAGAGGGCGGAGAAGGAACCGAGGGACAGGAGCAGGAGGCTGGGGGCGAGCAGGCGGGCAGGAAGCAGGCGGGGCGTCGCCGTCCGTCGGGGCACGGGGCGACCTTATGGGGTCAGACGCGGCGTATGCCCGCTTCCTCGCCGTACTCGCCGAGGACGACGACGCTGAAGGCGGCGCTGAGGAACACCCGGACGGCCCGCACGGCGTCGCCCAGGCGGTGGTGGGTCACGCCCGTCACGGCCGTGGCGCCGGACGGGGGACGGTGGACAGGGATGTGGTTGACGGCTGCTGCGCTCATGACTCCATGGTGGAACACCGGACATACCACGCGCATCGGCCTGCGGGTCGGTATCCGGCGGCCGTCCGTCCACCCCCGGACGGACCCCGTCCCCTACCCCCGACCGGCGCCTTCCCCTAGGGGGAGAGCCTCCCGCCGGCCGGACGGCAACGAAGGCCGTTCTCCCGGCGGCGGGGGGCCGCGCGGAAAAGCATTGGCCCTCACCGCCCGCACCTCATTACAATCTCCGCCCTTGCCCGCCTCCCCCAGGGAGTGCGACCGCCCGGACGGAAACCGGCCGGTCCCCGCGGCGGCGACCGCACCGCGGCCACCGCCGCCGCAGACCCAGACGCAGCACACCCAGATCCGGAGGCACCCCCTTGTCCACGCCCGTCGACGACCCGCTCGGCCCCCTCGCCCGAGAGCGCTCCCACCTGTCCGCCTCCCGGGCCGCGCTGCGCGCCATGCGCAAGGACGTGGAGTCGCTGGACATCAAGGACGTCACCGCGAACTGGGTCAACGCCGAGGTGCTCGCCCGCCAGATCGACGAGCGGATCAAGGCGCTGGCCGACCTCAGCGACACCCCGCTGTTCTTCGGCCGGCTCGACTACCTGCACGCCCCGGGGGCCGACCGGGCCGAGGGCGCGCAGGGCGAGCGGTTCTACATCGGGCGCCGGCACGTGCACGACGCGGACGGCGACCCCATGGTCATCGACTGGCGCGCGCCGGTCTCGCAGCCGTTCTACCGGGCCTCCCGGAAGGACCCGATGGACATCGGGCTGCGCCGCCGCTTCGGCTACACCGGCGGCGACCTGACCGCCTACGAGGACGAGCGCCTCTCCGACCCGGCCGAGTCGGCGACGGCCACCACCAGCAAGCTGCTCCAGCAGGAGATCGAGCGCCCGCGCGTGGGCCCGATGCGGGACATCGTGGCCACCATCCAGCCCGAGCAGGACGAGATCGTCCGCTCCGGCCTCGACGGGACGGTGTGCGTCCAGGGCGGCCCCGGCACCGGGAAGACGGCCGTCGGCCTGCACCGCGTGGCCTACCTGCTCTACGCCCACCGCGAGCGGCTGGCCCGCACCGGTACCCTCGTCATCGGGCCGAACAAGTCCTTCCTGCACTACATCGAGCAGGTCCTGCCCGCGCTGGGCGAGCTGAGCGTGCGGCAGGCGACCGTGGACGACCTGGTGTCCCACGTCGAGGTGCGCGGCACGGACGAGGCGGCCGCCGCCGTCGTCAAGGGCGACGCCCGCATGGCCGAGGTCCTCAGGCGGGCCCTGTACGCGCACGTGAGCATGCCGACCGAGCCGGTCGTGGTGGTGCGCGGCTCCCGCCGCTGGCGGGTCCCGGCGTACGAGGTGGAGGAGATCGTCCGCGAGTTGCTGGCCCGCGACATCCGCTACGGCGCCGCGCGCGAGGCCCTGCCGCAGCGCATCGCGCACGCCGTGCTGGTGCAGATGGAGCGCTCCGGGGAGGCGCCGGACGACCGGGTGCAGGACGCGGTGGCCCGCAACACCGCGGTGAAGGCGGCGGTCAAGGCGATCTGGCCGGCCGTCGACCCGGCGAAGCTGGTCCTGCGGCTGCTGACGGACGCCGCTTTCCTCGCCGCGCACGCCGACGGCGTCCTCGACGAGGACGAGCAGAAGACGATCCGGTGGGCGAAGCCGGTGCGCAGCGTGAAGTCGGCCCCGTGGTCGGCCGCGGACGCCGTGCTGATCGACGAGGCCACCGACCTGGTGCGGCGCACCCACTCGCTGGGGCACGTGGTGCTCGACGAGGCGCAGGACCTGTCGCCGATGCAGTACCGGGCCGTCGGCCGCCGCTGCACCACCGGCAGCGCCACCGTCCTCGGCGACCTGGCGCAGGGCACCACCCCGTGGGCGACCCGCGGGTGGGACGAGGCGCTGGCGCACCTGGGCAAGTCCGAGGGAGTGGTCGAGGAGCTGACCGCCGGGTTCCGCGTGCCGACGGACGTCATCGCCTACGCCTCCCGGCTGCTGCCGCACATCGCGCCCGGCCTCGCCCCGGTCGCCTCGGTCCGCGAGAACCCGGGGTTCTTCGACGTCCGCGAGATCGCCGGGACGGCCGAGTCCGTGGCCGCCTGCGAGGAGCTGCTGCGCAACGAGGGGTCGACCGCTCTGATCGCCGCCGACGCCCGGATCCCGGCGCTCGCCGAGGCGCTGACGGCGGCGGGCCTGCCGTATCTCGCGCCCGGCGAGGAGACCACCCGGTGGACGCGCCTCACCCTGGTGCCGGCCTCCCTCGCCAAGGGCCTGGAGTACGACTACGTGGTCCTCGACGAGCCGCGGGCCGTGGTGGACGGCGAGCCGGACGAGCGGACGGGGCTGCGGCGGCTGTACGTCTGCCTCACCCGCGCGGTCTCCGGGCTGATCGTGACCCACACGGCCGCCCTGCCCGCCCAGCTGTCCTGACCGCCCCGGCGGCCGGGGGCGGCGCCAGGCGGGGGCGGGCACGCGCGCAGGGCACGCCCTACGCGGCCACCGCGCCGTCCAGCACCCTGCGCCACTCGGCGACCGCGTCCCGCGACACCGGCCCCGCCCAGCCGCGGGGCCGGGCCGCGCCGCCGATGTGGAAGCCGTCGATGCCCGCGGAGCGCAGGGCCGGCACGTGGTCCAGGCGCAGTCCGCCGCCGACGAGGAGGACGGGCTCGTACCCCGGCTCGCCCCGCCGCCGCGCCTCCGTGAGCAGCGTGGGCAGGCCCTCGTCGACGCCGGCGGCCGAGCCGGCGGTGAGGTAGGTGTCCAGGCCCGCGAGGTCGGCGAGCTGCTTGCGCAGGGCGTCGCGGTCGGCGGCGCGGTCGATGGCCCGGTGGAAGGTCCACCGGCAGCCCTCCAGCTCGGCGACGACCTCCTCCACCGCCGTCAGGTCCAGCCCGCCGTGCGGGTCGAGGAACCCGAGCACGAACTGGTCGGCGCCCTCGCCCCGCAGCTCCCGGGCCGCCCGCACCAGCCGGTCGACGCCGGCCGGGCCGCCGGCCGCGAACCCGTCGGCGAGCCGCAGCATCACGCGCAGGTCGATGTCGACGGCGGCCCGGATCGCGGCGAAGGTCCGCGCCGACGGGGTCAGCCCGTCGGCCGCCATCTCGGTGACCAGTTCGAGGCGGTCCGCGCCTCCGGCCTGAGCGGCGACCGCGTCCTCGGCGTCGAGGGCGATCACCTCCAGGACTGCACGCGTGCTCATAGGACCCCTTCCGTCGGTGTTCCCCTGGAGCGGCTACAGGTCTAGTCCAATCTCAGGGTACGTCGGAAGGGCCCGGCGTCGCGACAGTGCCTCCGGCATCCGCACCGGCCGGCGCGCACGGACGGCGTGCGGGGGCCGCGCGGGCGGGAGAATGAGGGGCATGGCCGATCCCGATGCCCTGCGTCCCCGCTTCGTCCGCGCCCTGGAGGCGGCCCGCGGCCCCGGCGGGGGTCCCGATCCGCTGCTCTACGCCGACCGCCTGCTCGCCCGCTGGCAGGAGCCGCAGCGCCGCTACCACACCCTCACCCATCTGACCGCGGTCCTCGACCACGTGGACGTGCTGGAGGAGTACGCCGGCGACCCCGACGCCGTGCGCCTCGCGGCCTGGTTCCACGACGCGGTCTACCTCCCCGACCGCTCGGAGAACGAGGAGCGCTCCGCCCGCCTCGCCGAGCGCGCGCTGACGGAGGCGGGCGTCGGCGCCGAGCGGACCGCGGAGGTGGCCCGCCTGGTCCGGCTCACCGTCACCCACGACCCCGCCGACGACGACCGCGACGGCCAGGTGCTGTGCGACGCCGACCTGGCGATCCTGGCCGCGCCCCCGTCGGCGTACGCCGCCTACACCGCGCAGGTCCGCGAGGAGTACCACTTCGTGCCGAACGACGCCTTCCGCGCGGGCCGCTCGGCCGTTCTACGCCAACTCCTCGCCCTGCCAAGGCTGTTCAGCACCCCGCACGGACAGGCGACATGGGAGGTGACGGCCCGTCACAATCTGGCGGCCGAGCTGGAAATGCTGTCGACCTGAGCCGTCCGGGCCGCCTAGGGTGCGGCCCATGCGCGCACTGGGTGGGGAACAGGTGGAAGAGGCCGTCGCGAGCTGCGTGGCGGCGCTGCGGCCGGCCGTGGACCGGGACTGGACGGCGGTGCCGGCCGGGGGACTGGAGTGGAACTGCCGTACCACGGCGTTCCACATCGCCGAGGACTGCGTCGCCTACGCCGCCAACCTGGCCGGACGCGCCCAGCACGGATACGTGCCCTTCGAGATCACCCTGGACGAGGGCACCGGCGAGGCGGAGCTGCTGCACGTGATCGAGGCGACCGGCGCCCTGCTCGCCGCCGCCGTCCGCACCGCCCCGCGCGACGCCCGCGGCTACCACCCCTACCCGTTCGGCAGCGCCGACCGCGAGGGCTTCGCCGGGATGGGCATCGCCGAGATCCTGCTGCACACCCATGACATCGCCCGGGGACTGGACCTCGCGTACGAGCCGCCCGAGGAGCTGGCCGAGTCCGTCCTGACCTGGCTGTTCCCGCACGTGCAGCCCGGGCCGGAGGCCTGGCCGACGCTGCTGTGGGCCACCGGCCGCGGTGAACTGCCCGGCCGGGCCCCGGTCACCGAGTGGCGCTGGCGCAACAACCTCGTGATCCCCGCCGAACGCCTCACCCTCACCGGCGTCCGCCCCGCCGCCGCGCGCGATCTGCGCCTGGGCGGCGACGGCGGCTTCGAGTGGATCGCGGGCGGCCCCTTCGAGGGCACCCGGGAGGCCGCCGGCATGCTGGTCAAGGCCTACGAAGCGGGCGTGCACCGGCCGGAGTTCGGCATCTTCGTCCTGGTCCGGCGCTCCGACGGCCGGGCCGTGGGCGGCATGGGCTTCCACGGCGCCCCGGACGATGAGGGCCGCGTGGAGATCGGCTACGACCTCGCCGAGGGCGCCCGCGGCCAGGGGTACGCCACCGAGGCCCTGACCGCGCTGGCGCGGTGGGCGCTGGCCCGCGACGACGTACGGACCCTGTTCGCCACCATCGACCACGACAACCTGGCCTCCAGGGCGGTCGTCACCCGCGCCGGGTTCCGCAAGGTGAGCGAGCCCACCGACAGCGGCGAGGACGGCGAGACGCTGGTCGCCTACGAGCTGCGCGGCTGACCGCCCGCGCCCGGACCGCCCGCGGACCCGGCTCTCCGCCCGGCCCCGCCCTTGGGCCGGCGCAGCCCGGCCCCGTACAGCAGCCGCACCACCTCGCGGCTGCCGACCTCCACCGCACCGGCGGCCACCGCGTCCGCGTACCGGTGCGAGGGGAGGTCGTAGTGGTCGCCGTCGAAGGCCCGCCGGGGCATGCCCAAGGCGGCGGCGAACAGGTGCAGTTCCTCGTAGGAGACGTCGCTCACCAGGTGCGACCACATGCGGCCGTGCCCGGGCCAGCTGGGCGGGTCGACGTACACGGTCATCGCGGCCGCCTCACGAGGACGCCGGCCGGCCCGTGGCCCGCGCCAGCGTCCCCACCGCGGCGACCCGCACGCCCGCCTTGTGGCACACCCAGTGCGGATCGGGCCCCAGTTCCGGCTCCACGTCCAGCGCGTGCGGGTCGCCGGAGCCGCACACCGGGCACAGCGGCCAGCGGCCGTACCGCTCCAGCAGCGCGTCCTGCACGTCCTGCGCGACCAGCCCGGCGACGAAACCGGCGCCGTCCGGCCACTGCTGGACCCACCAGCGGCGCTGGACGACGGAGTCCTCGACCAGCGACACCACGTCCGCCTCGGCGACCTCTCCGGCGACGAGGTCGGCGAGCACCAGGGCGCGCGCGGCGTGCAGGGCCTGCTCCAGGGGGCTGATGGGATCCATGCACCCATTGTGCGCACTCTTGACCCCGGCACCGAGCCGAAAATATCTTTCAGAGGTGACCCAGGACGTGAAGGAAATTTTCGGGGGCGCGCTCGCGGCCAAGGTGCGCACCCTCGCTCCCTCCATGACCCGTTCCATGCAGCGCGTCGCCGAGGCCGTCGCGAGCGACCCGGCGGGCTGCGCCGCCCTCACCGTCACCGGCCTCGCGGAACTCACCGGCACCAGCGAGGCCACCGTGGTGCGCACCGCCCGGCTGCTCGGCTACCCCGGCTACCGCGACCTGCGCCTGGCGCTGGCCGGACTCGCCGCCCAGCAGCAGTCCGGCCGCGCGCCGGCGATCACGACCGACATCGCGGTGGACGACCCCATCGCCGACGTCGTCGCGAAACTCGCCTACGACGAGCAGCAGACCCTCGCCGACACCGCCGCCGGGCTCGACACCGTCCAGCTGGGCGCGGCCGTCACCGCGCTGGCCGGCGCCCGCCGCACCGACGTGTACGGCATCGGCGCCTCCGGGCTGGTCGCCCAGGACCTCACCCAGAAGCTGCTGCGGATAGGACTCATAGCCCACGCCCACAGCGACCCGCACCTCGCGGTGACCAACGCGGTGCAGCTGCGCGCGGGCGACGTCGCCCTGGCCATCACGCACTCCGGGTCCACGGGCGACGTCATAGAGCCGCTGCGGGTCGCCTTCGAGCACGGGGCGACCACCGTCGCGATCACCGGGCGCCCGGACTCACCGGTCACCCAGTACGCCGACCACGTGCTGACCACCTCCACGGCCCGGGAGTCCGAGCTGCGGCCGGCCGCGATGTCCTCGCGCACCGGTCAGCTCCTCGTGGTGGACTGCCTGTTCGTGGGGGTGGCGCAGCGCACCTACGAGTCGGCGGCGCCCGCCCTGGCCGCGTCCTACGAGGCGCTGGCCCACCGCCACCGCAGTTCCTCCCGCTAGACCGGGCGGGGGACCGTTCCGCCCGGTGCCGGGCGAGGGACCGTACGACCGGCTGCCGCGGGGACGCCGTTCCGCGCGCCGGGAACCGCACAGACCAGCGTTCGAAAAGAGCCCTGCCTCATGACCTCCACCCCCCGCTCCCTCCAGTCCGAGCTGGCCGCCCTGACCACCGAGGCCTTCCGGCCCGAACTCGCCGGCATCGACCGGCTGTCCACCCTCGACATCGCCCGCCTGATGAACGGCGAGGACACCGGTGTGCCCGCCGCGGTCACCGGGCAGCTGCCGCGCATCGCGGCCGCGATCGACGCCGTCGCCGAGCGGATGGCGCGCGGCGGCCGGCTGGTCTACGCCGGCGCCGGCACCGCCGGACGGCTCGGCGTGCTGGACGCCTCCGAGTGCCCGCCCACCTTCAACACCGCTCCCGGCCAGGTCGTCGGCCTGATCGCGGGCGGACCGCGCGCGATGGTCACCTCCGTCGAGGGCGCCGAGGACTCCGCCGAACTGGCCCGCGAGGACCTCGACGCGCTGGCGCTGACCCCCGAGGACAGCGTCGTCGGCGTCTCCGCCTCCGGCCGCACCCCCTACGCCGTCGGCGCCGTCCGGCACGCCCGCGCCCGGGGTGCGCTGACCGTCGGCCTGTCCTGCAACGCGGACAGCGCCCTGGCGGCCGCCGCCGAGCACGGCATCGAGGTCGTCACCGGGCCCGAACTGCTCACCGGCTCCACCCGTCTGAAGGCCGGCACGGCGCAGAAGCTGGTGCTGAACATGCTGTCGACGATCACCATGATCCGGCTGGGCAAGACCTACGGGAACCTGATGGTCGACGTGCGCGCCTCCAACACCAAGCTGCGCGCCCGCTCGCACCGGATCGTGGCGCTGGCCACCGGCGCGGCGGACGACGAGATCGAGAAGGCGCTGACCGAGACGGGCGGCGAGGTCAAACACGCGATCCTGGCCATCCTGGCCGGCGTCGACGGCCCGACGGCCGCCCGCCTTCTGGAGGAGTCCGGCGGCCATCTGCGCGCCGCGCTGGCGAACGCGGGCGGCTGACCCGCACCCTCGGGGAGTGCCTACCCCGTGCGACACCGCCACCGCGCTCCTCGCCCCGCTGGGCGGCCCCGCGAACATCGTCTCCGTGGCCCACTGCATGACCCGGCTGCGCCTCGTCCTCGCCGATCCCGCGGCCGCGGACGAGGCGGCGGTGCGGGCGGTGCCCGGGGTGCTGGGGGTGGTGGCGGACGGGGAGGCGTACCAGGTGGTGCTCGGTCCCGGCGTGGTCGCGGAGGTCACCGCCGAGGTGACCCGGCTGACCGGGGACGGCACGGCCGCCCGGCTCGCCTCCCGGGGCGCCGAACTGCGCGAGGAGCGCGAGCGGCGCCACACCGGGCCCGTGCGCACCGCCCTGCGCCGCGTCGCCGGCGTCTTCGTGCCGCTGATCCCGGCGCTGATCGGCTGCGGCGTCCTGGCCGGCCTGAACGGGCTGCTGGTCAACGCCGGTCTGCTGCCCTGGCTGACCCCCGCCCTGGCCGCCGTCGCCTCCGGCTTCATGGCGCTGATCACGGTGTTCGTCGGGTACAGCACGGCGAAGGAGTTCGGCGGCACGCCGGTGCTGGGCGGCGCGGTGGCCGCCGTCATCGTCTACCCCGGGGTGGCCCAGGTGACGGTGCTCGGGGTGCGCCTGGCGCCCGGGCAGGGCGGGGTGCTGGGCGCGCTGGCGGCGGCGCTGCTGGCGACGCGGGTCGAGCGGTGGTGCCGGGGCCGGGTGCCCGGGGCGCTGGACGTGCTGCTGACGCCGACCGTGACGGTGCTGGTCTCGGGGCTGGCCACGCTGTACGGCCTGATGTACGCCGCCGGTGCCGTCTCCGCGGCCATCGGCACGGCCGCCGACCGGCTGCTGGTGACCACCGGCGCCTTCGCGGGGCTGGTCCTCGGCGGCCTGTTCCTGCCGCTGGTGATGCTGGGGCTGCACCAGGCGCTGATCCCCATCCACACCACCCTCATCGAGCAGCAGGGCTACACCGTCCTGCTGCCCCTGCTGGCCATGGCGGGCGCGGGCCAGGTGGGCGCGGCCCTCGCGGTCTACGTCCGTCTGCGCCACGACACCTCGATCCGCACGACGATCCGGTCCGCGCTCCCGGCGGGGCTGCTGGGCGTGGGCGAACCGCTGATCTACGGCGTCTCGCTGCCGCTGGGCCGGCCCTTCCTGACGGCCTGCGCGGGCGGGGCGGCGGGCGGGGCGTTCGTCGGCTTCTTCGCGATGGCCGGGGACCGGGTGGGCGCGACGGCGATCGGGCCGTCGGGCTGGGCCCTGTTCCCGCTGCTGGCGGGCAACCGGGGCCCGGCGCTGACGGCGGCCGTCTACGCGGGCGGCCTGCTGACCGGCTACCTCGTCGGCTTCGTGGCCACCTACCTCTTCGGCCTCGGCGGCCACGGGCACCCGGGCGGCGACGGCCCGGGTGGACGCCTCGGCGTGACGCCCACCGGCGGCCGGTCGTTGCCCCGGGCATGATGAAGAAGCTCCTGGCCGCGGCCGCCCTGGCCGTCACCTCCGCCGCCCTGACGGCGCCCGCGCAGGCCGCCGCCACCGCGACCGCCACCGACCGGGACGCCGGCCACTGGACCGCCACCGACACGGTCGCGTGCGCCGAGGGTCCGGCGGTGTACCCGGTGCTGCGGGCCGTGACCCCGCCGCCGCTGCTCAGCGCTCCCGCGCGCCCCTGCGGCGAGGGCAGCCTCCTGCACCACGGTCGCTGACCGGCGGCGGGGAGGGCGGGCCGGTGCCGGCCGGCCGCCGCCCTCCTACAGTGGACGGACACGGGCCCGCGAAGGCCACCGCCGGACCGCCCCCTGCGCCCGCACAGCCGAAGGACCAGGCCGACCGACCATGAACCACGCCCAGCTCACCGCCCTCGGCCGCGCACTGCGGCTGCTGGGCGAGCACGGAGAAGCCCTCAGCACCGACACCCCCGACTCCCGGCTGCACGAGGTCAAGGCCGATCTGCGGCGCGCGCTCAACCTGCTGGAGGAGAGCGTCACCACCGGCGTGATGACCACGCGGTGCCCGGAACATCCGAACGGGCCCGTCGACAAGGGCGCCCCCGACCTCTGCCTGCTGTGCGAGACCCGGCGCCGGGCGGCCCGGCGCTCCGGCTTCCAAAGCGGCCGGGGCCGCGGCGAGCCGGCCGAGACCGCCGCCCCGAGCCCCTCGCGCTACGGCGTCCGGGCCGACCGGCCCCAGCCGCAGCAGCGCTGGCTGCCGGAGCTGTGGAACGGGCGGGAGTGGCAGCTGTGCGGCACCCCGCGGCGCGACCGGCACGAGGCCGAGCTGTACCTGGCCGCCCAGCGCCGCGGCTCCCGGCCGGCGATGGCCTACCGCCTCGTGCACGAGTTCACCGACTACGAGGTGCTGCGGATCTGGGGCACCCCGGTCCAGACCGACATCGAGCCGATGGGCAACCTGTAGCCCGCGCCGGCCGGTCCCTCAGCCGAGCAGCGGCAGCACGGGGACGCCGTACCCCTCCCACAGCCGGGCGCGCTCCGCGGGATACCCCGCCACCCCGGCCCCCGGGGCGGCGTCCAGGAACTGCGTCAGCCGCCGCTCCGGGTCGAACGCGGGCCAGCCCGGCTCGCCGTCGGCCGCGAACGCGGTCCAGGACCGGCGGAAGCGGGACGACAGCTCCGCCGCCTCCTCGGACACGTCACCGTCGAACAGCAGCAGGCCCAGGTCGGCGGCGAAGGTGCCGAACAGGAGCGGGATGTCCAGTCCGTGGCAGGAGCCCAGCAGGTGGCCGCCCGGCGCCGGCCAGGTGAGCTGGTAGAGGTGCGCGCTGCCGCCGCCCGCCACCTGGGCCTCGGCCAGGCGCAGGGAGGGTATGCCGAACAGCCAGTCGGTGTGGACGTGTTCGTAGAGGTCGGCCGGCGTCGCCCCGGGGAAGGCCGCGCGGTAGGCGCGCTCGCCCGCCTCCCCGCCCGGCAGGTACAGCCGCATGACGGCGCCGGCCTGCTCGTCGGTGATCTTGCCGAGCAGGCCGCCGAGGACCATGAAGAGGCGGAACTCGTCGAGGTTGTGGCCGACCAGGAGGTCGATGTCGCGGGCCGCGCCGGACGCGAGGGCCTCCCAGGGGGTCGTGGGCAGGACCTCGCCGTCGACCACCGGAGAGTAGGGAGTGGCCGTGAGCGCCGCCGGGCCCCACCGGTCGCGGTACCGCTCCATCGTCGCGCCGAGGGCCTCGCCGGCCTCGACCAGCCGGCCGGGTGGGGCCGCCGCCAGGTCGGCCGCCGTCGGGCGCAGGCCCGCCTGTGCCGCCAGCGCCGTCGCCATGTCGCGGGCCAGGCCGGCGGAGAAGAAGGTGCCGGGCACGCTCTGGGCCACCGCCCGCCGGAAGAGGCCGCGCGCGGCCGGCATCGCCAGCAGCGAGACCACCGAACCCGCACCGGCCGACTCGCCGAACACCGTGACCAGATCCGGGTCGCCGCCGAACGCGGCGATGTTGGAGCGCACCCACTCGAGGGCCGCGACCTGGTCGAGCAGGCCCCGGTTGGCCGGGGCGCCCTCGACGTGGGTGAAGCCCTCCACGCCGACCCGGTAGTTGAAGGTGACGACCACCACGTCACCGTCCCGGGCGATGCGCCGCGCGTCGTAACCGGGCTGCCCGGAGTGGCCCGTCTTGTATGCGCCGCCGTAGATCCACACCATGACCGGGAGGCGCGCGGCGGGGTCGGGGTCGGGGGTCCAGACGTTGGCCGTCAGCCAGTCGCCGTCCGCCGGCGCGCTCACCGCGGCTCTCCGCGTGGTGAGTCCGGCGCTCTGCGGGGGCGGCGGGCCGAAGGCGTACGCCTCGCGGGTCCCGTCCCAGGCGCGCGCGGGGCGCGGCGCTTGGAACCTGGCGTCGCCGACCGGCGGCGCCGCGAACGGTATGCCGCGGAAGACCGCCTGCCCGTCCTCCCACCGGCCGCGCAGCGCGCCGGTGGTGGTGCGCACCACGGGCTCGGGGCCGCCGGGAACCGTCCCGCGGGACGCGGATGTCGTCATGATCGCTCCTCACTGGTCATCAGGGGAACGGCCGGGGCCGCCCGGACGTGCCGGGCGGCCGCCACTCCATCCCTGTGGGTGACGGCCGCGCCCGCGGGCGGCCCGGTGGTGTCAGACGAGGGTGCGCAGGGACTCCGCGTCGTAGGGCGTCAGCTCGTCGAGGCGGCCGGAGAGGACCTTGGCCGCCCACTGCGGGTCCTGGAGCAGCGCCCGGCCGACGGCCACCATGTCGAACTCCTCGGCCTCCAGGCGGTCCAGCAGGTTGTCGATGCCCTTGACCGGCGCGCCCTCGCCCTGGAAGGCGCGGGTGAAGTCGCCGTCGAGGCCGACCGAGCCGACGGTGATGACCGGCTTGCCGGTGAGCTTCTTCGTCCAGCCGGCGAGGTTGAGGTCGGAGCCATCGAACTCCGGCAGCCAGTAGCGGCGGGTGGAGGCGTGGAAGGCGTCCACGCCGGCCGCCACGAGCGGGGTGAGGACGGCCTCCAGCTCCTCGGGGGTCTCGGCGAGCCGGGCGTCGTAGGCCTCCTGCTTCCACTGGGAGTAGCGGAACAGGACGGGGAAGTCCGGGGAGACGGCCGCGCGGACGGCGGCGACGACCTCGGCCGCGAACCGGGTGCGGGCGACCGGGTCGCCGCCGTAGGCGTCCGTGCGGCGGTTGGTGCCCGCCCACAGGAACTGGTCGAGGAGGTAGCCGTGGGCGCCGTGCAGTTCGACGCCGTCGAAGCCGATGCGCTCGGCGGCGGCCGCGGCCTCGGCGAACGCGGCGACGACGGCGTCCAGGTCGGTGCGGGTCATCGCCCGGCCGGTGCCCTCGGTGCCGTCGATGCGCAGTCCGGAGGGGCCGACGGCGGGGGCGTCCGGGAAGGGCGGCTGGCCCTGCTCGCGGACCATGCCGACGTGCCACAGCTGCGGGACGATCGTGCCGCCCGCCGCGTGCACGCCCTCGGCCACCTTCGCCCAGCCCGCCAGCTGCTCCTCGCCGTGGAAGCGCGGGACGCGGTTGCTCTGCCCGGCCGACTCGTGGCCGACGTAGGTGCCCTCGGTGACGATCAGGCCGACGCCCGCGGCCGCGCGGCGGGAGTAGTACGCGCGCACGTCGTCGCCGGGGACGCCGCCCGGGGAGAACTGGCGGGTCATGGGGGCCATCGCGATCCGGTTGGGCACGGTCAGGCCGTTGAGCGCGACCGGGCGGGAGAGGATCTGGGCCGCGCGGGTGGCGGGGGGCGTGGTGGCCGTCACGGTGGGGGCTCCTCGGGTAAGGGGCGGGCACGGCACCGGCCGGAAGGTCGACCGGCTGGTATGTGCACGCGCATCGAGTACGTCTCCCTGCGCAACGACCGGCCCCCGCCACCGCATTCCGCCGCCCGGCGCGCCTCCCGTGTGACCCCGGACACGCCGGAGGGCGGCACCCCCTGCGATCCAGGGAGTGCCGCCCTCGGCGACGGACGGGTCCGATCCTCGAAGAGGATCAGAAGTCCATGTCACCGCCCGGCATGCCGCCGCCGGCCGGAGCGGCGTTCTTCTCCGGCTTGTCGGCGATGACGGCCTCGGTGGTGAGGAACAGCGCGGCGATGGAGGCGGCGTTCTGCAGCGCGGAACGGGTCACCTTCGCCGGGTCGATGATGCCCTCGGCGACCAGGTCGACGTACTCGCCGGTCGCGGCGTTGAGGCCGTGACCCGGGGTGAGGTTGCGGACCTTCTCCACCACGACGCCGCCCTCGAGGCCGGCGTTGACGGCGATCTGCTTCAGCGGGGCCTCGAGCGCCAGCTTGACGGCGGCGGCACCGGTGGCCTCGTCGCCCTCCAGCTCGAGCTTCTCGAAGACCTGGGAGGCCTGGAGCAGGGCCACGCCACCACCGGCGACGATGCCCTCCTCGACGGCCGCCTTGGCGTTGCGGACGGCGTCCTCGATGCGGTGCTTGCGCTCCTTCAGCTCCACTTCGGTGGCGGCGCCGGCCTTGATGACCGCGACACCGCCGGCGAGCTTCGCCAGGCGCTCCTGCAGCTTCTCGCGGTCGTAGTCCGAGTCGCTGTTCTCGATCTCGGCGCGGATCTGGTTGACCCGGCCCTGGACCTGCTCGGCGGAGCCGGCACCGTCCACGATCGTGGTCTCGTCCTTGGTAATAACAACCTTGCGGGCGCGGCCCAGGAGGTCCAGGGTCGCGTTCTCCAGCTTGAGGCCGACCTCCTCGGAGATGACCTCGCCGCCCGTGAGGATGGCGATGTCGCCGAGCATGGCCTTGCGGCGGTCGCCGAAGCCCGGGGCCTTGACGGCGACGGACTTGAAGGTGCCGCGGATCTTGTTGACGACCAGGGTCGACAGGGCCTCGCCCTCGACGTCCTCGGCGATGATCAGCAGCGGCTTGCCCGACTGCATGACCTTCTCCAGGAGCGGGAGCAGGTCCTTGACGGAGCCGATCTTGGAGTTGGCGATCAGGATGTAGGGGTCGTCGAGCGACGCCTCCATCCGCTCCATGTCGGTGGCGAAGTACGCCGAGATGTAGCCCTTGTCGAAGCGCATGCCCTCGGTGAGTTCCAGCTCCAGACCGAAGGTCTGGGACTCCTCGACGGTGATGACGCCTTCCTTGCCGACCTTGTCCATGGCCTCGGCGATCAGCTCGCCGATCTGGGTGTCGGCGGCGGAGATGGAGGCCGTGGAGGCGATCTGCTCCTTGGTCTCGACGTCCTTCGCCTGCTCCAGCAGGGCGGCGGAGACGGCCTCGACGGCCTTCTCGATGCCGCGCTTCAGGGCCATCGGGTTGGCACCGGCGGCCACGTTGCGCAGGCCCTCGCGGACCAGCGCCTGGGCCAGCACGGTCGCGGTGGTCGTACCGTCGCCGGCGACGTCGTCCGTCTTCTTGGCGACTTCCTTGACCAGCTCGGCGCCGATCTTCTCGTACGGGTCCTCGAGCTCGATCTCCTTGGCGATGGAGACACCATCGTTGGTGATCGTGGGGGCGCCCCACTTCTTCTCGAGGACGACGTTGCGGCCCTTGGGGCCGAGCGTCACCTTCACGGCGTCCGCGAGCTGGTTCATGCCGCGCTCGAGGCCGCGCCGCGCCTCCTCGTCGAACGCGATGATCTTGGCCATGTGAAGTGGTCCCTCCAGGACTGGGGGTGATTCCTTCGGACCGCGCCCGCGCCCGCGACGGACGGCTCGCCTACCCCGTGGTTCCTTGCCCCACTTGGTCTGCGGCCTCACCGACCCGGTCCTTCGTTGTCACTCTCACCTTCAGAGTGCTAACGCCAATGATTAGCACTCGGCACCCCCGAGTGCAAGCGCCGGCCGGGATCGGAGGCGCACTGTCAGCCTCCCGCGAACAGCGGGGAGGAGCGCGCCGGCCCAGCACGCGCCCCGGCGCGCGCCCCCGTACCCCTCTCGCGCCCGTCGCGGCGTGCGCCATCGGGCCCGGGCCGCGCCGGCCCGCGCCGGCGCAGGGCGAAGGGCCCGCCCCCTGGCCGGGTGCGGGCCCTTCGTGACGAGCGGTGAGAATGTCTAGGCGGTGACGCGAACCATGTCGGCCTGCGGACCCTTCTGGCCCTGCGAGATCTCGAACTCGACCCGCTGGCCCTCTTCCAGGGTGCGGTAGCCGTCCATCTGAATCGCGCTGTAGTGGACGAAGACGTCCGCACCACCGTCGACCGCGATGAAGCCGTACCCCTTCTCCGCGTTGAACCACTTGACGGTGCCCTGAGCCATGCCTAACTCCCCTATTACTGGCCCTTGCACAGATCCGCACTTCGCGGACCCGGGTCAGACCTCACCCCCCAACGTTGGGGGCGTGCGCCGGAACGCGTCGACCGCGGCCGAATGTATCTGTCCAACTGCCGTCTGCAACAGGTCAATCGGACGGGGAATTCTGGACGAACGGCGTCCGGAATGTGCGCCGAATGCATCCGAATGCAGGGCAAGTCGGGCCCCACAAACGCCGCAAAGGCCACATAAAGGCCAGTCAATTTGGCGACTTCTCGTCGGGCGGGCGCCGGCAATCCGGGGCTTGCGACCCGGGAACCGCGGGCGGGTTCCCCAACCTTACCCCGCTCAACCACACTGAATTGCCCCTTCCGTTTCTCGCGCGGAAGGGGCAATTCGATGAACAGCCGGTGACCTCGATTACCGAAGGTAATGACCGGCCCGCGTCAGCCGCCGGCGACCGCCGGAATGATGGAGATGCCGGCACCGTCCGGAGTGGCCGTCCCCAGACCCTGCTCGAAGCGGACGTCGTCGTCGTTGACGTACACGTTGACGAAGCGGCGCAGCTTGCCCTGGTCGTCCAGGACCCGGGCGGCGATACCGGTGTGGTTCTTCTCCAGGTCCTCGATGACCTCGGCGAGGGTCGCGCCCTCGGCCGTCACCTCGGCCTGTCCACCGGTGTAGGTGCGCAGGATGGTGGGGATGCGGACGTTGACGCTCATGATGCGAGGCCAGCCTCTCGGAAAGAGTCCAGGGTGGGGCGGATGGTCGCGGTCAGGCCCGTGCCGGCCACCGCGTCCAGGGTCTTCAGGCCGTCACCGGTGTTGAGGACGACCGTGGTCAGCGTGGGGTCGAGCAGACCGCTGTCGATGAGCTTCTTCGTCACGCCCACGGTCACACCGCCGGCGGTCTCGGCGAAGATGCCCTCGGTCTGCGCCAGCAGCCTGATGGCGTCGACGATCTCCTCGTCGGTCACGTCCTCGACCGCGCCGCCCGTGCGGCGCGCGATGTCCAGCACGTACGGCCCGTCGGCCGGGTTGCCGATCGCCAGCGACTTGGCGATGGTGTCCGGCTTCTGCGGGCGGACGACGTCGTGACCGGCCTTGTAGGCGGTCGACACCGGCGAGCAGCCCTCGGCCTGCGCGCCGAAGATCCGGTAGGGCCGGTCCTCGACGAGGCCCAGCTCGATCAGCTCCCGCAGACCCTTGTCGATCTTCGTGAGCTGGGAGCCGGAGGCGATCGGGACGACGATCTGGTCCGGCAGCCGCCAGCCGAGCTGCTCGCAGATCTCGTACGCCAGCGTCTTGGAGCCCTCGGCGTAGTAAGGCCGCAGGTTGACGTTGACGAAGCCCCAGCCCTCGCCGGCCGGGTCGCCGATCAGCTCCGAGCAGAAGCGGTTCACGTCGTCGTAGTTGCCGTCGATGCCGACCAGCTCGCCGCCGTAGACCGCGGCCATGACGACCTTGCCCTGCTCCAGGTCGTGCGGGATGAACACGCACGAGCGCAGGCCCGCCCGGGCGGCGGCGGCGCCCACCGCGCCGGCCAGGTTGCCGGTCGAGGAGCACGACAGCGTGGTGAAGCCGAACGCGCGCGCCGCCTCCAGCGCCTGGGCCACCACGCGGTCCTTGAAGGAGTGCGTCGGGTTACCGGAGTCGTCCTTCACATACAGTCCGCCGGTGACGCCCAGCGACCGGGCGAGGTTGTCGGCCTTGACGAGCTTGGTCCAGCCGGGGTTCAGGTTGGGCTTGCCGGCCACGTCCGCCGGGACGGGCAGCAGCGGGGCGTAGCGCCAGATGTTCGCGGGGCCCGACTCGATGCGGCGCCGCAGTTCCTCGGTGTCCCAGGCGGAGAAGTCGTAGGCGATCTCCAGCGGACCGAAACACTCCTCGCAGGCGAACACCGGGCCGAGGGGGACGCGGTGACCGCACTCCCGGCAGCTCAGGGCCGCGGCGGGACCGAGGTCGACGGTGGGATTGCCGGTGGTGGCAACAGTCTGCACAGCCATGTGAGGCGAGGCCCTTTCTCCTCATCTTCCTCACGACGCATCTCGCCGTGAGACGGATTTGGCACCTTCCCTAGCCGGGAGCCTCGCGCGTGGACGAGTACCGACTGGAGGGTTGCCGGGGCTTCATCGGGCCGTTTCCCTCTGCCCCTCTGGATGAGCTGTATGGAGTTGTGAACGCGGGTGACCCCGGACATGCGATGGTCATCGGCGTTGTTCAAGACTGTAACCGAAGGCCAGGACAGTTGAGAGAGTCGTCCGTACCGCGAGATGGATCACATGGTCACGCCATGTGGTCACGACAGTGAGGAGCACCGGACCGTGCTGGAAGAAGTCGAGCGCTGGCTGGCCACTCGCTCCTGGTCCGTGGCCGACCGCCCGCTGCACCGGATACTGGCCGCGAAACAGCGCACGGGCCAGTCCGTCTCCGTCGTCCTGCCCGCCCTCGACGAGGAGCGGACGGTCGGGGACATCGTCGCGGTGATCCGCCACGACCTCATGCGGCAGGTCCCGCTCGTCGACGAGATCGTCGTCGTCGACTCGGGGTCCACCGACCGCACCTCCGAGGTGGCCGCCGCCGCGGGCGCCCGGGTCGTCCACCGCGACGACATCCTGCCGCGCGTCCCGGCCGTCCCCGGCAAGGGCGAGGTGCTGTGGCGCTCGCTGCTGGTCACCGGCGGGGACATCGTCTGCTTCATCGACGCCGACCTGCGGGAGTTCTCCTCCGACTTCGTCTCCGGGATCGTCGGCCCGCTGCTGACCGACCCGGACGTGGACCTGGTCAAGGCCATGTACGACCGCCCGCTCGCCGGCGCGGCGGGCCAGGGCGGCCGGGTCACCGAGCTGATGGCCCGCCCGCTGCTGAACATGCACTGGCCGCAGCTGGCCGGGTTCGTGCAGCCGCTGGGCGGCGAGTACGCGGCCCGCCGCTCGCTGCTGGAGCAGCTGCCGTTCCCCGTCGGATACGGCGTGGAGCTGGGGATGCTGGTGGACGCGCTGCACCTGGTGGGCCTGGACGCGCTGGCCCAGGTGGACGTGGGCGAGCGCGTCCACCGCCATCAGGACGGCCAGGCGCTGGGCCGGATGGCCGCGGCCATCTACCGCACCGCCCAGCTGCGGCTGGCCCGCGGGCATCTGATCCGCCCGGCCCTGACCCAGTTCGAGCGGGGCGAGGACGGCTTCGAGCCGCGCACCTACTCGGTGGACACCGAGGAACGGCCGCCGATGGCGGAGATCGCGGAGTACGCGGCGCGCCGGGTGGCCTGACCCGGTGCCTGCCGGGCCGGGCGGCACCTTCCGTACGTTTGAGCGTTTCCGGGCCGGGCTAGGTTGAGGCGTATGGCTTCCACGCACGCTGCTGAGGTGCTGGTCGCGTCCAATCGCGGCCCGGTCTCGTACGAACTACGCCCCGACGACGGAAAGGGCTCGCTGCACGCCAGACGAGGTGGCGGCGGGCTCGTCTCGGGTCTGTCGGCCATCGGGCCGGACGCCGGCGCGGTGTGGGTGTGCGCCGCGCTGAGCGACGCCGACCGCGAGGCGGTGCGCCGGGCCGGGGGCGGGCACCTGCCGGCCGAGGACACCGGCGGGCAGCGCGTGCGGATGCTCGACATCGACGCGGACGTGTTCGCCGACGCCTACAACGGCATCGCCAACTCCGTGCTGTGGTTCATCCACCACCTGCTCTACCAGACCCCTCTGGAGCCGGTGTTCGACGCGGAGTTCCGGCGCCAGTGGGCGGCCTACCGGGAGTACAACCGGGCCTTCGCCGAGGCCCTGGCCGCGGAGGCGGCCGAGGGCGCCGCGGTGGTCATCCAGGACTACCACCTGGCGCTGGCCCCCCGGATGCTCCGCCAACTCCGCCCGGACCTGCGCATCGGGCACTTCTCGCACACCCCGTGGGCGCCGCCGGACTACTTCCGGCTGCTGCCCGACGACATCGCGGCCGAGCTGCTGAGCGGCATCCTGGGCGCGGACCGGGCGGCGTTCCTGACCCGGCGCTGGGCGGACGCGTTCACCGACTGCTGCCACGCGGTGCTGGGCCCGGGCATCCCCTCCGGCACCCGGATCGGGGTGCACGGACTGGGCGCCGACGCGGACTTCCTGCGGGAGCGGGCGCACCGGCCGGACGTGGACGAGCGGATGGCGGCGCTGCGCGAGGAGATCGGCGAGGGCCGCAGGACGGTCGTCCGGGTCGACCGCACCGAGCTGTCGAAGAACATCGTGCGCGGCCTGCTGGCCTACCGCCAGCTCCTCGACGACCACCCGGAGTGGCGCGAGCGGGTGGTCCACGTGGCCTTCGCCTACCCCTCCCGGCAGGACCTGGCCGTGTACCGCGACTACACCGCCGAGGTGCGGCGGGTGGCCCAGGAGATCAACGACGCGTACGGCACCCCGGGCTGGACGCCGGTCGTGCTGCACGTCAAGGACGACTTCGCCCGCTCGCTGGCCGCCTACCGGCTGGCCGACGTGGCCCTGGTCAACCCCATCCGGGACGGCATGAACCTGGTCGCCAAGGAGGTCCCGGTCGTCTCCGACGAGGGCTGCGTGCTGGTGCTGTCCCGGGAGGCGGGGGCGTACGAGGAGCTGGGCGAGGACGCCGTCACGGTGAACCCGTACGACATCCAGGGCACCGCCGAGGCGCTGCACCGGGCGCTCACCCTGCCCGCGGCGGACCGCGCCGAGCGGACCAAGCGGCTGGCCGCCGCGGCCACGGCGCTGCCGCCGGCCCAGTGGTTCCTGGACCAGCTGCACGCGCTGCGGGAGGATCAGCCCAGCTGAGCCGCGAGCGCCCCGAGCAGCGCGACGACGCCGGCCGCGCCGTCGACCACCAGGTCCGCCCGTTCCGCCAGCTCGGTCACCTCGGCGCTGCCGCTGCACACCAGCAGTCCGGGGACGCCGTCGGAGCGGAGTTCGCCGACGGCCGCGAAGGCGGGCAGGTCGCCGAGGTCGTCGCCCGCGTAGAGGACGGCCTCGGCGCCGGTGGCGCGGACGTGGTCGAGCAGCGCGACGCCCTTGTCCATGCCCGGCGGGCGCAGTTCGAGCACCATGCGGCCGGGCTCGACGATCAGGCCGTGCCGGGCGGCGAGGCCGGCGAGGGGTTCGCGCAGCGCCTCGAACGCGGCCTGCGGGTCCTCGGCGCGCCGGGTGTGCACGGCGACCGCGCGGCCCTTCTCCTCGATCCAGGTGCCGCGCACGGCGCCGATCCGGTCCAGGAAGCCGGGCAGCTCCGCGCGCGCCGCGGTGACCCCGGGGTGCGGGGGCGGGGCGCTGACGGTGCCGGTGACGGCGTCCCAGCGCTCGGCGCCGTAGTGGCCGAGGACGACGAGGTGCTCCAGGCCGGGGACGCCGGCGAAGCCGCCGTTGCGCACCGCGACGGCGGCCGGGCGGCCGGTGATCACGGTGATGCCCGCGACCTTCGGGGCCAGGGCGGCCAGCGCGGCAACGGCGCCGGGGTGGGCGCGGGCCTGTTCGGGGTCGTCGACGATCGGGGCGAGGGTGCCGTCGAAGTCCAGCCCGATCACCGCGGCGCGCGGCCGCTCGAGCAGGGCCCGCAGTCCGTCCCGTCCGGCCGGGGTGGCGGGGGCCGGCAGCGGGTTGCCGGAATCGGTGGAGTCGGTGGTGTGGATGCCCATGAAAGGACCCTATCCAGCGAGGACCGGCGCACGCATGGCCCCGGCCCGCCGCACCCGGGGTCCCGGTGGCGCCGGGGTCAGCGCTCGGTGCGCCGGGCGTCCCGGACGCGGCGCAGGCGGTTGACCGTCACCGGGTCGTGGGCGAGGGCCCGCTCGTCGTCGAGGAGGGCGTTGAGCAGCTGGTAGTAGCGCACGGGGGCCAGGCCCAGCTCCTCGCGTATCGCGCGTTCCTTGGCGCCGGGGCCGGTGAAGCCCCGGCGCTCCAGCGCCAGCACGGCCCGCTCCCGTACCGGCAGGCCGCCCGGCTGCCGGCCCGCCTCCTGATCCCGGTCACGGCCCGTGCCGCGCTCGTCCTCCGCCATGCCCGCAACGCTAACGCCGGGCACCGACAACCGGCACTCAGCCGGTGGCGTCGGCGCTGTCCGCCGTGGTGGCCGCGGTCTGCAGCCGGGTCAGCACGGCGACCGGGCTGCCGTCCGGGGCGACCGCCCGGCCGATGTCCTTCTTCACGGCAGCGCTGACCGCAGCCCAGGAGGTCTTGCCGACCGGGTACAGCTCGGAGGTCGGCAGCTGGTCGAGGAAGGCGTGCAGGTCCTTGTCCTGGTCCGAGGCGCTCATGATGTCGGAGGCGGAGCTGGTGACCGGCAGCAGCCCGTACTCGCGGGAGAAGGCGACGACGTTCTTCTCGGCGTAGACGTAGTCGAGGAAGTCGCCGATCTGCTCGGCGTGCCCGTTCTGCCGGAAGCCCATCATCCAGTCGGCGACGCCGAGGGAGGCCGCGGCCCTGCCGGTCCGGCCGGGCATCGCCACCATGCCGAACTTCACGCCCTTGCGGGCGGCCTGCCGCATCAGGGTCGGGTGCCCGTCGAGCATGCCGACCTTGCCGTCGGCGAAGGCGGCGAAGGCGTCGGCGCGGTTGAGCCGGCCCGGGGCGACCGGCCCGGTCAGACCCTTGCCGACCAGCTCGTCCTTGAGCCAGTTGAAGGTCTCGACGTTCTCCGCGGCGTCCAGGGTGTAGGTGCCGACGTCGTCGGTGTAGCCCTTGCCGCCGCTCAGCAGCCACTGCATGGTCTCGGCCTGCGCCTCCTCGGGGCCGAGGGGCAGCGCGTAGGGGTAGGTCACGCCCTCCGCCTTCAGCGCCCGGGCGTCGGCGGCCAGCTCGCTCCAGGTGGTGGGCGGGGTGAGGCCGGCCCGGGCGAAGAGGGTCTTGTTGTAGAAGAGCACGCGGGTGGAGGCGGCGAAGGGGATGCCGTACTGGGTGTGCTTCCACTGGCCGGCCTCGGCGAGCTGGGCGGGGAAGTCGGCCTGGGTGCGTATGGAGAGCAGGTCGGAGGCCTGGTAGAGCTTCCCGGCGGCCGCGTAGTCGGCGTAGGCGCCGATCTGCGCGATGTCGGGGGCGTGGCCCGCGTCGACCAGTTCCTTGACCTTGGCGTCGACGTCCTTCCAGGAGTGGACGCTGACGTCGACGTGCACGCCGGGGTGCTGTGCCTCGTAGGCCTTGGCCAGCCGGTCCCAGTACGTCCGCGAGCTGTTGGCCGCGGAGTCGCCGTAGTCGGCGGCCACCAGCTTCAGGGTCACGTCCGAGGATCCGGTGGCCCCGCAGCCGCCGAGCACCGCCGTCATGCCCAGTGCGGCGAGCGCCGCGATCGTTCCCGAAGTCCGACGACGCACTGCCAATGCCCCAACCCTGCTGTCTCGCTGTTCAATATGTGGACACATAAGGTCTACACCACGTGAGTGGACTAGACCTCTTGCGGGTCGGGGGGTCACACTGGCCTCGTGAGACATGTCATCGCCCTGGACGTGGGCGGTACCGGAATGAAGGCCGCCCTCGTCGGGGACGGCGGTGAGCTGCTGCACCGCGCCCGGCGCGCCACCGGCCGCGAGCGCGGCCCCGAGGCGGTGGTCGAGGACATCCTCGGCTTCGCCGCCGACCTGCGGGCCCACGGCACCGAGCGCTTCGGCGCCCCGGCCGCCGCGGCCGGCCTCGCCGTGCCCGGCATCGTCGACGAGGCCCGGGGCGTCGCCGTCTACGCGGCCAATCTCGGCTGGCGGGACGTGCCCCTGCGGGCCCTGCTCGCCGAGCGGCTCGGCGTCCCGGTGGCCCTGGGCCACGACGTGCGCACCGGCGGGCTCGCCGAGGGCCGGGCCGGCGCCGGCCGGGGAACCGACCGGTTCCTGTTCGTGGCGCTCGGCACCGGGATCGCCGGCGCCATCGGCATCGACGGCCGGGTCGAGGCGGGCGCGCACGGCTTCGCGGGCGAGATCGGGCACGTCGTCGTACGCCCCCAGGGCCTGCCGTGCCCCTGCGGGCAGCACGGCTGCCTGGAGCGGTACGCCTCCGCCGCCGCGGTGAGCGAGGCGTGGGCCACCGCCGGCGGCGACCCGGACGCGGACGCCGCCGGCTGCGCCGAAGCCGTCATGTCCGGCGACCCGAACGCCGTACGGGTCTGGCAGCGGGCCGTGGACGCGCTCGCCGACGGGCTGGTCACCGCCCTCACCCTGCTGGACCCGCGCACCCTGATCATCGGTGGCGGGCTGGCCGAGGCCGGGGAAACCTTGTTCACGCCGCTGCGGGACGCCGTCCGGCGCCGCGTCACCTTCCAGAAGCTCCCGGCGATCGTCCCCGCCGCCCTCGGGGACGCCGCCGGCTGCCTGGGCGCGGGACTGCTCGCCCAGGATCTCCTCGCCACCACTGACCCCTCGGAGGTACCCGCCTGATGGCCCCCAGCTTGGTTCTCGCCGGTGCCCGGGTGGTGCTGCCCACCGGGATCGCGCACGACGGGCGCGTGACCGTCGAGGGCACGAAGATCACCGAAGCCGGTCCCGGCGGCGACGGGGGCACCGCGGCCGCGGCCGTTTCCGCCGGCGCCGAGGTCGTGGACGTACGGGACCACTGGGTGGTGCCCGGGTTCGTCGACCTGCACAACCACGGCGGCGGCGGCGCGTCCTTCGCCGGCTCCGCCGAGGAGGTCCTCCGGGCCGTCCGCACCCACCGCGAGCACGGCACCACCACGCTCGTCGCCTCCACCGTCACCGACGAGATGGACCTGCTCGTCCGGCAGGCCGGTCTGCTCAGCGAGCTGGCCGAGCAGGGGGAGATCGCCGGCGTCCACTTCGAGGGGCCGTTCATCTCGCCGTGCCGCAAGGGCGCGCACTCCGAGGAACTGCTGCGCGACCCGGAGCCGGCGGAGGTCCGCAAGCTCATCGACGCCGCGCGTGGCCAGGCCCGCATGGTCACCCTCGCCACCGAACTGCCCGGCGGCCTGGACTCCGTACGGCTGCTCGCGGAGCACGGAGTGATCGCGGCGGTCGGGCACACGGACGCGACCTACGAGCAGACGGCCGCGGCCATCGACGCGGGCGCCACGGTCGCCACCCACCTCTTCAACGCCATGCCCGCCCTCGGGCACCGCTCCCCCGGCCCGGTCGCCGCCCTGCTGGAGGACGAGCGGGTCACCGTCGAGCTGATCAACGACGGCGTCCACCTGCACCCCGCCGCCCTGGAACTGGCGTTCCGTCACGCGGGCGCGGACCGGGTGGCGTTCATCACCGACGCGATGGACGCGGCCGGCTCCGGCGACGGCCGCTACCTGCTGGGCCCGCTGGAGGTCGAGGTCAGCGAGGGCGTGGCCCGGCTGGTGCACGGCGGTTCCATCGCCGGCTCCACGCTCACCCTGGACCGCGCGCTGCGGCGGGCGGTGACGGTCGACGGGCTGCCCGTGGAGCAGGCCGTCGCGGCGCTCACCGCCAACCCGGCCCGGCTGCTCGGCCGCTACGACCGCGTCGGCTCCCTGGAACCCGGCAAGGACGCCGACCTGGTGATCCTGGACGCCGACTTCACCGTCCGCGGTGTGATGCGCCGGGGAGAATGGGTGGTCGCGCCCCGACTGCCCTGATCCGTCCGGCAGTTCGGCGGACGGCGGCCGCGCCCGGCACTGGGCCGGCCGCCGTCCGTTTGGCATGATCGGGTCCCGGAACCGGACGGCAGGCACGCACGTCGAGGGAGGTCGGCCCGGGTGATCCTCACGGTCACGCTGAACACCGCTCTCGACGTCACCTACCGGGTGCGCGTCCTGCGCCCGCACACCACCCACCGCGTCACGGAGGCCGTCGAGCGGCCGGGCGGCAAGGGCGTCAACGTGGCCCGGGTGCTCGCCGCCCTCGGGCACGAGGTCACCGTCACCGGGTTCGCGGGCGGCGCCACCGGGGACGTGGTGCGCTCCCGGCTCGCGCACACGCCGGGCCTGACCGACGCGCTGGTCCCGGTCGCCGGGACCACCCGGCGCACCGTCGCCGTCGTGGACGCGCTCAGCGGTGACACCACCCAGTTCAACGAGCCCGGGCCGCACGTCACGGCCGCCGAGTGGGCCGCCTTCCAGGAGCGCTACGGCGTCCTGCTGCGCTCGGCCTCGGCGGTCGCCCTGTGCGGGAGCCTGCCGCCCGGGGTGGCGGTGGGCGCGTACGCGGGGCTGATCCGGGCGGCCCGGGCCGCCGCCGTCCCCGTGCTGCTGGACACCAGCGGCGAGCCGCTGCGGCGCGGGGTCGCGGCCCGGCCGGACGTGGTGAAGCCGAACGCGGTCGAACTGGCCGAACTGACCGGCTCCCACGACCCGGTGCGCGCCACCCAGGACGCCCGCCGCCGGGGCGCCCGGGCGGTCGTCGCCTCACTGGGCCCGGCGGGCCTGCTGGCCGACACTCCCGAGGGCCGCTGGCGGGCCGTCCCGCCCGCCCGCGTCCACGGCAACCCCACCGGCGCCGGTGACTCGGCGGTGGCGGGCCTGCTCGCCGGGCTGGTCGAGCGCCTGCCCTGGCCGGACCGGCTGGCCCGCGCGGCCGCTCTGTCCGCGGCGACCGTCGGCGCGCCCGCGGCGGGCGAGTTCGACCACGCGGCCTACGAGAACCTGCTGGGCCGGGTCGCGGTGACCGGGCAGGCCGGCGCGGCCCAGCGCATGTCCGGCTCCGGCCAAGTCACTTCTTGACCTGGCCCTTCTTGACCCAGAGCTGGTCGAGCAGCACGTCGCACTTGTCGCCGCTCTGGCAGCTGACGGACACGGTGTTCGAGCCCTTGACGAGCGTGGGATAGGAGAAGGTCGTGGTCCAGCCCTTGGCGTAGTCGCCCTTGGCGGCCTTCGCCCAGTTGGCCATGCCGAACTTGGTGCCGAACGGCTTGCCGTTGACGATCAGCGTCATCGACTGGTCCTCGCCGGGCACGCTGTAGCGGGCGAAGACGGTGTACGAGCCGGCCTCGGGGACGTCGAAGGTCCAGGTGGCCGAGGCGCCGGCCTGGTTGAGGCCGCCGATGTAGGTGCCGCCGGCGCCCAGCGCGCCCGGGACGTCCGAGGCGGTGGCCGCGCCGCCGGCCGCCTGGATGGTCTTCGCGTCGGCCTTCGGCAGCTCGGCGGGGGGTGCCGAGGCGCTGTCCGACGGGCTCGGGGAGCCGCTCTGCGACTGGGTCGGGGTGGCGCCGGCCTGGCTGCCCCCGTCGTCGTCGGAGTTGCCGTTGAGCATGGCCACGCCGATGCCGATGACGACCGCGGCGACCACCGCGACGGCGCCGATCAGCAGGCCCTTGGTGTTCGGCCCGCGCCGGCCGCCGCCGATGCCGGTGGACGCCATGGCCTGCCGGCCGGTGGGAGCACCGCCCGGGAGCGTCTCCGGGGCCTGGTAGTGGGCGTTCGGCCGGCCGTGGGCGCCCTGCTGCTGCGGCGGCGGCGTGCTCGGCGCGTACGTGCCCTGCTGGCCGTAAGCCGGCTGCTGGCCGTACTGGCGCTCGCCGACCGGACGCACCCTGCTGACCGAGTTCGGGTAGCCGTAACCGCCGCCGGACGGCGGCTGGGCCCCTCTGGCCTGGCCGTCTGCGTACAGGTAGCCGAACGGGTCGTCGTCCTCGGGCGTGCTCGCGCCGTTGTCGCCGGGCGTCATCCCTTGGTACTCCTCAACAGGTGCGTGCGGATGCGGTACAGCTGATGAATGGCGAGCCTACCCGCTCCCGCTGCCCCGAACGGGTGACCCACCTCGCAGCCATGCGCCGACCTGCGCGTCAGCCTGCCCGGCGGTGCTGTTTGGGACGAGATCGTTTCTCGACGTACATCCGCTCGTCGGCGGACTTCAGCACCTCGTCCGCGCTCATGCCGCAGTGGGCCCACCCGATGCCGAAGCTGGCGCCCACCCGCACGGCCCGGCCCTCGGCCCGGATCGGCTGGATGATCTCGTTGCGCAGCCGTACGGCGAGGTCCTGTGCGTCGGCCTGGCCGAGGCCGTCGGCGAGGATCACGAACTCGTCGCCGCCGAGCCGGGCCACCGTGTCGCCGTCCCGCACGCCCCGCGACAGCCGCCGGGCGACCTCGATGAGGACCGCGTCGCCCGCGTTGTGCCCGAACCGGTCGTTGATCGACTTGAACCCGTCGAGGTCGCAGAAGAGCACCGCGAGGCCCTTGGTGCCGTCGTCGCGGCCCTCCTCGGGGGCGACGGTGTGCACGTGGTGGTCGTAGGCGTCGTAGGCCGCCGCGCCCCCGGCGAAGTCGAAGCCGTGCCCGCCGGCGTCGAAGGCGGGGTGGCCGTAGGCCGCGTCCAGCGACTCCAGCGCACCGGCGTGGGCGGGGCGCCGGCACAGGCGCGCCGCCAGGCGGGAGCGCAGCTCGGCGGAGTTCGGCAGGCCGGTGAGGGAGTCGTGGGAGGCGCGGTGGGCCAGCTGGAGCTCGCGGCGCTTGCGCTCCTCGATGTCCTCGACGTGGGTGAGCAGGAAGCGGGGGCCGTCCGCGGCGTCGGCGACCACGGAGTTGCGCAGCGACACCCACACGTAGGTGCCGTCGCGGCGGCCCAGGCGCAGCTCGGCCCGGCCGCCCTCGGCGGAGGTCCGCAGCAGGGTGCCGATGTCCTCGGGGTGGACGAGGTCGGAGAAGGAGTAGCGGCGCATCGCGGAGGCCGGGCGGCCCAGCAGCCGGCACAGGGCGTCGTTGGTGCGCAGGATGCGGCCGTGCTGGTCGCCGCCCATCTCGGCGATGGCCATGCCGGAGGGGGCGTACTCGAAGGCCTGGCGGAAGCTCTCCTCGCTGGCGCGCAGCGCCTGCTGTTCGCGTTCCAGGCGGACCAGGGCGCGCTGCATGTTGGCGCGCAGCCGGGCGTTGCTGATGGCGATGGCGGCCTGGAACGCGTACATCTGGAGCGCCTCGCGGCCCCAGGCGCCGGGGTGGCGGCCGTTGCGCGGCCGGTCGACGGATATCACGCCGAGCAGTTCGCCGGAGGAGCCGCCCTGCACGCCGGGCGTGTACATCGGCGCGAACAGCCGGTCGGCGGGGTGCCACTCGTCCTCGAAGCGGGGCGCGGGCCCGTCGGTGTACCACTGCGGCACGTCGTCGTCGTCGAGGACCCAGCCCTCGGTGTGCGGTATGAACCGCAGGTCGCCCCAGGCCTCGCCCATGCTCAGCCGGCGGTCCCAGGACTCGCGCGAGCCGACCCGGCCGGTGATCAGGGCCTCGGCGGCGGAGTTGCCCGCGAAGGCGGCGACGACGAGGTCGCCGTCGGGGCGCACCAGGTTGACGCAGGCCATCTCGTACCCGAGGGCGTTGACCGCGCCGTCCGCCACGCTCTGGAGCGTGTCCGCGAGGCTGCGTGCCGTGTTCATGTCGGCCATGACCTGGTGCAGCTGTCGCAGGGACGCAAGGCGGACATACGGCTCCGACTCGGTCTCCATGCTCGCCCTCCCCCCGAGACCTCGCAGCGAATCAAGGGACGTCTTCGGCGCTTCTAGTCGGCGGTTCCTGTCGGCGGCGCCTCTCGGCGGTGCCAGTGGTCGGCGGTGCTCGTGCAGCTTCCCGCCACTGAATCACAGCGCGCTGCCCACTCGGTACACAGGGTCAACAATTAATGGCCCCTGTGACTCAAGTCACAAGGTAACGTGAACAATTGCGTGGAGTTTCTGCGTTTTCCCTGTGCGTTCACTGAACGCGGGCTTTGCGGTTGTGTGCACATGATGCACGAACAGTCCCGCCCGGTGCGGTCTCTCCCGTTCTCCGGGCCGCTCCCGGGCTGCTCCCCGGGTCCTAGGACCAGGCCGCGACCCGGCTGGTCCGCAGGGCCGATGCCCCCGGCCGGGACCGCAGACTAGCGTTTCCGGCGTGCTGACGACTCCCTCTCCCGCCTCCCCAGCCGCTTCCGGGCATGCTGAGGGGGTGAGCGACGACGAGTTCCGGGCCGCGATGGCCCGGCTGGCGGCCGGTGTGGTGCTGGTGGCCGCGCAGGAGCCGCCGCTGGACCCGGACGACCCGCAGGCGCCCGGCGGCGAGGACGTCGGCATGACCGCCACCGCCTTCGTGTCGGTCTCCCTGGACCCGCCGCTCGTGCTGGTCAGCCTGCGGGAGGGCTCCCGCATGGACGACCTGCTGGACGAGCAGCCCCGGTGGGCCGTCTCCGTCCTGGCCGAGAGCCAGCGGCACATCGCGGGCCGCTTCGCGATGAAGGGCCGCATCAGCGACCGCCTGCTCTTCGAGGACCTCCCCCACGTCCGCGGGGAGGCCAGCGGGGCGCTCCTGATCGGCGGCGCGCTGGCCGCGCTGGAGTGCGAGACCGAGCAGCGGGTGCGGGCCGGGGACCACACGCTGGTGATCGGCCGGGTGCTCACGGCACGGGTGCCGAGCGCGGACGGGGGCCCGCTGCTGTACTTCCGGGGGCGGTACCGGCAGCTGGGCTAGGACCTGTTGCCGGGCCCTCCCCCTCGGGCCTCTCCCGGCCAGGCCTTAGGGTGCCGGGATGTCCTCCCGCCCGCACCTGGAAAAGGTCACCACCGAGAATCTCGAGGCCGCTCTCGCCGTTCGGGTCCGCCCCGATCAGGAGCACGCGGTGTCGCCGGTGGCGGACTCCCTCGCCGAGGCCTACGTCCACCCGGCCGGGGTGGCCTGGCCCCGCCTGATCGTCGACGGTGACCGCACGGTCGGCTTCCTGATGGCCTTCCTCGACATCGACTGGCACCTCGACGGCAGCGTCCTGCGCTCCGGCCTGTGGCGGCTGAACATCGCCGCCGGCGAGCAGGGCAAGGGCTACGGCCGGTTCGCCGTCGAGGCCGTCGCCGCCGAGATCCGCCGCCGCGGCGGCACGGAGCTGTACGTCACCTGGCACCCCGGGCCGACGGGCCCCGAGGAGTTCTACCGCCGCCTGGGCTTCCGCACGACCGGCGAGACGAGCGGGGGCCAGACGGTCGGGGTCCTGGCCCTGGACGCGGCGTAGGCCCGGGGCCGTCGAGCCCCGCTGGTGCGAGGCGGGCCCGAAGCTCTATCCCCAGTCCCGGCCCGAGCGGCCGCGCTTGGTGTCCGAGCGCTGCTTCTTCTGCCTGAGCCGCCGCTCGTTGATGCCGCGCGGGATGCGGGTGGGCCGGCGGGGCTTGGGGGGCGGGGCGGTCGCCTCGGCGAGCAGGGCGGCGAGGCGGACGGCGGCGGCCTCCCGGTTGCGCCACTGCGAGCGGTGCTCGGAGGCGCGCACGGAGAGCACCCCGTCGGTCAGCCGGCCGGCCAGCCGTTCGAGCGCGCGTTCCTTCCACACCGGCGGCAGGGCCTCGGTGTTCGCCAGGTCGAAGCGCAGCTCCACCTGGGAGTCTGTGGTGTTGACGTGCTGTCCGCCGGGTCCGGACGACCGCGAGAAACGCCACACCAGCTCGGCCTCGGGGAGCGGGACGGAGCCACGGATGACGTAGGGACCGGACATGTGCTCCATGTTCCCGGCTCCGTCCGGTCCACGTCACCTGGATTTCCGGGCGGGTAAAAAAGGTAAAGGCATCCGGAACCGGGAGCACCCCCCTCGACGTTGTTCCCGGTGACGGTAGCTTCGTCGGCACAGATACCTACGGAAGGGACTCCCAACAATGGCTGTAAGCCTGTCCAAGGGTGGCAACGTCTCGCTCACCAAGGAGGCTCCGGGCCTGACCGCCGTCACCGTGGGCCTCGGCTGGGACGTCCGCACCACCACCGGCACGGACTTCGACCTGGACGCCTCGGCCATCGCGGTCAACGGCCAGGGCAAGGTCTACTCGGACGGCCACTTCGTCTTCTTCAACAACAAGCAGACCCCGGACAGCACGATCGTGCACACCGGTGACAACCGCACCGGTGAGGGCGCGGGCGACGACGAGGCGATCAACGTCAACCTCGCCGGACTCCCGGCCGACATCGACAAGATCGTCTTCCCGGTCTCGATCTACGACGCCGAGAACCGCGGCCAGAACTTCGGCCAGGTCCGCAACGCCTACATCCGCATCGTCAACCAGGCCGGCGGCGCCGAGATCGCGCGCTACGACCTGTCCGAGGACGCCGCCACCGAGACCGCCATGGTCTTCGGCGAGCTGTACCGCAACGGCGCCGAGTGGAAGTTCCGCGCCGTCGGCCAGGGTTACGCCTCGGGCCTGGTCGGCATCGCGCAGGACTTCGGCGTGAACGTCTGACGGACGCCGCCCCGGGCGGCGGCCCCGGCCGCGGGTCACGACGCGGGCCGGGGCCGCGGCCTGCCCGCGCCGCGGCCCGCGCGGGCGCCGCCGGTCTCTCCCCGGGCCCTGGTCGCCGCGGCGGCCGGGCGTGACACCATCGCTTGCGTGCTCGACATCGGCTACGCCCTCTCCAACCGCTTCCCCGACCCGCCGCAGACCGACTACCGCCGCGCGGACGTCCACGCCCTGCGGCACGACCTGTTCTGCGGGGACGTCTACCTCGCCGACACGGAGACGGACCGGGAGCTGTCCACGGCCTGGGGATGGGTGCCCGTGCTGGACTTCGCGTGGGCGCTGTGCGACATCGTGGAGCGGCTGGACCGGGACCCGGCAGGCTCCCGCGCCTCCCGCCCCCAGCACGCGGAGCTGGACTTCACCGAGTCCACCGACCGCATCCTCTTCGAGCGCCGCTTCGGCTGGGTGGACATCGAGTCCGACTGGATGCCGGCCGAGGAGCCCCCGCTCACCTTCTCGCACGCCGAACTGCGCCGCGAGGCCCGCGACTTCCTGCACGACCTGCTCGCCGACCTGACCGACCTGCACGAGGACCTCGCGGAGAACCCGGCCGTCTGGACCCTCCAGGCCCGCTTCCCCCGGCTCCCGGACACCCGCCGGTAAGCGAGGCTCTCCCCCGGTCCCGCCCCGCGGCCTCCGGTCCCTGCTCCGCCGCGAGGCCCGCGGCCCCGCGCCCTTGGGCCCGTACCGCCGTCCGTGTCTCAGTCCTCGACCCGGATGCCTACCGCCGCCGCCAGCACCGGGGCCAGGTCGAGCAGCTGGCCCGTGCTGATCACGGCCCCCGCCAGCCGGTCCACCCCGCGGGCGATCTCCAGGGCGGCCACCCCGCGCAGGTCCACGTCCGTCAGGGTGACGCCGGTCAGGTCGGCCGCGCGCAGGGTGCAGTCCTGGAAGCCGACGCGTTCCAGGGCCGCGCCGCCGAAGTCGGGCTCGGTCAGGACGCAGTTCTCGAACACCACGTCCCGCAGCCGGGCCCGGCGCAGGTTGAGGTAGTCGATCTTGCCGCCGCGGATCACGACGCGCTCCAGGACGGCGCCGTGCAGCTGGACGCCGCCGAGCCGGGGGTCGGTGATCTCGACGTCCCGCAGGGTCGCCCCGGACAGGTCGGTGCCGACGCCCCGCGGCCCGGCGAGGACCGTGTCCAGCAGACGTGCGTGCGGCAGGCGTGTCTCGTCGAGCGCGCAGCCGCGCAGCGCGCAGTCCAGGAAGCGCGCCCCGGTGCCGTCCTGCCCGGCGAGGTCCGCCTCCGCGAACTCCAGCCCGTCGTAGTCCCCGTCCGGCTCCAGCCCACCGCCCGCGTACGGCTCCAGCGGCGGCAGCCGCACCTCCGGCCGGCGTGCCGCCCGCACCCCGTCCCCGCCGACCGCCCGCCCCGTGACTCTGCTCCTCGCCATCCCCCCATGCTGCACCCCCGCACCGACAGCGCCCCCGCCGGGATGCGACGCCTCCTGATCCATGGTCTTCTGACCAGATGAGCGTCACCCGGACAGGTGAACCCGCGACGCATCCGGACCCCCGCCGGTGGTGGGGTCTGGTGATCATCGCGCTCGCTCAGCTGATGGTCGTCCTGGACGCGACGATCGTGAACATCGCGCTCCCCTCGGCCCAGCGCGCCCTGGGCATGTCCGACGGCAACCGGCAGTGGGTCATCACCGCCTACACCCTGGCCTTCGGCGGCCTGCTGCTGCTCGGCGGCCGCGTCGCCGACCTGGTGGGCCGCAAACGGACCTTCGTCATCGGCCTCATCGGCTTCGCGGCCGCCTCCGCGCTGGGCGGCGCGGCCACCACCTCCGGCATGCTCTTCGGCGCCCGCGCGCTCCAGGGCGCCTTCGCCGCGCTGCTCGCGCCGTCCGCGCTGAGCCTGCTGACCACGACGTTCACCGACCCCCGGGAGCGCGGCAAGGCGTTCGGCATCTACGGCGCCCTGGCGGGCAGCGGCTCGGCGATCGGGTTCATCGTCGGCGGCCTGCTCACCGAGTACCTGAACTGGCGCTGGTGCCTGTACGTCAACGTGCCCATCGCGATCGTCGCGGTCGTCGGCGCCTTCGCGCTGCTGCACGACCGCCCCGGCCACCCGGGCGCCCGCCTCGACGTGCCCGGCGCGGTGCTGGGCTGCGGCGGGCTCGTGGCGATCGTCTACGGCTTCAGCGAGGCCGAGCCGCGCGGCTGGACCGACCCGCTGGTGCTGGGGCTGTTCGCGGCGGGCGTGGCGCTGCTCGCGCTCTTCGTGTGGTGGCAGGCCCGGGCGCCGCAGCCGCTGCTGCCGCTGCACATCGTCAAGGACCGCGACCGGGCGGGCTGCTTCCTGACGATGTGCCTCGCGGTGATCGGCATGTTCGGCCTGTTCCTGTTCATGACCTACTACCTCCAGGTCATCCTGGGCTGGTCACCGGTCCGGGCGGGCCTGGCCTTCCTGCCGCTGACGGTGGCGATCATCATCGGTTCCACCCAGATATCGGCCCGCCTGCTGCAACGCGTGGCCCCGCGCCTGCTGATGGTCCCCGGCATGCTGCTCGCCGCGTCCGGGCTGCTGCTGCTGACCCGGCTGCGGGTGGGCTCCTCCTACACCGGCGAGATCCTGCCCGCGCTGCTGCTGATGGGCCTGGGCATGGGCCTGACCTTCATGCCGGTGTTCGCCACCGCGACCTCCGGCGTCGCCCCGCGGGACTCCGGGGTCACCTCGGCGACCGTGAACACCTCCCAGCAGGTCGGCGGCTCGATCGGCACGGCCCTGCTGAACACCATCGCCACCACCAGCGGCGCCGCCTACATCACGGCCCACCTGCGCCTGCCCGCGCAGAAGGCCCGGGTGGTCCCGGAGGGCATCGTGCACGGGTACACCGTCGCCATCTGGTGGGCGGCCGGGGTGATGCTGCTGGCGGGGCTGGTGGCCGGCCTGATGGTCACGGCGAAGGCCCCCGGGCACGGCGCCCCGGCCGAGGCCCCGCTGCCGGAACCGGTGCCCTGAACCCGGGCACCCATGATCCCGGGGCTTCGCGGACCCGCGCTCAGTGGCGCCCGGACACCCGGTCCGCCACCCGCGCCAGCCGGGAGGACGCCGCGTCCGGGCGGCGCCGTTCCCGCCGGTCGGCGGCGCGGTAGGTGGCGTACAGGCCCTGCACGCCCAGCCAGCGCAGCGGTTCCGGCTCCCACTTGCGGACCTTGTGGTCCACCCAGGGCAGCCGGGTCAGGTCGGTCGGGCCGGCCTGGCCGGAGTCGAGCCGCACCAGGTCGCGCAGGGTGCGGGCGGCGAGGTTGGTGGTGGCGACCCCGGAGCCGACGTAACCGCCCGCCCAGCCGAGGCCCGTGGAGCGGTCCAGGGTGACGGTGGCGCACCAGTCGCGCGGCACGCCGAGCACACCGGACCAGGCGTGCCCGATCCGCACCCCGGCCAGCGCCGGGAAGAAGCCGGTGAGGATCTCCCGCAGCGCCTCGACCGTCGCCGCCTGGGTGCGGCCGTCGTTGTCGGTGCGCGACCCGAAGCGGTAGGGCACCCCGCGCCCGCCGAGCGCGATCCGGCCGTCGGCGGTGCGCAGGGCGTAGGTGTAGGCGTGCGCCATGTCGCCGAGGGCCTCCCGGCCGTCCCAGCCGATCGCCGCCCACTGCTCGTCGGTGAGCGGCTCGGTGGCGATCATGGAGGAGTTCATCGGCAGCCAGGTGCGCCTCTCGCCCTTCAGCGCCGCCGTGAACCCCTCGGTGCAGCGCAGGACGTAGGGCGCGCGGACGGTGCCGTAGGGGGTGACCGCGTGGCCGGGGCGGATCTCGGTCACCGGGGTCGACTCGTGCACGGTGACGCCGAGCGCCTCCACGACCGCCGCCAGCCCCTTGACCAGCTTCGCCGGGTGCACCCGGGCGCCGTGCGGGGTCCAGGACGAGCCGACCGCGCCGGCCACCCTGATCCGCCGGGCCGTCTCCCGGGCGCCGTACAGCTCCCGGTCGTGCTCGCCGTAGGACAGCTCGTGCGCGTGGAACGCCTTCAGCCGGGCCAGCTGGGCGGGGGTGGTGGCCACCTCCAGCACGCCGCCCTTGTGCAGGTCGGCGTCGATGCCCTCGGCGGCGGCGACCGCGATCACCTCGTCGACGGTGTCGTTCATGGCCTGCTGGAGGCGTACGGCGGCCTCGCGGCCGTGCAGCGCGGCGTACCGCTCGCGGCCCGCGACGCCGTTGTAGAGCCAGCCGCCGTTGCGCCCGGAGGCGCCGTAGCCGCAGAACTTCTGCTCCAGGACGGTGACGCGGAGGAAGGGGGCGGCCTTCTTCAGGTAGTACGCCGTCCACAGGCCGGTGTAGCCGCCGCCGACGACGACCACGTCCGCGGTGGCGTCCCCGTCGAGCGGCTCCCGGGCCGGCGGAAGGCCGTCGTCCGCGAACCAGAACGAGATGCCGCCGTTGACGGCACTGCTTGCCGAGCTGCTCATGCGCGGACGTTAACCCCTGAGGGCGGCCAGTGTCTCCTTCGGATTCCATGCCTTCGCGCGGCCCCTGACCAGCGGACAGCAGCACAGGCCGATCAGCACGGAGACGAAGTGGCCGAAGTCGGTGAAGGTCGGCCGCTCGGTCAGCGGCAGCCCGAACACGGCCAGGACCGCCCCGAGATACAGGTACCGCCACGGCGCCGCGATCCGGTAGGCGAGCACCGCGATCACCCCGGCCAGCGCGTAACTGACCCCCACGTCCAGGGTGTTGAGCGCCGAGTGCGGCACCATCCCGTCGTGCACCGCCTTCAGCAGCGCGCCCTCGCTGATCAGCGTCGCCAGCACGTGCGCCGCCGCGCACACCGCGAGCCACCGCCCGGTGCCCAGCCAGCGCTCGGCCGGCGCGTGGAAGACGCTGTACAGCAGCACGTACGGCAGCCAGTTCCCGTCGTCGATCCACATGGCGCTGGAGATCAGCACCCGCACCGGGTTGCGCGACAGCTCGTGGATGTTGGTCGACCGCTGCCGCAGGAAGTGCTGCTCGAACTGCGGCGACATATGGTGCAGGGCGACGGTGGTGAAGAACAGGACCAGCAGCCACACGTACGTCCCCGGGGCGCTGCGCACGTACCGCGCCACCGCCCCGATCCCGCGCCGCCACCCGATGACCCCGTTCACACCCGCCAGTATGGTCGGCGGGGCGATCGGGGCGCCCGCCGGACCGGACGCCGCGCCCCGGGTGCGCGGCGGTGACACGCCACCGGATGGCCGATCCACCCGGTCTCGCGCCCCTGCGGTCATAACGTGCGCAATATGAAGAAATGCCATATCGCGTACCTGGCGTGCAGCGTGGCGGTCCTCGGCACGGGCCTGGGCGCCGCACCGGCACAGGCGACGCACAGCACCCTCGTGGTCCGTCCGGGCCAGTCCATCCAGAAGACCGTGGACCGCGCCGCGAAGGGAGACACCGTCTACGTCTCCCCGGGCACGTACCACGAGAGCGTCACGGTCCACACCTCCGGGGTGACCCTGCGCGGCGCCGGCACCCGCACCGTCATCAAGCCGGCCCGCAAGAAGACCGGCGCCTGCGCCAAGGGCGGCAACGGCATCTGCGTGATCGGCACCAAGAAGCACGACGTCAAGAACGTCACCGTCGCCGCCCTGACCGTCAGCGGCTTCACCCGCGCCGGGGTCTTCGGCATGGCCACCGACCAGCTGGCCGTACGGCACGTCACCGCGGTGAAGAACAAGCTCTGGGGCATCGCCCTGGAGCGGTCGGTGCGCGGCCTGCTGCTGGGCAACACCGCCCGCGACAACGGCGACGCGGGCCTGTTCCTGGCCAACACCGTCACCACCGAGGAAGGCGCCCAGAACACCAAGGGCACGATCGTCGAGCGCAACCACCTGGAGCGCAACCGGATCGGCGTCACCGTCCGGCGGCTGCGCAACCTGACCGTCGCGCACAACGAGGTCACCGGCAACTGCGCGGGCGTCTTCGTCGTCGGCGACGAGAACAAGCCCAAGGCCGGCCACCTCACCGTGGCGGACAACCGCGTCGCCTCGAACAACAAGCACTGCGTGAAGACCGCCCGGCTGCCCTTCCTCCAGGGCACCGGCATCGTCCTGACCGGCACCGAGGACACCCTGGTGACGCAGAACGAGGTCACCGGCAACTCCGGCAGGTCACCGCTGTCCGGCGGGATCGTCCTCTACAAGAGCTTCGTGGGCGTCAAGGGCGAGCGCAACCGGGTCAGCAACAACGTGCTGGACGGCAACGCCCCCGCCGACCTCGTCAAGACCGAGACGGGCAAGCAGAACGTCTTCACCGGCAACCGCTGCCGGGCGTCGAAGCCCGCCGGACTGTGCTGACGAGGCCCATGGTGACCGAGCCAACAAGGAAGGAAGGCGGCACATGACGACCACGCACAGTGCCCCACCCCCGTCGATGCGGCTGCGCGAGCTGGTGTTCGGGGCGGCCTGCGCCGCCGCCGTCCGGGCGGCCGCCCGGCTCGGGGTGGCCGACGCCCTCGGCGACGCCCCCACGGACGTACGCGACCTCGCGGCCGCGGTGAAGACCGAGCCGGCCCCGCTGCGCCGGCTGCTGCGCGCCCTGTCCTGCTACGGCGTCTTCGCCGAGGGACCGGACGGCACGTTCACCCACACCGACATGTCCCGGCTGCTGCGCGAGGACGACCCGCACAGCCTGCGGGCCATCTCCCTGTGGTGCACCGAGCCGTGGACCTGGGACGCCTGGCCCAAGCTCGACGAGGCGGTGCGCACCGGCCACAACGTCGTCGAGAGCCTGTACGGCAAGGAGTTCTTCCAGTACCTCAACGAGGACGCCCCCGAGTCGGCGGACGTCTTCAACCGGGCGATGACCACCTCCAGCGAGCAGTCCGCACGCGACGTCGCGGCCCTGCTCGACCTCTCCGGCGCCAAGTCCGTCGCGGACATCGGCGGCGGCCAGGGGCACGTGGTGGCGAGCCTGCTGGAGAAGTACCCGGCCATGCACGGCAGCCTGCTCGACCTGCCCCGGGTCGTCGAGAACGCGGTGCCCCGGCTGCGCGAGGGCGGCGACCTCGCCGACCGCACCCGGATCGTGCCCGGCGACGTCCGGACGGCCGTCCCGGTCCACGCCGACGTCTACGTCATCAAGAACATCCTGGAGTGGGACGACGAGAGCACGGCCCGCACGCTGCGCAACGTCAGCGAGGCGGGCGGCCCCGGCGCCCGGGTGATCGTCATCGAGAACCTCGTCGACGACACCCCCTCGATGCGCTTCAGCACCGCGATGGACCTGCTGCTGCTGCTCAACGTCGGCGGCGCCAAGCACACCACCGAGAGCATGAAGAGCCGGCTGACCGCGGCGGGCCTGGTGGTGGACGGCATCGAGCCGGTCAACCCCTACCTGCACGCCTTCGACTGCCACGTCCCCGGCTGATCCCCCGGCGGCGCCCCGCCAGAGGCCCCGCGCAGACACCGGTCGCCGGGCCCGCGACGCTGCGGGCCCGGCGACCGGTGTTCGTCCGGGGCTCACCCGGCGGTGTCGCGCTCCCACAGGTAGAAGCGCTGCGCCATCGCGTCCTTCGGCGACCGCCAGGTCTCGGGGTCGTAGGCGCTGACGTACGCCGACAGGCGCTCGCTGATGCCCCGGAACTCCGGGTGCGAGGTGACCTTGGCGATGGCGGGTCCCGGCTCGCGCTCCGACTCGACGAGGTGCATGTACACATCGCCGAACTGGAACAGGCTGCGCCGCACGACGCCCACCAGTTCCGGCAGCACGCCCCGGTCCGACTCCTCGAACACCTTCGCGATATCGGGGGCCGAGCCGGGAGCCATACGGGCCACGATGAGGGCCTGGTGCATCGGTTCTCCTCCGCCCGGCTCAGTCGGCCAGGACCGACGCGGGCCGGTGCCCGGCGGCCGCCTTCTCGACCTTGTCCCGGATCAGCTCCATCTGGACCTTGGAGTTGCGGTTGATGTTGTCGGTCATCCAGTCGTCGTCGACCGGCGCCTCGGGCTTCATCGCGAAGTCCTGGGTCCACACCATCCGGGTCCCCTGCGCGACCTCCTCGTACGCCCAGTGGATGTTCATGTGCGCGAACGGCCCCGTCTCCACCCGGCGGGCCCGCACCGTGCGCGTGGCGCGGTCCGGCTCCCGCTCCGAGACCCAGCTCCACACCGTGCCGTTCTCGTCCGGGTGCATGGTGAGCCGGAACGTCGTCCGCTCGCCCTCCCGGGAGAGGATCTCGACGGACGCGTACTCGCTGAACAGCTGCGGCCACTTCTCCAGGTCGTTGGTCATGTCCCAGACCAGGTCCAGCGGCGCCGCGATGGTGATCTCGTTCTGTGTGTGTCCGGCCATGTCAGGCTCCTGCGATGAGAGTGCTGTTGACGAGGTCCAGGAACTGCCGGGGCGTCTTGCAGCGCTCCGCGTCCGGGGGCATCGGCGTGCCGTACCGGTTCTCCAGCTCGCCGACGATGCCGAGCAGCCCCAGCGAGTCGACGCCGAGCGCGTCGAAACCGGTGTCGAACCGCTTCTCCAGGTCCTGCGGAGCGACGGTGACCCCGGCGGCCTGCTTCATCAGGCCGGACAGTTCCTCGAAGTTGACCTGAGCGATTTGCGACGTCATGCGTGTGTTTCCTTTCCTTGATCTCCGGGCCCCGCTTACGACACGGCGGTGTCGCCGCGCCGCAGCACGAGCGCCGAGTTCGACCCCATGAGGCCCCGGCTGAGGACCAGCGCGGTGCGCAGTTCGGCCGGGCGGGCCCGGCCGGTCACCAGGTCGAGGTCATGGCAGATGCCGGCCACGTTGGGCGTGGGCGGGACCAGCCCGTGCTCCATCGCCAGCACCGCCGCCGCGCTGTCCAGCACCGGTGCCGCGCAGTAGCCGCGGCCGATGCCGGTCTTGGGCGCCGTCACCGGCACCCGCCGGCTGTGCGCGCCGAGCACGTCGGCCAGCGCCAGCGCCTCGGCACGGTCCGCCTCCGGCACGCCGAGCGCGTCCGCGAAGACGACGTCGACCTCCTCGGGCGCACAGCCGGCCTCCGCCAGCGCGCCGCGGATCGCCTCCGCCAGCCCCTGCCGGGAGTGCTCCCAGCGGGAGGCGCCGGTGAAGGTCGCCCCGTGCCCGGCGATCACGGCCCGCACCGGCACGTCCCGCCGCCGGGCCGCGCCGGCCTCCTCCACGACGAGCATCGCGCCGCCCTCGGCCGGCACGAACCCCGTCGCGCCCTCGGTGAAGGGCCGGTAGGCGCGCGCCGGGTCCGCCTCGGTGCTCAGCTCCCGGTAACCGAGCTGGCACACCATGGAGTACGGGGCGAGCGGCGCCTCGGTCGAGCCGGCGACGATCACGTCCGTACCCCGCCGCACCGCCCGTGCCGCGTGGGCGAGGGCGTCCAGACCACCGGCCTCGTCGGCGGCGACCACCGAGCAGGGCCCCCGCAGACCGCGGCGGATGGAGATCTGGCCGGTGCTGGCGGCGTAGAACCAGGCGATGGACTGGTACGGGCCGACGAACCGGCTGCCCTTGCCCCACAGCCGCTGCAGCTCGCGCTGGCCGAACTCGCCGCCGCCGGAACCGGCCGCCGTGACCACGCCGATGGAGAACGGCGCCTCGTCGGTGTCGGCCTGGCCGAGGCGGGCGTCGTCCAGGGCCAGGTCGGCCGCGGCCATCGCGAAGTGCGTGAACCGGTCGGTCTGGACCAGGTAGCGCTCCTCGACCGCCGCCGACGCCTCGAAGGCACGGACCTCACCGGCCACCCGCAGCGGCAGGTGCTCACAGCCCTCCCGGGTGATCCGGTCCAGGACGCTGATCCCTTCCTGGGTGGCCTTCCAGAAGGTCTCGGTGCTGGTTCCGTTGGGCGCGACCACCCCGATACCGGTGACGGCGGCGCGGCGTTCGTGCGGTGCACTCATGTTGTCCTCACTCCCTCGAACGGGTCAGGACCACCGCGGACTGGAAACCACCGAACCCGCTGCCCACGGAGAGCACGTTGTCCAGCTTCCGTTCGCGGGCGACCCGCGGAACGTAGTCCAGGTCGCACTCGGGGTCAGGGGTCTCGTAGTTCGCGGTCGGCGGTACGACCTGATGGGCCAGGGCCAGCACGCAGGCCACGACCTCGATCGCCCCGATCGCCCCGAGGGAGTGCCCCACCATGGATTTGATGGAGCTCATGGTCGTCTCGTAGGCGTGCCGTCCCAGGGCCCGCTTCACCGCGGCCGTCTCGTGGCGGTCGTTCTGCCGGGTCCCCGAGCCATGGGCGTTGACGTAGTCGATCCCCGAGGGGTCGACCCGGGCCTGGTCGAGGGCGACCTCGATCGCCCGCGCCATCTCCAGACCCTCGCTGGTCAGCCCGGTCATGTGGTAGGCGTTGCCGAAGGTGGCGTAGCCGCTCAGTTCGCAGTACACGTGCGCGCCGCGGGCCCGGGCGTGCTCCAGGTCCTCCAGGACCAGCACCGCGCCGCCCTCACCCATGACGAACCCGTCCCGGTTGTTGTCGAACGGCCGGGAGGCGTGCGCGGGATCGTCGTTGTTCGGGGACGTGGCCTTGATGGCGTCGAAGCAGGCCATGGTGATCGGGGAGATCGGCGAGTCCGACGCACCGGTTATGCAGACGTCGGCCCGGCCCTCCGCCACGGTGTGGAAGGCGTACCCGACCGCGTCGAGACCCGAGGTGCAGCCCGTGGAGACGGTCTGCACCGGCCCGCAGGCCCCGAACCGCTCGGCCACCGCAGACGCCAGCGTGCTGGGCGAGAACGCCCGGTGCAGCTGCGCACCCGCCTTCTCGTGATCCACGTCCCAGCGCTCACCACCATGGCTGACCAGCACGTAGTCGTTCTCCAGCCGGGTGGTGCCGCCGACCGCGGTGCCCAGCGAGACCCCGACCCGCCAGGGGTTCTCCCGGGCCAGGTCGAGCCCCGAGTCGCGGACCGCCTCGTCGCCGGCGACCAGGGCGAACTGGATGTACCGGTCCGCCCCCTCGATGGCCAGCGCGTCCAGGCCGTGCGCCACCGGGTCGAAGTCGCACTCGGCGGCGATCCGGGAGCGCAGGCCGGACGGGTCGAAGAAGGTGATGCCTCGCGTCGCGGTCCGGCCGTTGGAGAGCAGGTCCCAGAACGCCGGCGCGCCGATGCCGCCCGGTGCCACGATGCCTATGCCGGTGACCGCCACGCGCCGGGTCATGAAAGGACCTGACCCCGGCCGGCCGGCCGGGCCGCGCCCGCCTCGGCACCCTCGGTGGTGACGGCGGCCGCACCGATGACCTCCGTCTCCTCCGTGTCGACGTGGCCCAGCTGCGGCCGGGGCGCCAGCGGGCCCAGGTGGAAGACGATGCGCGCCTCCACGTCACCCACGTTGCGGAACCGGTGGCGCACGTGCGCGGGGATCATCAGCCCCTGCTCGGGCCGCAGCGCGTGCGGCTCGCCGTCCAGGTCCACCTCCAGCCGCCCGCACACGACGTAGACGAACTCCTCGGAGTACGGGTGGTAGTGCTCACCGATGCGGTCGCCGGGCTGCACGAGGGCCACGCCCATGAAACCGCTGGTGGCGCCCACCGTGGCCGGGGTGAGCATGGCGCGCAGGTCACCGCCGCGCTTGACGTTCGGCTCGACCTCGCTGAGATCGACGATTCTGGGACGGGGTTTGATCACGACGTTCCTCCGTGTGGTCCGTGTGGGTGTGCTGCGTCGGCGTGGGGAACCGGGCCGCCGGCTCAGGCGTCCGGCGAGCGGCGGTCGGTGACGAGGTCCATCCGGACGGCGTCCCCGTCGAGCAGGGGCGCCAGCTCCGCGGCGCCACCGGCCTGCCCGACGTCGGAACCGGCCCCGGCGCGGACGTCGATCAGCCGCACCACGACGTCGTCGCGCTGGAAGATCGTGCTGCGCAGCACCGGGCCGGCGGCGTCCTGGGCCGCCGCCTCGTCCTGCCGGGCGAGCACCTCGGCCAGCTTCATCCCGCTGCCGGCCCGGGCCGGGTAGTACAGCGCGTGCCGCTCGCCGCCGGCCGGCTCGCCCGCCGTCACGTGGTGCACCGCGGGCAGGGCCGCCCGGGTGAAGAACACCCGCGCCGACTCCTGGTTGTCCAGGTCCCGCTCCTGCTCCAGATACGGGTTAATGGCCTCCTCCACGGCCCGCACCTCCGGCTGCCGGGCGACGTGGCGCAGCGCGGCGAGCAGGTCACCACGCACCTCGATGGCCCGCACGACCCGGTTGCCGTGCATGAACAGGGAGGTCCGGCACAGCCGGGTGGTGTCGTCCACCCGCGCCTCGGGCGAGGCGTAGTCCGCGAGGATCTTCGCGACCTTCGCCTCGCTGCCCGGCTTGACCGTGAAGGTCAGGGCGTGGCGGATCACGCCGTCGCCGATCCGGGGGGACGCCTGGAGCCTGCGCCGCGCCGCCTGCGTGCCTGCCGCCTCGCCGCCGGTCTCCCGCACGACGTGGAAGCGCAGCGAACGGGTGTCGCGGACGCAGCTGTGCAGCGGCTCCACCATCGCCACGTGTTCCTCGCTGTTCACCCAGGCGAGGAACGGCGGGGCACTCTCCCACTCACTCGTGATGAGCCATTGGGAGGGATTCTCGATGGACTGGCAGAGTTGGTCGCTGACATGCCCGGGCACGGACGCAACCTGGGTGCAGAGTTGTTCGTAGGCCTCCAGGAACTGCTGCTGGGCTCCGTCGTAGACGTCGACCAGCAGGACGACCCGGAGCCGGGAGCCGTCGAAGACGGACTGCGAGACACGCTTCGACACCTGTTGCGACAGCGTTGCTGAAACATGTTCAGACGTGGTGGTCATCCTGCGCACATCTCCTTCGCGGGGCAGAGGCGGACGCCGGCCGCGAGTGACGCGACGTCAGCGTTCCTTGATCCTGTGCCGGTCCACAGGCGCCCGCGACTCGTATGAACCACGTGGGTGATTGGGCACGCCGACGCGCTCCCGAAGCGCGCCGCAGGGCATGGAACCTGCAACGCGCCCCATACGCGCACCCCTGCCTCTGGAGGCTTCGATGCACCAAAAAGCCGACCACCGGGTTCCCGTCCTCATCGTCGGCGGCTCCCTGGTGGGCCTGTCCATGTCCGTGTTCCTGGGCCGTCTCGGTGTCCGGCACATGCTCGTCGAACGGCACTCCGGCACCTCGATCCATCCCCGCGGACGCGGCAACAACGTGCGCACGATGGAGCTGTTCCGGGTCGCCGGCATCGAGCCGGACATCAAGGCGGCGGCCTCGCTGCTCGCCGACAACCACGGCATCCTGCAGACCCCGTCCCTGCTCGGCGACGAGGGCGAGTGGCTGTTCAAGAACATCGACCCGGGCGGCGGCCTGGCCCGCTTCAGCCCCACCGCCTGGTGCCTGTGCAGCCAGAACGACCTCGAACCCGTCCTGCTGGACTCCGCCCGCGACCTCGGCGGCGACCTGCGCTACTCCCACGAGCTGGAGTCCTTCGAGCAGGACCCCGAAGGAGTGACGGCGCTCGTCCGCGACCGCGGCACCGAGGAGCGTTACACCGTCCGGGCGGACTACCTGGTCGCCGCCGACGGCCCGCGCAGCCCCGCCCGCAACCGGCTCGGCATCCCCCAGAGCGGCCCCGGCGACCTCTTCGCCAACGTCAGCGTCACCTTCCGCTCCCAGCAGCTCGCGGACGTCGTCGGCGACCGGCGCTTCATCTGCTGCTACCTCACCGCCCCGGAGGCCGACGGCGCCCTGCTGCCCGTCGACAACAAGGAGAACTGGGTCTTCCACGCGCCCTGGCACCCCGAGCGCGGCGAGACGCTGGAGGAGTTCACCGAGGAGCGGCTGCGCGAGCACATCCGGCGCGCCGTGGGCGTGCCCGGGCTGGACGTGGCGATCACCGGCAAGGCCTCCTGGCGGGCCGCCGAACGGGTCGCCGACCAGTACGCCGCCGGACGGGTGTTCCTGGCCGGCGACTCCGCCCACGAGATGTCCCCGACCGGCGCCTTCGGCTCCAACACCGGCATCCAGGACGCCCACAACCTGGCCTGGAAGCTGGCCGCCGTCATCGAGGGCTGGGCGGGCCCCGGCCTGCTGGCCACCTACGACACCGAGCGCCGCCCGGTCGCCGTCGCCACCAGCGCCCGCGCCTCGGCCCGCTCGGTGGAGCACAGCCACCCCGGCTTCGCCCCGGCACCGGGCGTCGGCGGCGGCAAGCGGGGCGGCATCCTCAACGTCGTCCTCGGCTACCGCTACCCCGAGGGCGCCGTCCTGGGCGCCGACCCCGGCCAGCCGGTGGTGCCCGAGGGCATGGACCTGACCGGGCAGCCCGGCAGCCGGGCCCCGCACATGTGGCTGCGCCGCGAGGGCCGGCGGGTGTCGACGCTGGATCTGTACGAGCGTTCCCTGGTCCTGCTCAGCGACGCGCCCGACGACGCGGGCTGGCACGGCGCCGCCCGCCGCGTCGCCGACCGCCTGGGCGTCCGCCTGGACGCCTACCGCATCGGCCACGGCCCCGACGCCGACCTCACCTACGACACGGAGGGCGAGGCCCGCGGCCCGGCCGACTGGGCCCAGGTGCACGGCACCACCGCCGACGGCGCGGTCCTGGTCCGCCCCGACGGCTACGTCGCCTGGCGGGCGCCCGGCGCCGCCCCCGACCCGGAGGCGGCCCTCATCCAGGCCCTGACCCACATCCTGCGCACCGCCTGACCCCCGGCCCGGCCGGCACCGGCCCTCCGGCCCGGCAGCACGACGGCGAAGGCCACCCGCACCGGCCGGTGCGGGTGGCCTTCGCCGTAAGGAGCCCCCTGTCGGATTCGAACCGACGACCTTCGCTTTACAAGAGCGGCGCTCTGGCCAGCTGAGCTAAGGGGGCGCGCGCAGGGGCGCCCGTGCAGTGTACCCAGGTCCGGGCCGGGGGCCGGGGAAAAATTTCCGGGAAGTTCACAGGGGCCCGCTACTGACAGAACGAGTGATCGCCGGGTACCGTCCTGACCCAGTTCACTCGCGTGGACTACACCAACCACCTTCCTACAACGGATCGTCCGGCACGTTCCTGCCGGTAGAAGGGGTCCATCACCATGGCCACTGTTTCGTTCGACAAGGCGACCCGGATCTACCCGGGTTCCACCAAGCCCGCCGTCGACGCGCTCGAGATCGACATCGCGGACGGCGAGTTCCTCGTCCTGGTCGGCCCGTCGGGCTGCGGCAAGTCCACCTCGCTGCGGATGCTCGCGGGGCTGGAGGACGTCAACGGCGGAGCGATCCGCATCGGTGACCGCGACGTCACGCACCTGCCGCCGAAGGACCGGGACATCGCCATGGTGTTCCAGAACTACGCGCTCTACCCGCACATGACCGTCGCCGACAACATGGGCTTCGCGCTCAAGATCGCCGGCGTCAACAAGGCGGAGATCCGGCAGAAGGTCGAGGAGGCCGCGAAGATCCTCGACCTCTCCGAGTACCTGGACCGCAAGCCGAAGGCGCTCTCCGGCGGTCAGCGCCAGCGTGTCGCCATGGGCCGCGCGATCGTGCGTGAGCCGCAGGTGTTCCTCATGGACGAGCCGCTGTCCAACCTGGACGCCAAGCTCCGCGTGTCCACCCGTACGCAGATCGCCTCGCTCCAGCGCCGGCTCGGCATCACCACCGTCTACGTCACCCACGACCAGGTCGAGGCCATGACGATGGGCGACCGGGTGGCGGTCCTCAAGGACGGTCTGCTCCAGCAGGTCGACTCGCCGCGCAACATGTACGACCGCCCGGCCAACCTCTTCGTCGCCGGCTTCATCGGCTCCCCGGCCATGAACCTGGTCGAGGTCCCGATCACCGACGGCGGCGTGAAGTTCGGCAACTCGGTCGTCCCGGTCAACCGCGACGCGCTGAAGGCCGCCGCCGACCGGGGTGACCGCACCGTGACGGTCGGCGTCCGGCCCGAGCACTTCGACATCGTCGAGCACAACGGCGGTGCCGCCGCGGCCCTCACCAAGGACAGCGCCGACGCCCCGGCCGGCCTCGCCGTCTCCGTGAACGTCGTCGAGGAGCTGGGCGCCGACGGTTACGTCTACGGCACCGCCCACGTCGGCGGCGAGCAGAAGGACCTGGTCGTGCGGGTCAACGGCCGCCAGGTGCCGGAGAAGGGCGCCGAGCTGCACGTCGTGCCGCGGGCGGGCGAGACCCACGTGTTCTCGACCTCCACCGGCGAGCGCCTCACCGACTGAGGCACCGGCGGCGCCGGGAACTCCCGGCCGACGCACCCGGATCGACGGGAAGGGCCCCGCGGAATGCCGCGGGGCCCTTCCCGTATGCGCCCCGAATCCCGGCACGGCGACCGCTGCGGGCGGCGGCCGTCAACCCTCTACCCAAAAAGAGGTGCCACTTCATCCCCCGTAAGGGTGACTAAATGTCGCCAAATCATTACCGCGCGCTACCCTCACACGCGTGAAGCACTCCACCACCCAACAGACGCGACGCGGCCACCGGGGCGGCCCTGCCCGCCGGATCGGCCGCACCCTCGCCCTCGTCCTGCCCGTCGTCCTGGTGCTCTCCGGGACCCTCGCGGTCACCCGGGTCAACTGGACGGGAAGCCCGTCCGGCTCGGTGCTCACCGCCTCGGACGTCACCCCGGCCGACGTCCCCGCCAAGGCGGTCACCCGCGCACCGCAGGACGTGCTGCGCGACCAGCTGATGACCGAGCTTCAGGAGAAGGACCCGGGCGTGGTCCTCACCCACCTGCAGCAGTCCGTCAACGGCCACCCGTCGCTGGCCCGGCACTGCACCTCCATCGCCCGCGCCCTCGGCAGGGCCGCGGTGAACATCTACGGCGCCTCACGCGCGCAGTCCTACGCCCGCCCGGTGTGCGACACCTCCTTCGCCTCCGGGGTGCTCGACGCGCACAGCTGAGGTCAGCGCCGGCGGTGACGGTGCCCCGAGCGGACCGTCACCGCCGCGCAGGCCACCGGTGGGGCGCCACGTACAGTTCGGGTCATGACCCATCCGAGCGCCGCGACGCGCCCCACTCAAGCCGTGGTCCTGGCCGGTGGCCAGGGCTCACGGCTGCGCCCGTACACCGACGACCGGCCCAAGCCGATGGTCGAGATCCCCGGTACGGGCACTCCGATCATCGGCCACCAGCTGACCTGGCTCGCCGAAGAGGGCGTGACCGACGTGGTGGTCTCCTGCGGCCACCTCGCCGAGGTCCTGCAGAAGTGGCTGGACTCGGCCGACCTGCCCGTCTCCGTCACCACCGTGGTGGAGGGCGAGCCCCTCGGCCGCGGCGGCGGCCTGCGGTACGCCGCCGCGCACCTCCCGCACCCCGACCGGCCCTGGTACGCCACCAACGGTGACATCTGGACCCGTTTCTCGCTGCGCGACATGGCGGACTTCCACGCCGAACGCGACGCGGTGGCGACCCTCGCGCTGGCCCGGCCGCGCATCCCGTGGGGAGCGGTGAGGACCGACGGCTTCGGGCACATCACCGACTTCATCGAGGCGCCGCCGTCGACGTTCGAGATCAACGCGGGCGTGTACGTCTTCTCGCCCGAGTTCGCCTCCCTGCTGCCCGAGCGCGGCGACCACGAGCGGTCCACGTTTCCCCGGCTGGCCCGCGAGGAGCGGCTGTTCGGCTTCCCCATCCCGCAGGGCGCGTACTGGCGGGCCATCGACACCGCGAAGGACCTCACCGAGGCCGCGAAGGAGCTGGCGGCCCTCGGCCGCTGACCCGGCGTACGGCAGGCGAACGGCAGCGGCCCCGCACCGGGTGGTGCGGGGCCGCTGCCGTGGCCGGGGGTGCGAGCAGGCTGGGGGCCCTAGCCGAGCAGGCCGCCGACCAGGCCGGGCTGGCCGGTGGAGGAGCCGCTGCCGGAGCCGGTGCCGCCCGTCGTGGAGCCGCCGGTCGAACCGCCGCCGCCCGTCGCGGAACCGCCGGAGGCCGGGCCCGTGGTGGTGCTGGGGGCGCCGCCGCCACCACCGACCGGGGCGGACTGGCGGGGCGGGGTACGGCCCGTGGTGCCCTGGGTCTGGCTGGGGGTGGTCGTGGTGGTGCCCGAGGAGGTGCGGGCCGCCCCGGGCGTGGTGGCGGAGCCGGAAGGGCTGGCGCCGGCCGTCGCACCGCCGGTGGGCGGGGTGGAGGCCGCCGGGGCCTTCTTCTGCGGCCGCTCGCCGGGCTCGCCAGGGAGCGGGGAGCCGGGCTGGTTGTTGCGCGGTGCCTCACCGGGGCCCGGCACGACCACGCGGCCGGAGTCGCGGACGGCGGAGCCGAGCAGCGAGCCGACGAGCAGGGTGAGGCCGACGGTGACCGTGGTGATCAGGGCGCCGCGGCGCAGGACGTAGCGGCGCAGCTCCCAGATGTCGGAGCGGGGGCCGAGCCGTCGCCAGGCGCTGCCCGCGAGGCGGCCGTCCACGGAGTAGACGGGGGCACCGGCGATGATCAGCGGGGACCAGGCGGCCAGGTAGATGATGTCGGGCGCGTCGTAGACCGGGACGGTCTTCCAGCTGACGGTGACGATGAGCGCGGCGGAGAGCAGGAAGCCGCCCACCGCGGCGACCCGCTGCCAGCAGCCGAGCACGGTCAGGACGCCCACGACGACCTGGAGGAAGGCGATGACCAGGCCGGAGCCGACGGGGTGCTGGAGCGCGAACTGGCGCAGCGGCTCGGCGACGTCCCAGGGGTGCAGGGTGTCGAGCCAGGTGACCATGGAGCCCCGCTTGCCGCCGTCGAAGTAGACGGGGTCGCAGAGCTTGCCCATGCCGGCGTAGACCGAGATGAAGCCGAGGAAGATGCGCAGCGGGAGCAGCACCACGCCCAGGTTCATCCGGCGGCCGGGGTAGTAGGCGTGCCGGGCGGGGTCGTCGCCGTGGCGCCTGGACGCGGTGCCGGTGTCGTCGGCCTCGTCGAAGTCCTCGTAGCCGTCGGCGTCGTGGGTGCCGTCGTACGCGTCGTCGTACGCGTCGTACGTCCCCGGGGCCTCGCCGTGTCCGGGGCCGCCGTAGCCGGGTTGCGCGTAGCCGGGTTCGTCGTAGGCGCTCCCGACGGTGCGCATGTGGGGCAGCAGCCGGGTCTCGCCGGCGCCGGGGCTGCGCTGGTGGCCGACGACGGGGGTCTCGACGGTCTGGCCGAGGCCGTCGTACACGGAGTCGTAGTCGGCGTCGTAGCCGCGGCCGGAGCCGCCGCCGACGCGCGGGATGACCTGGGTGGCCCCGGCCGGGGCGGCGCGCTCGTCGGTGTGGCCGACGCTGCCGCCCCGCACCGCCTGGAGCAGCCGGTGGGCGCCGGTGTCGTCCGGGGCGGACCGGCCGCTCCACACGACGGGGCGGCGGCGGCCGGCGGCCGGGACCCGGGCGGTGTCCTCGCCGACGGCCAGGTGCCGTGCCACGCGCGGGGATTGGGTGCGTCGTGTCGAGGCGCCCAGCTGCACGCGGAAACTCGCGTGATTGACGATGACCTGGGCCGGATCGCTCGGCACCTTCACCATGCTCAGCGCGGGAGCGTCGTCGAAACCCGACGAGCGGTCCCCCGTGGGTGTGCGGGGTGTTCTGGTGTCCACACTCATCTAACCGAGTGACGTGGAGTTAGGACACTGCCTTGACCGCCCGGATGTGTCCGGACCGCGTCAAACCCGCACCGAACGCCGGAATCGACCCGTGCGGGGGAGGTTCCGGACAGGTGTTCAGACCCTGCGCCGCGCCGCCTCGTACAGCACGATGCCCGCCGCCACACCGGCGTTGAGCGACTCCGCGCCACCCGGCATCGGAATCCGCGCCCGGATGTCGCAGGTCTCGCCGACCAGCCGGGACAAACCCTTGCCCTCGCTGCCGACGACGATGACGACCGGACCCGACAGGGCCTGCACGTCGCCGAGTTCGGCCTCCCCGTCGGCGGCCAGACCGACGACGGTCAGGCCCGCCTTCTTGTACGCCTCCAGCGCGCGCGTCAGGTTGGTGGCGCGGGCGACGGGCGTCCGGGCGGCCGTACCGGCGGAGGTCTTCCAGGCGCCGGCGGTCATGCCGGCCGCGCGCCGCTCGGGCACCAGCACGCCGTGGCCGCCGAAGGCGGAGACGGAGCGGACGACGGCGCCGAGGTTGCGCGGGTCGGTCACCCCGTCGAGGGCGACGATCAGCGGGTCCTCGCCGTCGTCGTAGGCGGCACTCGTCAGGTCCTCGGCGTGCGCGTACTCGTACGGCGGGACCTGGAGGACCAGACCCTGGTGGTTGAGGTTGTTGGTCATGCGGTCCAGCTCGGGGCGCGGCGCCTCCATGAGGTTGATGCCGCCGCGCTCGGCCGCGAGCTGGAGCGCCTCGCGGACCCGCTCGTCGTTGTCGATGAACTGCTGCACGTACAGCGTCGAGGCGGGCACGCCCCCGCGCAGCGCCTCGACGACCGGGTTGCGGCCGACGACCAGCTCCGAGGCGGACCTGCCGCCGCGGCCCCGGGCGACGGGGCGGCGCGCGGCCTGCTTCGCGCGGGCGCCGGCGATGCGGTTCTTCTTGTGTCCCTTGCGCATCTCCGCGGGCGGGGTCGGACCCTTGCCCTCGAGACCCTTGCGCCGCTGGCCGCCACTGCCGACCTGCGCGCCCTTCTTGCCGGACATGCGGCGGTTGTGAGCGGCCATGACCTACCTGTCTGTGTGAAGCGTGCGGATGTACGTCTATGCAGTGTGCCGCCCGGACGGCCGGGCGGCACAATCGATCAAGGAGGGTCAGCGCGGACCGAGGGTCCAGCGCGGGCCCTGCGGGCTGTCCTCGATGACCAGACCGGACTGGTTGAGCTGGTCGCGGATGGCGTCGGCGGTGGCCCAGTCCTTGCGCCCGCGGGCCGACTCCCGCTGCTCGAGCACGAGCCGTACCAGGCTGTCGACGACGCCGTGCACGCTCTTGTTGAGCACCATCTCACCGCGGTCGGCGGCCTCGGCGGCCCACTTCGCGTCGAGCGGATCGAGGCCGAGGACGCCGAGCATGGCGCGCACCTCGGCGAGGCGGGCCACGGCGGCTTCCTTGTCGTCGGCGGCCAGCGCGGAGTTGCCCTGCCGGACGGTGGTGTGCACGACGGCGAGGGCCTGCGGCACGCCCAGGTCGTCGTCCATCGCCTCGGCGAAGGCGGGCGGCACCTCGGCGGACGGCTCCACCGGGCCGGTCTTCTCCACCACGCGCTGCACGAAGCCCTCGATGCGCGCGAACGCCGACTCCGCCTCGCGCAGGGACTCCTCGCTGTACTCGATCATCGAGCGGTAGTGCGGGGTGCCGAGGTAGTAGCGCAGCACGATGGGGCGCCACTGCTTGACCATCTCGGAGACGAGGACGCTGTTGCCCAGCGACTTCGACATCTTCTCGCCGGCCATGGTGACCCAGGCGTTGTGCACCCAGTACTGGGCGAAGTCGTCGCCGAAGGCCTTGGCCTGGGCGATCTCGTTCTCGTGGTGCGGGAAGATGAGGTCGATGCCGCCGCCGTGGATGTCGAAGGCGGTGCCCAGGTACTTGTGCGCCATGGCGCTGCACTCCAGGTGCCACCCCGGACGGCCGCGTCCCCACGGCGTCTCCCAGCTCGGCTCGCCGGGCCTGGCCGCCTTCCACATGGCGAAGTCCCGGGGGTCGCGCTTGCCGGTCTCGCCGTCGCCGGAGGGCTGGCGCAGGTCGTCGAGGTCCTGCTTGGACAGGGAGAGGTAGCCGGGCAGCGAGCGCACGTCGAAGTAGACGTCGCCCTCCGCCTCGTAGGCGTGCCCGCGCTCGATGAGCCCGCGCATCATCTCGATCATCTCGGGCACGTGCCCGGTGGCCCGGGGCTCGTACGACGGCGGCAGGCAGCCGAGCGCGTCGTACGCGGCGTTGAACGCCCGCTCGTTGTCGTAGCCGATGGACCACCAGGGGCGGTCCTGCTCGGCGGACTTCCGGATGATCTTGTCGTCGATGTCGGTGACGTTCCGTACGAACGTCACCGTGTAGCCCCGGTACTCCAGCCAGCGGCGCATGATGTCGAAGTTGAGGCCCGAGCGGATGTGACCGATGTGGGGCGGGGCCTGCACGGTGGCGCCACAGAGGTAGATCGAGACACAACCCGGCGTGAGCGGGGCGAAGTCACGGATCTGCCGGGCGCTGGTGTCGTACAGGCGAATGGTCACCACTCCAGGGTAGTGGGCCGGGGGCAGTGCCTCGCACCGGTCCGGCAACAACGCGCGGACGGCGCGAATACGCCCCCGCGTGGCCGATGGACGGGCCTCGCGCGGGCGGCCGGAACGGGTGCGCGGGTGCGGCCGGCGTGTCCGGTCGGGCGGCGCCGCCAGCCGGTGCCGTCAGGCGGTGCCGTCGGCGGGTGCGATCAGGCGGTGCCGTCGGCGGGTGCCGCCAGGCGGGGCGATCGGCGGGTGCCGCCAGGCGGGGCCGTCGCCGGGTGGCGTCGGCGGGTGCCGCCAGGCGGTGCCGCCAACCGGTGCGATCAGCCGGTGCGGTCGGCGGGTGCCGCCAGGCGGTGCCGTCGGCGGGTGCCGCCAGGCGGTGCCGCCAACCGGTGCGATCAGCCGGTGCGGTCGGCCGACGCGGTCGGCGGGTGCCGCCAGCCGGTGCCGCCAGCCGCCGCGGTCAGGGGGTGCCGCCATACGGCGCCGCCGCGGGTGCGATCAGCCGGTGCGGTCGGCGGGTGCCGTCAGGCGGTGTGGGCCACCAGGGCGGTGGCCACCGCCATCAGTCCCTCGCCGCGGCCGGGGAAGCCGAGGCCGTCGGTGGTGGCGCCGGAGACCGACACCGGGGCGCCGGCCGCCTCGGACAGTGTCTTCTCGGCCTCGTCGCGGCGCTTGCCGACCTTCGGCCGGTCGCCGACGACCTGCACGGCGACGTTGCCGATGACGAACCCGGCCGCGCGCACGATCCGCGCCGCCTCCGTCAGCAGCGTGACCCCGGAGGCGCCGGACCACTCGGGGCGGCCGGTGCCGAAGTGCTGCCCGAGGTCACCGAGGCCCGCGGCGGAGAACAGCGCGTTGCAGGCGGCGTGCGCGACGACGTCGGCGTCGGAGTGGCCGGCCAGGCCCGGGCCCTGGCCCTCCCACTTCAGGCCGGCGCACCACAGGTCGCGGCCCTCCTCGAAGGCGTGGATGTCGGTGCCGATGCCGACGCGCGGCAGCAGCGGGGGCTGCGCGGGCCGCTGCGGTTCAGAAGCCATCGTTGAGCCTCCGGCGGGCCAAGACCGCCTCCGCCAGCACCAGGTCCAGCGGGCGGGTCACCTTGAAGGCCTCCTCGTGTCCGGGCACCACCACGACCCGCGGGCCCAGCCGCTCGACCATGCTCGCGTCGTCGGTGACCTCGCCGTTCACCGTCTCGTGGGCGCGCACCAGCGTGGCCCGGTCGAAGCCCTGCGGTGTCTGCACGGCACGCAGCCGCGACCGGTCCGGGGTGGCCACCACCGGCTCCGGGCCGCCCTCGGCACCGGCCGGCTCGACCTCCTTGACGGTGTCGGCCAGGGGCAGCGCGGGCACCACGGCCGGGGCGCCCTCCCGTACGGCCTCGATCACCGCGTCGACCGTGTCGACCGGCACCAGCGGCCGGGCGGCGTCGTGCACGAGCACGATGTCGTGGCCGGGCGGCAGCGCGTCGAGTCCGAGGCGCACCGACTCCTGGCGGGAGTCGCCGCCCGGGACGACGAGGAAGTCGGTGCGCTCGGGCAGCGCGTACGCGTCGAGCAGCGACTTGACCTCGGCGGCGCCGTCCGGCGGGGCCACGACGACGACCAGGGCGACCGCGCGGGAGGCGGCCATCGCCCGCACCGCGTGGATGAGCATGGGAGTGCCGCCCAGCGCCCGGAGCGCCTTGGGGGCGCCCGGACCGAGGCGTACGCCCCGGCCGGCGGCCGGAATCACGGCGGCGACCCGGGTCTCGGCGCGGGCCTGCGCGGACGAAGGGCGCGAATCCTCAGACATCGGTTCCTGTCAGGTGGTGTGGTCGGGGCCTGCCGGACGCCGCCCGGCGGACGCCGGTTTGACGTCGGGGGCCAGGTGGGTATGGCCTGGGAAGTGCCGGGCGCGACGCCCTTGACCGGACCCTTCCGTGACCCTGGTCGGGGTGGCAGCCCGGGCCCGGCACGCCAAGTATCGCCACGTGGGGGCGAGTGGACGAGCGGTACGGGGCATCTCGGGGGAATTTCCGGGGACGAACATGCCGCAGCGCCCGGCGACACATCCGTGTCATCGGGCACCGCGGCATTTCACTGTGCATGACCCCGCACCGCGCACAGTGCCGACCGTGCACCGTGCCGGGCACACACCGTGCCGAGCGTGCTGAGAGCAGGGGGCGTTACCTGCTGCCGAGCGTCAGGACGCGAGGACCTCGTCAAGCAGGGCCTCGGCCTTGTCCTCGTTCGTGTTCTCCGCGAGGGCCAGCTCGCTCACCAGGATCTGGCGAGCCTTGGCGAGCATGCGCTTCTCACCGGCGGACAGTCCGCGCTCGCGCTCACGACGCCACAGGTCACGCACGACTTCCGCGACCTTGATGACATCGCCGGAGGCGAGCTTCTCCAGGTTTGCCTTGTAGCGACGCGACCAGTTCGTGGGCTCCTCGGCGTACGGCGCGCGCAGCACCTCGAAGACCCGGTCCAGCCCGTCCTGACCGACCACATCACGCACGCCGACGAACTCCGCATTGTCCGCTGGCACACGTACCGTCAGGTCACCCTGGGCGACCTTCAGCACCAAGTAGGTCTTGTCCACGCCTTTGATCTGGCGAGTTTCGATGGCCTCGATCAGCGCGGCCCCGTGATGGGGATAGACCACGGTGTCGCCAACCTTGAACGTCATGTGACAGGTACCCCTTCCGTGGCTATCCAGGGTAACACGGATACGGCGTCTTCTGAATGGCGTTTTCGCAGGTCAGGGCATATCTCGGGGCTTGACAACAGCGACACGAACGTGCTTCGCGGGCCTCCCGGAAGCAGGTATTCGCAGGTCGGAGCGGCTCTCCGGGCGGAGTGAAACGCGGCCGTCACACCCGGGCGGAGTCGCCCACGAGTGGCCGAACGTCCCGATATGTCTGGTCCCAAGCGTACGACTTCCGCTACTCCGTTCGGTGACCGGAGCGGACTGCGACACGTTTCCTTAATTGATCACCGGTGGGCAGGCGGGCGGCCCGTGATCGATATTCGAGGCCGCCGCGCATTCTCGTGCGGAAAATGTGCGGACCGCCGCGGGCGGTGTTCACCGGGGCTTGGGGGTGCCTTATGTGAATGGCGGACGAAGGCCGGGCCGAAGTGGTCCGGGAGGCTCTTGTCGGCATCCGGGTGCCCCCTGCATGAGGGAAGCCCGGCGCTCGGGGGAGGGTCGGGTGCGGTGCCGCGGGAACGGCTCGGTAACCTGAGGCCGCTGACAGACACTTAGGGCGGCTTTATAAGGAGGTCGCCCGCGCGTTCAAGGAGTTGCCGCCGCCGTGAGCAGCAGCCTTCGACGCGGCGCCCTCGCCGCCTCGGTTATCGCCTTCTCGATCGCCTCGCTCGCCGCGTGCGGCGCCGGAAACCACGCCCAGACCCTCCAGGTCAAGCCGGACAACGCCGCCGCCAGCGTCGGTGACATCAAGGTCCAGAACGCGATCGTGGTGACCCAGCCCGACCTCCAGTCCACGGGTCCGGCGGTGATCTCCGCGACCATCTTCAACGGCGGCACCACCGACCAGACGCTGCGGTCGATCAGCGTCGCCGGCACCGGCAAGACCGCCAAGCTGCACCCGGTCAAGGGCCAGTCCATGACCGTCCCGGCCGGCGGCTCGCTGATCCTCGGCGGCAAGGACAACGCCTCCGCCGTGCTGGAGAGCAGCCGCGAGGCGGTCCAGGACGGCAACGCCCAGAAGATCACCTTCAGCTTCAGCAAGACCGGTGACGTGAGCCTGCGCGCCTTCGTCGTCCCGGCCGAGAGCTACTTCGCCAGCTGGGGCCCCAGCGACGTCCCGTCCGCCTCGGCCTCCGCCTCCACGGGCGCTGCGCCGGGTGCCACCGCGTCGGCCGGTGCCAAGCCGTCCCGCAGCGGCGGCGCGTCGGCGACCTCCAGCCCCGCCGGCTCGACGCCGAGCGACTCCGCCTCGCAGTCGGCGGCCGATCACTGACCGGCGGCCACTGAGCAGCGGCCGCTGAACGGCGGCCGCTAGCGGCGGTCGCTGAGCTGCCGTACCCCATGCGCGTACGCCGGAGGGCGGCACCCCGCACGGGGTGCCGCCCTCCGGCGTGACCCGCCGGCCCGTCGGGCGGACTCGCCCGGCCCCGGCCCGCCGGCCGGCCTACGGCTCGAACTTGTAGCCGAGCCCGCGGACCGTCACCAGGTAGCGCGGAGCGCCCGGGTCCGGCTCGATCTTGGCGCGCAGCCGCTTGACGTGCACGTCCAGGGTCTTGGTGTCCCCGACGTAGTCGGCGCCCCACACCCGGTCGATCAGCTGCATCCGGGTCAGCACCCGGCCGGCGTTGCGCAGCAGCATCTCCAGCAGGTCGAACTCCTTCAGGGGGAGGTCGACCTTCGCGCCGGACACCGTCACCACGTGGCGGTCGACGTCCATGCGGACCGGGCCCGCCTCCAGGGCGGCCGGGGTGACCTCCTCGGGCTCCCCGCGGCGGCGCAGGACGGCCCGGATGCGGGCCACCAGCTCGCGCGAGGAGAACGGCTTGGTGACGTAGTCGTCGGCACCTATCTCCAGACCGACGACCTTGTCGATCTCGCTGTCCTTCGCGGTCACCATGATCACGGGGACGTTGGAGCGGCCGCGCAGCTGACGGCACACCTCCGTACCGGGCAGACCCGGCAGCATCAGGTCGAGGAGGACGAGGTCGGCGCCGTTGCGCTCGAACTCGTCGAGTCCGTCGGGGCCGGTCGCCGCCACGGCGACCTCGAAGCCCTCCTTGCGGAGCATGTACGACAGGGCGTCGGAGAAGGACTCCTCGTCCTCGACGACGAGCACTCGGGTCACGGAAGGACCTCCGGGGCGGGAAGCGGTTCGTACGGGGATGACTCGGTGGAGCGCCCGGCCTCGTCATCGAGGTCGGGATGCTGCTGAGCGCGGTCGCGGGCCGCCCCCGCCTCCGGCAGCCGGACGGTGAACGTGGAGCCCTGGCCTTCGGCGCTCCACACCGTGACCTCCCCGCCGTGCGAGGCGATCACGTGCTTGACGATGGCGAGCCCCAGACCGGTGCCGCCGGTGGCCCGGGAGCGGGCCGGGTCGACGCGGTAGAAGCGCTCGAAGATGCGCTCCTTGTCCTTGTCGGAGATGCCGATGCCCTGGTCGGTGACGGCCAGCTCGATCATCTCACCGCCGGGCGCGCCCACCCGGCGGGCCGCTATGCCGACGCGGGTGCGGGCCGGGGAGTAGTTCACCGCGTTCTCGACCAGGTTGCCGATGGCGGCGGCCAGCTGGCCGCGGTTGCCCCAGACGTGCAGGTCGGCCAGGTCGGCCCGGTGGCCGCCGACGCCCTCCGACGCCAGTTCCTCGGCGGACGGGTCGCCGGCGGACAGTCCGTCGAAGGACAGCTGGGCGGACCGTCCCCCGGGGTCCTGGATCGAGGCGGCCATGGTGATCTGCTTGGTGCCGGCCTGGTGGCGGCAGCGGTCGATGGCCTCCGCGACGAGTTCGTCCACCCGGACCGGTTCGGCGTCCTCCAGGGGGTCGTCGTTCTGCACCCGGGAGAGGTCGATGAGCTCCTGCACCAGGTTGGTCAGGCGGGTGGCCTCGATCTGCATCCGGCCGGCGAAGCGCTGGACCGCCTCCGGGTCGTCGGAGGCGTCCATGACGGCCTCGGACAGCAGGGAGAGGGCACCGACCGGGGTCTTCAGCTCATGGCTGACGTTCGCGACGAAGTCGCGGCGCACCGCCTCGATCCGGCGGGCCTCGGTGAGGTCCTCCACCAGCAGCAGCACCAGCCGCGAGCCGAGCGGCGCGACCCGCGCGGAGACGGCGAGCGCCTCCCCGCGTCCGGTGCCGCGCCGGGGCAGGTCCAGCTCGACCTGGCGTATCTCCCCGTCCCGCCGGGTGTCCCGGGCCATCTGGAGCATCGGCTCCACGGCGAGCCTGCCGCCGCGCACCAGCCCGAGGGCGTAGGCGGCGGAGCTGGCCTTGACGACCGCGTCGGCCTCGTCCAGGACGACGGCCGACGACCGGAGCACGGAGAGCACGATGTCCACCCCGGGCGGCAGCACGGTGTCGAGGTGCAGGGAGCTGCGCGTCGGGCGTTTCTGCTCCCGCTCGCTCCAGCGGAACGCCAGGACGGCGATCACGCCGGTGAGCACCCCGGCGACCGCCGCCGCTGCGGCGACCGCCGCGTTCACATCCATGCCTCCAGGTTAGGCATGGGCCAGGAGCTGACCACAGCCACCGGAGTGCGACCTCGAACACTCGTCGCCCAGAGTTCACCTGGGAGCCAGTGACGGTTCATTTGCGGTGGCAGAAACGGACGCGTGCGGGGCCGAACGTGGGAGCGTGGGGTGCACGCCGCTGGTCTCGCCACGGGCCCCGGCCCCCCGGAAGCCCCCGAGCACACGTACGAGAGGGAACCCTGATGCGGGACGCGTACCACGAGGAACTGGACTCGATCGGCGACGGTCTGGTGGAGATGGCCCGGCTGGTCGGCTCGGCCATCGGACGCGCCACGACGGCCATCCTCGACACCGACCTGAAGCTGGCCGAGAGCGTGATCGAGGCGGACAAGAAGGTCGACCAGCTCCAGCACGACCTCGAGGCCCGGGCGATCGCCCTGCTGGCCCGCCAGCAGCCGGTCGCCACGGACCTGCGCATCGTCGTCACCTCGCTGCGCATGTCGGCCGACCTGGAGCGCTCCGGCGACCTCGCCCAGCACGTGGCCAAGCTCGCCCGGCTGCGCTTCCCCGAGCGCGCGGTGCCGTACGACCTGCACGCCACCATCCTGGAGATGGGCCAGCTCGCGCAGCGCCTGATGGCGAAGGCCGCGGAGGTCATCGTCACCAAGGACGTCGACCTGGCGCTCCAGCTGGAGCAGGACGACGACGAGATGGACCTGCTGCACCGCACCCTCTTCCAGCACCTGATCGACGACCGCTGGAAGCACGGCATCGAGACCGCCGTCGACGTCACCCTGCTCGGCCGCTACTACGAGCGCTACGCCGACCACGCCGTCGCCGTCGCCAAGCGCGTCGTCTACCTGGTCACCGGGGAGCACGCGGACGTCCTCCAGGCGGACATCCAGCCGGTGACGGGGGGCGAGGGCGCGTAGCCCTGCCGGGGGGGGTGCGGGGGCGGCGGCCGCCCACGGCGTCCCGGGGTGGCGTGGGCGGTAGTGGCCCGCGGTGCCGGTGTGCCGTGGGCGGTGGTGGCGTGCGGCGGGCGGCAGCGCACTCGCCCCTGTGCGCCGCCGATGCGCCGTTGCCGCGCCCGGTGGAGCGGGCATGGAATAGGCACGCAAAGGGCACAGGCCCTACGCCTCGAGGAGGGACCCATGGCCGAATCCCCCGCCGACACGCCCGACCCCACCCAGCACCGCGACTCCGAGCAGCCCACCGAGATCAGGCACCTGCCGCTCGTCGCCGCCTGCGGCTGCGGCTCCGGCTGCGGCTGCGGGTGCCAGTCGGGCGCTCCTTGCCAGTGCGGCTGACCACCCGACGTACCGACCGCGAAGGGCCCCGGCCCACACCGGGGCCCTTCGCCTCGTCCGGCGCCGGTGCGGGTGCCCGTACAGGCACCGGTTGGTGGCCGTCGTCCGGGGGGCGCAGCATGGAAGGGACGGACGGACGGACCAGCCGAGGAGATGCGTGGCCATGGCCAAGTTCATGGATGTCCACCACGGGATGAAGGGCATCACCGCCGACCAGCTGATGCAGGCGCACCAGGCCGACCTCGCCATCGAGGGCGAGGAGAACGTCCACTTCGAGCAGGCCTGGGCGGACCCGGAGTCCGGCACGGTCTACTGCCTGTCGGAGGCACCCTCCGCCGACGCGGTCCAGCGCATCCACGAGCGCGCCGGGCACCGCGCGGACGAGGTGCATCCGGTACCCCTGAAGGCGTGACGGCCACCGCCGCACCGCACGACACCGACACCCGCACCCGGCGTACGCGTCGGGTGTGCGTGGCGTACTCCTGACGGAGACCTCCGTCCGCTGCGCAGCAACCCCGGGACGTTCCCGTTGGTCCGGGATACGCCATCGGCGCCCCGAAGCCGCGTCCAGGACCGACTGCCACCGTTCGACACGGCAGGTGCGGCGGAAGCGGGCCCCGTGGCGCTCCCAACGACCCGGGACACCGCAGGGTGCTCCCCCGAGTTCGGCGGCACCATGGCGGACTGACCCACCCGCCCCGGTCACGCCCCGCCCCGACCAGGCCTCCTGCTCAGTCCGGCTTGCTCAACAGGTGCGGGGCGTGGGCGCGTACCGCCTCCAGCACCTGCCTGCGCGAGGGGTTCACCATCGCGCGGCCGGCGACGGTCACGGTGGGCACGGTCTCGTTCCCGTCGGCGACCGACCGGACGAACGCCGCGGCGTCCGGGTCCCGCCAGATGTTCACCTTGGTGTACTCCAGCCCCGTGAGGCGGAGTTGGGTGAGCAGCTTCACGCAGTAGGGGCACAGGGGCCGCCAGTACACGACCATCCCCCCGGCGTCCCCCGCCGTCTCCGTCCCCTCGGTCACCGCTGCCCCCTCGCCCACGCCGCCGTACCCGCCAGGGGCAGGCTAGACGTAGCCGGGCCGAGCGCGGGTACCTGGTACGGATGATTCGCGCTGTGATCCTCGACGTGGGCGAGTGCCTCGCGGACGACACCCCCGGGCACGGCACGGAGCCCGGCCTCTACCCGGACGTCCGCGACGCGCTGGCCGCCCTGCGCGCGGACGGACTCTGGCTCGGCATCACGGGCACCCGGACCGCCCGCGCCCGACGCGCGTTGCGCGAAACCCTGACGAACGACGTCGACCTCATCGACACCACCGACGACGGCACCCCCGCGAAGCCCGACCCCGCGTTCTTCCACCGCATCGCGTCCGTGGTCCCCGCCGAGACCACCGAGATGCTCTACGTCGGCCCCCGCATCGACGACGACATCCACCCGGCCGCGGCAGCAGGCATGCACACAGCCCTGATCCGCCGCCCCCCAACTCCCCTCCCCCACCCCGACCCGCCCCACGTCACCAACCCCCCGACCCTGCACGCCGAAAGCCTGCTGGAACTGTCGGGCCTGATAGCCCAGCTGAACGGGTCGGTCTGACAACGGTTCGGGGTTTCTCCAGGTCTCGCCTGAACGGCCGTGAACGTAGCTGAATGAGACGGAAACTGAGACGGGCCCGAGGGGGCTGGCTGATGTCTCTGGGTGCTCATGCGGAAGGGCAGCTATGGAGAGCGCAACCATGTCGGCTGTGATCGCGGCTGTCGCAGCGGTGGTCGGGGGCCTCTTGACCGCGTTCGCTACACGGTCCGTGGAGCGGCTACGGCTGCGGGCAAGTCTGCTGGAGAAAGCTCAGGAGCGGCGTCTGGCCGGCGTCGAGGGCTTCATGTTGGCCACGAGCCTGTGGATGGACTGGCTCACGTACATCCAGGAGACAGGCTGGACAGACAAGCAGGAGGAACTGAACCGCCGCGTTCGGGCCCGCGACGAAGCGTATCGGCGGTTGTTGCTGTTGGCTTCGGATGAGCTGTATCGGTGGTTGAAGGACGTCTACCTGCCCGCGGAGCACCTGGTGCGGCAGACCTACGTGAGTCAACTGCGCAGTGGCATGGAGATCGACGAGCAGGCGCTGACCGCTCGACGGGCGTTCAACGCCATGCTGAGAGATGACCTCGTAGATAAGGTGCGCCCGGAGATCCACAAGCTGCGTGAGCCTCTTGTGTGAGCCTTAGGCCTAGCTCAACGGGCCTTGGCTCTGAGCTTTGGGAAAGTTGGGTTCTACGGGGCCAATGGGCTTGCTGGCCTGCTGCGGAGCGGACTCATGACCTGAGGGCGTGCTGGATGGCTGACCGCCTCTCCCTGTGGTTCCCCGCACTTCTGGCACGGGCTTGGCACCAGGGCATGTTCGGGGGGTGAGTCAGCAGTGCCGCAGATCCGACCGCCGGAGCCGAGGCCGGTGGAGGTGGTCAGCGAGTGGGTCTAGGGGTTCCTGGACGGCTTGGGCACTGGCCCGGCTGTGCCCACTGGCCGACCGCAGCGAGCTGGGTTGAGCCGCTACTCAAGCCACCGCATCGTCGCCCAGACTGGCTTCTATGACGTCGTTGCTGGCCTTATTAGCGGCTCCGGTCGGGGCCGTGCTGACCACTCTGATCGGCGTTCTCGTTGGGAGCCTCGTCAGCAGAAGAGCGCAAGATCGCCATTGGATCAGGGAACAGCAGGCGGCAGCGTGCGTCCGCGTACTGCGGGAATCATCCTCAGTGCTTGTAGACCTCAGCGACATGGACCGCAATCGGCCTGACGACATCCCGCAAGGCGTGTTGGCCCCGACGACAGTCGACTGGCGCCCCTGGGGCGAGGCCCTCGGCAGCGTCAATCTCGTTACCAAGAGGGACATTGCAGCAGCCGCGCACGCCATTGACGAGCAGATCTGGCGGTTTCACATTGCCATTCGGCGGGGTCTGACTCCCGATGAGAACTGGATGGAGCTCAGAGGAAGAGTCGTTGCCGCACAGGGGCACTTCATAGCCGTCGCTCGTCGGCATCTCTCGCTCACCGGAGAACCCCTCCAGCGCCTCGACGGCCGCCCCGCACCGGACGACCCGATCTGGCAGACGGGGCGACTCTAGAGCCTGGCCTGAGCTATGTGGCCGTGCGTGCGCCTCGATGCGAACTGCTTGCAGCAAGGTCGCTGAGGTCTGACGCACTGATCGGCTTGTCTGTCAGAGCGACCGGCGATTGGTGCCAGTCGCCACGGTCGCTGTACCGGGTACGGCGCCGGAGGCGGACGCCTGAACGGGTCTTCGCCGGCGAGAACGGCATGCACGCCCTCCGCCACTTCTACGCCTTGGTGCTCCTGGACGCCGGAGAGAACATCAAGGCCCTCGCCGAGTACCTCGGCCACTCGGACCCGGGTCTGACCCTCCGGGTGTACGCACACCCCATGCCGTCCAGCCAGGAGCGCACCCGAAAAGCTGTGGCTGCCGTCTTCGAGGCTGCATACGCTCCCGTTCGCTGAGGCAGGAGGGCGAGATGTCCGACGAAGAGTCCGAGTACTACACGCTGCTCTGCGACGACCCGTCCCATGAGGTGGTCCTCGTCGACTGTGGACCCCGCGAGATGGATGTGATCCTCGCAGTGCGCAAGGTGACCGGGCAGAGCTTGTGGCACAGCCGGGTTCTGGCGCGCCAAGCACCCGTCACCCTTCGCAAAGGGCCGTCTGCCTACAGGGCCCAGTCCGCTGTCGCTGTGCTCCAGAGCGCCGGCGCCAGAGCGGAGTGGAGACAGGAGCCGGAACCCGGAGAGCGCGCGGCCCCATCGCCCTGACGGTCCAAAGACGGCCCAGAGGCAGCGAAAAGCCCCCTCCCAGCGGAGAACCGCAGGTAGGGGGCCTTCACGTGGGCGCTTACTTCTTCTTGCCCTGGTTCTTGACCGCCTCGATCGCGGCCGCTGCCGCTGCCGGGTCGAGGTAGGTGCCGCCGGGGGTCACCGGGGTGAAGTCGGCGTTGAGGTCGTAGTGGAGGGGGATGCCGGTGGGGATGTTGAGGCCGGCGATGTCGGCGTCGGAGATGCCGTCGAGGTGCTTGACGAGGGCGCGCAGGCTGTTGCCGTGGGCGGCGACGAGGACCGTGCGGCCGGTCAGGAGGTCGGGGACGATCGCGTCGTACCAGTACGGCAGCATGCGCGCGACGACGTCCTTCAGGCACTCCGTGCGCGGGCGCAGCTCCGGCGGGATCGACGCGTAGCGCGGGTCGTCCGACTGGGAGAACTCCGAGCCGTCCTCGAGGGGCGGCGGCGGGGTGTCGTACGAGCGGCGCCAGAGCATGAACTGCTCCTCGCCGAACTCGGCCAGCGTCTGCGCCTTGTCCTTGCCCTGGAGGGCGCCGTAGTGGCGCTCGTTCAGGCGCCACGAGCGGTGCACCGGGATCCAGTGGCGGTCGGCGGCCTCGAGGGCCAGCTGTGCCGTGCGGATCGCGCGCTTCTGGAGGGACGTGTGGACCACGTCGGGGAGGAGGTCGGCGTCCTTCAGGAGTTCGCCACCGCGGACCGCCTCCTTCTCGCCCTTCTCGTTGAGGTTGACGTCCACCCAGCCGGTGAACAGGTTCTTCGCGTTCCACTCGCTCTCGCCGTGGCGGAGGAGGATCAGCTTGTACGGTGCGTCGGCCATGGGACAGAGCGTAATCCACGCTTTCGGCAGCTCGCCCGACCTGCCCGGACCTCGGACAACCGCCCGCATCTGTTAATCGGGTGGCTCCGTTGAGCGGCCTTCAGGTAAGTTGCGCAGGCAGCAAGAGCCGCTTACATCACCGGGGGTCCGCACCGCATGTCCGTCGCCAGTCTCAGAGGTGCCGCCCGCGACAGCGTCTCCGGCCTTCCCCGTGCGTTCTGGTGGCTGTGGACCAGCACCCTGATCAACCGGCTCGGCGCCTTCGTCGCCACCTTCATGGCGCTCTACCTGACCCTCGACCGCGGCTACTCCGCGTCGTACGCCGGTCTCGTCGCCTCTCTGCACGGGCTCGGCGGGGTGGTCGCCTCCCTCGGCGCCGGGGTGGCGGCCGACCGGTTCGGGCGGCGGCCCACGCTGCTCGTCGCGCAGGTCTCCACCGCCCTGGCCGTGGCCCTGCTCGGCTTCGTGCGCGGCCCGGTCGCCATCGCCGCCGTCGCATTCCTCGTCGGCCTCGCCTCCAACGCCTCCCGGCCGGCCGTGCAGGCGATGATGGCCGACATCGTGCGGCCCGAGGACCGGGTGCGGGCCTTCTCCCTCAACTACTGGGCCATCAACCTCGGGTTCGCCGTCTCCTCAGCGGCCGCCGGATTCATCGCCGGGATCAGCTACCGCGCCGGCTTCCTCGTCGAGGCCGGCATGACGCTGGCCTGCGCGGTCGTCGTCTTCGCCCGGCTGCCCGAGTCCCGGCCGGTGCGGACCGCCGCCGACCCGGTGGGCGGCGTGGGACTCGGGAGCGTCCTGCGCGACCGGCGGTACATGGCCGTCGTCGGCCTGTCCTTCCTCGTCGCCCTCGTCTTCCAGCAGGGTTCGGCCGGCCTCCCGCTGGCCATGGGCTCGTCCGGCTTCTCCCCCGCCGACTACGGCCTCGTCATCGCCCTCAACGGCGTGCTCGTCGTCGTCCTTCAGCTTCCCGTCACCCGGTACATCGAGCACCGCGATCCGCGCACGCTCCTGATCGCCTCGTCCCTGCTCGCCGGGTACGGCCTGGGGCTGACCGCGTTCGCCGGGTCGGTCGGCCTCATCGCGCTCACCGTGTGCGTCTGGACGCTCGCCGAGATCGTCAACGCGCCCACCCAGACCGGGCTCGTCGTCGGCCTCTCCCCCGTGCACGGGCGCGGCCGCTACCAGGGCGTGTACACCCTGTCCTGGTCGGTCGCCGCCCTGGTCGCCCCGCTGATGTCCGGCCTGCTCATCGACCGGTTCGGGGCGCGCTGGCTGTGGGGGACGTGTGCCCTGCTGGGCACGGTGGCCGCCCTCGGTTACGGCGCCCTCATGCGGCGGCGCCCGCCCGGCAGGGAAGCGCCCGGCAGGGAAGCGCCCGGCAGGGAGGCACCCGGCGGGGAGGCATCCGGCAGGGAGGCCGGGGCCGTCGAAGCCGGGGCCGACGCTCCCCCGTCCTCGCCATCGCCCTCCCCCTCGCCATCGCCCTCTGCCTCGGCCTCCGCTCCCGACGCGCGCGCCGGTGTGTGAAGGGCGTCCCGCGCCGGGGCCGACAGGTCGTCGCGGCCGGGGAGCAGCAGCGGGGTGGCGAGCAGCAGGACGCCGGAGACGGTGATCGCGGTGAGCGGGCCGGTGAGGGTGGCGAGGACGCCCCAGAGCGCGACCAGAGCCGCCTGGACCACTCTGCTCCCGGCGCTCCAGGTGCTGAGGACGCGGGCGGCCCGGTCCGCGGGAGTGCGTTGCAGGCGTTCCGTGGCGTGGAGCGGGTTGAAGACGCCCATGCAGGTGATCAGCAGTGCTTCGACGGCGATCACCGTGAGGAGGCCGGGGACGCCGGGGCGGACGAGGGCGAGGCCGAGCGGGAAGACCGAGCGCAGCCGTCCGGAGACGGCCATGACCCGGTACCGGCCGTACCGACGCGCGAGGGGAGCGGAGAGGCGGGCGCCCAGGAGGCCGCCGAGGGCCGGGATGCCGAAGGCGAGTCCGTACTGCCAGGCGGGGAAGCCGTACTCGCCGAGCAGGAGCACGGCCAGAAGCGGGACGGTCGCCGTGATCAGGCCGCTGACCAGGACCGAGTTGAGGAACAGCCGCCGCAGGACGCGGTCGTGGCGGATGAACCGCGCGCCGGTGAGCAGACCGGCCGCGCGCGAGGTGGTGGCCGGGTCGCGTGGTGCGGCGATGTCGCCGCCGCGGATGCGGAGGACCGTGAGCGCGGACAGCAGGTAGCTCACCGCGTCGGCCAGGACGGTGACGACCGGGCCGCACAGCCCGACGAGCGCGCCGCCGAGCGGTGGGCCGGCCGCGGTCGCCACCCAGCTCGTCCCCTCGAACCGCCCGTTCGCGGCGAGGAGGTGCTCGCGTGGCACCAGGTGTTTCACATAGGCGCCGGACGCGGCGGTGAAGGCGATGCCCGCGGTCGCGGAGGTGACCTGGACGACCAGCAACTGGCCGTACGACAGCACGCCGAGGACGTACGCCACCGGGACGCTCGCCATCGCGAGGAACCGCGCCAGGTCCATCGCGACCATCACCGGACGCTTGGCCCGGTGCTCGACCCACGGACCGAGCGGGAAGGCGGCGACCGCCGCGACGGCGAGCCCGGCCGCGTCCAGGAGCGACACCGCGAAGGCCGGCGAGTGCAGCACGCGGACCGCGAGGAGCGGCAACGCCCCGAAGGCGATCCACGTGCCGTACGTACTGACGGCGTAGGCCGACCACAGGCGGCCGAAACCGGGCACTCCTCGCACGCGCACCTGCCTCCGCGGGACAACGATCGTTTGGGTGACCGCATCACATCGCCTCACCGCCTGCGGGGGCAAACAACGGTCCGGGCGCTCCCCACAACCATCGGTTGTGTACCCGTATGCTGCACCGGTGGACACCGAGGCAGTGCGTACGTTCGTCCGGGCGGCGGAGCTGGGGCAGTTGCGGCACGCGGCCGACGAGCTGGGCGTGACCCAGCAGGCGGTCTCCAAGCGGATCGCCGCGCTGGAGCGGGAGCTGGCGGCGCGCCTGTTCACCCGTACCGCCCGCGGGGTGGAGCTGACGCTCGACGGGCAGGCCTTCCTGCCGCACGCCCGCACCATCGTCGCGGGTGCCGACCGGGCCGTCAGCGCGGTCAGGCCGGGCTCGCGGGCGCTGCGGATCGACGTCCTGGGGCTGCGCAGCGCGCAGGCGGTCCTGCTGCACGAGTACTGGCGTTCGCGTCCCGGGACCGACCTCGACGTGGTGACGCTCAGGGTCGACGACCCGCGGGTGACGGCCGCCGCCGTGCGCGCGGGCGACGTCGACGCCGCGTTCCGCACGGTCACCGACCCGGCCGCGCTGCCGCCCGAGGTGCGGATGGTCCACGCCTTCGACTCCGCGCTGGAACTCCTCGTCGGCCCCCGCCACCCGCTCGCCTCCGCGCGCACGGTCACACCGGCGCAGCTGCGCGGGCTGCGGATCTGGGTGCCGGGCATCGCGCCCCGCAGCGAGTGGGCGGAGTTCTACGACCAGCTCACCACCGCCTTCGACCTCCGCGTCGACGCGGCGGGCCCGAACTTCGGCAACGAGGTGCTGCTGGACACCCTCGCGGACTCCGGCGACGTGGCCACGCTGGTCGGCGCGCGCGACCGGTACCTCTGGCCGGCCGGCCACGACCTGCGCCGCATCCCGATCGCGGGCCCGGTGCTCGCCTATCCGCTGTCGCTGATGTTCCGCCGGACGAATCCGCACCCGGGACTGCGGGCGGTCGTCGACCACTTCGCGAGCCTGGCCCCGCTGCCCGGACCCGTCTGGCGCCCCTCCTGGGCACTGCCGCGGAGCCGCGACACCGGCGACACCGCGCCCGCCCCGCACTGACACCCCCCGGCCTCACGGATGCATCCGCGCCCCCTTCACCACCCTGTCCACCCCGTTGCGCGGCCCGTACACCGCGAGCCCCACCAGGTCCAGGTCGGCCGTGGGCACCGCCCGCACCGCGGCCCGGTTGTCGCGGTCGTTGCCGGTGGCGAAGAGGCCGGCGGTGAACAGGGCGACGGGCAGGGAGCGGGACAGGGCCCGGGTGTGGGCGGCCGCGAGGACCTCCTTGGTGGCCTCGAAGACCAGCACGGGCTGGCGGAACATCGGCAGGTAGGCCACGCCGTCCGCGTCCTCGTACGGCTCCCCGATCACCTCGGGGAGCCGGGTGCCCAGGCCGCTGACCAGAAAGGACGTGACGTTGAGCCGCTGCCAGGGCTCCAGGTCCGCGCGCAGCAGGACAGCGATCTTGGTGTCGAAGCGGACCGGCTCGGCGGACGGCTCGACGGACGACTCGGTGGACGGTTCCCTCGACGGCTCCCTGGACGGCTCGGTGGGTGGCGCGACGGGGCGCTTGACGGATGACTCGACGGCCGGAGTGCTCATGGGATGAGACTGCCGACCGGCGCCCCGCGGCGTCTTGTACGTTCTTTGCATGGCCGCACAGCGGGAGGTCTCCGCCTGGCGCCCGCGCATCCCGGGCGTCGTGGAGGTCTTCCACGCCCGCTTCACCGAGTACGCCTACCCGATGCACGTCCACGACGCCTGGACGGTGCTCATCGTGGACGACGGGGCGGTCCGCTACGACCTGGAGCGGCACGCGCACGGCACCCCGCACGACACCGTCTCCCTGCTGCCGCCGCACGTCCCGCACAACGGCTCGCCGGCCACCCCGCACGGCTTCCGCAAGCGGGTGCTGTACCTGGACGCCACCCACCTCGGCGAGGACCTGATCGGCCCCGCGGTGGACGGGCCGGATCTGCGGGACCCGGTGCTGCGGCGGCGGGTCGGGCAGTTGCACGGCGCGCTCGGGCGGGCCGGCGACGAGTTGGAGGCCGCGGGCAGGCTGGCGCTCCTCGCGGAGCGGCTGCGGGCGCACCTGGCGCCCCGGGCCGCTGCCGCGCCGCCCCGGCGTGATCCCGCGCTCGCCCGCGGCCTGCGCGAGCTGCTGGACGCGCGGGTCGTGGAGGGCGTGTCGCTGGAGGAGGCCGCGCGGCTGCTGCACGCCCATCCGGCGCACCTGGTCCGGGCGTTCGGCGCGGCCTACGGCATCGCACCGCACCAGTACCTGATGTCGCGCCGTGTCGGCCGCGCCCGCCGGCTGCTGCTGGCGGGGCGGGCGCCGGGCGAGGTGGCCGCGGCGACCGGGTTCTACGACCAGGCCCATCTCACCCGGCACTTCCGCAGGCTGGTGGGCGTGCCGCCGGGCCGCTACCGCGGCGGCGCGCGCTGAGCGCCGTACGGCCGCGTCGACGGTGTTCCGGGTCAGTCGGAGGGGCGCTGGGTGAGGTGGGCGAAGGCGTCCAGGTTGCGGGTGGACTCGCCGCGGGACACCCGCCAGGCGTACTCCTTGCGGATCGCGGCGGCGAAGCCCAGCTCCAGCAGGGTGTTGAAGCTGCCGTCCGCCGCTTCCAGGACCTGGCCGAGGATGCGGTCGACCTCGTCGGGGGTGACGGCGGGCAGCGGCAGCCGGGCGGTGACGTAGACGTCGCCGAGGTGGTCGACGGCGTAACTGACGCCGTACAGCTTGAGGTTGCGCTCCAGCAGCCAGCGGTGGACGGCCGGCTCGTTCTCGTCCGGGTGGCGGATGACGAAGGCGTTGAGGGAGAGGGAGTGCCGGCCCACCCGGAAGGAGACGGTGGTGGACAGCTTCCGGGTGCCGGGGAGCTTGACGACGTAGGTGCCCGGCTCGGGGCTCTCCCACTCCAGCTCGGCGTCCGTGAAGACGTCCTCCAGGACCTGTGCGGCACCCTTCTGCGCGTCAGCCATGGTGGGAGCGTACGCGACGGCGGTGGGACTGGGTCGCGGCGGTGTAGACGTCGGCGGTGGCGGCGGCCGCGGTGTCCCAGCCGAAGCACCCGGCGTGCCGGGCGGCGGCGGCGCCCATGCGGTCCGCGAGCGACGGTTCGTCGGCGAACCGGCGCAGCACACGCGCGTAGTCGGCCGGGTCGTGGCCCTGGACGAGGAATCCGGTGGCGCCGTCCCGTACGGCGACGGGGAGTCCGCCGACCGCGGCGGCGAGCACCGGTGTGCCGGCCGCCTGCGCCTCTATGGCGACCAGCCCGAAGGACTCGCTGTAGGACGGCATGACGAGCACGGAGGCGGCCCGGAACCAGTCGGCGAGCTGCTCCTGGCCGACCGGCGGGCGGAAGCGGACCACGTCGGCTATGCCGAGCCGGGCGGCCAGCTTCTGAAGGCCCTCCGGTCTGGCGAGGCCGCTGCCGCTGGGGCCGCCGACGACGGGTACGACGATGCGGGAGCGCAGCTCGGGACGCTGGTCCAGCAGGACGGCGACGGCGCGCAGCAGGATGTCCGGGGCCTTCAGGGGCTGGATGCGGCCCGCGAACAGCGGGATCAGGGCGTCCGGCGGCAGGCCGAGGCGGGCGCGGGCGGCGGCGCGGCCGTCGGCGGGGCGGAAGCGTTCGAGGTTCACGCCGGGGTGGACGACGGCGACCTTGCCGGGGGCGGCGGCGTAGTGCCGCATCAGTTCCTCGCGTTCCTCGGCGGTGTTGGCGACGAGCCGGTCGGCGGCGGTGACGATCTGGGTCTCGCCGATGACGCGGGCGGCGGGCTCGGGGGTGTCGCCGGCGGCCAGGCTGGCGTTCTTGACCTTGGCCATGGTGTGCATGGCGTGCACCAGGGGCACGCCCCAGCGCTGGGCGGCGAGCCAGCCGACGTGGCCGGAGAGCCAGTAGTGGGAGTGCACGAGGTCGTAGTAGCCGGGGCGGTGGCCGGCCCAGGCCTGCATCACGCCGTGCGTGAAGGCGCAGAGCTGGGCGGGCAGGTCCTCCTTGGCGAGGCCTTCGTAGGGGCCGGCGTCGACGTGCCGGACGAGCACGCCGGGCGCCAGGTCGACGGCGGGCGGCAGGCCGCCGGCGGTGGCCCGGGTGAAGATCTCGACCTCGATGTCGAGGGCGGCGAGGCGCTGCGCCAGCTCGACGATGTAGACGTTCATACCGCCGGCGTCGCCGGTGCCGGGCTGGTGCAGCGGTGAGGTGTGCACGGAGAGCATGGCGACCCGGCGGGGCCTGCGGTGCAGTCGCAGCCGGGCGGCGGCGGCCGGGGAGCGGCGCCCGAGCCTGCCGGCGTACTGGCTCACGGGGCGGTCCTCCTTGCTGCGGCGGGACGGGCTGCGGGACGTGCTGCGGGCAGGCCGGCCGGAGGACGTGCCCGCGCCCTCCTGGGGATGCAACAGCGGGCGGGGCGTCTCCATTTCCCGATCAGGGGGCTTTGCCGAATCATTACTCACGGTCGCTCAACCGTTCGACAGTGGGCCGCGTGGCCGTGGGCGGTTCCCGGGCCGTGGCGGGTACCCGCTTACCCTCGTAGGCATGACAGCCCGCGCCACCCGCCCCGTGGGAACGGTGACCCGCGGGACGACCAACCCCAACCGCCTGCGCCGCATGGACCGCTGGATCGCGGCCGTGCACGGCGCGGAGCTGCGCCGCTCGCCGGACCCGCTCGCGGTCGACCTCGGCTACGGCGCCGCCCCCTGGACCGCGGTCGAACTGCTCGGCCGGCTGCGCGCCGCGGCCCCCCGCACCCGCGTCATGGGCGTCGAGATCGATCCGGCGCGGGTCGCCGCGGCCCGGCCGTACGAGCGGGACGGGCTGGTCTTCCGGCACGGCGGCTTCGAGATCCCCGGCCCCGGGCGCCCGCTGCTGATCCGGGCCGCGAACGTGCTGCGGCAGTACGACGAGGCCGAGGTCGCCGGGGTGTGGCAGCGGCTGTGCGCGCGGCTCGCGCCGGCCGGGGGCACCTCGCGCGGCGGGCTGCTGGTCGAGGGGACCTGCGACGAGATCGGGCGGCGGCACGTGTGGGTGGCACTGGGCCCCGAGGGGCCGCGCACGGTCACCTTCGCCACCCGGCTGGGCTCGCTGGAGCGGCCGTCGGACCTCGCCGAGCGGCTGCCCAAGGCGCTCATCCACCGCAACGTCCCCGGCGAGCCGGTGCACGCCTTCCTGCGCGACTTCGACCGCGCCTGGTCCGCCGCCGCGCCCTACGCCTCCTACGGCGCCCGCCAGCGCTTCGTCCGCGCGGTGCGGGACCTGACGGCCGACTGGCCGGTGACGGACTCGGCGGCGCGCTGGCGGCAGGGCGAAGTGACGCTGGCCTGGCAGGCGTTGGCGCCCCGCGACTGACCGGCCGGCCCCCGCCCTCCGCACGGGCGTGACCTGCGGGGAACTCTCCGGACGAGTCGTACGTCACACAGGCGGGGAGATCGGCATGACCGGGGCGGGAGGGCGGGAAGGCATCGCCAGGGCGGCGGGCGCGGGCAGTTGACGCACCGGGCGGCAGGGGCCGCGCACCGCCTCTGTCACTTTGCGGCGCGGCATGGCACGATCCCCTCACGAACCTAAGTTACTGACGGTAAATCAGGTGGGGGGACCGTATGGGAACGGGCAAGCGCGGCCTGCTGACGGCGGCCGTGACCGTGGTCTGCGCGGTGACCGTGCTGGCCGTACCCGGCACGGCGTTCGCGGCGGCGCCGGCTCCGACACCGGCTCCGGCCTCCTCCGGTGCCCCGGCCACCGCGTCCCCCGCCCCCACCGCGGCCCCGGTTCCCGCGCCCGACAAGGAGCTGGAGGCGGTCCGCGAGAGGCTCGACGCGCTCTACCACGACGCGGCCGTGGCCACGGAGTCCTACAACGCGGCCGAGGAGAAGGCGCGCGAGCAGAACGCCGAGATCGTCGCGCTGGCCAGGAAGATCGTCCGGGGCCAGCGGAAGCTGGACCGGCTGACGGACCGGGCGGGCGCGGCGGCCCGCGCCCAGTACCGCAGCGGCGGCCTGCCGCCCACCGCGCGGCTGATGCTGAGCGACGACCCCGCGCAGTTCCTCGACGGGGCCGGGCGGGTGCTGGAGAGCCAGCACGCCGCCAAGGGCCTGATGGGTGAAATGACCCGCACCCAGGCCGACTTGAAGCAGTACGCCGCCGACGCCTCGGCCCAGTGGGCGAAGCTGGAGGCGAACCGCAAGGCCAAGGCCGCGGCCAGGAAGCGGATCAAGCGGCGGATCGCGGCGGCCGAGCTGCTCGAGGGCCGGCTGGAGAAGAAGGAGAAGGAGCGCCTCGCCGCGCTGGAACGGCAGGCCGCGCAGCGCGCGCAGACCGCCTGGCTGGGCACCGGCATCCTCGACGGGACCGGCGGCAAGGCCTCCGCGCAGGGCAGGAAGGCGGTCGAGTTCGCCACCCGGCAGCTGGGCAAGCCGTACGTGTGGGGCGCGGAGGGCCCGGACGCCTACGACTGCTCGGGCCTGACCTCCGAGGCCTGGGCCGACGCGGGCCACCCCGTGCCGCGCACCTCGCAGGAGCAGTGGAAGCGGCTGCCGCACGTCGCCGTCACGGACATGCGCCCCGGTGACCTGGTCATCTACTTCGCCGACGCCAGTCATGTCGCGATGTACGTCGGGGGCGGCAAAATCATCCACGCCCCCCGTCCCGGCCGGACGGTGACGGTGGCGGGGGCGGGCACGATGCCGATCCTCGGAGTGGTCCGGCCGGACGCGTGAGCTGCCTCATGTGACCCAGTCCACGCCCAACCGGCCGGTAAACGGGGGGTGGACGTGAGCTTCGTCATCCCCGCAGGCCGGGCGCGGTGTCCAACTGCGGTACGGAACGCGGCATATGACGGTGGTCTGCGGCGGAGCGACGGGGCTCACACCATTCCGCTGCGGTGGCCGGTACCGCTAGGGTCCCCAGTCGGGTGGGTCGAGATCCCTCGCCCCGCCATGCCCTCGGGGGGAGGGAAGGAACCCACACGATGCCCGTACCCGTACCGCGGCAGAGAGCGATCCCGGCCGCGGAGAGTGGTCAGGCGCAGGCCGCGTCCGCAGTCGGCGGCCCCCTCAAGGAAGAGGCCCACCGCACCGAGGCCGTCGCGCTCCAGCACACCGGCGGCGCGACCGGCACCACGCTCACCCTGCTGCTGATCGAGAACGACCCGGCGGGCTCGCCGATCGTGCCCGAGCTGCTGGACTCCACCGGCAAGCCGGTCCGCGTCCGTACCGCCCGCAACCTCACCGAGGCCGAGCGGCTGCTCACCGACGACGTCCACTGCATCCTGCTGGACCTGGCGCTGCCGGCGCCGGGCCGGGCCGCCGCGAGCGCGGACGGCGGCGCCGTGGACGCCGACGAGCTGGCCGTGCTCAGGCACGTGCTGGAGCTGGCGCCCCGGCACGCCGTCCTGGCGCTGACCGCGTCCGGGGACGCCGAGCGCGGCGCCGAGGCCGTGCGCGTGGGCGCCCAGGACTACCTCTTCCGCGACGAGCTGGACAGCCGGCTGCTCAGCCGCGCCATCCGCTACGCCGTCGAGCGCAAGCGCTCCGAGACCGCCGAGCGCAAGCTCGCCGAGGGCCGGCTGCGCGCGCAGGAGAACCGGCGCCTCGAGCGGGGCCTGCTGCCCACGCCGCTGCTGGAGGGCTCCTCGCTGCGGTTCGCCGCCCGCTACCGACCGGGCCGCTCGCGCGCCCTGCTCGGCGGCGACTTCTACGACACCGTGCGCACGCCCGACGGCACCGTGCACGCCATGATCGGCGACGTCTGCGGCCACGGTCCGGACGAGGCCGCGCTCGGCGTGGAGCTGCGCATCGCCTGGCGGGCGCTGACGCTGGCCGGGCTGTGCGGCGACGAGCTGCTCAGCACGCTCCAGGAGGTGCTGGAGCACGAGCGCGGCGACGAGGAGATCTTCGCGACGCTGTGCACGGTCGACATCGCCCCCGACGGCCGCCGCGCCGGTCTGTGCCTGGCCGGTCACCCGGCCCCGCTGATCGCCCGCCCGGGCCGCCCCGCGAGCCTGCTGCCGTACGACAACAACGGCCCCGCCCTCGGTCTGCTGCCCGGCGCCCGCTGGCCGCGGATGCAGGTGGAGCTGGGTGCCGAGTGGAGCCTGATGCTCTACACCGACGGCCTGATCGAGGGCCGGGTCGGCTCGGGCGGGGAGCGCCTGGGCCAGGACGGCATGGTGGAGATGGTCCGCCGCCAGCTCGCGCAGGGACTGCGCGGCGAGGATCTGCTGCGGTCCGCGGTCAACGAGGTCCGCGACCTCAACGGCGGCGAGCTGACGGACGACGTGGCGGTGGTCCTGCTGGACCGGGTGCCGTAGGGCTGCCTGGACCGGGTGCCTCAGGGCCGTAGGGCCTGCTGCGGTCCCGGGCCGCCCGGGGTCAGCGGCCGCCGTTGTACGGCCCGTACGGGCCGTCGCTGCTGCTGCCGCGGCGGCGGCCCCAGCCGCTGCCGCCGGAGACCTGCTTCAGGGCGGGGCGCACGTCCACCAGGTAGACGATGCTCGCGACCACGCCGGCGATCGGCAGGACGGACAGCAGCGAGAACAGGTAGCTCACGACGAGCGCGATGCCGAGGATGATCAGCCAGAACACCTTGTTCTGCTTGTCGGCCGCGCGGAAGGCGTCCTCGCGCCGGAACGCCGCGTCGAACAGCCCGAACGCGGCGAGTGCCATGAGGATGATCTTCAAGATCCCCAGGAACCCCGCGAAGCCCAACATCAGCATGCTGCCCACCGCCCGTTGTCACCCGATTCCTACGCGGCCACCGTACCCGCAGAACGGGCCGGGCACCCCAGAGGTGCCCGGCCCGGCTCCGCGCCGAGCGCGGCGGCCGCCCTACTTGGTGGTGGGGGTGGTCGGCGTGCTCTTCCTGGGGGTGGTCTTGCGGGCCACCGGCGGCTTCTTGTCCGCGGACTGCGGAGTGGCGGCCTCGGCGGGCGTCACGACGGGCTTCGGACCGTCGCCCGGCTGGGGCGAATCGGCCTTGCCCTCGACGGCGATCGCCAGTTCCTCGATCTCCTCGGCGGCCTCGCCGCGCCAGGTCTTCACGGCCTGCTCGCCGTGCTCGGCGACCTTCTCGTAGGTCTCCCGGGCCTTGACCGCGTACTCGGCGGCGACGCCGACGCCGCGCAGGGCGAGGTCCTGGGCGGACTCGCCGAGCTTCTTCAGGTCGCCGTCGAGGCTGCCCAGGAACCCGGTGACCTTGGTGACCTGGGACTGGACGGTCTCCTGCGCCTCCTTGGCGCGGGCGGCGGCCCGCTCCTGGACGACCTTGGGGTCGGTGTTGCGCACCGCCTCGATACGGGCCGGGGCCTCGGCGCGCAGCTGCTCGACCAGGCCGGGCACCTTCTTGGCCTGCTGGAGGGCGAGGTCGGCGGTGCCGGCGGCGAAGTAGAGCGGGGTCGGGTCGCTGAGGGTCTTGCGCAGATCGTCGGTGATGGCCATGGTGACGGTCCTTCCGGAATTCACGTTCGGCTGAGGGTTTTGGGTGATCCGCGGCGCTGCGGCGTGCGTCCGGTACGGCTAGCCGGCCGTCCGCCGCGGACCGGCGTCGCTGTCGTCCCCGGGGTCGGTGGCACCGGTGCCGCCCCGGCTGTCTCTCGCGCCGTCCAGGTCGACGGGCAGGTCACCGGCCGCCGCGGTGTCGGCGGTGACGATGGTGTCCGTGGTGTCCGCGGTGCCGGAGCCGTCCCCGGCGCCCGCGAATCCGTTCTCTTTCCTGAACGACTCGTAGATCTGGAGCAGCACCTGCTTCTGCCGCTCGTCGAGCGTGGGGTCGCCGAGGATGACCGCGCGGGTCGCACCGTCCCGCGAACGCTCGTCCCCGCCCCGCTCGGCGTCGAGGATGCCGGCGCGCACGTACAGCGTCTCGGCGGAGATCCGCAGCGCCTTGGCGACCTGCTGGAGCACCTCCGCGCTCGGCTTGCGCAGCCCGCGCTCGATCTGGCTCAGGTACGGATTGGACACCCCGGCGGCGTCGGCGAGCTGCCTGAGCGACAGCTGCGCGGTGCGCCGCTGCTCACGCAGGTACTCGCCGAGGTTGCCGACGTTGAGCGATGCCATGCCTCCAGCGTGCCCCACCCCCGCTAACAATTGCAAGCACCTGCTTGCAAAAGTGCGCCACACCACGCTTTCGGCGCAGCGGGCTCACTCCCCGGCGCCCGGCCGGGCCGCCGCGGTCAGGGTGTGGGGCAGGAGCGGGGGCGTGGGGTGGCGGGCGGGGAGGCCCAGGAAGGCGGTGGCGGCCGCCAGGGTCATCGCGTACGAGTCCACCGCGCGGCGGACGTTGGGGGCGTCCAGGCTCGCCCCGGTGACCAGGCGGTCGAGGTCGACGTAGGCGGAGCGCACGATCTCGGTGCCCCGGTACACGCGCCAGTCCCGGCGCCAGTGCCGGGTGTGCTCGGCGGGCAGCCGGCGCTCCCAGCGGCGGAACATGCGGTCGCGGATCTCCGGGCGGGTCGGGGTCAGGTGCATGTGCCGGACCAGGTCGTACAGCGGGTCGCCGACCAGGGCCATCTCCCAGTCGATGAGGGTCAGGGCGAGCCGGTCGTCGCGGCGGACCAGGTTCCAGGGGTTGAGGTCGCCGTGCAGCAGGGCGGGCGCCCGCGCGCTCACCTCGTGCCGGGCGAGGATCTCGCGCAGCCGGGGGGCGTCGGGCAGGCCGAGGAAGCGGGCCAGCCGCTGCGACCCCCGGGGCAGACCGGCGACCAGGGCCACCAGCTGGGCGCTGAGCCAGCCGTGGAAGCCGAGTTCGCCGGCGACCGGGTCGACCTGGATGTGGTCGACCTCGGTCAGCGCGGCCAGCTGGTCGACGAGCCCGTCCGCCTCGTGCGGCCGCAGCCCGTCGACCGGGTGCTCGGGCCGGCGCCCGGTGTCGCGCGGCCCCTCGTAGGTGTGGATGGCGAAGCGGTCCCCGGAGTAGGTCCCGATGCCGGTTGGGTCCTTGGAGTGGCTCTCGCCCAGCACCAGGACCCGGGGCGCGGCCACCGCCGCCCGGGACCGCTCGATCGCCCGGAGCACGGCGTGCTCGCTGAGGAAGCTGGGTTCGCGCCGGCAGAAGCCCGCCACCTGGCGGCGGATCACCACGGGGAAGCCGGTGCGCGGCACCCAGATCACCGAGTTGAGGTGCGCGGTGCCCCTGAAGACCCGGCCGGCCGGGGCGGCGCCCTCCAGGAACAGCGCGTCGCACACGGCCGAGTGGGGGAAGCCGGGATGCTCGGGCAGGCGCCGGTCCGGCTTCCAGCCGATGGCCCGGGGCACCGGTCCGCGCCGCCGGTCCGCGCCGCCCGCCCGCGCGGAGGCCCGCCAGCGGAACAGCACCCGCTGCACCTCCCCGGCCCGCGGCACCTGCCCGAGGCCCAGCGGCCGGGCGGCCGACTCCAGCGCGCCGTGCACGGCCGCGGTCGCCTCGTCCAGGCCCTGCTGGTCGAAGGAGTCCTCCAGCGCCTGGGCGGCCCGCATCACCTCGGGGAACACGGACTGCGCCCGCTCGAAGGCCAGGTAGTGCTCCAGGTCCTTGCCGACGCCGCTGACGGCCGCCGGACGCAGCCGTCCCACGGCCTCCGTCCAGGCCCGTACGACCGCGTCGCGCTGGTGGTCGGGGTAGCGCATCCGCAGCAGGTGGACGGCGAGGTCGTGCAGCGGGTCGCCGTAGCCGGCCAGTTCCCAGCCGGCGCAGTGCGGTGGCGCCCCGGGGTCGTACGTGATGACCAGGTTGTCGCGGCGCAGGTCGCCGTGGAGGAGCCCGTAGGGGCGCCGGGCCATGGCCGGTACGCGGTCGGCGAAGCGCAGCAGGGCGTCCTCGGGCACGCCGAGCGCCGTGAACAGGCCGCCGTAGTGCGCCCAGTTGGCGCGGCGGACCTGGCTGTCGGCGAGCCGGGCCAGGGTGCGCAGGAAGCCCTGGGAGTCGGTGTGGTTGCGGGGCCAGACGGGCGGCAGCGGCGGCAGCGCGCCGGCCCGGACCTGGGCGATGCGGGCGAGCAGGTCCGTGAGCGCCGTCAGCAGCCCCTCGTCGACCGGGGCGCCGTCCGGGCGGAGGCCGGAGAGCGGGACGCCGTCCGCCCGGGTGTGGACGGCGAAGCCGTCGCCCTCGGCGAGGCACTCGGGCACGTCCGGCAGGACGGCCCCGACGGCGCGCAGGACGTCCGCCTCGCGCGGCCAGGTCCGTACCGTCACCGGCGGCACGTCGGCGCGCCGCATCCGGACGGTGACCACGGTGCCCGGCTCCCGGCCGGTCAGCCGGGCCATGGGCTCGGTCAGCGGCAGCACGTAGGCGCGGTCGTGAGCAGGGCCGCTCGGCTGCCCGGTCCGCACGGCGCGGGCGAGGAAGGCGGCGAGGACGGCCGGCTGCCGGGCCGCGGCGGGTGCCCGGGGCGTGGCACGGGGGACGGACGGTGCGCCCACTGGCCGCTCCGGGGATCGATCGCGCGGACGTCGGAAGGAAACGGTAGGGCCGCGTGATGGCCGGCACGACCTGGGGCGCGGTCGAGTAGCCCGACGGGTGGTCCGCCACTGCGCCGCACGAGGCCGGGAAGGGCCTGCCGGGGCGGGCGCGTTCGCCGGTGCCCCGGGCTCGGACCCGAGCGGTCGCTCGGACGATTCGCGGCATGCTAGCGCACGGCGGCCCCTCGCCGGGCCCGGTCACCGGCGCGGCGCGCCCAGGGCCTGTCGTTCGGATCAGGTCGGCTGAGCGGAACTGCGCCTTTCGCGCGACGCCGACATGATCCGAACGAAAGACCCTAGGCCCGCAGCGTCAGCAGCAGGGGCTCCAGGCTCTGTACGACGTGCCGGGCGCCCAGCTCGCGCAGCTGCCGCTCCCGGTCGTCGCCGCGGGCGTAGCCCAGGAAAGGGACGCCGGCCCGCCGGGCCGCGGCCAGGTCCGTGCCGGCGTCGCCGATCATCAGGGCCGAGCCGGGGTCGGTGCCGAGGGCGTTCAGGGCGCGGGTCAGGCAGTGCGGGTCGGGCTTGAGGCGGCGCAGGTCCTGGGTGCGGCCGTAGACGTGGGGGTCGAAGCAGCCGGTGAGGCCGCGGCCGCCGAGGTAGGCGCGGACCACCTTGGCCGAGTTGTTGGTGGTGACGGCCAGGCGGGCGCCTACCGCGCTCCAGGTGCGGATCAGCGGGTCGGCCCAGGCGGTGGGCAGCGCGGAGGCGGCGGCCCGCAGTTCCTCGTGGGTGAGACGTTCCTCCAGCTCGGCGACGAGGTCGCTGCCGGGGCGCCGGCGGTCCACGGCGCGCAGGACGACCTGTGGGTCCGGGGAGTCCCGTTCGGTGTCGGTGAGCAGGCCGTGCAGCCCCTGGTCGGCCAGCCACTCCACCAGCTCGAGGGCCACCTTCTCCGCCCGGTGCCGGGCGAACAGCCGGCAGATCGGCCCGTCGAAGTCCCACAGCACGACCCGGGCCCGTGCGATCAGTTCCCCTAGCGTCTCTGAAGTCACTAGGAGAGTGTCAGGTCCGTCGTGATGGTTTCCCAGAGGGCGTCGAACCACTTCTGCGACTGCTCCACGAACGCGGCCTCGCGCTGACCGGCCCGTTTCTCGAAGGAGAACAGCAGCGACTCGGAGCCGACGGTGTCGTACATCTCCAGGGTGCCGGTCTCCGTGGGCTCCTCGCGGCGGGAGATCATGTAGTACGCGAACAGCGCCTCGGCCCCGTTGAGCAGGTAGAGCTTGGCCGGCGGGGTGAAGGGCAGGGCGCGGAAGGTGACGTGGACGTCGATGTCGTGGGTGGCGCGCAGCGCCTGGAGGTTGTAGCGCAGGACCTGGCCCTGGGCGTTGCGCATCTCCAGCCAGCGCTGGTGCACGGGGTCGTCGTCGCCCCGGGCGTCCACCGAGACCGGGAAGGCGAGGTTGATGTCCCGGGACGGCAGCAGGATGCGGACGTCGACGCGGTCGGGGCGGACGCGCCCCTCGTGGATGAGGCGCAGCGGCTCGCCGAGGGCGGGGATCAGGCTCTGCGCGGTCAGGCAGGCGGCGTCGATGCGCACGTGCGGGGCGGTGAAGGCGTCGGTCAGGCGGGGGGCGAGGCCGACCATGGTGGGCTGGGGTTCGTCGTGGGCGGCCGGCGGGCCGGCGATGCGCGGGGGGCTGCCCTTGCTGACGTGGCTGAGCAGGCCGTCGTCGGCGAGTGCCCGCAGGGCCTGGCGCACGGTGCCGCGCTCGACGCCGAAGCGTTCCGCCAGCTCGGCCTGGGTGGGCAGGCGCTCTCCCGCCTTCAGGTCGCCGGCGCGGATGCGCTCGCGCAGGGTGCCGGCGATCTCCTGGGCCGTGAGCTTTCTGCCGCCGTTCACTGCCACCTTCTCCTGGGTCACGGCCAAACGCTACAACTCTGTTCCATCTGGCGGCAGTTGTGGGGAAGTTGTTTGTAAGCAGGCACCAACTGTGCGCAACTCGCGGACAGCTGGTCGCCAACTCCGCCGAGTCGTGAGCGGTTTCGGTTCCCTGCCGGGCGCGGGCCGCGAGTCCGGGGCCTACGGGCCGAGCACCAGTTCCGAACTGATCGTCTCCCACAGCGCGTCGAACCACAGGCGCGACTGCTCCACGAACACGGTGTCGCGCAGCCCGGCACCGCGCTCGAAGGCGAACAGCATCGACCGCGTGCCCTCGGCGTCGTAGAGGGCGAGGTGCTCGTGGTCGAAGTCCCGTTCCCGGCGGCTGAGCGTGTAGTAGGCGAACAGCGCCTCCGCCCGGTTGAGCAGGTAGAGCTTGACCGGCGGGGTGAAGGGCAGGGCGCGGAAGGTGACGTGCACGTCGATGCCGTGGGTGGCGCGCAGGGCGAGCAGGTTGTGCCGCAGCACCTGGCCCTGGGCGTTGCGCTGGGCCAGCCAGCGGCGTTGCAGCAGGCCCCCGTCGTCGGTGCCGGCCGGCGCCGGGAAGGCGAGGTCGATGTCCCGGGACGGCAGCAGCACCCGGACGTCGATCTTGGCCGGTTCCAGCCGCCCGGCGTGGATCTGGCGCAGCGGCTCCCCGATGGCCAGCGTGAGCGAGACGGAGGTCAGGCAGAGGGCGTCGATCTCGACGTGCGGGGCGGCGAAGGCGGCCGCGATGCGCGGGGCGAGGGCCACCGTGGTGGGCTGCGGCGGGGCCGCCGGCCCGGTCGCCGTGCGCGGCGGGCCCTGGTCCGGGGCCACTGTGGCGGGGCTGCCCCGCGATACGCCGGTGAGCAGCCGCTCGGCGTGCAGGATGCGCAGCGCCTCCCGTACGGCGGCGCGTTCGACGCCGAACTCGTCGGCGAGCTTGGCCTGGGTGGGCATGCGCTGACCCGGTCGCAGCGCGCCCGACCTGATGCGGGCGCGCAATGCGTCGGCCACCTCGTGGTGTGACGCGGGTGGCCGCTGCGGCCTCTTCCGCCCACTGGCGGAGGCGTGTTCCGGGTCCACGGTCGCACCGTACAACTTCTCGCCAAGTTGCGGCAGTTCACCGAAAGGTGGTTATGAGCCGCTTCCGGGCGGAGATAAGGACAGTGAAGTTGGTAGCCAACTTCACGGAACATGGTCGAACTTCCCAGTGGTTGGCCGACCGGGCCCCCTTCCGGAGGGGAGCCGGGTGCCCGGAGCGGGGACGGCCACCGGAGCGCACAGCCACAACAGAACACCGACAACTGAACACGGACACCGCACAGTCACAACTGAACACGCTCGACACAGCGCAACGGCGCGACACAACTGAACAGCTCGCTACGGATGACGAGCAGCACGGCCGCCGGCAGGAAGGAGCCGTCAGAAGATGTCCGGGCACCACGGTCGCCCGGACGTGCGCAGCAGGGCGTCGGCCAGCCGGGCGGCGCCCGCTCGTTCTTCCCGGACCAGGCCGGCGGCCACCAGCCGGGCCACGCTCTCGTCACCGAGCCACAGCCTGGACAGCTCACCCGCCCCGAGGACCAGCCCGGCGCTCTCGGTGGTCGGCGTGCAGGACGCGCCGGCCGGGGACGCCTCCAGCCGGAACCGCCCGCCGGTGAGCCCCTCCGGGTCCACGACCTCCAGCACCACCGATCCCGTCCCCTCGTACGTCCGCGCCTCCAGCGCCCGTACGACGTCCAGGACGCGCACCCACAGCCAGTCGGACTGGGTGGTGACGCGGGCCGCCCGCGGGTCCGGCAGGAAGAAGGGCAGCAGGTCGTCCGGTCCGCGCCGGCCGGTGCGGACCTTGGTGATCCAGTCGATCGAGCACAGGTACTGCCACAGGGCGCGCTCGGCGGCCGGGGTGGCGGCGATCAGCCCCTTCACGGTGGCGGTCTGCTCCGGCTGCATGCCCTGCCAGGTGTCGTCGGACACGTACGACGCCAGGCCCTCGACCTCACCGGACGGCGAGCGGTAGACGGCGTAGAAGGGCTCGGTCCACTCGTCGTACAGGCGCACGGCGCCGGTGTGGCTGTCCCACCACGACTCGCCGCGGCTGAGCAGGCCGGGCCGGGTCGGGCGCACCCGCTCGTAGAGTTCGGGGCCGAGCTTGCGGACGTCCGCGCCCTCCACCAGGTCGATCCGGCCGCCGTCGCGCGGCCCGGACCAGCGCGGGTCCAGTCCGGCGCGGGGCACCTCGACGGTCCACTCGGTCGCCGAGGTGGCCGGGCCGAAGCCGTAGCGGCCGTAGATCGGGTACTCGGCGGCGATGAGCGTGGCCACGACGTCGCCGCGCTCCCGGGCTGCCGCGAGGTCCTGGCGCATCATGCGGCTGAGCAGGCCCCGGCGGCGGTGGGTCGGGGTGACGGTGACGCTGGTGACGGCGTTCGCGGGGACGGCGGCGCCGCCGACCGCGGTGACCTCCTGGGCGAAGGAGCGGTAGGTCGCCACACAGCGGTCGCCGTCGTAGGCCCCGAGGCAGCGGTCCGGGTCGTGGAACAGCCGGCGGCGCACCTCCAGCCGCTCGGGGCTCATCACCGGCTCGTGCAGGAATCCGGTGTTGAGGGCGCGCTGCCAGTCTTCGAAGCCGGCTTCGGTCACGGGTCGTACGTCGGTCATGGGGTCACGGTAGGCGGGCGGCGCGGGGGGTGTCGCGCCTATTTCGCCCGGCCCGCCCGGGCCCCGAAAGCCGGGACCCGGCGGTCCGTCACGTCAGCAGGTCGTCCACCTGCGCCTCGCCGTCCCGGTAGCGGCGGGCGATCTCCCCGCCGCACTCGTCGGCGATGTGCTGGAGCCGCTGGCGGCGCCCGGAGACCTCCTGCTCGTAGCCGGTCAGCCGGCCCATCGCGGTGCCGAGTTCGGCGTCGGTGCGGGCCTGGAGGTCGGACAGCTCCACCTGGGCGAGCATGTCGGCGGCCAGTCGCCGGTTCTCCTCGCTGTGCGGGGTGCCCAGGGTGACGTGGCGGGCGGAGGAGCGGTGCCGGGCGGGTGCGTCGGTGAGGATCTCCGGGAGCCGGTCGACCACGGAGGCGAGCCCGTGGGTGTGCCCGGTGGCGCCCTCGGGGGTGGGCACGGACGGCGCCGGGCCGCGCCGGGCCAGTTCCGCGCGCAGGATGTCGATGCGGCCCTGGAGCAGCCGGCGCACATAGCTGAGGTCCGCCTCGTCGCGCTGGGCGTCGCGGCGCAGGGTGCGCAGCTCGGGCAGGCTCAGCCGCCCCAGGTCGGGCTCGGGCGCGGGCGGCCCCAGCCGGGCCGGTGCGGGTCCGGGCGGGTCGTCGGCGGGCGGTGACGGGCTGTCGCTGCGCTGGGTGGGCGGCCGGCGTGTGCCCAGCCGCCCCTCGGTACTCGGTGTGCTCATGTGCCTCAACCGTCCCTCGACCGGCGTGTGGTTGCATCGTGCCACCCAGCGTGGCCGCTATGTGACCGAGTGCCCCTGAACGGCCCCGGATGGCCGCTTAGGCGTACGAATGAGCCGCCTATGAGGGCGGCCGGGCCGTTCGGCATGATGGTCCGCATGCGTGCGGTGGTGCAGAGGGTGGACGGCGCGAGCGTCGTCGTGGACGGCGAGACGGTGGGCGCGATCGAGGGCGAGGGCCTGTGCGTCCTGGTCGGCGTGACCCACGAGGACACCAAGGAGAAGGCGGCCCAGCTGGCCCGCAAGCTCTGGACGGTGCGGATGCTGCACGACGAGACGTCGTGCAGCGACAACGGCGCCCCGCTGCTCGTGATCAGCCAGTTCACGCTGTACGGCGACGCCCGCAAGGGCCGCCGCCCCACCTGGAACGCGGCCGCGCCCGGCGACGTGGCCGAACCGCTCGTCGACGAGGTGGTCGCCCAGCTGCGCGCGCTGGGCGCGACGGTGGCGACGGGCCGCTTCGGCGCGCAGATGCGCGTCTCGCTGACGAACGACGGCCCGTTCACCGTCCTGCTGGAGATCTGAGCGGCCGCCGGGCCCGGGCCTACGGCCTACGGCTCGGGGGCCTGCGGCCTACGGCTCGACGATGCTCTCCTGGGCCGCCGCCGTGTCGCCCGCGATCAGCCGCGCGTCGACCGGCACGGTGCGCTTGACCAGGGCCAGCGCGACCGGGCCCAGCTCGTGGTGGCGTGCGGAGGTCGTGATGAAGCCGATCTTGCGCCCGTCCGGGTCCTCGTCCGCCAGCCGGATCTCCGTGCCGTGCGGCGGCAGGAAGACGTCGCTGCCGTCGAGGTGGAGGAAGACCAGGCGGCGCGGCGGCTTGCCCAGGTTCTGCACCCGGGCGACGGTCTCCTGCCCCCGGTAGCAGCCCTTCTGGAGGTGCACGGCCGTGCCGATCCAGCCCAGCTCGTGCGGGATGGTGCGGTGGTCGGTCTCGAAGCCGAGGCGGGGGCGGTGCCGCTCGACCCGCAGCGCCTCGTGGGCGAGGAGCCCGGCGGCCGGCCCTGCCTGCGCGGCGTAGGCCTCGAGGCCGGCCCGGGGCAGGAACAGGTCGCGGCCGTAGGGGGTCTCGCGGACGACGGCGCCCTCGGGGGCCTCGGCGATCGAACCGGCCGGCAGGTGCACCACCGCGATGTCGGCGGTGCGGTCGGCGACCTCGACGCGGTAGAAGAACTTCATCGACTCCAGGTAGCCGAGCAGCGCCTCCTGGGTGCCGGGCTCGACGTGGGCCCAGACGGTCGTCCCGTCGTCGACGAGGTACAGCGCGTGCTCGATGTGGCCGTTCGCGGAGAGGATCAGCGCCTCGGTGGCCTCGCCGGCGGGCAGTTCGCTGACGTGCTGGGTGAGCAGCAGGTGCAGCCAGCTCAGCCGGTCCTCGCCGGTGACGGTGAGGACGCCGCGGTGGGAGAGGTCGACGAAGCCGGTGCCGTCGGCGAGGGCACGCTGCTCGCGGAACAGGTCGCCGTAGTGGGCGGCGACGCCTTCGTCCACGCCCTCGGCGGGAACGGCGCCGGGCAGGGACAGCAGAGGGCTCTTCATACCGGTAAGCCTACGACGTGGTACTTGAACCCTTGAGCGAGCAGTCCGCGCAGCGGCCGAAGATCGCGAAGTGCTTCATGTCGGTGTCGAACCCGAACGTCTCGCGCAGCTTGGCCGTGAAGTCGGCGGCCACCGAGACGTCCGCCTCGATGACGTTCTGGCAGTCGCGGCACACCAGGTGCAGATGGTGGTGGCGGTCGGCGAGGTGGTAGGTCGGCGCGCCGTGCCCGAGGTGGGCGTGGCTGACCAGGTCCAGCTCCTCCAGCAGCTCCAGCGTCCGGTAGACGGTGGAGATGTTCACCCCGGACGCCGTCTTGCGCACCTCGGCGAGGATCGCGTCGGGGGTCGCGTGCTCCAGGGTGTCCACGGCTTCGAGCACGAGCTGCCGCTGCGGCGTCAGCCGGTAGCCGCGCTGCCTGAGGTCACTCTTCCAGTCGGTGCTCACCACACGGGAAGTCTAGGGCCTCCCGTCCGGATCACGCCGGGCTCGCGGACCCGGCCCGGCCCGGACGGGAGGAACCGCGCCTCCCGGCCGGCCGGGGCCCGTGCCACGCGGCCTGCCGCGCGAGGCGGCCTACTTGAAGAAGGCGATGCCGTCGTCCGGCAGGTCGTCCGGGAGGGCCTTGGCCCAGCGCTCGACCTCCTCGGGGGTGACGACCTTCTTCAGGTGGGCCGACATGTAGGGGCGCAGCTCGACCTCGGGGGTCTGCTTCTCGCCGACCCACATCAGGTCGCTCTTGACGTAGCCGTACAGACGCTTGCCGCCGGTGTAGGGGTGGGCGTCCGCGGTGCGGGCCACGGCGTCGGTGACCAGGTCGATCTGGGGCTTCTTGTCGGCCATCTCGCCGTACCAGACCTCGACGGTGCCGTCGTCGCGGGTCATCGTGACGGTGACCTTGCGGGCGCCGTCGATCCGCCAGTAGCCGGACTCGGACTCCAGCGGCCGCACCTTGTTGCCGTCGTTGTCCAGCACCCAGGTGTGGGAGCGGTACTCCAGGAAGTCCCGGCCGTCGTGGGTGAAGCTGACCTCCTGGCCGAAGTTGCACTTCTGCGAGCCGGGGAAGTCGTGCACGCCCGCGCCGGCCCAGTCGCCGAGCAGGAAGGCGAGTGGAACCAGGTCCTTGTGCAGGTCGGACGGGATCTCGATCATGAGGTGGACGTTCCTTGGTGAGGGATCAGCGCTGGCCCTGGTACAGCTTCTTCACGGTCAGCCCGGCGAAGGCGAGGACGCCGACGCAGACCAGGACCAGCAGGGTTTCGAAGAAGATCTCCACGGGGTGCTCCTCGGATGAGCGTGCTGCGGTTACGTACACAGGACCGGGCCCCAGCTTACGCGGCCGGGGCCCGGCTCTCCCTGTGAGGTGGGCCCTCGCGGGCGTCAGCCCAGCAGCTGGTGCTGGAGCACCACCGTCTGCTGGAACGGCACCGCCCGCGCACCGCCCTTGCGGGACTGCACGACGAGGCCGATCACGTCACCGGAGATCAGGTAGGCCTGCCGGACCTGCTCGGCGCCGTACGGCCGGGGTTCGGCGTACGGGAAGGCCATGGTGTGCCCGGACTGGGCCTTCTCGGGGAACGCCTCGTCCAGGTGGGACACGGGGGCGCCGCGCAGGACGTACGGGGGCTCGTCGTAGCCGGAGAAGTACCGCTGCTGGACGTCGCCGGCGGTCAGGCCGGTGTCGAACTGGAGCAGGTAGATCCGGGTCCGGGTGCCGTCCGGCATGGTCCAGCCGCGTGCGGCGATGTGCCGCAGGCCGCTGTCGCGGAACACTCCGGCGAGTGTGCCGCGGTCCTGCCCGGAGGCGTACTGGGCGAGGAAGGCGGCGGTCTTCACCCATCCGTGGTCCCCGGCGAGCGCCTTGTCGGCCGTGGCGCCCGCGGGGGCCGGGAGCACCAGCTTGCGCAGGTCGGCGTAGTGGGCATTGGCCACGTTGGCGTCGGCGAAGGGGCCGGGGCGGCCGGCGGGCAGCGGCGGCTGCTCGATGCGCGGGTAGTCCCAGCGCCCGTCCGTGCGGGTGGCGAGGCCGGGGACGTCGGTGCGCTCCATCCCCGTGATGCCGTAGGCCGTGGCCGCGCCGACCGCCGCGAACACCACGGCGGCCGTCGTCCAGCGCAGGACGGCGCGCAGCACCCGGCGGTCCTTGGGGGCGGGAGGGGGCTCGGCAACCGTCACCTCCGCGGGCGGCACCAGGGTGGGTGTCTGCTGCTCGGTCATACGGCCTTCCCCGGGTCCTTGATGCGGTCGAGCTGCTGGCCGATGAACGTGGCCACGGCGTTGGTGTTGAGCGGGTGCGTGCCGGAGACGTCGGCGTTGAACAGCACCTCGCCCTCGCTCGCGGCGCAGAACATGCGGTCGAGCTTCTCCCCGTCGGCCTTGGGCGTCAGGAAGCACGCGGCGCTCTTGTGGCCCTTGAACTTCGGGCCCGCGCGGAAGACCTTCAGGCCGGCGAAGAAGCCGTTCTGCGTGGCCGCGAGGGTGCGGACGGAGTCGCGGTCCGCCATGCGCACCAGCTCGAAGGCGACGGTGGTGGCCTTGTCGCCGTCGTAACCGTGCATGTCGATGGTGGAGTAACTGCGCATCGCTAGGCCGGTGATGTGCTGCTTGTCGATCACCTTCTCCAGCCGGCGCCGGGTGGCGGGCGGGAAGCCGAAGCCGTCGACCGACTGCTTGCGCAGGGCGGTGGCCTGGCGGCCGCTCAGCTGGGCGTCGGCACCGAACTCGCCGATGTCCGGCCCGCGTTCGAACCCGCGGTCGGCGTACGGCATCAGCAGCCCGGCCAGTCCGGTGGCCTCGGGTGCCGGCGCGGTCGCCGCCTCGTTCTTGGCGAACTTCCAGTGCGGCGCGCCCGGGTCGCGGTCGGCGCCCTCGACGCTCACCACGGTGAAGCCGACCCCGGCGACCACGGCGGCGGCCAGCAGGCCCGAACCGGCGATCGCGGCCGTCCGGCCTGCGCTCCTGCGGGTCCCGGTCACAGGCGGGCCGCCTGTCGCTTCGCCAGGTCCATGATCTTCTCCTTGGGGATCGGCCGGGTGTCGGTGATCCAGACCTCCATGACGAGGTCGCCGCGCGACGCTGTGGCCTCGGCCTTGTACTGCGGCAGGTAGCCGGGCTCGGTGTCGGGCCTGCTGTGCACGTATGCCTTGCCGTTGCCGGTGCCGGGCACCGTCCAGCCGGCGCTGCCGGTGTTCTTCTCCGCCCAGTACTCCTGGTTCTCCACCCGGTCGGCGGCGGCCAGCGTGGTCTCCTGGCGGTACTGCACGAGCCGGATCTCGACCCGGTACGTGCTTCCGACGTGCCAGGTCGTGACGGCGGCGCGGCGGAACTCGTCGTCGATCTCGTCACCGAAGGCGTCGTCCGCGCGGTCGAACGTCTCCGCGTAGTCGGCGAGGTCCATCCAGCCGTCGGGGCCGGCGCTGGACTCGGCCCCCCGGGCCCCCTTCGGCCGCTTCAGCAGCAGCTTGCGCAGGTCGCCGTCGGTCTTCACCCGGCGGTCCCGCGCGGCCGTCAGGGGTGCGACGTACCCCTTGGCCTGCGGCACGACGGGCTGCGACAGCGGGGGCAGCGCGGCGGGCTCGCGGTCAGCCTGCACGAGGTACCCGGCGCAGGTGCCGGCGACCAGGCCGAGCACGGCAGCACCGGCGACGAGCAGCGGGGTGCGCAGCCGGGAGCGCGGCCGCACGGCGGGCCGATCCCCCGCCCCGGGCGTGTCCCCCGCTTCGGGTGTGTCCCCGGCCTCGGGCATGTCCCGCTGCTCGGGTATGTCCGGGTCTTCGGGTCTCTCCGGTACTTCCACGTCTTCCAAGTCGGGCCTCACAGAACGGGAATCGCGGCTTCCGTCGGCCGCGCCGCAAAGGAGACTCATGGCCTGGGCACACAGTTGTGGCGGAGATGGTCACGGTTCGGACTACGCTGCGGGCATGGCGAAGAAGCTCGTGATCAAGGTGACGGCGGGGGCCGACGCCCCCGAACGCTGCTCGCAGGCGTTCACGGTCGCGGCGGTGGCCGTGGCGAGCGGGGTCGAGGTCTCCCTGTGGCTGACCGGCGAGTCCGCGTGGTTCGCGCTGCCGGGCCGGGCCGCCGAGTTCGAGCTGCCGCACGCCGCCCCGCTGCCGGACCTGCTGGAGTCGGTCCTCGCGGGCGGCGGCGTCACCCTGTGCACCCAGTGCGCGGCCCGCCGGGACATCACGGAGCGGGACGTCATCGAGGGCGTACGGATCGCCGGGGCGCAGGTCTTCGTCCAGGAGGCACTGGCGGACGGGGCACAGGCACTCGTCTACTGAGCCGCGGCGGCTTCCGGGGCCCGCGCGTCACCTGCGTCTGCGGCCGTCCAGCTCGTCCCACCACTCGTCGGACTTCGGATCGCCGGAGGGGTCGTCCCACCAGCGGTCCTCGGGGCCGCGCCGGTTGGCGATCATCGCGGCGACCGGCGGGATGACCATGGCCACCACACACATCCCGACCGCCGCCGGGACCGACCAGATGCGGACGACTCCCCACGCCAGGACGAAGAGCGTGAGGCACGTCCCCATCATGGCGAAGTACACGTGGCGCCGGCGTGCGTACATGCCTCCAGGGTAGGACGGGCCGCGCCCGTCGGACCCGGTGCGGCGGCGGGGACCGGGTACGGCGAAGGGCCGCACCCCAGGCGTCCAACCCGGGGGGTGCGGCCCTCGCTGCGGTGCCGGACCTCAGACCGCGATCGCGACCTCGGCGAGGCCGCCCTGCTGGGCGACGACCGTGCGGTCGGCGGTGGCGCCGGGGATCAGCGCCCGGACGGTCCAGGTGCCCTCGGCCGCGTAGAACCGGAACTGTCCGGTGGCGGAGGTGGGGACCTCCGCGGTGAACTCGCCGGTCGAGTCCAGCAGGCGGACGTATCCGACCACCGGCTCGCCGTCGCGGGTCACCTGGCCCTGGATCGTGGTCTCACCGGGCTTGATCGCCGAGGCGTCCGGGCCGCCGGCCTTCGCTCCGCACATGTCGTTCTCCTGAGGGGTCGTCGTCTGACCGGAACCGGTCGGGTTACTTGTTGGCGCCCAGCTCGATCGGCACGCCGACCAGGGAGCCGTACTCGGTCCAGGAACCGTCGTAGTTCTTGACGTTCTCGACGCCGAGCAGCTCGTGCAGGACGAACCAGGTCAGGGCCGAGCGCTCACCGATGCGGCAGTAGGCGATGGTGTCCTTGGCGAGGTCCACGCTCTCCGCGGTGTACAGCTCCTTCAGCTCCTCGTCGGACTTGAAGGTGCCGTCGTCGTTGGCGTTCTTCGACCACGGGATGTTGCGCGCGCTCGGCACGTGGCCGGGGCGCTGCGACTGCTCCTGCGGCAGGTGGGCCGGGGCGAGCAGCTTGCCGGAGAACTCGTCGGGCGAGCGCACGTCGACCAGGTTCTGCGCGCCGATGGCGGCGACCACGTCGTCGCGGAAGGCGCGGATCGAGGTGTCCTGCGGCTTGGCCTTGTACTCCGTGCGGGCGCGCTCGGGGACGTCGGTGCCGTCGACCAGCTCGCGGGCGTCCAGCTCCCACTTCTTGCGGCCGCCGTCGAGGAGCTTGACGTTGTCGTGGCCGTAGAGCTTGAAGTACCAGTAGGCGTAGGACGCGAACCAGTTGTTGTTGCCGCCGTAGAGGACCACGGTGTGGTCGTTGGAGATGCCCTTCTCCGACAGGAGCTTCTCGAAGCCCTCCTGGTCGACGAAGTCGCGGCGGACCGGGTCCTGGAGGTCCTTGGTCCAGTCGATGCGGATCGCGTTCTTGATGTGGTTCTTCTCGTAGGCGGACGTGTCCTCGTCCACCTCGACGATGGCGATGGTCGGGTCGTCCAGGTGCTCCTGGAGCCAGTCGGCGTCGACCAGGACGTCGCTGCGGCTCATGCTCTTTCCTCCGGGGCAGATACGGCGGGGCGTGCGAAGTGAGAGGGTGCGCGGCCGGGTGCGGACGGCGCACGGAAGCCCTGGGAAGGGCGGCGGGAATACGGAAGGCAGACTTCCGCTCAGAAGGTGCGACAGAGCATGGCGGCGACGCGGCACAGGTCTACTGCCCGCCGCTTCGTGAGATCCGCCTGTCGCTTCATACCGCTGATCGTAGGGACGCACGGCGGCCCATGTCACCGGCGTGTCGGATGCTGAGATGCGATCGTCCGCGATGCGAGATGAATTCACTCGAACGAGTGACGACCGGGGGTCTGGACGGCCGAGCCGGACGGTGCGGCTCGGCTGCGGACACCGCCGTCTCGCCCCTCGGACGGCAGCCTGCCCGTCCGGCGCGGCGGGTCGCCCGCCCGCCGCGCCGCCCGGCCCCGGCCGTCCTTCCCGCCCTACCCGGCGAGCTTGACGTGCGAACCCTTCACGGTGAACTCGACGCCGTCGTGCCCGGCCTGCACCTTGTCCAGCTCGATGTCCCCGGGCAGCCGGTCGATGATCTGCTGGAAGTCGGTGATCTCGCGGACCCGGTTCTCGGCGAGGTCGAGACCGCCGAACACGGGCAGCGTGTCCGCGCGCACGGCGACCTTGTCGCCCCGCACGGCGACCGTGCACAGGACGGGCACGGTCCTGTCGAAGCCGAGGGCGGGGATCTTCGCCTCCACCGCCATCTTGATCTTGCCGTTGCCGCCGTCCGAGAGACCGGTGACGCGGGCGGTGACGCCCAGGCCGATGTCCGTCGGCTCCGACTTCACGGTCTTCATCAGCTCGGCGTAGGGGATCGTGCCGGTGCCGGTGGCGGTGGCCGCGGTGGCGGAGCTGTAGTCGCCGGAGAAGTCGACGTCCCGCAGGTCGGCGCGCAGGTCGTCGATGCGGATCGTGCCGTTCTCGGTGCCCGTGGCCGCCTGGTAGCTGTCCATGCCGACCACCACCTCGTCCAGCGAGCCGCCCGCGACCTGGGTGAGGAACGGGAAGCCCTTGATGTCCACGTCCGGGGTGGCCGACAGGTTCTGCGTCGTGCGCAGCCGGTCCGCGGCCTCGCTCTCGGCGAAGTGGACGGCGACCCGGTCCGCGACGACGAAGAGCACGCCGAAGATCACGACGAGGATCAGCAGTATTCGCAGGGCGCGCATGGTGGGGGTCCCCCGGGTCGGCGGTCGGCGGCGGTCGGTCACTCGGTCCGGCTACGCCACGGTAACCCCGCGCTCACCCCGCCCAGGGGATCTGTCGATCACTTGTGACAACGCTGGGTGACCGGCTTCACCCCCATGACCCGGCCGCCGCCACGACGATCGCCAGCACCAGCCCGGCTACGCAGACGGCGGTGAGCACGCCGCTCGCCACCGCCCCGTCGGCCGGCCCGGGCCTGCGTCGGCGCCGGGCGCGCGGGGCGTCGCCGCCACCGGACGGGCGCGGCGGGTCGGGCCGCAGGCCCGGGTGGAACGGCGGGAGGGCGTAGGCCGGAGGGTCCTGCGCCGCCCGCCGCCCCTCCCCCGTCCGCCGCTGCCGCCGCGCGCACTCCTCGTACGGCAGGCCCGGGCCGCTCACGCGCGGTGCTCCTGCCGCTGGTGCTGGCGCAGCAGCACGTTCGCGTCGGTCTCCGCGCTGCGGTCGCTCCCGGCGCGGGCGGCCTCCCGGCGTCCGGCCAGCTCCGCGCAGGCCGCGCAGCCCGGCACCGGGCGCGGCGGGCGGCTCATGTCGTCCGGGTCCGGCGGCACGGAACGCGTCCGCTCGTTGGCCGCGCGCACCTCGGCGGCCAGGCGCTCCCGGTCGGTCGCGGGCCGCACGGCGGCGGGGTCGGCCTGCCACTCCCGGCCGCCGCCGACCGGCCGCAGCATCGCGTACGGCCCCGAGCGGTCCCGGTACTCGCCGACCCGGTGGACGGCCGGGTCGTAGAGCAGCGTCCCGGGCTCGTGGGTGGCCGGTTCCGTTCCCATGAATGTGGCTCCTTTTGTGAACTTACGCACGGAATGCGCCAGTTGCAATACTCTGCGTATCCCTGGGTGATACGAGCATGACCCAGCGCGGGAGCGGATACGCCCCGAACGGCCGCTAGTTCCACAGCGGGCGGTCCAAATTCCACAAATTCCACAGCCGGGAGGGCGCGGTGCCGCAGAGGAGGGCGATCACGGGGCGCAGCCAGGAGCCGCGGTTGCGGTTCGCGGAGGAGTTGCGCGAGCTGCGGGCCGAGCGGGGGGTGAGCCTGCGGGCGCTGGCGGAGGTGGTCGGCTGGGACCCGTCCCAGTTCGGCAAGATGGAGAACGGGCAGACACTGGGCGGCCCGGAGGTGGTCCAGGCCCTCGACCAGTACTACGGCACACCGGGGCTGCTGCTCACGCTGTGGGAGCTGGCGGTGGCCGACCCCACGCAGTTCCGTGAGCGGTACCGGCGGTACATGCTGCTGGAGGCGGAGGCGGTGAGTATGTGGCAGTACTCGCCGAGCATCGTGCCCGGGCTGTTGCAGACGCCTGGATACGCCAGCGAGCTGCTCAAGCAGGGCGGCCTGACGGGTGCCGAGTTGGACGCGCAGGTGACGGCCCGAATGGGTCGTCGTGAGGTGCTGCTGACGGACGACGGGCCCCAGTTCCGCGCGATTCTCTCCGAGACGGTGCTGCACAGCCCGCTCCGCGATCCGGCCGAGTGGCAGGGGCAGTTGCGCCATCTCGTGGCAATGGGGCAGCGTCCCAACGTCACCGTCCAGGTTCTGCCGTGTTCGGCGGGCCTGCACGGCCTCACCAACACCCACACCATGTTCCTGCGCGGCCTCGGCGGCCAGACCGTCGCCTGGGTGGAGACCGGCTACTCGGGCGAACTGGTCCAGGAAACACCCGCCGTTGAGCGGCTACAGTCCCGATACGATCGGCTACGCGATTTGGCCCTGCCGCCGGACGAGTCGCGGGTGTTCATCGGCCGGACGTTGGAGGAAGCGCCATGCGAGCCATTGATCTGACCACCGTCACCTGGCGCAAGAGCAGCTACAGCAACCAGGACGGCGGCGAGTGCCTCGAAGTCTCCGACGACCTCCTCCGCACCGCCGACTGGCGCAAGAGCAGCTACAGCAATCAGGACGGCGGAGCCTGCCTGGAGTTCGCCCCCAACATCCCCTCCCTCGTCCCCGTCCGCGACAGCAAGGCACCGGCCCGTGGCGCCCTCCTCTTCGAGGCGGGCGCCTGGGCGGCCTTCGTGGACGGGGTGAAGCGGGAGCGCCTGGGTTAGCCCAGGGTGCGGCCCAGGGCCCACACCACCGGCGCCGCCGCCGCGAGCGGCAGGGCCACGCCGGCCGTGAAGTGGACGAACCGCGACGGATAGTCGTACGCGGCGACCCGGTGGCCGACCAGCGCGCAGACCGCCGCCGCCGCGCCGAGCACCGCGCCCTTCGCGCCGAGGCCGGTCATGCCGCCCACCGCGATGCCGGCTCCGGCGGCGGCCGCCACGGCCACCACCACCGAGGCCACCGTCGGCAGCGGCAGCGCGCGGGCCAGCACGGCCACCGCGACCGCTGCCGCGCCCACCGACACCGCGTCCGGGTCGGCGCCGAGGTAGCCGGTGGCGAGGATCGCCAGCGCGGAGGAGGCGACCGTGGCCATCAGGCCGTACATCCGCTCGTCCGGGGAGGCGTGCGAGCGCAGCTGGAGGACCAGGGAGAGCAGGACCCACAGGCCCAGGGGGCCGAGGATCGCCGCGGGCGCCTGGTCGCGGCCGGCCACGAGGACCGCCGCGTCGGCCGCGAGGCCGCCGAGGAAGGCCAGCGCGATGCCCTGCCGGGCGGGCCACATGCCGTTCAGCCGGAACCAGCCCGCCGCCGTCACCGCCTGGAGCAGCACCAGCGGCACCACCAGGGCGTACGTCCCGACGGCCGCGGTGACCGCGAGCAGCAGGCCGAGCAGCGCGGTGAGCGCCGCGGGCTGCATGCCGGGGTCGATGATCGGCGAGCGGCCCTCCAGCCGGGCCCGCTGGGCGTCGGTGACGCGGGCGTTGCCGCCGATGGTGGCGGGGCCGTAGCCCGGGCCGGACCCGGTCTCCCCGGCGGGCTGCGCGGCGGGCGGCTGCGCGGCGACGGGCTGCGCGGCCGGGGCGGGGCGGGCGTGCGCGGGCGGCTCGTGGTCCTGCGGCGGCAGGTACGCCGGGATCGGGGTGTGGGTCTGCGTCTCCCAGGTCTGGCCCTGCCACTGCTGCGTGGCCTGCGGGTCGTACCCGGCCTGCGCGTACACGTCGTACCCCTGCCCGTCCCACGCCTGCTGCCCCTGCTGCGGCTGCTGGTACGGCTGCTGCTGGTAGGGCTGCTGCCCGTACTGCTGCTGCGGCGGCTGCTGGTAGGCCTGGTGCCCGTACGCGTCGTACGCCCCGGGGGCGCCGTCGTAGGGGCCGTCGTGGGACCTCTCGTGGGTCCCGCCGTCATACGGCTGGTCACTCATCCGTCATCCTCCTGCGAACGGCGGGAGCACCTCGACCGTGCCGCCCTCGGCCAGCCGTACCGTCTCATGCGCGCGGGTGCCCACGGGGTCGCCGTCGACGAGGTAGGAACAGCGCAGCAGGACGCGCGCGAGTTCACCGGGGTGGCTCTCGCGGACCGCGGCGAGCGCCTCGGCGAGCGTGGCCGCCTCGTACGGCTCCTCGGCGACACCGGCCGCGGCCTTCGCGGCGGCCCAGTAGCGCACCGTGACCTTGGGCATCTGGTTCCTCAATCGACGACGGGGACAGTGCTGCCAGGCTAGCCGCACCGGGCGGCGGCCCAGTCGGCGATCCGCTCCACCAGGGCGTCGTCCGCCGCGTGCTCGGCGTGGCCCATGCCGGGCTCGATCCACAGTTCCCCGTGCTCACTGGCGGCCGCCGCGAGCATCCGGGGGTGGTCGAGGGGGAAATAGGCGTCCCGGTCGCCGTGCACCACGAGCAGCGGGGCCGGGGCGACGCGCGAGGCCGCCTCGACCGGGGAGAGCGGGACGGGGTCCCAGTCCCGGTGGTGGATGCGGGTGCGCAGGCCGTAGCGGCCGACCAGCCGGCCCGCGGGGCGGGTGACCACCCAGTGCAGGCGGCGCATGGGCGCGGTGCCCCGGTAGTACCAGCGGGCCGGGGCGCTGACGGCGACCACCGCGTCGGCCGCGCCCGGGTGCAGCGCCGCGTGCCGCAGCACCACCGAGCCGCCCATGGAGAAGCCGACGGTCACCACGCGCGTGTGCCCGAGGCCGCGCGCCCAGCGCACCGCGGCGTCCAGGTCCAGGACCTCCTTGTCGCCGACCGTGGAGCGGCCGCCCGAGGCCCCGTGGCCCCGGAAGGAGAAGGTCACCACCGCCCCGTACCGGGCGAGCACCGCCGCCACCCGTCGAACGTGCGGCCGGTCCGCGTCGCCGGTGAAGCCGTGCGCGACCACGAACACCGGGTGGGCGGCGGGTGGCCGTGAGGTGTCGTATACGACCGCACCCGGGTCGTATACGGAATCGACCGGGACGCCGTCGGTGGTGTGCAGGAACGTCCGCATAGGTACGTTTCTGCTCGTCTCGACATGCGGACGAACGGTGGAACGTGCCACACGACCTGCCGGACCGTTGCTCATGTGGGCTATTCTGCTGGGCAGAGGACTCGGGCAGCGAAGCCCCCGGGTCCTTTTGTGCTTTCGGAAGCGTTGTATACGAAGCGGGAAACCGCGGGTGTACGGGGCCCCGGGATCGCAGAGCAGTGCCGCAATGCACACGTCCTCGCAGGGACCGAGGAGGAACCAGACATATGAGTTCTCTGCTGCTCCTGACCAACGCCCTCCAGCCGTCGACGGAGGTGCTCCCCGCTCTCGGCCTGCTGCTGCACAACGTGCGGGTCGCCCCCGCGGAGGGCCCCGCCCTCGTCGACACCCCGGGCGCCGACGTCATCCTCATTGACGGCCGCCGCGACCTGCCGCAGGTGCGCAGCCTGTGTCAGCTGCTGCGCTCCACCGGGCCCGGCTGCCCGCTCGTCCTGGTCGTCACCGAGGGCGGCCTCGCCGCCGTCACCGCCGACTGGGGCATCGACGACGTCCTGCTCGACACCGCGGGCCCGGCCGAGGTGGAAGCCCGCCTGCGGCTGGCCATGGGCCGCCAGCAGATCGTCAACGACGACTCCCCGATGGAGATCCGCAACGGCGACCTCTCCGTGGACGAGGCCACCTACTCGGCCAAGCTCAAGGGCCGGGTCCTCGACCTCACCTTCAAGGAGTTCGAGCTGCTGAAGTACCTCGCCCAGCACCCGGGCCGGGTCTTCACCCGCGCCCAGCTGCTCCAGGAGGTCTGGGGCTACGACTACTTCGGCGGCACCCGGACCGTCGACGTGCACGTACGGCGGCTGCGGGCCAAGCTCGGCCCCGAGCACGAGTCGCTGATCGGCACGGTGCGCAACGTCGGCTACCGCTTCGTCACCCCGGAGAAGGGCGACCGCGGCGGCGACGAGGCCAAGGCCAAGGCGGCCGCCCGCCCGGTGACGCAGGACGCGGACACGCCGGCCGTGCTGGACACCGCGGAGCTGTCGGCGGAGGTCTAGCCCCCGTCGGCGCCCGTCCGGTGCTCGTCCCGGTGTCCGTCCGGGGCGGGCGTCGCCGCGGCGCATCCACACCTCGATACGCCCTGCCCAGCACGGGTCCATCCGCGTAGACTCCCGCGGGTGGCGAAGGTGACTCGGGATGACGTGGCGCGACTGGCGGGGACTAGCACCGCCGTGGTCAGTTACGTCATCAACAACGGACCCCGGCCGGTCGCCCCGGCCACGCGCGAGCGTGTCCTCGCCGCGATCAAGGAGCTGGGGTACCGGCCCGACCGGGTCGCCCAGGCCATGGCCTCGCGGCGCACGGACCTCATAGGCCTCATCATCCCCGACGCCCGCCAGCCCTTCTTCGGGGAGATGGCGCACGCGGTCGAGCAGGCCGCCTCCGAGCGCGGGAAAATGGTGCTGGTCGGCAACACGGACTACGTCGGCGAGCGCGAGGTGCACTACCTGCGCGCCTTCCTCGGCATGCGCGTCTCCGGGCTGATCCTCGTCTCCCACGCGCTGAACGACCTCGCGGCCGCGGAGATCGAGGCCTGGGACGCCCGGGTGGTGCTGCTGCACGAGCGGCCCGAGGCGATCGACGACGTCGCCGTCGTCACCGACGACCTCGGCGGCGCCCAGCTCGCCGTGCGGCACCTGCTGGAGCACGGGTACGAGTACGTGGCCTGCATGGGCGGCACCGCCGACACCCCGGCCGTCGGCGACCCCGTCTCCGACCACGTCGAGGGGTGGCGGCGGGCCATGGCCGAGGCGGGGCTGTCCACGGAGGGGCGGCTGTACGAGGCGCCGTACAACCGCTACGACGCGTACCGGGTGGCGCTGGAGGTGCTGGCGCGGCCCGAGCGGCCGCCGGCGTTCTTCTGTTCCACCGACGACCAGGCGATCGGGGTGCTGCGGGCGGCGCGGGAGCTGCGGCTCGACGTGCCGGGGCAGCTGGCGGTGGCCGGGTTCGACGACATCAAGGAAGCGGGGCTGGCCGATCCGGCGCTCACCACGGTCGCGTCGGACCGGTCGGCGATGGCCCGGGCCGCGGTGGATCTGGTGCTGGACGACGGGTTGCGGGTGGCGGGGTCCCGGCGGGAGCGGTTGAAGACGTTTCCGTCCCGGTTGGTGGTCCGGAAGTCCTGCGGGTGCGGTTGAGGGCTCGGTTTCGTAGTTCACGGGTGCGGGCCGGTGGGGGCTGGTCGCGCAGTTCCCCGCGCCCCTGACCCTGCGGGCGGCTGGTCGGGTGCGGGCCGGTGGGGGTTGATCGCGCAGTTCCCCGCGCCCCTGACACTGCGGGCGGCTGGTCGGGTGCGGGTCGGTGGGGGCTGGGCGCGCAGTTCCCCGCGCCCCTGACGGCTGGCGCTGCGCGCCTCGCCCCTGCGGGTCCGTGGGGGTTTTGGTGGGGTTCTCAGGGTGGGCTCAGGAAGCTCTCATGGTTGCGGGACATGCTCAGTGGCATGAGCGACAGCTTCCGCCGCAGCGGCGAGTACGAGAACCCCCAGGGGGACACCTACCAGTACGCCTCCGCTCCCGTGAACCCGGAGTGGCCGCCGCCGCCGGCGTACCGGCCGGTGACCGCCGAGCCCGTGGCCGTGCCGCGCAGGCGGCGCGGGCGGGGGCCCGTCGGTCTGCTGGCCGCGGTGGCGGTCGTGGCGGCGGCGGTCGGTGGCGGCACCGCCTACGCCTTCCAGGAGCTGGCCGGCAAGGACACCGTCGTCTCCAGCACCACCACCAACGTGGTGCCCTCCAGCAAGAAGGGCGACGTCGCCGCGATCGCCGCCGCGGTCAGCCCGAGCGTCGTCGAGGTGAACGCGACCCTCAGCAACGGCTCGTCCACCGGCTCCGGCGTGATCATCACCTCCGGCGGCGAGATCGTCACCAACAACCACGTCATCGCCGGCGCGTCTTCGGTGAAGGTCACCACCAGCAACGGCACGTCGTACACCGCGGAGGTGGTCGGCACCGACAGCTCCAAGGACCTCGCGCTGCTGAAGCTGGACGGCGCCTCCGGCCTCAAGCCCGCCACCCTCGGCAACTCCGACGGCGTGCAGGTCGGCGACACGGTCGTGGCGATCGGCTCGCCCGAGGGCCTGACCGGCACCGTCACCAGCGGCATCGTCTCCGCGCTCGACCGCGACGTCACCGTCTCCACCGACGAGGGACAGAGCCAGGGCCAGGGCCAGGGCGACGGGCAGTGGCCGTTCCAGTTCGGCGGGCAGCAGTTCAACGGCGACACCGGCTCGTCCACCACCACCTACAAGGCGATCCAGACCGACGCGTCCCTGAACCCGGGCAACTCCGGCGGCGCGCTGTTCGACGCCGCGGGCGACGTCGTCGGCATCAACTCCGCGATGTACGCGTCGAGCGCGCAGGCCTCGTCGTCCTCCGACGCGGGCAGCGTGGGCCTCGGCTTCGCCATCCCCGTCAACACCGTCAAGTCCGACCTGGCCAAGCTGCGGGCGGGCTCCACCAGCTAGCGGACCGTGCTCGGGGGAGTCACGAGGAGTAAGGAGTACGTCATGATCAACCAGGTTTCGCACTCCACGGCCGGTGACCGTCCGGCCGACCTGTCCCTGGCCATCGCCGTCGCCCGCGAGCTGCACGCCGCGGCCCCGCCGCGCCCGGCGGCCCGCGCCCCCGAGGCCGTGGCCGTCCCCGAGCTGATGGGCCTGCGCACCTCCGCCGCCCGCACGCACCGCCACAAGGTGCCGCTGAAGCGCCTGTCCACCGTCTGCGGCTGAGCGGACGTGCGACGCTGAAAGGCGTCCTGCCCCGACCCACCGCACCCCGAGGAACCGCGAGCCATGAGTCCCGCCGAAGGCGACCGTGAACCCCAGCGCATCCTGATCGTCGACGACGAGCCCGCCGTACGCGAAGCCCTCCAGCGCAGCCTCGCCTTCGAGGGCTACGGCACCGAGGTCGCGGTCGACGGCGCGGACGCCCTGGAGAAGGCCACCCTCTACCAGCCCGACCTGGTCGTCCTGGACATCCAGATGCCGCGGATGGACGGACTCACCGCCGCCCGGCGCATCCGCGGCGCCGGGGACACCACCCCGATCCTGATGCTGACGGCCCGCGACACGGTGGGCGACCGGGTGACCGGGCTGGACGCCGGGGCGGACGACTACCTGGTCAAGCCGTTCGAGCTGGACGAGCTGTTCGCCCGGGTCCGCGCCCTGCTGCGGCGCAGCTCCTACGCGGCGGCGGCCGGTGTCGGCGCCGCCGGCCAGGACGACGCGCTCACCTTCGGCGACCTGCGCATGGACCTCTCCACCCGCGAGGTCACCCGGGCCGGACGGCAGGTGGAGCTGACCCGCACCGAGTTCACGCTGCTGGAGATGTTCATGGCCCACCCGCGCCAGGTCCTCACCCGCGAGCAGATCCTGAAGGCCGTGTGGGGCTTCGACTTCGAGCCCTCCTCCAACTCCCTCGACGTCTACGTCATGTACCTGCGCCGCAAGACCGAGGCGGGCGGCGAACCGCGCCTCGTGCACACCGTCCGGGGCGTCGGCTACGTCCTGCGGCAGGGCGGCGCCGAGTGAGCAGGCTCGGCCGCCGGTTCCGGGCGCTGCCCATCCGGGCCCGGCTGTCGATGCTGGTCGCGGCCGCGGTGGCGTTCGCGGTGGCGGCGGTGTCGGTGACCTGCTGGTTCATCGTGCAGGGCAAGCTGTACGACCAGGTCAACGACGAGCTGAAGAAGGCCGCCGTCATCCCCCGGCCGCAGCAGGAGGCGCAGATCAACGACGCCCTGGCCACCTGCACGCAGACCCCGCAGCCGAACTTCCGCGGCGGGGTGCGCACCAGCTACTCCCAGGTCGTCCAGGCCGACGGCACCACCTGCCTGTTCACCACCTCCGTGGGCCGGATCAAGGTCACCCAGGCCGACCTGGACGTCGTCAAGCACGCGACCGAGCCCGACCCGCACGGCATCCTGCGCAACGGCAGCGACGCGGACGGCGCCGAGGTACGGGTGCTGACCCTGCCGCTCGTCTTCACCAGCCGGATGACGGGCGAGACCACCACCGGCGTCTACATGGCGGCCGTCCCGCTCAAGGGCACCGAGAACACGCTCAACGACCTCGCGCTCATCCTGCTCCTGGTCTCCGGCATCGGAGTGCTGGGCGCCGGGGCCGCCGGACTGGCGGTCGCCCGGGCCGGACTGCGGCCCGTCGACAAGCTCACCGAGGCGGTCGAGCACGTCGCCCGCACCGAGGACCTGACCATCCGCATCCCGGTCGCGGACGAGAGCGAGGACGAGATCGCCCGGCTCTCCCGCTCCTTCAACTCGATGACGTCCTCCCTGGCCAGCTCGCGCGACCTCCAGCAGCAGCTGATCGCCGACGCCGGCCACGAGCTGCGCACCCCGCTCACCTCCCTGCGGACCAACATCGAGCTGCTCACCCGCAGCGAGGAGACCGGCCGCCCGATCCCGCCCGCGGACCGCAAGGCGCTGCTGGCCTCGGTGAAGGCCCAGATGACCGAGCTGGGCGCGCTGATCGGCGACCTCCAGGAGCTGTCCCGCTCGGAGGGCCAGCGCGGTGAGCGCGTGCAGGTCGTGGCGCTCCAGGACACGGTCGAGGCGGCCCTGCGCCGGGCCCGGCTGCGCGGCCCGGAGCTGACGATCACCGCGGACCTGGACCCCTGGTACGTGCGCGCGGAACCGTCGGCGCTCGAGCGCGCGGTCGTCAACATCCTCGACAACGCGGTGAAGTTCAGCCCCGACGGCGGCACGGTCGAGGTGCTGCTGGCGGACGGCGTGCTGACGGTCCGCGACCACGGGCCCGGCATCCCCGCCGACGAACTGCCCTACGTCTTCGACCGCTTCTGGCGCTCCCCCAGCGCCCGCGCGCTGCCCGGCTCGGGCCTCGGCCTGTCGATCGTGGCCCGCACGGTGCAGCAGGCGGGCGGCGAGGTGACCCTGGCCCGCGCGGAGGGCGGCGGCACGGTGGCGACCGTACGGCTGCCCGGTGCGCCCGTCCCGCCGCCGGACCAGGGCCGGCCCGAGTGACACGCCCCTGACCAGGGCCCGCGCACGTGACGCGCCCCCGAGCCGGCTGCTCGGGGGCGCGCGGTCACACCGGTGTCAGCCCGTGACGGTGATGCGGTTCGCGGCCGGCGGGGCGAGCGGCGCCGCCGGGGAGGAGACGGCCGTCAGGTACGACTCCAGCGCGGCGAGGTCGTCCCCGCCGACGACGTCGTTCGTGCCCTGGCCGAGGGTGGTGAAGCCGTCGCCGCCGCCCGCGAGGAAGCTGTTGGTGGCGACGCGGTAGGTGGCGGCCGGGTCGATGGGCGCGCCGCCCAGCCGGATGGACGCGGTGACCACGCGGTCCGCGCCCGACTTGGTCATGTCCAGCGTGTAGGTCAGCCCGGCGGACGGCTGGAGGATCTTCGGCGCCGCCTCATTGGGACCGCTGACCTGCTCCTTCAGCACCTGCACCAGCTGGGCGCCGGTGAAGTCCTGGAGGTTGACGGTGTTGGCGAACGGCTGCACGGTGAAGCCCTCGGCGTAGGTCACCACGCCATCGCCCTCGGCGCCCTTGGCCGCGTAGGTCAGCCCGGCCCGCACCCCGCCGGGGTTCATCAGCGCCAGGCTGGTGCGCGCGTCCAGCTTCCTGCCGTAGGCCAGCTGGGCGTCGGCGATCAGGTCGCCCATCGGGGACTCGGTGCCGGTGTTGCCGATGTCGGCGGAGATGTAGCCGATCGGCCGGTTGCCGATGGGCGCGGCCAGGGTGTTCCACTTCGCGATCAGCGCGGTCATGTCCGGTGCCTTGGCGACGTCCCGGGTGACCACGTGGTTCGCGGACTTCACGGCCGTGCGGGCGATGTCCCCGGTGAAGCGGTCGTAGGTCAGCGTGGTGTCGGTGTAGAGGCGGCCGAAGGAGGCCGCGGAGGTGACCATGCGGGGCCGGCCCGCCGGGTCCGGGACCGTGCAGACGTACGCGTTGTGCGTGTGCCCGGTGACCAGGGCGTCCACCGCCGGGGTGACGTTCTTGGCGATGTCCACGATCGGGCCGGACAGGCCGCCGCCCGGGCCCGGGGAGTCGCAGTCGTAGTTGTAGGCCCCGGAGGCCGGGTAGCCGCCCTCGTGGACGAGCGCCACGATCGACTGCACGCCCTGGCGCTGGAGCACCTTGGCGTACTTGTTGATCGTCTCGACCTCGTCCTTGAAGGCGAGGCCCTTGACGCCGTCCGCCGAGACGATGTTCGGCGTGCCCTCCAGCGTGACGCCGATGAAGCCGATCCGGACGTCCTTCTTCTTCCACACCCAGTAGGGCTTCAGGATCGGCTGGTGCGTCCGTTCGTCCAGGACGTTGGCCGCCAGGTACGGGAAGTCGGCGCCGCGGAACGCGGTGTCGCCGTAGCAGCCGTCGGTGGGGTGGCAGCCGCCGTTCTGGAGCCGGGCCAGCTCCGTGGCGCCCTCGTCGAACTCGTGGTTGCCGACGGAGGTGACGTCCAGCTTCAGCTTGCCGAGCGCCTCGACGGTGGGCTCGTCGTGGAACAGTCCCGACAGCAGCGGAGAGGCGCCGACCATGTCACCGGCGGCCGCGGTGACGGAGTACGGGTGGCCCGCGCGGGCCGTGCGCAGGTGGGTGGCGAGGTACTCGACGCCGCCCGCGTCGACCGTCTTCGACGTACCGTCCGGCTGGAGTTCGCTGACCCGGCCGGAGGAGCCGGACGGCGGCTCCAGGTTGCCGTGCAGGTCGTTGAAGGACAGCAGCTGGACGTCCTGGTAGCGGCCGGGGTGCCGGTGCCCGCCGCCCCGGCCGTCGTGCGCGTCGGCCGGCAGGGCCGCGGTCAGCGCGGCTGCCGTGGCGAGGCCGGCGGCCGCCGCGAGGAGACCGTAGCGCCGGCGTCCGGTGCGCCGGTCGGGACGAGGTGTGGTCGGCATGCGCTCCCCTGTGGGTCGGCTGTGGCCAGTGGCCCGTTCGCGGCGCAGCCTAAGGTCAACGCGCGTAGCGCGACAGGGGGTTCGGGGTTACATCCTGATTTCCCTTCGGCGCCGCCGCCGCTCCCGCCACCTGCTCCGGCACTGCCGCCGCATCGCCGGAGCCCGCCGTACCCTCGTACGCATGACCAGCGACGACACGGCACGGCCCCTTCCGTCCCGCTCCATCCAGACCTACGCCGAACTCGCCCCGGACCGGGCCGGGGCCGTGCTCGGGCTGCTCGACGAGGCCGCCCGCGGCGACGGGCGGCAGCCGGTCTCCGAACAGGGCCGCATCCGGCTGCGCGGCGGCCCGCGCGACGGCGTCTCGCACCTGCTGCTCTCCCTCGGCACCGAACTCGTCGGCTACGCGCAGCTGGAGGACACCGACCCGGTCGAGGCACCGGCCGCCGAACTGGTCGTCGCCCCGGCGCACCGCGGGCACGGGCACGGGCGGGCCCTGGGCGCGGCGCTGCTGGCCGCCTCCGGCAAGCGGCTGCGGGTGTGGGCGCACGGCGGGCATCCCGCCGCCCGGCACCTCGCCCAGGTGCTCGGGCTGACCCTGTTCCGCGAACTGCGCCAGATGCGGCGGCCGTTGGCAGGCCTGGAGCTGCCCGAGCCCGAGCTGCCCGAGGGCGTCACCGTGCGGACGTTCGTACCCGGCAAGGACGACGCGGCCTGGCTCGCCGTCAACGCCGCCGCCTTCGCCCACCACCCCGAGCAGGGCTCGCTGACCCAGCGCGACCTCGACGACCGCAGGGGCGAGCCGTGGTTCGACCCGGCCGGCTTCTTCCTCGCCGAGCGCGCGGGCGAGCTGATCGGCTTCCACTGGACCAAGGTGCACGCGGCCGAGCGGCTCGGCGAGGTGTACGTCGTCGGCGTCCGGCCCGGCGAGCAGGGCGGCGGCCTCGGCAGGGCCCTGACCACGATCGGCCTGCGCCACCTGGCCGGACAGGGCCTGCCGACCGCGATGCTCTACGTCGACGCCGACAACACCGCGGCGGTCTCGGTGTACGAGCGGCTGGGCTTCACCGTCCACGAGACGGACCTGATGTACCGCACCGAGACCTGACCTGCCCCGCCCGGCCCGCACGGCCCGCACGGCGGGCGGCCGGGACACGGAACGCGGACGGCCGTTTCCCCGTCTATGGCGGGGGCGGGGTCCCGTACGCCTCTTCCACGGGGGGAGGGGCGTACGGGACCTCCACCGACCGGTTCCCGCCGGGGGCGCGGGCGCCGGCGTACGGGGCCGACGTACGGGGCGGCGACGTACGGATCGCCGCTTTCGCCCTGCTCCCGGGCCCCCGCCCGCCCGCGCGGCCGGTCCCGGAACGTCCGGGATCCACTCCCCGCTGTCTCGCACGTCATGTCGCCGTAACCGCTGATTCAGCCGGGCTTGCGACGCTCGGCCAATGAAGCCCGCCGCGCCACAGCCTTCGCCACCCCCCACGGGGCGCCCGGGGAACGGGACCCTGTCGCTGCCACCCGCACGTTCCGACGCGCCCGCCGGGCCGGTGGCGCGGAACAATGGGGTCATGAGCCAGCCAGACGCCCAGGCCAAGGTCCAGCACGCGCAGCCCTCCGTGGGCTCCATCGCCGCGCACCGCCCGCACACCGTGGCGGCCGTGGTGTCCGACCTGGAACCCGACATCGACTCCGACCTCGACGCCTACGACGAGTCGCGGGCCGACGGGGTCCAGCTCCCGCAGGGCCGGTTCCTCGACCGGGAGCGCAGCTGGCTCGCGTTCAACGAACGGGTCCTGGAGCTGGCCGAGGACCCGGACACCCCGCTGCTCGAACGCGCCAACTTCCTGGCGATCTTCGCCAGCAACCTGGACGAGTTCTTCATGGTCCGGGTCGCCGGCCTGAAGCGCCGTATCGCCACCGGCGTCGCCACCCGCTCCGCCTCCGGCCTCCAGCCGCGCGAGGTGCTGGAGATGATCTGGGCCCGCTCCCGCGAGCTGATGGCCCGGCACGCCGCCTGCTACCACGAGGACGTCGCCCCCGCGCTGGCGGAGGAGGGCATCCACCTGGTCCGCTGGAACGAGCTGACCGAGAAGGAGCAGGCCCGCCTCTTCACGCTGTTCCGGCACCAGATCTTCCCGGTCCTCACGCCCCTGGCCGTCGACCCCGCCCACCCCTTCCCGTACATCTCCGGCCTCTCCCTGAACCTGGCCGTGATCGTGCGCAACCCCGTCAGCGGCCACCGGCACTTCGCCCGCGTGAAGGTGCCGCCGCTGCTGTCGCGGTTCCTGGAGGCCACCCCGGGCCGGTACGTCCCCCTCGAGGACGTCATCGCCGCGCACCTGGAGGAGCTGTTCCCGGGCATGGAGGTGCTGGAGAGCCACGCCTTCCGGCTCACCCGCAACGAGGACCTCGAGGTCGAGGAGGACGACACCGAGAACCTGCTCCAGGCGCTGGAGAAGGAACTCATGCGGCGCCGCTTCGGGCCCCCGGTGCGGCTGGAGGTCGAGGAGTCCATCGACCGCGAGGTGCTGGACCTGCTGGTGCGCGAGCTGAAGATCAGCGAGGCCGAGGTGTACCCGCTGCCGGGCCCCCTGGACCTCACCGGCCTCTTCCGCATCCACAGCCTCGACCGGCCGGAGCTGAAGTACCCCAAGTTCATCGCGGGCACCCACCGCGACCTCGCCGAGGTGGAGTCCGCCTCGGCGCCGGACATCTTCGCCGCGCTGCGCAGCCGCGACGTGCTGCTGCACCACCCCTACGACAGCTTCTCCACCTCCGTGCAGGCCTTCCTGGAGCAGGCCGCCGCCGACCCGGACGTCCTGGCGATCAAGCAGACTCTGTACCGCACCTCCGGCGACTCCCCGATAGTCGACGCCCTCATCGACGCCGCCGAGTCCGGCAAGCAGGTGCTCGTCCTGGTCGAGATCAAGGCCCGCTTCGACGAGCACGCCAACATCAAGTGGGCCCGCAAGCTGGAGGAGGCCGGCTGCCACGTGGTGTACGGCCTCGTCGGCCTCAAGACCCACTGCAAGCTGTCCCTGGTGGTCCGCCAGGAGGGCGAGACGCTGCGCCGCTACAGCCACGTCGGCACCGGCAACTACCACCCCAAGACCGCCCGCCTCTACGAGGACCTCGGGCTGCTCACCGCCGACCCCCAGGTCGGCGCCGACCTGTCGGACCTGTTCAACCGGCTCTCCGGCTACTCCCGCCGGGAGACCTACCGCCGGCTGCTGGTCGCCCCCAAGATGCTGCGGGACGGTCTCGTCGCCCGCATCGACAAGGAAGCCCAGCACCACCGCGCGGGCCGGCCGGCGTTCATCCGCATCAAGGTCAACTCCATGGTCGACGAGGCGGTCATCGACGCCCTCTACCGCGCCGCCCAGGCCGGCGTGCCGGTGGACGTGTGGGTGCGCGGCATCTGCGCGCTGCGGCCCGGGGTACCGGGGCTGTCGGAGCACATCCGCGTCCGCTCCATCCTCGGCCGCTTCCTCGAACACTCCCGGCTGTTCGCCTTCGGCAACGGCGGCGAGCCCGAGGTGTGGTTCGGCAGCGCCGACATGATGCACCGCAACCTCGACCGCCGCATCGAGGCCCTGGTCCGGGTCACCGACCCGGCACACCGGGCCAGCCTGATCCGGCTGCTGGAGACCGGCATGTCCGACTCCACCGCGTCCTGGCACCTGGGCCCCGACGGCGAGTGGACCAGGCACGCGACCGACGCGGACGGACAGCCCCTGCGCAATGTCCAGGAGATGCTCATAGACGCCCGGAGGCGCCGGCGTGGCACAGCGACACCTTGACCCGACGGACCCGGCGGCCGGGGCGGTGGTGAGCGGGGAGTCCCTCGCCGGGTACCTGCGCGCCCAGGCCACGGAGTTCCTGCGCGCCCTGCGGCTGCACCGGGAGACCGGCGGCGACGGCGGCGGCCCCGCCCGGGCCAGGGCGCGCGCCGGAGAGGTCCGCGCGGGGGAGGCCGGCGGCACCCGGGAGTCGGCCGACGCGGCGCGCGCCCTGCGCCGCTCGGCCCGCCGCATCAGCGGCAGCCTGCACACCTTCCGGCCGCTGCTGGACGCCGACTGGTCCGAGCAGATCCGCCCCGAACTGGCCTGGTTGTCCGGCACCCTCGGCCTGGAACACGCCTACGAGTCCCGGCTGGAGCGCCTGCTGGTGGCCCTGCACCGGCTGTCCGGCTCGACGGCCTTCCCGGTCCAGGCGGCCGACCCGGCGCCCGGTACCGGGCCCGCCGGGGGCGGCTCGGGCGGGGGCGCGGGGGCGCGGACCCGCCCGGCGGCCGGTGCGGAGCGCGGCACCCTCACCGTCGGCGCGGTGAAGGCGGGCGCCCTGCTGGAGCGCCAGCTCACCCTGGCCCGGACCCGGGCCCACTCCACCGCCCTCCAGGCCCTCGGCTCCAGCCGCTTCCACGCGGTCGCCGACAAGATCGCGTTACTCGCCAGCGAGGTCCCGCTCGCCCCGGCCGCCGGCGCCGACCCGCACTCCCTGGCCACCGCGGCCGAGGACCGGCTCACCGCCGCCGTCACCGCCCTGCCGCTGCTCACCGCCGGACACCCGTACAACGCGGAGGCCCTGGTCCACGGCCTGTCCCCGGACCCCGCCCCGCACCCCCAGGACGGCCCCTGGCACCAGGTCCGGCTGCTGCTGCGCCTGCACCGCTACGCCCGCGAGGCCCTGCACCCGGCCGGCGTCCCGGTGGACGTCCGCCTGCGCGCGGCCGGGCAGGCCCTGGACCGGCACCGGGACGCCTCGGAGGCGGCCACGGCGGCGGCCCAGGCGGCCCGCACCCCGCGCATCGCCCCCGCGACCGCCTACGCCCTCGGCGTGCTCCACGCCGACCAGCGGCACGAGGTCGAGGCGGCCAGGTTCGCCTTCCAGCAGGCGTGGCAGAAGGAGACGGTCAGCGCGTCCTGACCCCTACCGAGGAGGCGGTGGACCACCGTGACGGACAAGGACGGCACTCCCGTCGAGGCCGCGGGCTGCGTGCTGTGGCGCCACTCACCGGCCGACGGCCGGCTGGAGATCTGCCTGGTCCACCGACCCAGGTACGACGACTGGTCCCACCCGAAGGGCAAGCTCCAACGGGGCGAGGACGCCCTGGCCGGGGCGCTGCGCGAGGTGGCGGAGGAGACCGGGTACACGGCCGCGCCCGGCGGCGCGCTGCCCACCGCGCGGTACGAGGCCGACGGCCGCCCCAAGCGGGTGCGCTACTGGGCGGGCGAGGCCGTCGCGGGCGGCTTCGTGCCCAACGACGAGGTCGACCGCGTCCTGTGGCTGTCCCCGGAGGCCGCGCGCGACCGGCTGACCCGGCCGCAGGACCGGGACCTGGTCGACGCCCTGCTCCGGCTGCCCGCCCCGCCGCCGGACGAGGACCGGACACCGCCCGGCCCGGCACCGGCCGGCTGAGGGGGCCCGCCGCCCCCGCCGGTCCGCCGCGGCCTACCCGTCCGCCGCGTGCCCCTCCGCGTCCGTGCGGGCCTGGCTGCGGGCCCGGCGGGCCGGACCCCGCCAGCCGCAGACACAGCGGGCCACGCAGAAGCGGCCCTGCTCGCTCGTCGTCGTCACGTGTTCCCGCCCCTGCCGGACCCGGTCCGTACCGTCCTGCTGCGCCACACCCGGAACGGTACCCAGCCCGGGGGCGAAGCCCGCATCCGGCCGCCCGGGCTCCGAGACGGCCGCACCGGCGCGTGACGGCGCACCCCCGACCGTCGTTGACACCACGACGGGTGCCCGTGACGGACGTACCGGCTGGGGGTAGGCAGGCGATGGAGCGGCGGCAGCACACACGCGCGGGCGGGACGGCCGTCGTCGCGGGGATGACGGTGATCGCGGTCGGCCTCGGGCTCGGCGCCACGGGCTGCGCGGGCAGCGGAGCCGCCGCCGAGGACGCGCGCGGCGCCGGCGACCCGGTGGCCGCCCTGCGCGGCGCCGCCGACACCCTGCGCGGCGCGGGCACGTCCAAGGCCACCACCTCCATGGAGATGGCCACCGGCGGCACCCGCATCACCATCCGCGGCAGGGGCGTCTACGACTTCCGGCGCCGCCTCGGACACCTCACGGTCCTGCTGCCCGAGGACCCCGCGGGCACGGCCGAGCACCGCCCGATCACCGAACTGCTCGCCCCCGGCGCTTTGTACATGAAGAACCGGGGCGCCGGGGTGCCCGCCGACAAGTGGGTCCGGGTGGAGACGGCGACCCTCTCCGACGGCAACCTGGTGACCGGCGGCGCGACCGACCCGTACGCGGCCGCCGAGCTGCTGCGCGGGACGCGCGACGCGGCCTACCTGGGCCGCACCGAGGTCGGCGGCACCCCGGTACGGCACTACCGGGGCACGGCCGACCTGGCCGCGGCCGCCCGCTCGGCCGCACCGGGCGACCGGGAGTCGCTGGCCGCGGCGGCGAAAGGGTTCGCCACGGCCCGGGTGCCGTTCGACGCCTACCTCGACGACCAGGGCCGTGTGCGCAAGCTGCGCCAGCGCTTCAGCTTCGTCAACGGCCGCCGAAAAGCCGCCGTCGCGGTCGCCTCCACCACCCTGCTCTACGGCTTCGGCACCCCCGCCGACGTCCGCCTGCCGCGTGCGCGGGACATCTACGCCGGGCGCATCGCCGAGAACCAGCCGGAGAACTAGCCGGTAACCCATGCGGGAACTAGCCCGTCCGTGCCATGCGCGGTATGTGGGGCGCTACCTACTCTAGGAAGCCGGTGACGGCAGAGACGAGGTGACGCACGTGGCTCCGGTCGGCGGTACGGCAGTTCAGGACCACGTGGCGCTCGCCGAGATCGAACTGTGCGGAGAGCTGATCATCGCGGCCTCGGCGGCCGAGGACCGGCTCAGCATGGAGAGCATCGACGAGGTGCTGCGCGTGGCCGAGGAACGCGACCCGCGCGGACGCCGCACCGGCTGAGACCGGCCATTCGCCAGGTGCGCGGCCGTTCCGCCCGGGTGCGCCCCCTGCTCAGGTGCGCAGGAGCCGGCCGATCGCCTTCGTGGCCTCGTCGACCTTCGCGTCGATCTCGTCGCCGCCCTGGAGGGCCGCGTCGGCGACGCAGTGCCGCAGGTGCTCCTCCAGCAGCTGGAGGGCGAAGGACTGCAGCGCCTTGGTCGAGGCGGAGACCTGCGTGAGTATGTCGATGCAGTACGTGTCCTCCTCGACCATCCGCTGAAGGCCCCTGATCTGGCCCTCGATCCGGCGCAGCCGCTTGAGGTGCTCGTCCTTCTGCTTGTGGTAGCCGTGCGTGGCGCCGGCCTCGGTGGTCGTCATCGCGGGCCTCCGGGAAGGGACGGGCAGCGAACGCATACCCCTGGTGGGTATATGGTAACGAACTTCGCGGGGTAGGCGGTCGTTGGTACGCCCCCGTGCTGATCATCTTGACCGATGGGCGACACTGGGGGACGGCCCATTAGCCGTGGCCGGATGATGCGCCTAGCATCAGCCTGACCGAAACCGAAGCACCCCGAGGACCCCACGTGCGCTTTCGTCTGACCCCCAGGGAGACGAGCTTCTACGACATGTTCGCCGCGTCCGCGGACAACATCGTCACGGGCTCGAAACTCCTCATGGAACTGCTCGGAGCGGACTCCTCCGCCCGGGCCGAGATCGCAGAGCGTATGCGGGCCGCCGAACACGCGGGTGACGACGCCACGCACGCGATCTTCCACCAGTTGAACTCCTCGTTCATCACTCCGTTCGACCGCGAGGACATCTACAACCTCGCCTCGTCGCTCGACGACATCATGGACTTCATGGAAGAGGCCGTCGACCTGGTCGTCCTCTACAACGTGGAGGAGCTGCCCAAGGGCGTCGAGCAGCAGATCGAGGTGCTGGCGCGGGCCGCCGAGCTGACCGCCGAGGCCATGCCGAACCTGCGCACGATGGACAACCTCACCGAGTACTGGATCGAGGTCAACCGGCTGGAGAACCAGGCCGACCAGATCCACCGCAAGCTGCTCGCCACGCTCTTCAACGGCAAGTTCGAGGCCATCGAGGTGCTGAAGCTGAAGCAGATCGTGGACGTGCTGGAAGAGGCGGCGGACGCGTTCGAGCACGTGGCGAACACGGTGGAGACCATCGCCGTCAAGGAGTCCTGAGGCGTCGATGGACACCTTCGCCCTGATCGCGACCGTCGCGGTCGCGCTCTTCTTCACGTACACCAACGGTTTTCACGACTCCGCCAACGCGATCGCCACCTCGGTGTCGACGCGGGCGCTGACCCCGCGGGCGGCGCTGGCCATGGCCGCGGTCATGAACCTGGCGGGTGCCTTCCTGGGCTCCGGGGTGGCCAAGACGGTCAGCGAGGGGCTCATCGAGACCCCGAGCGGCTCGACCGGCATGGCCATCCTCTTCGCGGCGCTGGTCGGCGCGATCGTCTGGAACCTGGTCACCTGGTACTTCGGCCTGCCCTCCTCGTCCTCCCACGCGCTGTTCGGCGGCATGGTGGGCGCGGCGCTGGCGGGCGGCACGGACGTGCTGTGGAACGGCGTGCTCGACAAGGTCGTCATCCCGATGTTCCTGTCGCCGGTCGTCGGCATCATCGTCGGCTACCTGATGATGACGGCGATCATGTGGCTGTTCCGCCGGTCGAACCCGCACAAGGCCAAGCGGGGCTTCCGCATAGCGCAGACCGTCTCCGCGGCCGCCATGGCCCTCGGTCACGGCCTCCAGGACGCCCAGAAGACCATGGGTGTGGTGGTGCTGGCCCTGGTCATCTCCGGCCACGAGACCTTCGGCGACCCGATCCCGGTCTGGGTGAAGATCGTCTGCGCGATGATGCTGTCGCTGGGCACCTACGCCGGTGGCTGGCGGATCATGCGCACCCTGGGCCGCAAGATCATCGAGCTGGACCCGCCGCAGGGCTTCGCGGCGGAGACGACCGGCGCCTCGATCATGTTCACCACGGCGTTCCTGTTCAAGGCGCCCATCTCCACCACCCACGTGATCACGTCGGCCATCATGGGCGTCGGCGCCACGAAGCGGGTGAACGCGGTGCGCTGGGGCGTGGCCAAGAACATCGTCCTGGGCTGGTTCATCACCATGCCGGCCGCGGCCCTGGTCGCCGCCCTGGCCTTCGGCCTGCTCAAGCTGACGATCCTGTGAGCCGCTGAGCCGGCTCCCGCCCGGTGAAACGCGATGGGCCCGCCCCTGGGGATCAGGGGCGGGCCCTTCGCGTCCTCGCGGTGGCACCGCCATGCAGCACCGCGAGGGGTCAAGGGGGGCGGGCGGGATCTAACCGAAGCGGCCGGAGATGTAGTCCTCCGTGGCCTGGACCGACGGGTTGGAGAAGATCCGCTCCGTGTCGTCGATCTCGATCAGCCTGCCGGGCCGGCCGACCGCCGAGAGGTTGAAGAACGCCGTACGGTCCGAGACGCGGGCCGCCTGCTGCATGTTGTGCGTCACGATGACGATCGTGAAGCGCTCCTTCAGCTCCCCGATCAGGTCCTCGATGGCGAGCGTGGAGATCGGGTCGAGCGCCGAGCAGGGCTCGTCCATGAGCAGTACGTTGGGCTCGACCGCGATGGCGCGGGCGATGCACAGCCGCTGCTGCTGGCCGCCGGACAGCCCCGAGCCGGGCTTGTTCAGCCGGTCCTTGACCTCGTTCCAGAGGTTGGCGCCCCGCAGCGACTTCTCCACGATGTCGCCCAGCTCGGACTTCTTGTAGTTGCCGTTCAGGCGCAGGCCCGCCGCCACGTTGTCGAAGATCGACATGGTCGGGAAGGGGTTGGGGCGCTGGAAGACCATGCCCACCTCGCGCCGCACCGACACCGGGTCGATGCCGGCGCCGTACAGGTCCTCGTCGTCCAGCAGGACCTTGCCCTCGACGCGGCCGCCGGTCGTGACCTCGTGCATGCGGTTCAGCGTGCGCAGGAACGTCGACTTGCCGCAGCCGGAGGGGCCGATGAACGCCGTCACCGAGCGCGGCTCGACCGTCATCGAGATGTCTTCTATCGCCTTGTGGGACCCGTAGTAGGCGGTCAGCCCGCTTACGTCGATTCGCTTGGCCATGATGTCTGCTTCACTTCCGATACGTGGTGGTCGGTCGCCGGTGGGCCGCTCGGGCGGCGGCGGCCGCGAGGTGCCGCTCAGCGACCGGCCTTGGGGGCCTTCCAGCGGGCGATGGAACGGGCCACCAGGTTGAGGATCATCACGAAGGCGATCAGCGTCAGCGAGGCGGCCCAGGCCCGGTCGTAGGCCGCGTTGGCGCCCGCGCTCTGCGAGTACTGCTGGTAGATGTACAGCGGCAGCGACGCCTGCGCCCCTTCGAAGGGGTTGTTGTTGATGAAGGGGTTGCCGAACACCAGCAGCAGCACCGGGGCGGTCTCGCCCGCGATCCGGGCGACGGCCAGCATGACGCCGGTGGTGATGCCGCCGATGGAGGTCGGCAGGACCACCTTCAGGATGGTCCGCCACTTCGGCACGCCCAGCGCCAGCGAGGCCTCCCGCAGCTCGTTCGGGACGAGCTTGAGCATCTCCTCGGTGGAGCGCACCACGACCGGCATCATCAGGATGGCCAGCGCCAGCGAACCGGCGAAGCCGAACGGCTCCATCTTGAAGATCAGCATCAGGCTGAGGATGAACAGGCCCGCGACGATCGACGGGATGCCGGTCATCACGTCGACGAAGAAGGTGACCGCCCGGGAGAGGTTGCCGCGCCCGTACTCCACCAGGTAGATCGCGGTGAGGATGCCGACCGGGGCGCCGATCAGGGTCGCGAGGCCGACCTGCTCCACGCTGCCGACGATGGCGGCGTAGATGCCGCCGCCCGGCTCGGAGTCGGCGACGACGCCCATGGAGTGGGTGAGGAAGTAGACGTCGAGGACCTTCACGCCGCGCGAGACGGTCGTCCACAGCAGGGACACCAGTGGGATCACGGCGAGCAGGAAGGCGACCCAGACCAGGGAGGTGGCGACGCGGTCCTTGGCCTGGCGGCGGCCCTCGACGCGGGCGGCGACGGCGTAGGTGCCGAGCACGAACAGGATCGCGGCGATCAGGCCCCACTGCACCTTGTTGCCCAGGCCGGCGACCAGCCCGATGCCGGCCGCGACGACCAGGGAGCCGCCGGCGAGCGCCCACGGGGCCCAGGCCGGCAGGGTCGCCCCGCGCAGCGTGCTGGGCCGCTTCTCGGGGAGGACTGCGGTGCTCATGCGTTGGCTCCCGAGTACTCCTTGCGGCGGGCGATGATCGCTCGGGCCGCTCCGTTGACCAGCAGGGTGATGACGAAGAGCACCAGACCGGAGGCGATCAGCGCGTCCCGGCCCTGCTCGGTGGCCTCCCCGAACTTGCTGGCGATGTTCTGGGCGAAGGTGCCGCCGCCCGGGTCGAGCAGGCTGGCCTGGATGTCGAAGGTCGGGGAGAGCACGGTGGCCACGGCCATGGTCTCGCCGAGGGCGCGGCCCAGGCCCAGCATCGAGGCGGAGATCACGCCGGAGCGGCCGAAGGGCAGCACCGCCATGCGGACGACCTCCCAGCGGGTGGCGCCGAGGGCCAGCGCGGCCTCCTCGTGCATCTGCGGCACCTGCCGGAAGACCTCACGGCTGACGTTGGTGATCACGGGCAGGATCATCACCGCGAGCAGGATGCCGACGGTCAGCATGGCGCGGGGCGCGCCGCCGTCCCAGGAGAAGACGCCGGTCCAGCCGAGGTAGCGGTCCAGCCAGCCGTACAGGCCCGTCATGTGCGGTACGAGGACCAAGGCGCCCCACAGGCCGTACACGATGGACGGCACGGCGGCGAGCAGGTCGATCACCCAGGCGATGGGACCGCTCAGCCGGCGCGGGGCGTAGTGGGTGAGGAACAGCGCGATGGCGACGGCGATCGGGACCGCGACGACCATGGCGATCACCGAGGAGACCACCGTGCCGAAGGCCAGCACCGCGATGCCGAAGACCGGCGGGGTGAGGTTGGTGTTCCACTCGAAGGTGGTGAGGAAGTTGCCGTGGTCCCGGCCTATCGCGAGCGAGGCGCGGTAGGCGAGGAAGACCGCTATCGCGGCCATGACCACCAGCAGCAGGATGCCCGAGCCGCGGGAGAGGCCCAGGAAGATGCGGTCGCCGGGGCGGGTCGCGCCGCGGGCCTCGCGCCTGTGCTCGGCCTCGGCGGGCCGGGATGTCGGTGGGGGTGCGTCTGTCGTCTGCGTCGTCATGTCCATCGGGTTCTCCGGTCTGCGGAGCCGCCGGGTGGGCGGCTCGGTGGAGCCCTCCCGCTGCGGACGGGCGCGGCTCCGGGCGGCGGTGCACCGGACGGTGCGGCCCGGCCCCGGACGGGACCGGGCCGCACACTCGGATCAGGTCAGCTCAGGCCCTCGATGGTGGTGCGGACCTTGGCGATGATCTCGGCGGGGACGGGGGCGTAGTCGATCCCCGACAGGACGCCCTGGCCGTCCTCGCTGGCGATGTAGCGCAGGAACGCCTTGGTGGCGGGCAGGGTGTCCGCCTTGTTGCCCTTGTCACAGACGATCTCGTAGGTGACCAGGGTGATCGGGTAGGCGCCGTCGGCCTTGGTCTTGTAGTCCAGCTGGAGCGACAGGTCCTTGCCGGTGCCGACGACCTTGGCGGCCGCGATGTCGGCCGTGGCGCTGTCGGTGCTGGGCGCGACCGGCTTGGCGGCACCGGTGTCGATGGAGACGGCCTTGACGCCGTCGGAGACGTAGGACAGCTCGAAGTAACCGATGGCGCCCGCGGTCTGCTTCACCTGCTGGGCCACGCCCGCGGACTGCGGGGCGGACTGGCCGCCCTTGGCCTGCCAGGCCTTGCCGCCGGAGTACTTCCAGTCGCTCGGGGCGGTGGCGATCAGGTACTTGGTGAAGTTGTCCGTGGTGCCGGACTCGTCCGAGCGGTGGAACGCCTGGATCTTGAGGTCGGGAAGCTTCGCGCCGGGGTTCAGCTTCTTGATCGCCGCGTCGTTCCAGTTGGTGATCTTGCTGTCGAAGATCTTCGCCAGGGTCGACGCGTCCAGGACGATGTTGTCGACACCCGGGACGTTGTAGCCGACGGCGATCGGACCGCCGACCATCGGCAGGTCGATGCCCTGGCCGCCGGAGCAGACCTTCTTGGAGGCGGCGACCTCTTCCGGCTTCAGCGCGGAGTCGGAGCCCGCGAAGGCGACCTGACCCTGCGTGAACGCGGTGACGCCGGCGCCGGAGCCGCCGCCCTTGTAGTTGATCTGCACGCCACAGGCCTGCGAGAAGGACTTCACCCAGGCGTCGATCGCGTTCTTCTGCGCCGAGGAGCCGTCCGCCAGGAGCTGCCCCTTGGCGTCGTCGCACTTGATGGAGCTGGCCTTCGCCGTGGACGAGGAGCCACCCGAGGCCTTGTCGCCCGTGTCGTCGGAGCCGCACGCCGTCAGGGCCAGGGCGCCGGAGACGGCGAGAGCACCGAGGGAAAGGGCGCGCAGCCGGTTCTTGCGCTGAAGCTTCACGTTCGGGAGTTCCTTCCAGGAGCCGCCACCGTCGGCGGCGTGCGACATCGTGATGCGTGAGCGCATTCATGGCCGCACTCCGCACCGGGTAAGGCCGAAATTAGGCAGAACAGGTGAAGTGGCCGATGGCCATAAGTGAACGAGGGGTGAACCCCTGCCGTCGGCCCGGTGAGGTCACGGAATGCTCACGGGGAGAGCACACGGAGATACCGACGGGAGGGCCGGGCAGACGCGTCCGTGACGTTCGCCCGCCCTTTCCTGGAACCCCTGCGCGCATGGCGTCGTCTCGTTCGACAGGAGCCGACGAAAGGCACGGACATGGAACGGCGCACCTTCATCTCGGGCGGCGCGGCCGCGCTGGCGGCCGGCGCGCTCACCGCGTGCGGCCCGGGCGGCGGCGGAAAGGCCACCGGTTCCCCCGCCACCACGGCGGGCACGACCCGGACCACGCTCGCGTCCGCGTCCGCGTCCTCGGGCACGCGGCTCACGGCCGCCACGGCGGCCCCGAACTGGGCCGCGCTCGCCCGCGACCTCGACGGCACCCTGCTCCGCCCCGGCGACACCGCCTGGAAGACCGCCCACCAGCTCTACAACACCCGCTTCGACGGCCTGAAGCCCGCCGCCGTCGCCTACGTCGCCCACCCCGACGACATCCGCACCTCCCTGGCCTACGCCCGCGCCCACGGCGTACGGGTGGCGATACGCAACGGCGGCCACTCCTACGCCGGCTGGTCCTCCGGAAACGGCCGGCTGATCGTGGACGTCTCCCGCCTCAAGAGCGTCCGGGCGAGCGGCGGCCGGGCCGTCGTCGGCGCCGGCGCCAAACTGATCGACGTCTACCGCGGCCTCGCCGCCAAGGGCGTGACCATACCGGCCGGCTCCTGCCCCACGGTCGGCGTCTCCGGCCTGGTCCTCGGCGGCGGCCACGGCGTCGCCTCCCGGGCCTACGGCCTGACCTGCGACAGCCTGACCCGGGCCACCCTGATCACCGCCGACGGCACACAGCTCACCGCCGACGCCACCAGCCACCCGGACCTGTTCTGGGCGCTGCGCGGAGCCGGCAACGGCAACTTCGGCGTCGTCACCGAGCTGGAGTTCGCCACCCACCCCGCCCCGCAGGCCGTCACCGCCTACCTGACCTGGTCGTGGTCCAAGGCCGCCGCGGTGTTCAAGGCCTGGCAGGAGTGGGGCCCCACCCAGCCCGACGAGATCTGGTCCTCCCTGCACCTGGCGAACACGCCCGGCGGCACCCCGACCGTCTCCGTGGCCTGCTTCTCCCTGGGCACCTACGGCGAACTGCAGAACGCGGTCGACCGCCTGGCGCACAAGGCCGGCGCGAACGCCAGGACGGTCTCGCTCAAGCGCCGGGGCTACGAGGAGGCGATGGAGATCTACGCCGGCTGCTCCTCCTTCTCCACCGACGCCCAGTGCCACCTGCCCGGCTCCACGCCCGGCCGCTCCCCGCAGGGCCGCCTGGGCCGCGAGACCTACGCGGCACGCTCCGACTTCTTCGACACGTCCCTCAGCGCGGCCGGCGTCCAGACCCTGCTGAAGCAGCTCGGCTCGGTCCGCGGCGGCGCGGGCAGCATCGCGTTCACCGCCCTCGGCGGCGCCGTCAACCGCGTCTCCCCCACGGCCACCGCCTTCGTGCACCGCCGCTCCCGGATGCTGGCCCAGTACATCGCCTCCTGGGGCGCGGGCGCCTCCGGCGGCACCGCCCAGTCGTGGCTGACCTCGGCCCACGCCGCCATGAAGCCGTACGCCTCCGGCGCGGCCTACCAGAACTACACCGACCCGACCCTGACCGGCTGGCGCAAGGCGTACTACGGGGACGCGGCGACGCGTCTGGGCAAGGTGAAGAAGCAGTACGACCCGGACCGGTTCTTCTCCTACCCGCAGGCGGTGTAGGGACCGGCGGGAGCGGTCGGCCGGGACGGGCTGGAGGCGCGGGAGCGGTCCGGGCGGGGCGGGTCAGGCCGCCAGGTCGCGTTCCTCCGACTCCAGCGGCTGCCGGGTGCCCGGCACGAGCGAGTCGCCCCGGCCCCGCTCGGACGACCGGGCACGCACCAGCCACCCGGCCCGGTCGGAGCGCTCCACGGCCTTCATCAGCGGGGTGAGCAGCGCCATGGCCGGCGGGGACAGCAGCAGCGCCACCGCCGTGCCGAGCGCGAAGCCGCCGACCACGTCGGTCGGGTAGTGCACCCCCATGTACACCCGGCAGAACCCCTCCAGCAGCGCCAGCCCGATGCCCGCGATGCCGAAGCGCCGGTTGGCGACGAACAGCCCGACACCGAGCGCCATGGTGATCGTCGCGTGGTCGCTCACGAAGGAGAAGTCGTTCTTGCCGGAGACGAGGACGTCGAGCCCCTGGTGGTCGACGAACGGCCGGGGCCGCTCGACGAACCCCCGGATCGGCACGTTCACCAGCACCGCGATGCCCGCCGCGAGGGGCGCCCACACCAGGGCGGCGACCGAGGACGCGGCGTCCTCGGCGGCGCCCCGCCGCACGGACCACCAGCACCCCAGCACCAGCAGCACCATCGCGACCAGCAGCCCGTACTCCCCGACGAACTCCATCGCCCGGTCGAACCCGTGCGGTGCGTCCTTGGCGAGGCCGTTGATGTCGTAGAGCAGGTCGACGTCGGGGTTCGATCCGGTCTCGGCGAGTACAGCCATGGTGCTGCGGCCCCTTCGTCGTCTTCCCGGACGCACCTCGTGTGCGCCGCTCCTGTCCACCCCCGTGGTCTGTAGATCCGCTTCCGCTGCACTGGCGCACTGACGGTCCGCTCGGCTACGTCAACAGGAACGCACGGCCCCGCCCTCTACGTTCCACACTCCACCGAATGATCACGCAGACGTTACCGAAGAGAGACTCATCGCCGCAGCTCAGGGGGTGGGTTCACGGAGCGTTCAGACCTTCGTGGGTAGCGCTTTCGCGCCATCTTCGGTGACCCGGGTGGCCCCGAAGTAGTCCGGGGTGTCGACCGGGTCGAACCGGATCACCGCACCCGTGCGCGGCGCGTCGATCATGTATCCGCCGCCCACGTAGATGCCCACGTGCCGGATGGCGCGGGAGTCGGTGAGGTTGTCCGAGAAGAACACCAGATCGCCCGGCAGCAGTTCGCCCCGCGCGGGGTGCGGACCGGCGTTGTACTGATCGTTCGCCACTCGCGGCAGCGTGATCCCCACGCTCTCGTACGCCGCCTTGGTCAGCCCCGAGCAGTCGAACCGTCCGCCCTGGTCAGGGGTGCCGTTGCCGCCCCACAGATACGGCGTCCCGAGCTTCTTCTGGGCGAAGGCGATGGCCCCGGCGGCCTGCCGGGTGGGGTCGACCCGGGTGACCGGCGCGGCGAAGCTCTGCTCCAGGCTGCGGATCGTGCGGACGTAGTTCTGCGTCTCGCTGATGGCCGGAACCCCACCGGTCCTTATGACCCGGTACGCGCCCGCGTTGTAGGCGGCGAGCATGTTGTCGGAGGTGTCGCCGGGCACGTCCTTGACGTACTTGGCGAGTTCGCAGTCGTACGACGCGGCCGATGGAATCGCGTCATTCGGGTCCCAGATGTCACGCTTGCCGTCACCGTTGCCGTCGATCCCGTGGGTCGCCCAGGTGCTCGGGATGAACTGGGCGATGCCGCGCGCGTCGGCCGGGCTGACGGCGGTCGGGTTCCAGCCGCTCTCCTGGTACAGCTGGGCGGCGAGCAGGGCGGGGCTGAGCGCGGGACAGAGGTTGCCCCACCGCTGCACCAGCGCGGAGTAGGCGGCCGGCACCGCGCCCTTGGCCAGCCCCCGGCTGCCCGAGCCGACGCCGTTGACCAGGTTCCCGGCGACGATGTACACCCCGACCACCAGCAGCATCACGAAGCTCAGCCCGAGCCCGACGGCCGCCCCACCGACCACCCATACTTTCCGCACGGCACAACCCTCCCCCATGTCGGCCCGCTTCAAGGCTGTTTCTGCCCGAAGTGGCGCCATTTCACAGGCAACGGCGTACGGATGACGCCTCATCACCGGGGTGGAGGGCGAGGCGGGCTACTTCTTGGGCTGTCCGGGGGTCGCCGCCTCCGCGTACAGCGCGGCCGCCGCGGCTCCCAGCACCACGCTGTAGGAGACGTCCGCGCTCGACCCGCCCCGCTCGTGCCCGCCGAGCACGCCGAGCACGCGGCCGCGGCCGTCGACCCACGGGCTGCCGCTGGTGCCGCCGGTGAAGTCGGGGCAGTCCACGCGCTGTTGCGTGGCGCTGTACGGCACCGGGCGCTGGACGCAGCCCACGGGCACCTCGCGGGCGTCGGGATACCCGGTGACGGTCACGGCGGCGGCGCCGGTGGCCGCCCCGGTCACGAAGGAGTTCGCGCCCACCACGTCCTCGATCCGCGCGCCGGCCGGGACACCCCGGTAGGCGTCCACGACGGCGAAGGCGAGGTCGCTGTCCTCGCTGTCGTCGCTGTCGCCGTCCCGCCCGCCGGACCAGCCCCCGGACACGAACGTCCGGCGCACCCGCCACACCCCGTACGGCGCCCGGCCGTCCCGGTAGCCCGGCACGAACAGCAGGCCGGCGCCGTCGCCGCCGAGGCAGTGCGCGGCGGTGACGAGGAGGTCGCGGCGCGGGCTGTGCACGACCGAGGCGGTGCAGAAGTGCCCTCCGGCGAGACGCCCGGCCCGGTCGGCGCCGAACAGCGCCCCCACCCGCGCACTGCGCGCGTCCGCCACGGCCACCGAGGTCACACCGAGAGCACCCGGCCCGTCGTCCGCGACCGCCTCACCGTCCGTGGCGAGCGCCAGCAGCACCACGGCACCGGACAGCAGCACGGGGATGCGCTTCACCTGCCCTCGCCTCCTCACCCGGGGCGGTGCGCCCCTTTCACCCCTCCCGAGTGGCCCGAGTGGCCGGATGCCGCATCCACCGTACGGTGCGGGTCACGGCAGCGCCTCCCAGAGCTTCACGGAAAGTGACCGAGGGGGGCCGCCGGCCACCGGGGATACCGTGAGAACATCGTGACGACCACTCACCCGACCGGCCGTCACCCATCGCGCCAGGTCGTGAAGGGGGTCAACGACGGAACCGCACGACAGGTTCCGCTCAGGCCTCATTGCCCGGCGTGACCTGCCGTGATACACAGAGTGACCGTACGGGTCGTGCGTACGAAACCCGCCAATCAATGACGTCAAGTCGACATACGACGGCGCTGTTGTCGGCGAGAATAGGCCTGACCTCTGCACACCGCAGGGGACCGCGGAACTACCCACCAGGGGCGGTGACTTACATGCTCTTTGCGGCCGACAAGGGAGACATCAACACCATCATCGGCGGGATCGCTCCGGACTGGGGGCCCTTCGGCAGCCTGGGCAACGAGGCGAAGGTGATGATCGAGGTGGTGATGGCGGTGGCCATCCTGCTCTGCCTCGGCATCGCGGTCTGGGGTGCGGCCAAACAGCGCATCGGCGCGACGGCCCTGCGGGACACGTTCAGCGCGGAACAGGGCAAGGGCCTCATCATCGCCGGTCTGACCGGGGTGTTCATCATCGGCTCCCTCGGCACGCTGTTCACCATCGTGTACGGCATGGCCGTGTAGCGACCCGCCTCCTCCTCCACCCACCCGTCGTGCCCACCGGCTGAGGTTGCGTTCTCCTGATGTCGAGTCACCACACCGCGCCCACGCGGGACCCAGCACGGCTACCGTCGTATGCCTACGACGCAGAGGGGGCGTACGCGGCATGAGCCTCGGAGACGAGCAGGGTCACAGCCAGGACGGCCGCACCCGCACCCGCCTGCCCGAGGGCGACCCCTACGGCGGCGCCCCCCGCCGGGGCCCCCGCTCCTCCTCCCGCGGCCTCGTCACGATCGTCGGCGTGGTCGTCCTCCTCATCGCCGCGATCGCCTTCGCGAACCGGGGGGGCGACGCGGGCGACGCCGCCGACCCGGGCACCGCCGACAAACCGGCGACATCCGCGACGGCCCCGAGCGGGGAGAAGCCGGTGCAGAGCAACTCCGGAGGAATCCCGTCCGGGTTCGCACACAGCGAGCAGGGTGCGCAGAGCGCAGCGGCGAACTACGCGGTGGCGCTGGGGTCGGCCGACATGTTCAACAAGACCAGACGCGATGCCATCCTGCAGACCATCATCACGCCTTCCCGGGTCTCGGGGTTCGAGGCATCGCTCGACCAGGCGTACACCCCCGCCTTCAGCAACAGCGTGGGCCTCAACGCCGACGGATCCGCCCCGCAGGGAACCACGTTCGTCTCCCGCACCAGCCCGATCGGAACGAAGGTCATCGAGGCGAGCACCGACGCCGCGACGGTCGAAGTGTGGTGCAACGGACTCCTCGGCCTGGCGGGTGAGAAGTCGACCAACCCGGTCACCAGCACCTGGTTCACCATCACGATGAAGCTGGAGTGGACCGCCGGTGACTGGAAGATCATCACGCACTCCCAGAAGGAAGGCCCGGCGCCCGTTCCCGGCGACGACAAGGCTTCCAGCGCTGATGAGATGTCAAAGGCAGTCGACGAGTACGGAGGATTCACCTATGCCCGGTAATCGTCGCGTACTCGAGCTGGCCGCTGTCTTCACAACCGTGCAGACAGCGGCGGTCCTGATGGCCACCCGCGCCTTCGCCGACCCCTCGCCGTCACCCACCAAAAGCAACGACCCCTGTGACTTGATCCACGGGCCGGCCAAGGACTACTGCGAAAAGGGCCACAACTCCACCGGAGGTGCCGGGTCCCGGACCGGTCTCGGTGACAGCCCCCTCTCCGACACCCTCGACCCCCTTTCCTCCCTGGCAAGGGGCTGCGCCGACGCCGCGTCCTGGACCGTCGGCAAGCTCAGTGACGCGGTGAAGGAGACGGCGACCGTCGACTTCACCAACCCCAAGTTCCTCCAGCAGTACGCCGTGGTGTTCGCCGCCTCCACGATCCTCACCCTCCTGCTGTGGCTGCTGGCCGTGGCCAAGCGGGCCGTCCGCGGCGTACCCCTCACCACCGCGCTGTCCGAAGCCATCGGCTTCCTCTGGCTGACGGTGCTGGCCTCCGCCTTCACCCCGCTGATCCTCTACACGGTGGTGTCGGCGACGGACGGCGTCACCGACGTCCTCGCCAAGACGACCGGCGACCAGACGGACACGTTCTTCGGCACGTTCTCCGGCGCCCTGAGCAAGGGCGACAACATCGGCGGCGGCCCGATCATGCTGATCGTGGTGTCCCTCGTCTCGATCCTCGCCGCCGGCGTCCTGTGGCTGGAACTCGTCATCCGCGCCGCCCTGCTCTACGTCGGCGCCCTCCTCGGCACCGTCGTCTACGCCGGCCTGGTCGACAAGAACCTGTGGAGCCACGTCCGCCGCTGGGCCGGCATCATGATCGCCGTCATCCTGGTGAAGCCGGTGATAGTCATCGTCCTCGGCCTCGCGGGCGCGCTGTCCAGCGACGACGGCCCCGACGCCTTCTCCGCCGTCGTCTCCGGCCTCGCCATCATCCTGCTCGCCATCTTCGCCAGCGCGATGATCTACCGCTTCGTGCCCGGCTTCGGCGACGAGATCGCCAGTGGCCGCAACAACCGCATCATGCAGGGCGCCGAGGGCAAGGCCGCCGCGGTCATCAGCTCCCCGGCCACCCTCGTCGCCCAGGGCATCAAGACGCACAGCTCCCGCGCCGACAACAACGGCGGCGGCGGCCAGGGCGGCGGCCAGTCCTCCGCCGCCCGCCCCGCCAACCCGATGTCCGGCGGCGTCGCCGCGCACAGCAGCCGTAACGGAGGTGGCGGCGGCGCTGTCCCCTCCGCCGCGCCCGCGCCGCGCGCCCCGAGCCCGGTCAACACCCCGCACGCCGCGAACACCCGCAACAGCACCAGCAATCGCCCAGGAGGTGAAGGGCGTTGACGACCGAGTCCCACCTGTCCCATCCGGTCACGCCCCGCCGTACGTATCTGATCGGCCGCGCCCGGCCGAACGCGATCATCGGCCGCAACCGCGAGTCCGGCGAGATCGCGCTGATCGTCGTGGGCGCGTTCCTCGGCATGATGTGCGGGCTCCTCGTCCCCGTCCTGTCCCTGCGCATCCTGGCGCTGACCGGCTTCCCGCTGCTGGCGCTGATGGCCGTGTACGTGCCGTACAAGCGCCGCACGTTCTACAAGTGGTTCGAGATCAACCGCAGCTACAAGCGCACCCTGCGCCGGGGCACCGTCTACCGCTCCGGCGTGATGGAGGCCGGCACCCGGCTCGACGGGCGCGAGGTGGAGATCGGCCCGCCCCCCGGCATCGGCCGGATCAACTGGCTCGCCGCCCCCTTCGGGCCCGACGAGATCGCCGTACTGCTGCACGCCGACCGCAAGACCGTCACCGCCGCCATCGAGATCGAGGGACCCGGCGTCGGCCTGCGCGACTCCGAGGACCAGGAGGCGCTCGTCGACCGCTTCGGCACCCTGCTCAAGCACGTGGCCAACGGCGACGGCTTCGTCACCCGGCTCCAGATGCTCGCCCGCACCCTGCCCGCCGACCCCGACGCCCACGCCAAGGACGTCACCGTGCGCGGCGACGAACGCTCACCGGACTGGCTGCGGCGCTCCTACGAGCAGCTCCAGTCCATGGTGTCCACCAGCAGCGAGCAGCACCGCGCCTACCTCGTCGCCTGCATGCACTTCACCCGGGAACTGGCCGCCGAGGCCCAGGCCATGGCGCGGGCGGCCCGGCCGCAGGCGGGCCGCAGGCTGGACCGCGACGCCGGGCTCGCCGTCGTCATGGCCCGCGAGCTGACCGACATCTGCTCCCGCCTCCAGGAGGCCGACATCCGGGTGCGCCAGCCGCTCGGCCAGGGCCGGCTCGCCTCGCTCATCCACTCCATGTACGACCCCGACCACCCCATCGACCACATCCAGGCGATGACCCGGCGCAACGCCTGGCCGGCCGAGCTGGACGCCATGGACCCCACCCACCTCAAGGCGAAGACCCGGGAGTCCTCCACCCGCGCGCCCTGGTGCCACGCCACCGCGTGGGTGAAGGAGTGGCCGATGACCCCTGTCGGCGTCAACTTCCTCGCCCCGCTCCTGGTCCACACCCCGGACGTCATCCGGACGGTGGCGGTGACCATGGACCTGGAGCCCACCGAGGTGGCCATCGAACGCATGCTGACCGAGAAGACCAACGACGAGGCGGAGGCGTCCCGCGCCGCCAAGATGAACCGCACCGTCGACCCCCGCGACATCGCCGCCCACAACCGCCTCGACCAGCGCGGCGAGGACCTCGCGAGCGGCGCCGCGGGAGTGAACCTGGTCGGCTACATCACCGTCTCCTCGCGCTCCCCGGAGGCGCTGGCCCGCGACAAGCGCACGATAAGGGCGTCCGCCGGGAAGTCCTATCTGAAGCTGGAGTGGTGCGACCGCGAGCACCACCGCGCGTTCGTGAACACGCTCCCGTTCGCCACCGGAATCCGAAGGTAGGGGTTGATGCCCTGATGCGGGACCCGCTCTCCGCCATCACCGAGGCCTTCACGTCCTTCCTGTTCGGCAAGGTCGAGACCACCCGGCTGCCCGTGCGCACCTCCACCGGCCAGGCCCAGGCGGTCTATCTGCCCACGGCCGCCCCCGGCCTCGGCGACTCCGGCGTCATCATCGGGCGCGAGGTGTACTCCGGGAAGGGCTACATCTACGACCCCTTCCAGCTGTACGGCCAGCAGCTGCCCGCCCCGCACTGGCTGGTCCTGGGCGAGTCCGGCAACGGCAAGTCGGCGCTGGAGAAGACCTATGTCCTGCGCCAGCTGCGCTTCCGCGACCGCCAGGTCGTCGTCCTGGACGCCCAGGGCGAGGACGGGGTGGGCGAGTGGAACCTCATCGCCGAGGAACTGGGGATAACCCCCATCCGGCTCGACCCGATGGCCGCCCTCGACATGGGCATCCGCCTCAACCCGCTCGACCCCGCGATCACCACCACCGGCCAGCTCGCGCTGCTGCGGACGATCATCGAGGTCGCCATGGGGCACGGTCTGGACGAACGGTCCGGCTTCGCCCTGAAGGTCGCCCACTCCTACGTCAACGAGACCATCGTCGAACGCCAGCCGGTGCTCACCGACATCGTCGAGCAGCTACGGCACCCCGAGCCGGAGTCCGCCGAGGCGATGAACGTCGCCATAGACGACGTACGGGCCTGGGGCCTGGACGTGGCCCTGGTGCTGGACCGGCTGGTCGACGGTGACCTGCGGGGCATGTTCGACGGCCCCACGACCGTCGGCATCGACCTGGACGCACCGCTGATCGTCTTCGACCTGTCCCACATCGACCGCAACTCCATCGCCATGCCCATCCTGATGGCGATCGTCGGCGTGTGGCTGGAGCACACCTGGATCCGCCCCGACCGCAAGAAGCGCATCTTCCTGGTCGAGGAGGCCTGGCACATCATCGCCAGCCCGTTCGTGGCCCAGCTGTTCCAGCGCCTGCTGAAGTTCGGCCGCCGGCTGGGCCTGTCGTTCGTGGCGGTCGTCCACCACCTGTCCGACGTCGTGGACGGCGCCGCCGCGAAGGAGGCGGCGGCCATCCTGAAGATGGCGTCGACCCGGACGGTGTACGCCCAGAAGGCCGACGAGGCCCGGGCGACGGGCCGTGTGCTGGGCCTGCCGCGCTGGGCCGTCGAGATCATCCCGACCCTGACGCCGGGCATCGCGGTGTGGGACGTCAACGGCAACGTCCAGGTCGTCAAGCACCTGGTCACGGAGACCGAACGCCCCCTGGTCTTCACCGACCGCGCGATGACCGAGTCCTCCAGCGACCTGGCGGCCCATGACGCGCTGCGCGCCGCCGAGCTGGAGGCCGAGGAGCGGGCCGCGGCCTTCATGGAACAGCACCTCGGCGACTCCGAATCGACGGTGGCGTAGGGGCCGGGGCGGAGGGAGAGAGCGTGCGGACGGACGATCACCGCGGCGACCGGCGGGACGGCCAGGGCGGCATCCCGGACGGCCTGCTGATCGGGATACTCGCCTTCCTCCTCGGCATCACCCTGCTGGTGTGGACGGCCACGGGCCTGGCCGCCTGGTTCGCGCACGGCGCCTGGCCCCCCGGCGTCACCTTCACCCGCACCCCGCCGGCCATGCGCCACCTCATCGGCGCGCCGCACGACCTCCCCGGCGCCTGGCCGGACACCGCACCGGCCCGGCTTCCCGGCTGGGGGCTGTTCTGGGGCCTGTTCATCGGCCAGCTGATGATCCTGTTCGTCCTGGCCATGTTCGTGATGGGCGCGGTGGCACGCTGGCGCGCGGGCACAGCACAGCGCGCCGGCGCCAAGGGCACGATGCAGGGCCCCGCCCGGGCGGCCGACACCCCGAGGGCCGCGGGCGGCTCCGGCGACACCCTCGCGGTGCCCACGCGGACGGCCCCACCGCTGCCGCACCCGGCCCCGGAACCCGGCGCTCACCACGAGGTCCCCGCACCGCGCACCGAGCGGGTACTGCCTCACCGGTCCCAGCCGGCCGAGGCTCTCAGCGCTCCCCGGCCCGCGAGCGCCGTGGCCCAGCCACCCGAAGCCCCCACTCCCGCGCCCACCGCGGCCACAGCGGCCGCCCCGGCCGCCGGGGGCCCTCCCGCGGGCGCCCTCACGGAGACGGCCCCGCAGGCGCCCCTGGCCGCCTTCGCGGGCGCCCACGGCCCGGCGCCGGCAAGCGCCTGGGGGCGGATTCTGGTCGCCCCCAGGGAGGAGCGCCGGTCGATGGCGGTCCAGGCCGTCCAGGACGCGGCGGGGCCGATCGTCGTGGTCACCTCCGACCCGGCCGTCTGGGCGGAGACCAAGGACGCCAGGGCCAAGCTGGGCCCCACCCTCCTCTACGACCCCACCCACCGCTGCGACACCCCGGCCCGCCTGCACTGGTCCCCCACCGCCGGCTGCGCGGACCGGGAGACGGCACTGCGGCGGGCCACCGCCCTCCTCGGCCCCGTCCGGCCCACCGCCCGGATCGACCAGGCGGTCACCGACACGGCGACCACGCTCCTGCGCAGCTACCTGCACGCCGCCGCGCTGGAGAACCGCACCGTGCGGCACGTCCACCGCTGGGCCCAGGGCACCCAGATCCAGGACGCCGTCCGCACCCTGCGCACCCACCCGAGGGCCGCCCCCGGGGCCGCCGGCGAGCTGGAGGCCGCGCTCACCGCGCACCCCGAGCGTCGCGACATGGCCCAGGAGTTGACCGGCCGCGCACTGTCCGCACTCTTCACGGTCAACATCCGCGAGGCCTGCACACCCAACCGAACTGATGCCCTCTCACTGGATTCCTTCGCCGACGAAGGGGGCAGCCTCTATCTGGTCGGTGAATCCATCGAGGACCCCAGGACCAACCCGGGCGCGATGCCCCTCCTGACGGCCCTCGTCTCCAGCGTGGTCGAGCACGGCCGGCACATGGCCGAACGGTCATCCTCCGGTCGGCTCGACCCACCACTCACCCTGATCCTGGACGACGTCGCGGCCGTGGCCCCGCTCCCCCAGCTGCCGGACCTGCTCGCCACCGGCGCCGGTCGCGGCCTGCTCACCCTGGCCCTGCTGCGCTCCCGCGAACAGGCCCGCACCCGCTGGCCGCACGACGACCTGCCGTTCTAGCGCCGCCCCGTGACCGGTGGCGACTCGGGGCCGTTCGAGCCCGGTCAGGGACGTTCGATCACGAACTCCAGCTCCCGCTGCGTCTCGTCCGTCGGGAAGGCCACGGTGACCCCGCTCGGCCCGAAGCCGAGCTTGCGGTACGCCGCCTGGGCACGCCCGTTGTCGGCGTGCACCAGCAGCCGTACACGCTCGCTGCCGCGCGCCCAGGCCCACTCCAGGCCCGCGTCGAACAGCCTCTTCAGCAGACCGGCACCCCGGTTGCCGGGCCGCACGAACACGCCGACGACGTGCCCCTGCCGCCGTTCCACCGGAAAGCCGGCCCAGTCGGCCGTCCCGGCCTCCTCGATCAGCACGGTCACCGTCCCGGCCCAGGTCCCGTCGGGCGCCTCGGCGACGAACTGCTGGGCCCCGGTGGCCCCCTCGCCGGACCCGACGGCCCGGTCCTGCCAGAAGGAGTCCGGCTTCGCGGCCGCGTCCTCGTACGACTCCAGGAACGCCAGCTTCGCCACCGGGTCACGCAGCGCGTCGAGCCGCAGCTCCCGCACGGCACGCCAGTCGTCGGGGCGTATGGCACGGACGACGTAGTCGTCGCTGGTCAGGCCACTCATGTCGGTCACGCTGGTCATGAGGGCCACGGTAACCCCGGCCCGTCCCGCCTCTCACCCGATATACGCACGCCCGTGTCAGTGGTGCCTTCTAGCCTGGCGCCATGACAACTCTGACCGACCGCCCGAACACCGCACTGCTCGTCATCGACGTCCAGAACGGCGTCGTCGCCGGCGCCCCCAGGCGGGACGACGTGATCGCGAACATCAACACTCTCGTCGGCCGCGCCCGCGAACAGGACGTGCCGGTGATCTGGGTGCAGCACTCCGACGCCGAACTGGTGCGCGGCAGCGAGGAGTGGGAGTACGTGCCGGAGCTGAAGCGCCTCGACACCGAGCCCCTGGTCCACAAGACCTACCAGGACTCGTTCGAGGAGACCGACCTGGAGGCCCTGCTGGCCCGGCACCAGGTGGGCCGGCTCGTGGTCACCGGCGCCCAGACGGACGCCTGTATCCGCTCCACCCTGCACGGCGCCCTCGTCCGCGGCTACGACGCGACCCTGGTCGCCGACGCCCACACCACCGAGGACCTCACCGCGTACGGCGCTCCCGCCCCGGAGCAGGTGATAGCCCACACCAACCTGTACTGGACGTCGCAGAAGGCCCCCGGCCGGAAGGGCGGCACGGTGACCACGGCGGAGGCGACCTTCACGGCCGGCGGCTAGCCGACTGGAGCGGGGCCGCTCGCGGCCCCGCTCGATCCCGTTCCGGGTACGCGAAAGAGCCCCAATTCCGGATTCTCACCCGGAATTGGGGCTCTTTCTCAAAGATTGTTCGGCGGTGTCCTACTCTCCCACAGGGTCCCCCCTGCAGTACCATCGGCGCTGTGAGGCTTAGCTTCCGGGTTCGGAATGTAAC
>NZ_JBVIYZ010000007.1:0-417581 GCF_055592085.1 Streptomyces sp. NPDC041135
TCAAATGGCGCCCCGACGGCACCCTCGAATTCATCGGACGCATCGACAACCAGATCAAACTCCGCGGCTACCGCATCGAACTCGGCGAAATCGAAACCGCCCTCACCACCCACCCCCACATCCACACCACCACCGTCATCGCCCGCGAAGACACCCCCGGCGACAAACGCCTCGTCGCCTACCTCGTCCCCACCCCCGGAACCCACCCCGACACCACCGACCTCCGCACCCACCTCCACCAGCAACTCCCCGACTACATGGTCCCCACCACCTACGTCACGCTGGAGGAGCTGCCCCTCACCCCCAACGGCAAGGTCGACACCAAAGCCCTCCCCGCACCGGGACACGACCGACCCGACCTCACCGCCACCTACACCGCACCCCGCAACACCACAGAAGAAGCCATCACCACCATCTGGTCCGACATCCTCGGCATCGACACCATCGGCATCCACGACAACTTCTTCGAACTCGGCGGGCAGTCCATCAGCGCGGTGCGGGTCGTCTCCCGGCTGCGGGAGGCCGGCCTGGGCGTCGCCCTTCAGCAGATCGTGCGGCACCCCACGGTCGCGGAGCTGGCGTCCGTGCTGGACGCTCCGCAGGCGGCTTCGGCCGGGCTGGTGGTGCTCCTGTCGTCCGTGGTGGACCCGGCACTGCCCGTCCTGTTCTGCGTCCACCCGGGTGGCGGCAGTACCCATCCGTACCGGGCGCTCGCGCGCCGCCTGGCGGGCGCGTTCACCGTGTACGGCATCCAGGCACCGGGGCTGAACGCGGACGAGACGCCGCTCGTCGGGTTCGAGTCGATCGCGGACCGGTACTGGCAGGAGGTGCGGCGGATACAGCCCGAGGGCCCGTGCACGATCCTCGGATGGTCCACCGGCGCGGTCATCGCGCACGCCATGGGTGTGCGGGCTCCGGAGGCGGTGGCCGGTCTCTTCCTGCTGGAGCCGGCGGTGACCGGTGACGACCAGCGGGACCGGTTCCAGCGGCACGCCGAGGCCTACCACCGGATGAGCGCGCTGTGGCGCCGCGGCCAGGACCAGCGTGGTCCCGAGCGAGCGGTGACGGAGCGGGAACTGCGGCGCCTGGCACCCGAGATGAACCTCGGCGAGGACCTGGTCACGCTCGACGAGTGGCTGCCCTACGCGGTGCTGGAGGCCGAGGTACGCTCGCTGGCCGCCTACCGGCCCGGACGTTCGGCGGCCAGGGCGACGCTGTTCGTCAGCGACACGGTGCGCGACGGCAGCGGCGACGAGGTGCCGGAGGCGCGGTACACGGCCCACTGGCGTGGACTGTACCCGGCGGGTCTGAGCCTGCGGGCGATGCCGGGGCGTCACATGGAGATGGTCAAGGGAGAGGAGCAGCTGGACCTCGTGGCCCGCGCGCTGCGGGAGACCGCGGCTGCCCGCGCCGACCGGGTACGGGAGCTGCTGCCGGCCTGAGCGAGGATCGTCCCGGCAACCGACGAGGGGCCCGCCACGGACACGTGGCGGGCCCCTGGTCCTGCTGTGCGCAGGCGGTTTCCGTGATCAGAGTGATGCTCAGGGACTGGGGTCGGGGACGGCCGTCAGTCGTGCCGCCTGCCCGAGGCGCGGGCCCGTGTTGCCTGGGCTCGTACGTCGGCTTCGCGACGCCGATCGCCGGTCTCTCGAAAGATGGCAGCAGCGGTGGAAAGAGCCTCGACGGCCTCGTCGAACCTGCGTACCTGACAAAGGATCAACCCGACGTTCTTCCACGCGATGGCTTCGCCGTGGCGGTCGCCCAGCTCCCGGCAGAGCGCCGCGTCCTGGGTACCGACGTCGGCAGCCTCGTCGAATCTGCCTTCTTCGGCGAGGGCGTGGCCGAGGACATTCAGGGTGGAGGCCGCAGCGCGGCGGTCGCCGCGCGCCGACCAGGGCCAGTCCGAGGGTGTCCCGCGTGACGCTCTCCGCGTGGCGGTCGCCCAGCTCCCTCCAGTGAGCGAGGACCTCGGTCAAGTAGCCGACGGCCTGCTCGGCTCCGCCCAGCTTGATCTGGATGGGACCCAAGACGCCCAGTACCCTGGCTCCGCCCAGACTGTCGCCTACCTCCTCGAAAAGAGCCGCGGCATCGGTGAGGACGTCGACGGCTTCCGTCAATTTAGTTCCCGCCCGTCGCCAGGAGTCCACTCGAGGCGCCCTCTGTCGGCGACGTAACGGCGCCGGTATCCGCGCGCGTGCCGGCCGGCCGTGCACACGGCGACGCCCCGGTCTCGTGGTCCCGCCGATGTGGTCGGTGGGAGCGCGAGGCCGGGGCGTCGGGGGATGCGGCCGGTGCCGCCCGGCTCACCAGCGCTTCAGCTCGGGGAAGAAGCCCGGTACCTCGGTGGCGCGGCCGGTGCGCAGGGCGGTCCGGTAGATGTGGTGGCCGACGGCCAGGTCGAGGACGCCGAGGCCGAACGGGGAGAAGACGGTGGGGCGGTCGCGGTCGAGGGTCACGTCGCCGCGCAGGATGTCGGCCAGCGTGCCGTTGATGAAGTCGCGTGTGCCGTACTCCGTCTCCGTCAGGTGGGGTGAGGTCTGCGCGGTGAGGCAGTGGTCGATGTCGTCGAGCACGTTGTGGCACTTGATCATGACGGTGGGGTGGATGTCGCGCAGGGAGAGGTTGAGGATGAGCTGGTCCGGCAGCAGGGTCTGGCCGTCCGTCAGCCACGGGGCCGGCGCGGTGGTGGCGAGGACGACGAGGTCGGCGGTGGCGAGGCCGGCGTCCACCTGTGCGACGGTCCGGGTCTGCCAGCCGTGGGTGTCGGCGGCGTAGGCGGCGAAGGTGTCGGCGTAGGTGTCGATGTGGTCGTGGACCAGGCACTCGCGGACCTTGAGGTCGCGGGCCGCCAGGAAGTCGGAGACGGTACGGCCGATGATGCCGGCGCCGACGAAGAGGACGGTCTTGGGGCTGTCGGTGTCGGCGAGGGTCTCCACGGCGAGTGCCGCGGAGGCCGCGGTGCGGGCGGCGCTGATGCCGGAGGCCTCCAGGCAGGCGAACGGGTAGCCCGTCTCCGCGTCGTTGAGCAGGAGGACGGCGGAGGCGCGCGGCTGGTTGTGGCGTACGTTCTGCGGGTAGCTGGCGATCCACTTGATGCCGGAGACCGGCGTGTCCCCGCCGATGTGGGCGGGCAGGGCGATGATCCGTGCGCCGGGGTCGTCCGGGAAGCGCAGGAAGTGGCTGTTGGGGTTCACGGTGGCGCCGCGGCTGTGCTGGAGGTAGGTGTCCCGCACGATGTCCAGGACGTCCGACGGCGCGGAGCGGATGACGTCCTGGGCGACGGAGCCGTCGATCACGTGGAAGGTCGACATCGGTGTGTGCCTTTCTGGGGCGGGCGGGGCGGGCGGGGTCAGGCGGGGACGCCGAAGTTCCGTGCCACCCAGTCGTCGTTGTAGACCGTGCCGAGGTAGCGCTCGCCGAGGTCGGGGGAGATCGCGGCGATGCGGGAGCCGGCCGGTACGGTGTCGGCCCGGCGGCGGACGGCGGCGAGGACGGAGCCGGTGGAGCCGCCGACGAGCAGGCCGTGGGTGCGGGCGAACTGCCGGCATTCGCGTATGGCGTCCTCCTCGGCGACCAGGACCACGTCGTCGGCGAGGCCGGGTTCGAACAGTTCGGGGATGCGGCTGGCGCCCAGGCCGGGGATGCGCCGCGGGCCGGGTGCGTCGCCGAGGATGATGGAACCGAGGGCGTCGACGGCGACGATCCGGGTGTGCGGCGAGAACTCCCGCAGGTACTGCGCGCAGCCGACGAAGGTGCCGGTGGAGCCGACGCCGATGAACGCGTAGTCGATGTGCTGGGTCTCCTTGAGCAGGGTGCGTGCGGTCTGCTCGTAGTGGGCGCGGGGGTTGGCGGGGTTGGCGTACTGGTTGAGCCAGACCACGGTGGGGTCGGCTTCGATGTGGCGCCGGATGTGGGCGATGCGGGACTGGAGGAAGCCGCCGTTGGCGTCGACGGTGTCGACGACGACGACCTCGGCGCCCAGGGCGCGCATGTGGTCGATGCTGGTGGCGTTGGTGTTCGGGTCGACGACGCAGGTGAAGCGGTAGCCCTTGGTGGCGCAGACGGAGCTGAGGGCGATGCCGAGGTTGCCGGACGAGGACTCGATGACGCGGGCGCCCGGGGTGAGGACGCCGCGGTGCTCGGCGTCCTCGATGAGGCTCAGCGCGGTCTTGAGCTTGACGGAGCCGGCCGGGTTGAGGCCCTCGATCTTCAGGAAGACGTCCGAGCCGGGCACCAGCCGGGGCAGCAGGACGAAGAGGTCGTCGGTGACCAGCTCGTAGGTGTGCTCGTAGATCATGAGCGGGGCTCCCAGAGATCCTCGGGGCCGGTCTCCTCCGCCGCGTAGCGGCCCAGCGAGCTGACGGCCATGCGCAGTTCCAGTGCCATCGCGTCCAGCAGGCGTTCGAGTCCGTGCTCGGGGTCCTCGTCGGCGGCGATCAGGGCGGCGCGGCCGAGGCCGACGGCGCGGGCGCCGAGGGCGAGCAGCTTCACGGCGCGGATGCCGTCCCAGACGCGTCCGCTGGCGAGGAGCGCGCGGTCACCGGGGTCGACGCGGCGCAGGGCTTCGGCGAGAGGCAGTCCGACGTGGCCGAGGAAGCCGGTCGGGGCCCAGCCGGTGCCGCCCTCGGCGCCGTCGACGGCCACGGCGTCGGCGCCGGCGTCCCAGGCGACGGTGGCGGCGTGGCCGACGTCGCGGCCGGGGAAGAGCTTCACCCAGCAGCGGGCGCGCGGGTAGTTGTTGCGCATGAGCTGGATCTGCCGGCGGAAGATCTCGTCGGTGAAGGTGCCGGGGCTCGCGCAGCGCAGGATCGAGGAGGCGTCGGGGCCGAGCCGTTCGACGGCGTACTGGCCGGCGAGGTCGGCGGCGACCGCTTCGCTGATCATGGTGAGTCCGCCGAGGCCGGGTTTGGCGCCCTGGCCGACCTTGAGTTCGAAGCCGAGGCGGCCGGAGGCCAGGAGCGCGGTCACGGCGGGGTCGCTGTAGACGTGGTTCCAGACCTCGGAGTCGGCGTCCTCGGTGCTCTGCTGGACGCAGATGCCGCCGACGCCGTCGGGGAGTTCCTCGCAGTAGGCCTGGATGCGTTCCAGCAGGCCCTTGCGGTGGTCGTCGGCGCCGGACCGGAAGCCGTTCATGGGGGCGACGTTCTCGCCGATGACCATGGGGATGCCGAGGCGTCCGGCCTGGCGGCTGAGGGCGAGGCTGGTGCCGGCGACGCGGGTGGAGCCGAGCGCCGACAGGTAGACGGGCAGCGGGGCGGTGAAGCCGCCGAGGGCGGTGTCGAGGCGGACGTCGGAGTAGAGGGGTTCGCGGCCGAGGTCGATGAGCCGGGCGAGGCGGCCCGGCATGAAGACGGGCGGTACCAGGCGCAGCGCGTCGATCTCGTCGCCCGCGGGTTCGGGGACGGCGCCGAAGACGGTGGTGCCGTAGCTGTCCAGGGGCGGGAAGACGGCGGCGGCGCCGTCGCGGGCCCGGGCGCGGATGGCGTCCTCGGGCAGGCCGGGTGCGGTCAGGTGGCTCACGGCGACACGACCCCCGCGATCTTGGGGAAGGCGGTGGTCTGCCAGGCGGAGTCGAGGCCGGTGACCCAGCGGGTCAGGCGCTCCAGGCCGATGCCGAAGCCGGCACTGCTGGGGATGCCGTGGCGGGCGACGTCGAGGTACCAGGCGTACTTGGCGGGGTTCTCGCCGGTCTCGCGCATCCGGGTGACGAGAGTGGCATAGTCGAATTCGCGTTCGCTGCCGCTGCACAGTTCGCCGCAGCCCTCGGGGGCGATGAGGTCGAAGTTGAGCAGGGTGCCGGGCTCGGCGGGACTCTCCTTGTCGTAGAAGCCGCGGGAGCCCTTGGGGTAGCCGACGATGAAGAACGGGGCGTCGGCCTGGCGGGAGATGCGCTCCTCGGCCTGCCACTCGATCTCGGTGCCGGCGGCCTGCGGGTAGCCGTCGCGGCGCAGGCCGTCGACGACCTCGCCGTGCGGGACGCGGGCGAACGGCCGGGCGACGTGGCGGCGCAGGGTGTCGGGGTCGCGGCCGAGGACGGCGAGGTCGTCGCCGCACTCCTCGACGGCGGTGGTGACGGCGTGACGGACGAGCTGCTCGGCGACGTCCATGGCGCCGTCGCGGGTGGCGGCCGCGTACTCGACGTCGATCTGCCGGAACTCGGCGAGGTGACGGTGGGTGCTGCTGGTCTCGACGGGTTCGAGGCGGACGTTGGGCGCGACGAGGAAGATGCGGTCGAAGGCCAGCAGCGATGCCTGCTTGTAGAGGATGGCGCTGGTCATCAGCTTGTAGCGGTGGCCGTAGTAGTCGACGTCGACCTGCTTGGCGCCGCGCGAGCCGGGGTCGGTGACGGGGCCGATGACCGGGTGGGCCATCTCCACGGCGCCGTCGGAGCGCAGGAAGGCGCGGGCGCCGGCCACGAGCGCCTGCTGCACGCGCAGGGCCGCCCGGGTGCGGGGGTCGCGCAGGTGTTCCAGCGGCGAGGGCAGTGTGGGGGTGTCGAGTGCCGGCGGGAGGTCTGTCTGGATGGTCATGTCGGTCCTGTCCTTGTCAGGTCGGGCGTCACCGGTCCGCAGCGGCGCCGGCGGCGGGTGCCACTGGGGTCAACTCGCCCTGCCGAGGCGGGCGGCGGGGTCGTCGTAGCGGTTCCTGATGTGGTTGAGCGCGTGCAGCAGTCCGGACGAGGTCAGCCGTCTCGACGGCTGTACGACGGTGCTCCGGCCGAGCGGGAGCGATCCCGTGCGGGACCACTCGAGCCGGCCCCGGTCGGAGATGACGCTGCGGGTGCGGCCCGCGTTGTCGGGGTGCAGGCAGTAGGGGATGTCGAGGTAGCCGTGGGCGAAGGCGCGGATCAGGGCCTGGCCGAGGTCGTCGTGCAGGTTCAGGACGGCCTCGACGAGGGAGCGGGCCTCCGCCTCGACGCCGCTGGACGGTGGCGGGCCGGCCGGCCGCGCGCCGCGGGCGGCGCGGGCGGCGGTCTCCAGCGCGGTGACGTTCTCCTCGATGGAGGGGATGCGGGCGGACTCGGCCGGGGTCTTGACGATGAGCCGGGCGGCGCCGGTGCGTACGGCGAGCCGGGCGGCGTCCGCGACGAGCCCGAGCGCACCGGTGCGGGTCTCCGGGTAGACGCCCATGTAGGCGTAGACGACCACGTGCCAGGAGGTGTCCGGGAGGTGGTCGGCGGCGAGGGCGCGCAGTGCGTGGACGGCCTCCTCGTCCTGTTCGGGGCTGGTCTGCTGGGCGTAGCTGAGGGAGACGCTGCGCAGGCCGTGCTGGCGGAAGAACATGCCTTCCAGCACGGACAGGGCGACGAGCAGGGAGGGCGGGCACAGCTGGCCCAGCATGCAGCCGCCGAAGGTCTCCAGGTGCGGTTCGCTGCCGCCGGCGCGCAGGGCTGCCAGCGTGCGGCACGCCTCGCCCCACGCCCGGACCGAGGTGGCCAGCGGGGTGCGGCCGTAGGGCAGGCAGTAGGAGACGGGGCCGCCCTCGGTGGCGTCGAGTCCGGCGGCGACGAGGGCTTGGACGATCCGGCCGGGCAGCGCGGAGCCGTGCCGTACCTGCACGGGGAAACCGGGTCCGTGGACGCCCTCGAGGAGGCCGGTGGTGGTCTCGGCGTCCATGCTGACCAGCGGGTAGCCGTTGAGGTGGTGGCCCTGGGCGACGGCGCGGGCGGCGGCGGTGTAGTCGCCGACGCGGGTGAAGCTGTCCAGGGTGACGGTGCCGACGGTGGTGGCGTCGGCGTCGCGGGTGGCGATCAGGCCCGTGCGCATCCGGGCGGGGTCGGCGAAGCCCATGCGGGGCTGTACGACGAGGGTGCCGGTGCGGGCGGCCTCGGCCATGAAGCGGTGGAAGGCGCCGCCGGCGGGGGCGGTGGACGGCGCCGCGGGGGCGGGGTCAGCGGACGGCATCGGCGTGGGACCTTCCGTGCCGGTGCTCGGGCGGGGCGTCCAGCAGGGCGAGCAGTCCGGGTACGGCGTTGGCGCCGGTCAGGACGGCGTCGAAGCCCGCTTCGGTGAGCGAGGCGTGGACGTCCGGGGCCGTGGTGCCCGAGGTGTCCAGCTTGCCGCCGACGACGAGCGGCACCTCGGCGAGCGCGGGTACGGCACGCACCGCCCGCGCCAGGGCCGGGGCCTCCTCGGCGCCGTGTCCGTTGACGGTGCTCACGACGATGAGGCCGGGCATGCGGGCCGTTGCCTCCTCGACCAGGACGCCGACCGGGACGCACGCACCGAGATTGGTGACCTCCCAGCCCTGTTCCTCCAGCAGCAGTTGCAGGAAGAGCAGGTTCCAGGTGTGCGAGTCGGAGGGGATGGTGGTCAGGACGGCGTGGTGCGGGTTGTCCGGGGGCTGGCGATGCGGGTACACGACCGGCTCTTCCTCTCGACACCGTGATGGGGCCGCGACCGCTGCGATCGGGCCGGATGCCCGTGGGAGCGCCCTCCGTCGGGGCGGGCGTCCGGGCTGTCCACTAGTGACGCCGTCCATGGTGGGCGGCACGTGATCGCCGGGGACACTGGGCAGTTCTGACCACCCCGCGGGTCGTCATTTGTGCCCACTGGGGGCGCCCGGCCGCGCGTCCTAGCGTGTGCGTCGCGGACGTTTCGGTGCCGGCGGCCGCGGATGCGCCGGCGGCGCGGTCCCGGCCCGCCCGGCGGTGCCCCGGCCCCCCGCCTCTCGCCGTGCACCGTGCACACGTGCCGCCCGTGCACCGCTCGTGTCTCGTACCGCTCGAACCGCTTGTTTGTACCGCTGACGATGTCCTGACGATGGGGAGTGAACGGTGGCTGATCACCAGCTGGAGGAGTGGCGGCGCGCGCTGGCGGGTCTGGAGCCGCTGGAACTGCCGTCGGACCGTCGGCAGTTCGACGACGGCCCCGGCCCGGCCCCCGCGGACCGGGTGCTGTGGGAGGTGTCCACCGGGACGGCCGACGCGCTGGCCGCACTGGCCCGCGCCCAGGGCGTGGAGCTGCCCGCTGTCCTGCTCACGGTGTTCCAGACGCTGCTGGCGCGGCACGCCGGGCGGGACGACGTCCCGGTGGCGGTGCCGGCGTCCGGCGGACAGGACGCGGGCCCGGTGACCGTGGTCCGGGGCCCTGCGGGTGACCCGGTGTTCACCGATGCCCTGGCGCACGTCGCGCGAGGCGTGGCGGACGCCGCCGGCCGCGGTCCGCTGCCGCTCGCGGCACTGGCGGACGCGGTGGGCGGCACGGACGCCGTGGCGTGGTTCGCGTGGCGCACGGCCGGCCGGGAGGCGGCCGTGTTCCCGCCGGACGCGCGGGTCACCCTGGAGGTCGTCGCGGACGGCGGAGGGCTGAAGGCCGCCCTCGGTTACCGGACCGACCTGATGGAACGGGCCACGGCCGAGCGGATGGCGGGACACCTCGGAACGCTCGCACGCTCCGCCGCCGCCACACCCCGGGCGCCGCTGAGCGCGCTGGAGATGCTGACGCGCGAGGAGCGCGAGCGGATCCTGACCGAGTGGAACGGGCCCCGGGCCGCGTTCCCGGACACCCACACCGTGCACCGGCTGGTCGCGGAGCGGGCCGCCCGGCAGCCCGACGCGGTGGCCCTGGCCTACGGCGAGCAGCGGCTGACCTACCGGGAGCTGGAGGAGCGGGCGGACGGGCTGGCGCGGTACCTGGCGCAGCGGGGCGTCGGCCCCGGAGCACTGGTCGCGGTGTGCCTGGACCACGGCCCGGACCTGGTGTGCGCCCTGCTCGGGGTCCTCAAGTCGGGCGCCGCCTATGTGCCGTTGGACCCGGCCTACCCGGCCGAGCGGCTGCGGTACATGGTCGAGGACAGCGCCGCCCCGGTGGTGGTGACGCAGTCCGCGCACGCGGACCTGTTCGCGCCGGGCACCGGCCTGCTGCTGGCCGACCTGGAGTGGCCGGCCGGCGCCGGGAGCGCTCCGGCCGCGGCGGGCCCGGACGACGTGGCGTACGTCATCTACACCTCGGGTTCCACGGGCCGGCCCAAGGGTGTGCGCGTCGGGCACCGGGGCGTCGTCAACTACCTGCACTGGTGCGACCGGAACTATCCTCCGGCGCCGGGCGCGCGCGTCGGTTCGCTGCTGTGCTCGTCGGCGGCGTTCGACCTGACGGTGACCGCGCTGTTCCTGCCGCTGGTGCAGGGGCTGTGCCTGGTCGTGCCCCGTCCGAAGCCCGGCCGCGGTGTGTGGGACGCGGCCATGGACATCGTCGCCACCGGTGTCCCGATCAGCTTCCTGAAGGCGACCCCGTCGCACCTGGAGCTGCTGACGGCCCGGCTGGAGCAGGACGGCGTCCGGCACGGCATCGCCACGGTGGTGGCCGGCGGCGAGGACCTGACCCCGGCGCTGGCCCACCGGGTGCTGGCCCACGGCACCGGGAGCACGGCGATCGTCAACGAGTACGGGCCGACCGAGGCCACCGTCGGCAACGTGGTCAGCCGGACGGTGTCGGTGGACCCGGCGGCGGATCACGTGCCGATGGGCCGGGCGATCGCCAACACCGAGGTGTACGTGGTCGGCGCGCACGGTGAGGTCCAGCCGGTCGGAGTGCCCGGTGAGCTGCTCATCGGCGGTGTCAACGTGGCCCTCGGCTATCTGGGCCGGCCCGAGCTGACGGCGCAGCGGTTCGTGCCGCACCCCTTCTCGGCGGACCCCGAGGCCCGCGTGTACCGCACCGGTGACCTGGTGAAGTGGCTGCCGGACGGGCGCCTGGTCTACCTGGGCCGGATGGACGACCAGGTCAAGCTGCGCGGGCACCGGGTGGAACTGGGCGAGATCGAGAACGCCGTGCTGGCCCGGCCGGACGTCGCGGCGGCCACCGTCGTGGTCCGCGAGGACGTGCCCGGCGACAAGCGGCTGGTGGCCTACCTGGTCCCGGCCGGTGCAACGGACCCGGACGTGGCCGGGCTGCGCGCGGCGCTGGCGCGGGACCTGCCCGCGCACATGGTGCCCGCCCGGTACGTCGTGCTGGAACGGCTGCCGCTCACCCCCAACGGCAAGGTGGACCGCCGGGCGCTGCCCGCGCCCGAGGGCCACCGCCCGGACCTCTCCACCGGGTTCACGGCGCCGCGCACACCCACCGAGCGGGCGGTCGCCGGCATCTGGGCCGAGCTGCTGGGCGTCGACACGGTCGGCGCGGACGACGACTTCTTCGAGCTGGGCGGGCACTCCCTGCTGGCCGCCCGGGTCGCCTCGCGGCTGCGCCGGGACCTCGGCGTCGACGTGCCGCACCGCACGCTGTTCGAGGCGCGGACACCGGCGCTGCTGGGCGCGGCCGTGGACGCACTGGGGGCGGGCAGCTCCGCGGCGATGGTGCGGGCCGACCGGTCCGCAGGCGTGCTGCCGCTGTCGTTCGCCCAGCAACGCCTTTGGTTCCTGGACCAGTTGGCGCCGGGCAGCGCCGAGTACGTCATTCCGGTGGGGCTGCGGGTCGAGGGGGACTTCGCGCCGGACGCCTTCGGTGCCGCGCTGAGCGCCCTGGTCGCCCGGCACGAGATCCTGCGGACCCGGTACGTCGCCGACGGCACCGGACGCCCGTACCAGGTCGTCGACGCCGCGCGCGAGGTGGCGGTGGACGTCCACGACGCCCGAGACCTGGGCGCGGGCGCCGCGCGGGAGATCCTGCGCGAGGCGGCGGGACGGCCCTTCGACCTGGCCACCGGGCCGCTGCTGCGCGCGGTGGCGGTGCGCGTGGCCGACGCGGAGTGGCTGCTGCTGCTCGCCCTGCACCACATCGTCTCCGACGGCTGGTCGGAGGGCATCCTGGCGCGTGAGCTGGGCGAGCTGTACGACGCGGCGGTGACCGGCCGCCCGGACACCCTGGCCCCCTTGTCCCTGCAGTACGCGGACTTCGCGACGTGGCAGCGCACGGCCCTGGACGGTCCGGCGCTGGCGGGGCAGTCGGCGTACTGGCGGGAGCGGCTGGCCGGGGTGCAGCCGCTGGAGCTGCCGGCCGACCACCGCCGTCCGGCCGAGCGGACGGGCCGGGGCGGAACGGTGCCGTTCCGCGTGCCCGCCGAGGTGGCCGACGCGGCCCGGCGGCTGGCGGCCGGGCAGGGCGCGAGCCTGTTCATGTCGCTGCTGGCGGTGTTCCAGCTGCTGATGGCGAAGTACAGCGGCCAGGAGGACATCGCGGTCGGCAGCCCGATCGCCGGCCGCAACCGCGCCGAGACCGAGGACCTGATCGGCTTCTTCGTCAACACCCTCGTCATGCGCACCGACCTCTCCGGCGACCCGACCTTCACCGAACTCCTCGACCGCGTCAAGGACACCGCCCTCGGCGCCTACGACCACCAGGACCTGCCCTTCGAACGCCTCGTGGAGGAGCTGGCTCCCGAGCGCGACCTGTCCCGCACCCCGCTGTTCCAGAGCATGTTCGTCCTGCAGAACACCCCGGACAGCCACGCGTGGCGGCTGGCGGGGGCGGCGGTGGAGCCGTTCACGGTCCGCGCGGCGGAGGCCAAGTTCGATCTGACGCTGTTCCTCACCGAGCGGCCCGACGGCTCCCTCGACGGCGAGCTGGTGTTCGCCCTCGACCTGTTCGCACCCGGCACGGCCGAGCGGCTGGCCGGGCACTTCACCACCCTGCTGGACGCGGCCGTCACCGGCCCGGAGCGCAGGCTGTCCGAGCTGGAGCTGCTGACCGGCGCCGAGCGGCACCGGGTCCTCGCCGAGTGGAGCGGGGCGGCGTCCCCGGCGGACGTCGCGGGCGGGAGGGGCACGACCGTCCACCGGCTCGTCGAGGAGTGCGCCGCCCTGCGGCCGGACACGGTGGCGGTGCTGTCGCCGGGCGGGGAACTGACCTACCGGGAGCTGAACGCGCGTGCCAACCGGCTGGCGCGGCACCTGCGTTCCCTCGGGGCGGGTCCCGGCGGCGCGGTCGCCGTGTGCCTGGAGCGCGGCCCCGAGTCGGTCACCGCGCTCCTGGCGGTCCTCAAGTCCGGCGCCGCCTACGTGCCGCTGGACCCGGAGCACCCGGCCGACCGGCTCGCCTACCTGCTGTCGGACGCCGGGGCCGCCCTCGTCGTCACCGACAGCGCGCGGGCCGCGCGGCTGCCCGAGGAGCCCGGCCGGTTCCTCACCGACCGTGACTGGCCGTCCCTCGCGGACCTGCCGGCGCACGACCCGGAGCCCCTGGCCGGCCCCGGTGACCTGGCGTACGTGATCTACACGAGCGGCTCCACCGGCCGCCCCAAGGGCGTCGAGATCGAGCACCGCAGCCTGGCCGGCCTGGTCAGCTGGACCGCCGGCACCTTCGGCGCGGCCCCGGGGCGGCGGGTGGCGCTGCTGGCCGGGGTCGGGTTCGACGCGGCCGCGTGGGAGCTGTGGCCCGCGCTGGCGACGGGTGCCACCGTGTGCGTGCCCGACGACACGGTGCGGCTGACACCGGCGCTGCTGCAGCGGTGGCTGGCCGAGCGGCAGGTCACCGGCACCTTCGTCTCGACGCCGATGCTGGAGGCGCTGGCGGCCCTCGACTGGTCGGAGCCGACCTCGCTGGAGTACGTGCTGACCGGTGGTGACGCGCTGCGGATGCCGGCCGGGCTGCGACTGCCGTTCCGCGTCGTGAACAACTACGGGCCCACCGAGTCGACGGTGGTGACGACCTCGGCCGAGGTCGTCCCCGGCACGGCCGTGCCGCCGATCGGCCGCCCGGTGCCCGGCACCCTCGTGTACGTCGTGGACCGGCACGGCCGGCCGGTGCCGACCGGGGTGCCGGGCGAACTCCTGGTCGCCGGCGCCGGTCTGGCGCGCGGTTACCGGGGGCAGCCGGGCCAGACGGCGGAGCGGTTCGTGACCGCCGACGTCGACGGCACCCCGCGCCGCGTCTACCGCACCGGGGACCGGGTGCGGTGGCTGGCCGACGGGCAGCTGGAGTTCCTGGGGCGGCTGGACGACCAGGTGAAGCTGCGCGGACACCGTATCGAGCCCGGTGAGATCGAGGCGGTGCTGCTGGCCGGTCCCGACATCGCAGCCGCCACCGTCGTCGTCCGCGAGGACGCCCCCGGCGACAAGCGGCTGGTGGCGTACGTCGTTCCGGCACCGGAGCGGACGGTGCGCGGCGAGGATCTGCGTGGGCGGCTGCGGCGCGAACTGCCCGACTTCATGGTGCCGTCCGCGTTCGTCACGCTGGAGAGGCTGCCGCTGACGCCCAACGGCAAGGTGGACCGCCGTGCGCTGCCCGCGCCCGCACCGCAGGCGTCCGCGGCCGGCGGTCCGGCTCCCCGCACCGAGGCCGAACGCGTCGTCGCGGCGGCCTGGTCGGAGGTGCTGGGCACCGAGGTCACCGGCGTCGACGACAACTTCTTCGAGCTGGGCGGGCATTCACTGCTCGCCACGCAGGTGACGTCACGGCTGCGCGACGCGCTGGGTGTGGAGGTGCCGGTGCGCAGCCTGTTCGCGGCACCCACCGTCGCCGGGCTGGCCGCCGCGGTGGATGAGCTGACGGCGGCCGGGACGGCGGGCGCGGACCCGATCGTGCCCGTGGACCGCACCGGCGGCCCGCTGCCGCTGAGCTTCGCCCAGCAGCGGCTGTGGTTCCTCGACCAACTGGAGCCCGGGCGCGCCGAGTACGTCGTCCCCTTCGCGCTGCGCATCCGTGGTCCGCTGGACACCGGGGCCCTCGACGCGGCGCTGACCGGGATGCTGGAACGGCACGAGATCCTGCGGACCCGGTTCGTCACCGACGAGGGCGGCGAACCGGCCCAGGTCGTCGACCCGCCGGCGCCGGTACGCGCGACCGTGCACGACCTGCGGCACATCGGCGACGCGCGGGAGCGGCAGGAGGCGGCGCGGTGCCTCGCCCGCGAGGAGGCCGCCCGCCCCTTCGACCTGGCCGCCGGACCGCTGCTGCGCGCCCACCTGGTGCGGCTGGCCGACGAGGAGGCACAACTGCTCCTGACGGTCCATCACATCGCCTGCGACGGCTGGTCGCAGCCGGTCATGGCACGGGAAGTGCGCGAGGGCTACCGGGCGGCGACGACCGGCGCCCATGGTGAACGCGCGCACCTGCCGGTGCAGTACGCGGACTTCTCCGTGTGGCAGCGGCAGCGGCTCACCGGCGACGTGCTGGAGGAACAGTTGGCGTACTGGCGGGAGCGGCTCGCCGGGACCGAACCGCTGGAGCTGCCGACCGACCACCGCCGTCCGGCGGGACCGCCCGGAGGCGGCGGCACCGTCACCTTCGAGGTGCCCGCGGCCGTGGCCGCCGCACTGCGCTCCACTGCCAGGAGCAGCGGGGCGAGCCTGTACATGGTGCTGCTGGCCGCCTTCCAGGTGCTGCTGGCCAAGTACGCCCGGCAGGACGACGTGAGCGTCGGCAGCCCGATCGCCGGTCGCAACCGCGCCGAGACCGAGGACCTGATCGGCTTCTTCGTCAACACCCTCGTCATGCGCACCGACCTCTCCGGCGACCCCGCCTTCACCGAACTCCTCGACCGCGTCAAGGACACCGCCCTCGGCGCCTACGACCACCAGGACCTCCCCTTCGAACGCCTCGTCGAGGAACTCGCCCCCGACCGCGACCCGTCCCGCACTCCCCTGTTCGAGACGATGTTCGTCCTGCAGAACACGCCGGACGAGCACGGCTGGAGCCTGCCGGGGCTGGAGGTGGAGCCGTTCACGGTCACCGTGCCGGACGCCAAGTTCGACTTGAGCCTGATGATGTCCGAGGACCCGGACGGCCGTCTGAGCGGCACCCTGGAGTACCGGACGGACCTCTTCGAGCGGGACACGGTCACCCGCCTGGCCGGGCACCTCGGCACGCTGCTGGAGACGGTCTCCCGCGAGCCCGCGGCGCGGCTGTCCGAACTGTGCCTGCTCACTCCGCAGGAGCGGCGGCGGACCGTGGTCGAGTGGAACGACACCGCGACCGCGTTCCCGGACACCGCCACCCTGCACGGCCTGTTCGAGGAGCGGGCGGCCCGGCAGCCGGACACGGTGGCCGTCGAAGGACCGCAGGGCACGCTCACCTACGGCGAGCTGAACGCGCGCGCCAACCGGATCGCCCACCACCTGCGCACCCGGTACGGAGTGCGCCCGGACATGCCGGTGGCGGTGTGCCTGGAGCGCGGCGCCGACCTCGTGACGGCGGTGCTGGGCGTGCTGAAGGCGGGGGCGCCGTACGTGCCGCTGGACCCGGAGTACCCGGTGGAGCGGCTGGCGTACATGGTGCGGGACACCGCGACGCCGGTCGTCCTCACCGGCTCGGCGCACACCGGCCGGCTGCCCTCGGACGTACCGCTGCTGCTGCTCGACGAGGACGGCGCGGAACTGAAGGACGAGCCGGACACCGATCCCCAGCCGGCCGCCGAGTCCCACCACCTGGCCTATCTGATCTACACCAGCGGTTCCACCGGACGCCCCAAGGGCGTCCAGGTCGAGCACCGCAGCCTGGTCGGCCTGGTGCACTGGACGGCGAAGGAGTACGGGCTGGAGCCCGGGCAGCGGATCGCGCTGCTGGCCGGGATCGGCTTCGACGCGGCGGCCTGGGAGCTGTGGCTCGGCCTGACCCGCGGCGCGACCTGCTGCATCACCACCGAGACCGTCCGGCTGAGCCCGCCCTCGCTGCGGGACTGGCTGTGCGAGCAGCAGGTGCACGCCACGTTCCTGTCCACGCCGATGCTGGAGGCGCTGGTGGCCCTCGAGTGGCCGGCGGAGAGCACCCTCGACTACGTGCTGACCGGCGGTGACCGGCTGCGGATGCCACCGGCGGCCCGGCTGCCGTTCCGCGTGGTCAACAACTACGGGCCCACGGAGACCACGGTCATCGTCACCTCGACGGTGGTCGAACCCGGTGACGCCGTGCCCCCGATCGGCCGGCCCGTCGACAACGTCCTGGCGTTCGTGGTGGACCAGCACGACCGGCCGGTGCCGGTCGGGGTGCCCGGCGAACTCCTCGTCGGAGGTGTGCCGGTGGCCCGCGGTTACCGGGGAAGGACGGATCTGACGGAGGAGAAGTTCACCGCCTACGAGGCCGAGGGCGTGCGCACCCGGGTCTACCGCACCGGCGACCTGGTGCGGTGGCGGGCGGACGGGCAGCTGGAGTTCCTGCGGCGCATCGACAACCAGGTGAAGATCCGCGGCAACCGCATCGAGCTGGGCGAGATCGAGGCGACCCTGCTGGCCCACCCGGGCATCGGCGAGGTCAGTGTGATCGTCCGGGAGGACACGCCCGGCGACAAGCGGCTCGTGGCGTATCTCGTGACCACCGGCGCGCAGGCGCCGAGCACCGGCGAACTCCACGCGCACCTGCGGCGGTTCCTGCCCGACTACATGATCCCCGCCGCGTTCGTCGCCCTGGAGCGGCTGCCGCTGACCGCCAACGGCAAGGTGGACCGCAAGGCCCTGCCGGTGCCGGACCACGAGCGGCCCGACCTGGGGACGGCCTACACGGCGCCGCGCAACGCCGTAGAGCGGGCCATCACCACCGTGTGGCAGGAGCTGCTGGGCATCGACCGCATCGGCGTCCACGACAACTTCTTCCAGCTGGGCGGGCATTCGCTGCTCGCCACGCAGGTGGCCTCGCGGCTGCGGAAGGCGCTGCGCGTCGACGTGCCGGTGCGGACCGTGTTCGACTCCCCCACCCCCGCGCAGCTCGCCCAGGGCATCTCCGACCTGATGATGGCGGCGATCACGGCGCAGTTCGCACCGGCCGGGTGACCCGTCCCGGTGCCACGCGCTGAAGGGGCCGGACCTCGTCACCGAGGTCCGGCCCCTTCACCGTGCGACGTCCCGGCCGGGGTGCGGCCCGGTTCAGGCCACGTCCTCCGCACGGATACCGCCGCTGGCGAGCGCGAGGGCACCGAGCTGAAACCGGCTCTGGGCGCCGAAGCGGTCGGTCAGCTTCTCGGAGAGCCGGCGCACCGTGCGCAGGGAGACGTCCATACGGCGGGCCGCGGCCGCGTCCGTGAGCCCCTGCGCCCACAGCCGCAGCACGTGCTGCTCCTGCAGGGAGAGGTTGCCGCGGGTGCGCGGGCGCGCCTCCGCCAGCGGCAGGGCCTCCTTCCACAGCCGGGCGAACAGGGTCGCGAAGGCCTCCGTGACCGACTCGACGCTGCACGCCATCGCACCGACCACGCTGCGCCCGCTGGTGACCGGCACGACGGCGTGCGTACGGTCGCAGAGCATCATCCACACCGGCAGCGACGGCAGGGTGCGCACGTCGCCGCCGTACTCCCCGTACCGGCAGAGCCGTTGCGTCGCCCCGGGGTCGTTGCGGACGCTCTCCAGCACGATGGCGCGCACCGGCGTGCCACGCCGCCGCAGGATGTCGTCCACCGGCCGGCCGGCCTCGACGGCCCGTCCGTCCAGCCGCTCGTTCGGTCCCACGGTCAGCCACTCGGTCGCGCACTCCTCGGCGAGGGAGGCGACGTGCTGCCACACGGTGTCCGCGCCGGCCAGCCACTGCACGCCCGGCACGCCTCCCCGCCCGCCGCGGCCGCGCTCCGACAGCAGCTGCGTCACCTCCAGCCGGCTGCCCTCCACCTGGAGCCGGTGCCGGGCGAGTTCCTCCTGCTGCCGGGCGAGCATCGCCGCCAGGCCGACCTCCGGGTCGACCGGCCGCCAGCCGCTGGCGGTGTCCCCGGGAACGACGAGCAGCAGGGCGGACAGCCGCTCCATCCCGTCCCGCACCGTTTCCTCGGTCTCCTCCAGTTGCCGGGCCAGCTCGGCCACCGTCGCGCCGGGCCGGTCGACCATCGCGATGTACACACTCCGCGCAACGGAGTCGATACCCAGAGAGGTCCGCATGTCGAGCACTCCTGTATGTCTTGTCCTGCCGCACCTGTTGGCTGTGTGGGACACGGGTCGAAATCGGGCCGGCGGCGCTCACCGCACGGAACGGCACCTGCGGGCGTCACCCGGTCGATCCGCCGGCCTGAACCCCAGTAGACGGGAGCCGCCGCGAGGGCGGATGCGGGCGGACCCCCCAAGTTCCCACGGCGTGCACGCCGTTCGGGGCGCGGTGCGGGCACCCCACGGGCGGCGCCCGCGCCCGGCACCCCGGTCGGCGGCGCGGAGGGGCCACCCTCACCGGAGCGGTCAGACGGCGGGGTCCTCATCGGCGGGCGCGCGTCCCCCGCGATCGACGCGCCCGCGGGGGGCGCGGAGGCGCGCGGGGCCCGCCCGTTCCCCATGTCCCGACGAGCATGCCCCCATATACCTGAGCGGGCCCACCACCCGCCCCGCACCCCCGCCGGCCACCCGGCAGCCCACCCCGCACCGGACCACCCGAACGCTCCCCACCTGCGGTTTCCTCACCCGCAACCGCATCCGTCGCGACGGGCCGGCCCTCGCGCTCCCCCGCCCTCCACACCCCCTCACCCCTCAGGCGGGGGCACCGGACGGGGGCCGCCGGAAAAATATGGGGGACACTCCCCATGCACGCGTCCCGCGTTCTGTGTGACGTTGTTCCCGTGACCGAATCAGCCGCACCCGCGACTCCCCGGAGCACGAACCCACCGGCCCCCGCCCGGCGGGCCGCCGCACTCCCCCAGGCCGGTACCGGCCCCGACCCGCTCCGCGCCGGCGTCCTCCTCCCGCCGCCGCGAACCCCCGAACTCCCCTGTACCGCCCGGACCTTCGCACGCTGACAGTCACCGCGCGGCCCCCGTCGGCCCCGCCCGCGTTCTCCCTCCCGCACGCTCGCCCACAGACCAAGAGGATCTTCAACATGACCGAGTCCCGCCGCACCTCCGCCTCCGCCTCCACCGCCGCCGTCGACAGCACCGAGATCCCCGCCCGGCCGGCCGACGAGACGGACGCCGCCGGCGGAATCACCCTCTCGGGCCGCAACCGTGCCTGCGCCCGGGCCCGCGTCCTCGCCGGCATGGTCCTCACCAGCGGACTCGTCATCACCCTGTCCTCGATCGACACCTCGGTGTCGGCCCCGCACTGAACCCCGGAGCGCTCGGTGTGGCCGGGATCGCCCGGCAACTGCGGGACCGGACCGTCACCTGACCCACGAAACGCTCCAGCCGGACGCCCCGGACACAGGGGACGCGGGCCCGCCGGGAGGGGGGGGCGCGTCCGGGTGGCCGTGCCGGCCGGTCAGCTGAAGTTCACGTCACTGCACAGGAAGTACGTCTGGTCCATGTGCGACGCCTGCCAGATCGTGTAGACGACGTGGCGGCCGCTGTAGCCGGACGTGGTCACCGGGATCGAGTAGTTCTGGCTGGGCGCGTACTTGCCGGTGCGGGTGACCAGCTGCAGGTCGTTCCAGGTCAGCGGCTGGGTGGTGGGGTCGAACCCCTGCCGGGTGACGTAGACGAGGAAGTAGTCCGCGCCGTGGCTGGCCTGGTCGTACAGCTTGACGGTGAAGTTGGCGGCGATGTCCGTCGTCTTCCACGGGCCGACGGCGTCGAGCGCGTTGTAGCGGCCGCTCTCGGTGTGGCCGCCGCTGCACAGCTGGCCGTTGGGGACGACGGCCTGGAAGTTGCCGGCGGAGCCGTTGCGGTAGAGGCCGTTCCAGTTCCACATGGCATTCGGGTTGGCCTGCCAGGCCTGCCAGCACATGGGGTCCTGCTGGGCCATGGCCGGGTTCTGGAAGTCGTTGCCCCAGCGCAGCCAGCAGCCGTAGTTGCGTGAGGCGGGGTCGACGACCGAGCCGTGGGCGGAGGCCGTTCCCGCGCACGTGATCAGGCTGAACAGCACCGCTACGAGGGTGCCGAGGACGAGGGTCAGGCGGCTCCGCACGCGATAAGCATGCGCATGACAATGCATGATCTGCCTCTTTCGTGGGGGGATGTTTCTCCGTGGGGGTGTCTCATGGCAATGGGAGCGCTCCCGCGCGCTTCCGCCTTCCAGGCTGCGTGGCCCGAACCGGCGAGGCAACGCGTGTTTGCGCCAAAGCGGAAGGCGCCGACCGCACAGTGGGATCGGCCGCCGCATCCGCGGGCCTTCACGCACTGCCCAGGTGCCGAACCAGGATTAGGCGTCGCCCGCGTACAAGCTCTCGAGTTCGAGTCCGCGGACCTGCCGGTAGTCGTGCTCCAGCTGGTCCAGGCTGTCGGCGAGCAGGTAGAGGTGGCCCGGTGAGGTGAATCGGTCGACGGTTCCGCGGACCGGGGTGCCTGGTTCCAGGGCGTCGGTGGAGCCGCACAGGTAGCTGGGCAGCATACGGCGGCCGGCGCTGACCGGTTCCGGGCAGCGCCGCAGGCCCGCCGGTGAACTCAGCCGGCCCATCACCTCCTCGGCAAAGGGTGGACGGAGGGCCCCCTGCGACGCCCGAGTCCGCCGAACCGGCACCGCTGCCCCCTGCCAGGTCCGCAGGGGGCAGCGGGGGGATGTGGGGTCAGGTGTAGAGGTTGACCTCCGCTATCGACCACCAGCTGCTGGAGGTGCCGGTCTGGACGACCTTGACGTAACGGGCCGTCGTGGACGGGAAGGTCGCCGTCACCTGGGCGGCGGTCCCGGTGCCGGTGGCCACCGCGCTGCCGAAGTTCGTACCGTCGGTGGAGGTGAACACCTGGTACCCGCGTGCGTAGTCGCCCGTGCTGCCCGCCGAGTCCATGGCGAGCTTGGAGAAGGTCTTCGCCGAGCCCAGGTCGAGGGTGAACGACTCGCCGCCGGTCATCGGGGTGCCGGTGCTCCAGCGGGTGGTGGTGCTGCCGTCGAGCAGGTTGGCCGGGACGTCGCCGCCGCCGGTCGCCGACGCGGTCACCGTCCAGCCCGTGCGGGGCAGTACCGTGCCGCTGCCGCCCGTTCCACCGGTGCCGGTACCGCCGTCGGTGAAGACGTTCAGCTCGGCGATCGACCACCAGCTGGTGGAGGTGCCGGTCTGGACGACCTTGACGTAACGGGCCGTCGTGGACGGGAAGGTCGCCGTCACCTGGGCGGCCGTGCCCGTGCCGGTGGCCACCGCGCTGCCGAAGTTCGTACCGTCGGTGGAGGTGAACACCTGGTACCCGCGGGCGTAGTCGCCCGTGCTGCCCGCCGAGTCCATGACCACCCGGTCGATGCTCTTGGCCGCGCCCATGTCGAGGGTGAAGGACTGTCCGTTCGCCATCGGCGTGCCGGTGCTCCAGCGGGTGGTGGTGCTGCCGTCGAGCATGTTCGCCGGGACGTCGCCGCCGCCGGTCGCCGACGCGGTCACCGTCCAGCCCGTGCGGGGCAGGGGCGTCTGCGTGCCACCGCCCGTGCCGCCGGCGACCGTGGTGGTGCCGGTGAGCCGGATGTCCCGCGACGAGGAGCCGACGTAGACGGTGTGGGTGCCGGCGGCGGTGGTCCAGCCGTTGTCCCAGTACTGGAAGCTGCGCGCGTCCAGGGTGAGGGCGACGTGCCGGGTCTGTCCCGGGTCGAGGGTGATCCGGGTGAAACCGCGCAGGTTCTTGGGCGGTTCACCGGTCGCGCCGGGCTGGCCCACGTACACCTGCGGGACCTCGGCCCCGGCCCGGGAGCCGCTGTTGGTGACGTCGAAGCCGACCGCGACGTCGCCGTTCGCGTCCGGCGCGCCGACCGTCAGGTTGGCGTAGTCGAAGGTGGTGTACGACAGTCCGAAGCCGAACGGGAACAACGGCGCGATGTTCTGGCTGTCGTACCAGCGGTAGCCGACCTTGAGTCCCTCGGAGTACTGCACCTTCCCGTTCTGGCCGGGCCACTGGGCGGGCGAGGTGGTCGGTCCCTGGGACAGGGCGGCCGGGAACGTCACGGGGAGCTTGCCGCTGAAGTTCGTGTCGCCGAACAGCAGTGACGCGATGGCGTTGCCGTCCTCCTGGCCGGGGTACCACGCCTCGACCACGCCCTTGACCGCATCGGCCCAGGGCATGGTGACGGCCGAGCCGCTGTTGACGACGACGACCGTGTTGGGGTTGGCCGCGGCCACGTCGGTGACTAGGGTGTTCTGCGCGGCCGACAGGTTGATGCCGTTGAGGTCGCTGCCCTCGGACTCGGCGTTGGAGACGAACACGACGGCGAGCTTGGCCGCCCGTGCCGCGGCGACCGCCTGGTCGTGGGGGGTCTGGCCGGGTACGGTCCAGCCGAGCGTCGCGTTGCTGGCCCCGGCCGCGTTGTAGTAGTCGACCTCGATGCTGACGGGCTGCCCGGCGGTCAGCGTCACGCTCCCGGTGCGGGTGGTGCTGCCCTGGTTGTACCAGTTGTTGATGACCTGCTGCCCGTTGACGTAGACGCGGGAGCCGTCGTCGCTGGTCAGCGAGAGCTGGTAGGTGCCGGTGACCGGCGGCTTCAGGGTGCCGGTCCACTTGGCCGACCAGTTGGTGGCGTTGACTCCCGGGGCCGGTGACGCGCCACCCCACACGGTGTCGACGGTGGGCTCGTTGCGGGTCACCACCGGGGTGCCGGTCAGTCCGGTGTTGTTGTAGTACGACGCGGTGAGGCCGGCTCCCGTGCCGGAACTCGGCGTCAGGTAGGAGCTGTCCACCGGCGGGAGCGCCCCGTCGGCGGAGGTGCTGCCCTGCGCGTAGGTGACGTGCGCGCCGCTGCCGGCCCGGTCCTTGATGCCCTGGTAGGGCGTGACCAGATAGGGGGCGTTCACGGCTGCGCTGCCGCCGCCCTGGGTCATCGCGTTGCTGCCGGCGTCGCTGCCGATCACGGCGATCGAGTCGGTGGCGGTGCCGATCGGCAGGACCTTGCCGGTGTTCTTCAGCAGCACCGACCCCTCCTGCGCGACGAGCTTCGCGGTGGCGTTGTGAGCGGCGCTGGTCACGACCGCGTTCGCGGTGCCGGACTGCGCGTGGTCGAAGAGGCCCGCCTTGAACATGGAGGTCAGGATGCGGCGGACGTGGTCGTCGATCGTCGCCTGGGACACCTGGCCGTTGGTGACCGCGGTGGTCAGCGCCGAGCCGTAGTAGTCACTGCCGGGCATCTCCATGTCGAGGCCGTTGTTCGCCGACGCGACGGTGGAGTGGGTGGCTCCCCAGTCGGAGGTGATGAACCCCGTGAACCCCATGTCCCCCTTGAGCACCTTGTTCTGCAGTTGTCCGTTCTCGCAGGCGAAAGCACCGTTCACAGCCGAGTAGGAGCACATGGCCGAATCGGCGCCGCCCTGCTTTACCGAGGTCTCGAACGCCGGCAGGTAGATCTCCCGCTCGGTGCGGTCGGAGACGATCGCGTTGTCGGTGATGTTGTTGCGGTTGGTCTCCTGGTTGTAGACCGCGTAGTGCTTGACCTGAGCCATCGGCCCCTGGCTCTGGATGCCCCGGATGTCGGCGGCACCCATCTGACCGGCGAGGTAGGGGTCCTCACCGAAGGACTCGAACGCCCTCCCCCACTGCGGGTCCCGGACGATGTTGATGGTCGGGGCGAGCACCACGTTGGTGCCCTTGCCCCACTGCTCGGAGCCCAGCACCTGGCCGTACTGCTGCATCAGCGCGGTGTCCCAGCTCGCCGCGCCCGCGACCGGCGCCGGCAGCTGCGTGACGCCGGTGAACCCGTCCCCCGCGCCGACCGGCCCGTCCTGCAGGCGCAACGCGGGTATGCCGAGGCGGGAGTTGGCGTCGACGCAGCCGGCGTAGCCGCAGCCCTGGCCGCCGTGCATCATGGCCAGCTTCTCGGCCTGGGTCATCGCGGCCAGCAGCTCGTCGGCGCGGTCCTGCGGGGCCTGGGCGGTGTTCATCCACGGCTGGTCGGCGGCGGCCGCCTGTCCGCTGACGGCGACGCCGCTCGACACGACCAGGGCCACCGCGGTCAGCACGACCCGAACGGTGTGGCGGCGCTGCCGCACGCGGCGCCGGTGGGACCGGAGCCATCTGCCGGGGCTGGGCGGTGCGTTCATGCGTGCGCGCTCCGTTTCTGGCGACGCGGCGTCCTGAGCGGTCACCGGGTCACCGGGGCCCGGGCCGGACCGCTGGGCCGGCCGGGCGCGGGCTTGAGTGGGGAGGGGGGTGCCCGACGGCAGGCACGCCGGTGCGACGGTTGCGATCATGACCCCGCGCGACGGGCAGAACGACGTACAAGTGACGGGCAGAACAAGGTGCGACATGACGTGTGAAGCCAGAGGAGAGCGCTCTCCGCGCAGACGAGACTCGTGGATGCGTGACGTGGTGTCAAGGAATCGCACCGACTTTTCTCACGGCGTGAACTTACTGGCGTGGCAGATCCGTCGGGCGCATGGCTGGGGCGCATACGACGTTCGCGGCGGGTGACCGATGGCCGCTCCGGCGGAGGACCGGCGCCCTGCGGCGCCCCGCGCCGGCTGTCCTGCCTCGGGCTGCGCCGACCCGTACTGGAGGCATCGGCGCGGGACTTGGACGTACAGCCGACCGGTCGTCATCGCCGCGTCTCGGCGTCGTCCCCGTGGGTCTCCGGTCGCGGCGCCCGTACGCCGACGGGCCCCGGCCGCAGCGGCCGTACCGGGGGTCCGCTCGGGGTGGCGCTGCCGAACAGGAGTGAAGGCGGCGGCCACGACGACGGCCGTGAGTACGACGGCCACTGCGGTCAGCGGCCCGCGCGTGCCCAGCCGGCCGACCAGAGCGGCACCCAGGGGCGTGAGGCTGCCGTGGACGGTCCAGAACGCGGAGCTGACCCGGCCGAGCAGATGGTCCGGCGTCACCTGTTGCCGCGGGGACATCGAGCAGAAGCCCGCCAGGGCCATACCGAAGGAGTACGGGCGGATTGTCGCGGCCGCCACCGGCACACGCCTGGTGCCGCCCGGCACCAGCACCGATACCGAGCACGGACTCATCGCGCCGAGCCAGCAGGGGCCGAAACCCGAGGCGTGGCGCAGCCGTGCGGTAGCGGTGGCGGCCACGCAGGTGCCGGCTCCGGCCGGCGCGATGACGTAGCCCACTACGCGTTCTTCCTGCCGGGCACCGTTGGATCAGCACGTCGGTCATGCCGAGGCTGAGGAAGGTGGTGACGGTCAGCAGCACGGTGAGCGCCCGCAGCACCGGCGTGCGCCACAGGAACGCGGCGCCGACCCCGAAGCCGCGGCGCCGACCCCGAAGCCGGAGCGCCGGTCGGCTGCCTGGGCCGCGCCGCTCCCGGTCTCACCGGCCGGCGGCCGCGCGGCGGTCCTGAGCCTGATGAACGCAAGGCCCGCCAGGAAGACGCCGAAGCTGCCCGCGTAGGGCCCGAAGCTGGTTGTTCGAGGAACCGCTCGACGCCCAGGAGAAGGCGCTCTACCGCCGACAGCAGCGGAACGCCGTCCTGCGCGCCTTCCGGCAGTACGCGCCGGACGCGATGGTGGTGTTCGACGTCGACCTCGGCCACCCGGATCCCCAGCTCGTCATCCCTGTCGGGGGACGCATCCGGGTCGACGGTCCCGCGCGCCGGATCACGGTCACCTACTGAACCGGCTCTGTACAGCGACGCTGCCTCCGGCTCCTCCGGCTCCTCCGGCTCCTCCGGCTCCTCCGGCTCCCCGGCTTCCGCGTCCCGCCGGTCAGTTGGGCAGCGGGGAGCCCAGCAGCGCGGAGGCCCGCTGGAGCGGGTCGGCGGTCACCGGGGGCGCGGCCGGGGCGGCGGTGCGGCAGGTGAAGCCGAGCTGGGTCATGGCCCGGATGACCTCACCGCCGCTGAAATCGCGCCGGTCCTGGCGGGTGATGACCTGGCCGACCTGCTTGGCCGGGTAGTGGCGGCGTCCGATGATCACGGAATCGCCGGTGACCGGCTCGGGCTTGACGCCCTTCATCGATTCCAGCACGCCGCTCCTGGTGAGTTCGAACGGGAAGCGGGCGATGACACAACGCATGGTGCCTCACAGGGAGAAGAGCGGAGGGAGGGGAGCGGAGGGAGGGGAGCGGTTCGGTCGGGTCGTTCAGCCGGCGAGGGCGAGCACGTCCGGGGCATGGCCGACCGTCTCGGCCACGAGCAGGGCCGGGAGCCGTCGGCGACTCGTGTGCTCGGTGTCCGTCACCCTGGTCGGTGACGGGACGGACGGCCCCCGGTCGTCGGCGATGTCGCGCAGGCGGACCCGGTCGGTGTATCCGGAGCTGTTCCGCACGGCGGTCAGCCGGGCGTGCGTGAACAGGTCGGTGTGCTGACCGTCCTCGTCGCAGACGACGAGGTGACCCGTGCGGGCGGCGGCCATGACGGACAGCGCCACCTCGACGGTCATGTCGTCCCAGACCTGGGGCCCGGTCGTGTCCATGACGTCGGCCACCGTGCTGTGCGCCCCCGTGTCGATGCTCGTCGAGCGGAGATGTGTCTGGGTCGGCGTCAAGAGGTGCCTCCTGCAGAGATGGGTCGGCGTCCCGGCCGGGACGGTTCCGGGCTGCCGCGTCGTGATCAGGCGGTGGTTTCAGGCCGCCGCGTCGGTGACGGGGCGCCGGGCGGTCGTGCGCCGGGTGGCCGAGGCGGGGCGGCGCCGACCGCGTGAGGTCGCGGCGCGCTTGGGGCGTTCGACCACGGGTGCGGTGATGACGACCGGGATGCCGGAGGGGGCCTGGGCGCCGGTGATCCGGTGCAGGGCCTCTTCGCCGGCACGGACCTGAGTGGTCTGCGGGACGATGCCGGCCGTCGCCATGAGCCGTGTCATGGCCCGGCGCTGGCTCGGGGTGACCAGGGTGACGACGCTGCCGGACTCTCCGGCGCGGGCGGTCCTGCCGCCGCGGTGGAGGTAGTCCTTGTGGTCGGTCGGCGGGTCGACGTTGACGACCAGGTCGAGGCTGTCGACGTGGATGCCGCGCGCCGCGACGTTCGTCGCCACCAGCACGCTGACGTGCCCGGTCTTGAACTGCGTCAGCGTGCGGGTGCGCTGGGGCTGTGACTTGCCCCCGTGCAGGGCGGCGGCCCGCACCCCGCTGCTCAGCAGGTGCTCGGTGAGGCGGTCGACGGCGTGCTTGGTGTCCAGGAACATCAGCACGCGCCCGTCGCGCGCGGCGATCTCCGTGGTGGCCGCGTGCTTGTCGCTGCCGTGGACGTGGAGGACGTGGTGCTCCATCGTCGTGACCGCGCCGGCCGAGGGATCGACGGAGTGCACGACCGGGTCACTCAGGTAACGGCGCACGAGCAGATCGACGTTGCGGTCGAGCGTGGCCGAGAACAGCATGCGCTGGCCTTGCGGGCGTACCTGGTCGAGCAGGGCGGTGACCTGCGGCATGAAGCCCATGTCGGCCATCTGGTCGGCCTCGTCGAGGACGGTGACGGACACCCGGTCCAGCCGGCAGTCCCCGCGTTCGATGAGGTCCCTGAGACGTCCGGGGGTGGCGACGACGATCTCGGCGCCGCCGCGCAGCGCTGCGGCCTGCCTGCCGATCGACATCCCGCCCACCACCGTGGCCAGGCGCAGCTTCACCGAGCGGGCGTAGGGCGTGAGCGCGTCGGTGACCTGCTGCGCCAGCTCCCGCGTCGGTACGAGGATCAGCCCGAGCGGCTGCCGGGCCTCGGCGCGCTGCCCCGCCGTACGGGCGAGCAGGGCGAGGCCGAAGGCGAGGGTCTTGCCGGAACCGGTGCGCCCCCTGCCGAGGACGTCACGGCCGGCGAGGGAGTTGGGCAGCGTCGCGGCCTGGATCGGGAACGGCACGGTCACGCCCTCCGCGCGGAGCGCGGCCAGCAGCTCCGCGGGCATGTCGAGATCGGCGAAGCCAGCCGCGGCGGGCAGCGCCGGGGTGATCGTCTTCGGCAGGGCGAATTCACCCTGGACCGGGGCGGGGCGGCGGCCGGGAGCGCCGGTGCGGAACGGCCCGCCCGAGCGGCCCGGGGACGATGTGCCGAACCGGCTGCCGTTCCTTCCGGCTGTGAAGCCGCTGTTCCTGGTGGCGGTGGAGCGGTCGTTCGTGCGTGTGCGGTTCATGCGGAACCTTCCTCGATGCGGCGCATTCCAAGGAATTTCCGCAGCAGGGAGCAGCACGGAGAATCGCGAGAACAGGCCGAATGGAACGGGGCTGAAAGAATGCGGCAGTGGGCCGGCCGAAGCGGAATCTGTGCGCTTGAATTCGTTCGCTTGCATCCGTGCGTGTGAATGCATGCGTTGCGATCCGTGCGCTTCGATCCGCGCGTGCCGTTCCTGCCGTGCCCGCGTATCGCTCGCAGGTCGTCCGGCAGGCGATACCACTGCGGGACGACCGACCTGCGGGACGCGGATGTGGACGCGGACGCGGCTGGGGCCCGCACCCCGAAGGATGCGGGCCCCAGCTACGAAGTACGCGTCAGCGTCAGGCGAGGACGATGTTCTCGGCCGTCGGGCCCTTCTGGCCCTGCGCGATGTCGAAGTTCACCTTCTGGCCTTCGAGCAGCTCGCGGAAGCCCTGGGCGGCGATGTTCGAGTAGTGGGCGAACACGTCAGCGCCGCCACCGTCCTGCTCGATGAAGCCGAAACCCTTTTCCGCGTTGAACCACTTCACGGTGCCACTGGCCATTTTTGTCTCCTCGGGGCAGTGAGTCGGCATCCGCACTGTACGGACGCCCTGTCGCTGCGATGATCACCCCGCCGGAGAAAAAACCGGTGTCAAAAACCTCTTCCGGTGGCGCAAAAGCCGACCGGGAAGAACTTCACATTCGGGAACCACACCTGCAACTAGGAACGACAGTAGCACGTCCCGGCGGCCCGTGCGTGTTCATAATTCCGGCTCCGTTCGTTGCGACAGGGAAAGTGCCCGCGCGTTCCGTAAAACTCTCATGTCGCGGATACAGATAAAATGGCGCCCGGAGCGTGCCGGCCCGCGGATTCCCCGGCTTCGGCGGGGTGTCCCCCTCGTCCGCGAGAGGCCGCCGCTCACCCGGTCGCCACGAAGCCTGACGTCACTCCACGGGACGCAGGGCGTTGCGGACGGCGCGTCGCGCGGTGTGTACGGCGCCTTCCCGGGTGGCTCCGCGCAGCCCGAGGACGACTCCGGTGCTCCGAGGCGGACGCCGACGGCCGGATCGGTTCCGGGACCGAGGTGATGGACGCGGGCGGGCGGCGGGTCCTGCCGGGCTTCGTGCTCGCGCACAACCACGTCCGGCCGGGCTCGGACGAGGAGTGCGTGCAACCGGCCGGAGGCGGCTCGCGGGCGGAGGCGGCCGTCCGGATCGCCGCCTGGCGCGAGCGGCATCCGGCCTCAGCGAACTCGTCCAAGTCGGCGCCGGTGGTGCCCCGGGGATGGAACAGCGCGGCCACCAGTCGGGAGCGCGGCCGTCCTTCCTTGCGCGCCCGCACGAACATAGGGGCAGGCCGTCCGGGGAGTCCTTACCGGGCACGCCGAACGGCAGCGTGCCGCAGTCGGGGTGTCCCCGGTGGGCTGGTCGAGGGCCTGGGTGTGGGGCATCCGGCCGTCGGACAGGACGGAGCAGTCGAAGCCCTCCGGCTCGATCCACCCGGCGCAGGGACCGGGCAGCCGCGACGCCGGCCTTCTCCAGCGTTCGCTGGTCATCCTCTCCCGTGACGTCCTCACCATCGACCCGGCGGCCGTCCCCGGAACCGTGAGCGACCTCGTCATGGTCGGCGGCGAGGTCGCCCACCGGACCTCAGCGTGACCGGCGTTCGCGAGTGCCGGAGATCAGCAGGCGCCCACCCACAGGGAGCTGATGTTGTCGTTCCGGTTGTACTGCGAAGTGTCGCCCCGCCAGTTCCCCACCGGCCACGTGGCGCCGTCGCGGTTGATGTTCAACCACGTACAGAACGTTTTGCCGGTCCGGTTCCACACCGAGGAGATCTGGTCGTTGAGGTTGAAGTCCCGGAGGTCGTCGGAGCCCAGCTGGAAGCGAGCCATCCGGCCCCATCCGCCGGCGTCCTGCCACACGCAGAACCAGCCGACCGGGCAGTCCTGGTACGCGGCGGCGGTCCTCGGGGCCGCCTGGGTGACGGGTACCGCCGACGCGGCCGGGGCGGTGAGCGCGGCGGACATGGCCAGGCCCGCCGTGGCGGTGAGGGTGAGAAGTGAGCGGCGCAGCGCCATCACAGAATCCTTCGGTCGGGAACTCGTGGATCACTCCCTGCCTACTAGATCAGCCGCGCGCGGGGAGCGACATACGGAATCAGGACATTGTCCACGCATGTCGTGAAGAACACCGCAGTATGACAAGTAGTTTTATTTGGGCATGAGCCTCACACTTTCCGACGGGGTCGGGCACGGTGCCCGGACCGGTCAGCCGAGGAACTCGACCATGACGGTCGCCGTGCCGGGGACATGGCGGGCGTCGCCCGCACAGGCGACGGTGTGCTGCGAAATCTCCTGTGCAGTGCTTCTCCGTCCTGCCGCGCAACCGTGGTGGCGCTCCAAGTCCCCATAGGTGTCAGCCCGGCCCGGTCGAGCCTCGGCAGTCATTCGCCGGACAGCGCCGCCCGTACGATCGCTGCGGCCGCGCGGCCCGCCGCGAGTACGGGGGCGGTGCTGCGCGCGGCTCGGCCGAGCATGAAGGCTCCTTCGAGCAGGGCGATCACCGAACTCGCCGTCTCACGCGCGGTCGGCTGCGGGATGCCACCTGCGGCGTAGTAGGCGGCGAGGCCCTCGATCCAGCTGTCGAAGACCTCTGACGTGGCGATGCGCAGCCGCTCGTCGGTGCTGGCCACCTCCAGTGCGACGGTGGCGATCGGGCAGGGGTCGGCGAAGTCGAGTTCGCTCAGGGTGGTCGCCGCGGCGGTGAAGAAGTCGCCGGTTGCCGCGGCCCTGTCCTCGTTCGGTTCCAGGTCCGCCGCCACGAGGCCGAGATAGACGGCCCCCGATGTGCGGATCACCTCCTCGCCCAACTGCGCCTTTCCGCCTGGGAAGAAGTGGTAGATCGAACCGAACGGCGCCTCGGCGGTCTCAGCGATCTGCTTCATGCCCGTTCCGGTGTAGCCACTGCGCCGGAACAGCTCGGTGCCGGCGGTGACGATGCGCTGCCTGGTGTCTCGTGGGCTGGTGTTCCTGCTGTCGCTCACGGTGGAGCCTCCGGAGGGCGGCCGTTGTCGGTTGCGGTGCCGGGTGCGTTGTCGGTTGCGCCGGGTGCGTTGTCGAATCTGCGGTCTGCGTCTGTCGCCTTCAGTCATCGTCCATCCTCTCACTAGAACGATCTATCAAGTGGCTGTGCGACCGAGCCGGAGGCTATGCCATGCCCGAGATCGAGCTGAGCGCAGGAACCATCGACTACGAGGACACGGGCGGTGACGGCCCCGCGATGGTCCTCGTCCACGGCCTCGGTTTCGACGGGTCGGTCTGGGCCGAGGTGGTCTTCGACCTGCGGACCGACTTCCGCGTACTGGTCCCCGTACTGCCGATCGGCAGCCACCGGCGTCCGATGCGGCCCGACGCGGACCTGTCCGCGCACGGCATCGCGGCGCTGCTGGCCGAGTTCATGGACCGCCTGGATCTGAAGGACGTCACCCTCGTCCAGAACGACACCGGAACAGCGCAACTCCTCGTCGGCGTACGCGACGACCGTATCGCCCGGCTCGTCCTCACCTCCTGCGAGGCGCTGGACAATTACCCCCCGGGTGTCCAGGGAAGGACGCTCGACCGAGCCAGCAGGATTCCCGGCGGCCTCTTCCTGCTTCTCCAGTCCTTCCGCTTCCCGGCCCTGGCCCGCATGCAGACGTCACTCGGCGGGATGGCGAAGAAGCGGCTCCCGAAGGAGCTGATCACCCGCTGGTACGGCCCGCTGCTGCGCAGCCGGGCCATCCGGCGTGACCTCGCCAAGTTCTGCCGGGCCGCGGACCCGGACTGCTACACGAAGGCCGCCGCGAACCTGCCTTCCTTCACCCGGCCGGCGCTGGTCGCCTGGGGCGCCGAGGACCGCATGATGCCGCCCGCGACGGGGCGCCGTCTCGCGGAGTTGCTGCCCAACGCGCGTTACGTGGAGATACCCGACGCCCGCACCCTGGTCCAGTTCGACAACCCGGCCGCCCTCACCGCGGAGCTACGCCGTTTCGTCAAGGAACATCCGCTGCCCGGAGGGCACTGAGCGGGACCTCGCGACCGAGTCGGTGGCTACGGCGGGCCGTCCTCGCCTCGGTCGTCTGCCTGCACCCGCTCCGCCCGGCCTCCGGCGCACTGGTGCGGATCGGCGTGGGCTCGAGGACGAACGTGTGGGGCGTCAACTCCGCCGGCACCATCTACCGCTGCACCGGCGACCTGCCGAGCTGACCCACCGGCCGCACAGGTGACCGGTGCGCCATGGCGGGGGCCGCCGGCGGCCCCCGCCGTGGCGCTTCCGCGCCGCGTGCGCCCGCGCCGGCCGGCCGGCGCCTCGTGTGCCCGGCCCTGACCGGCCGCCTGGCTATCCCCTCAGGAGCCCGACATGGTGTCGCCGAACATGGGGTCGTCCCCGGACTTGCCGATGCCCACGGACGACGCGCCGAAGTTCACCGCGCCGGTGGTCGTGACGCCGGCGGTGGAGCCGCGCAGGACCCACACGGCGCCGTCGTCGCTGTTCTCGCCGCCCGCGCCCACCGACAGCTCGGCGCGGCCGTCCTTGTTGTGGTCGGCGAGGTGGACGGCGCCGCCGAACAGGTCCGACGACTCATTGGCGCCGGGGACGCCCGTGCTGTCCTGGTTGAAGGACTGGGCGCCGGTCGCCGTCAGGCCGGAGGCGCCGCCGCGCAGCACCCAGACGCTGCCCGCCTGGTCCGCCGAGCCGATGCTCTCGAAGTCGGCGCCGATCGCGAGGTCCGGGTAGCGGTCACCGTTCACGTCGCCCGCGGCGAGCGCGCCGCCGAAGGAGTCGTCGGACTCGTCCGCTCCCGGCACGCCGGCGGTGTCCTGGCTGAAGACGGCGTTGCGCGCGGTGTCGACGCCCGCCGCGCCGCCGTAGAACACGGTGACGTAACCGCCCTTCGCGGTCTGGTCCATGACGTCGACGAAGTCGGTGCCGACGGCCAGGTCGTCGTGCCCGTCGCGGTCGAAGTCGGCCACGGTGAGTGCGCCCGCGTACCCCTGGCCCGCCTCGGTCTGCAGGGTGGGCCCGGTGGGGGCGCCCCGGTAGACGAAGTTGCCCGCGGAGGACCCCACCACCAGGTCGTCCGCGCCGTCGTCGTCGAAGTTCCCGGCGGCCAGTTGGACGGCGCCCCTGGGGTAGGCGCCGGACTCGATCCGCGCGTCGAAGCGCAGCTTCCCGGCCGCGCCGCCGGACCTGGTGAAGCCGCCCTTGAAGATCCACACGTCCTTGCCGGTGGAGCCGACCGCCAGATCGGCCTTCCCGTCACCGGTGAAGTCGCCGACGGCGAGGGACTGGCCGAACCGGTCGTGGCCCGACGCGTTCGGGTCGCTGATCGTCGTACCGCCCGACAGGCCGGACGAGCTGCCCCACAGGATCGTGACCGAACCGCCGTCCACGTCGCCGTCGACGTCCTCGAGCGGTGTACCCACGACGAGGTCGCCGTAGCCGTCGTGGTCGAGGTCGCCGTGGGCGAGTTCGGTGCCGAAGCGGTCGTCGGTCTCCGAACCGCCCGGCACGCCGGCGGAGTCCTGCGAGGTGGTCTTGTGGTGCGCGGCGCTGATCCCGCTCGGCGAACCGTAGGTGACGACCACGGCGCCCGCCTTCGCCTTCCCGCCCGCGACGGCGCCCGGGGCGCCGGTGGCCAGATCGCGGTAGCCGTCACCGTTGAAGTCGTCGGCGAGGCCGGACGTGGCGGCACTCGCGCCGCCGGGAAGGGTGACGAGCAGGCCGCCGGCCAGCGCGGCCGCGACCGCGGTGGCGCCCAGGACGACGGGACGCCGGGAGCGCTTGTGCGAGGACGGGGATGGGGTCGGGGACATGAATTCCTCTCCAGGGACTGCGTGCGGCCTCAGAGACGACCTCTGGTGAGCCTGAAGGGTTGTACGGGGAGGGAGAGGTACGGGGAGCGGTACCGGTTCCGGCGGGACCGCGATCGGAAGACCCACCGGGGCCTCGGATACCACCGTCCCGGACACCGCCTAGGGTGTGCCGGTGATCTTCAAGAGGAAGCCGAAGCCCGTGGACCTCGGCGCTGCCATATCCGAGCTGGAGCAGGCCGTCGGGGCTCGCGACGGTGCTCGTACCGAACGCGCCTTCACCGCCGCGCTCAACAGCCTGCAACGGGCCACGGACGCCGAACGCGTCCCGGCGGGCCCCCGGTTGGCGGCGCTGATCCCCGCGTTCCCGCCCGACGAGGAGATCATCGACGGCGTCCTGTTGGCTCGCCTGGGCGGTGCCGGGCACGAGGCGACGCGGTTGGCGCTGGCCTGGTGCTCGGCCGAGCAGTGGCAGCCGCCCGCGCTGGCCGTCCTGTGCCGCAGCGCGGAGGTGCGCCGCCGGCACGCGTCCTCGCTCCGCGCGGCCTGCCGCGACCTGGCGGCTCTGGAGCGGCACGACCTCAAGTGCCTGGCCCACGCCCTGGCGGTCCTGGACGACGAGCCCCTGCTGGTGCTGCACCGGCCCACCGGGCGCGGGTTCGAGGTGCGCATCGGCGGCATCGGGGACAACTTCCAATTGCACACACTGCTCGCCCACGTCCTCGTCGGCGGCGGTCACCTGCCCGGCACGGCTCCCTCGGCCGAGAGCGTCCGTCTCGCCACGGCTCCCGAGCCCGCCCGTGAACGGTCCGCGGCCGTCGCGACCGGGGCCTTCGAACTCCTCGCCCCGGACGGCGAGCGGATCTGGAACGAAGGGCTGCCCGAGGACATCCCGCTGGTCGAGGGGCACCGCCTGCTCGTGCTCGACGAGCCGCTGTACCAGCGCAGTTGGAACGCCGACCGGTTCTTCCCCCATCTCCCGGGAACGGCAGAGCTGACCCGCGTCCTGTCCCACGACGAGGCACGAACCTGGTTCGCCCGAACGGCGTTCGCCGGCACCTCCCGGTAGTGCTCACATTCCGGTGGCGCCCACGTCCCGGTAACGCTCACATCCGGTAGTGCTCCGTACCCGCCGGCACTGCGCGATCGGGTGGTTCTCAACCCGCCGCGGGCGGCGCCGTGCTCTGGCGGATCACCAGGTGTGTGGCCAGTTCCATGCGCGTGGCGGTCTTCTTGGCGCCCGCGGGCCGCAGCAGCATCCGGGCCGCCTCCTCGGCCATGTGCTGCAGCGGCTGGTGGACGGTGGTCAGCGGCGGGCTCGACCACTGCGCCAGCGGCACGTCGTCGTACCCCACGACCGACAGGTCCTCGGGCACGCTCAGGCCCAGGACGCGTGCGGCCTCCAGGACGCCCAGCGCCTGGAGGTCGCTGCCGGCGAAGATCGCCGTCGGCCGGTGGGGCTTCCGCAGCAGGTCCATGGCGTGCTCGAAGCCGCTGCGGACGTGGAAGTCACCGAAGCGCACCATGCGCGGCTCGACGTCGAGGCCGGCCATGGCCATCGCCGAGCGGAATCCGTCCAGGCGGGCCCGGGAACACATCACCTCCTCGGGGCCGGTGATGACGGCGACGCGGGTGTGCCCCTGGTCGGTGAGGTGGCGTGTGGCGGCCAGGCCGCCCGCCCAGTTGGCGGAACCGACGGACGGGACGTCGGGGTCGGGATCGCCGGCCGGGTCCACGAGGACGAACGGGATGGCCCGTGAGGCCAGTTGTCGCTTGACGTCCGGCGGCAGGATCGAGAAGACCAGGAGCACCCCCAGCGGACGGCGGCGCAGCACCCCTTCGATCCACTCGGGTCCGGGGGCCTGCCGTGTCCCGCTCTCCGTGAGCGCGACGGTCGCGTTGTTCTGCCGGGCGACGTGTTCCACGCCCCGGATGAGTTCCATCGCCCAGACGCTCTCCAGTTCGTGGAAGACGATTTCGATGAGCGGGGCCGGCAAGGGCCCCTGCGACCGTCGGCGGTAGCCGTGGGCCTTTAGGAGCTGCTCGATCCGGGCCCGGGTGGCGGGAGCGACATCCGAACGACCGTTGAGCACTTTCGAAACTGTCGAAAGGGAGACACCGGCTTCCCTGGCCACCGTCGACAGGGTGACTCGGCCATCCACCTCGTTCTCTACCTGCATGGGGCGCAGCATAGGTCATGGCGCGCGGTAACGGTTTGGACGCGTGCGCGCAACACCGTTGACCCGTAGTTCACCTTGCCTCTAATGTCTCGCCGCAGAACTTTCGGAGATACCGGCGAAACTTTCGAACCTCTCGAAGGGGTTGAGCATGCGTACACGGATGTCCCGAGTGCTCGTCTGCGCCACGAGCCTCACCCTCACGGCGGGTCTCGCGGCTTGCGGCAACGGCAGTGGCGCGGGCGGCTCGGACGACGGCAAGATCCACGTGCTGGTCTACGGGGACGCGAGCAACAAGGTCGAGAAGCAGATCGTCGCCAGCTTCAACAAGACGTCGGACGTCAAGGTCGTCCTCGACACCATCCCCGGTGCGGACTACCAGCAGAAGCTGCAGACGATCATCAACACCGCGCAGGCGCCCGACGTCTTCTTCAACTGGGGCGGCGGCAGCATCCAGCCGTTCGTCAAGGCAGGGTTGCTGATGCCGCTGGACGACATGATCAAGAAGGACCCGGGCCTGGACGACAAGTTCCTGCCCGCCGTCTTCAACAGCGCCGTCATCGACGGCAAGCCCTACGGCATACCCATGCGCGGCACCCAGCCGGTGCTGCTGTTCAACAACAAGAAGGTGCTCGACGACGCGGGCGTGCAGCCGCCCAGGACGTGGGAGCAGCTGCTGGACGCGGTCAAGCAGCTGAAGGCCAAGGGCGTCACCCCGATCGCCCTCGGCGGGGGCGACCAGTGGCCGACGCTGATGTGGTTCGAGTACATCTACGACCGCGTCGCCGGACCGGAGCTGTTCAAGAAGGCGCTCGGCGGGGACAAGGACGCGTGGGCCAGCGCGGACAGCAAGAAGGCGCTCGCCCAGCTCAAGGAACTGGCCGATGCCGGGGCCTTCGGTAAGAACTACGACTCGGTGAAGTACACCAACGGCGCCTCGCCGGCGCTGGTGGCCTCCGGCAAGGCCGGCTTCGAGCTGATGGGCTCGTGGTACTACGCGCAGCAGCAGAAGGACGCGAAGGACTTCGCCGCCAAGGGCCTCGGCTACACCACCTTCCCGACCATCAGCGGCGGCAAGGGCGACCCGTCCGACGTGGTCGGCAACACCAACAACTTCTACTCGGTGCTGAAGAAGACCAAGCACCCCGAGGCCGTCGCCAAGTTCCTCAAGCTCATGTACTCGGACGAGTTCGTGAAGGCGCAGCTCTCCATCGGCAACCTGCCCACGACCACCAACACCCCGAAGTTCCTCGGCACCTCGGCCAGCCCCACGTACTCGCGCTTCCAGTACGGCCTCGTGGCCAAGGCGAAGTCGTTCCAGCTGTCGTGGGACCAGGCCTACCCGCCGTCAGCGATCACGCCCATCCACCAGGCCGTTCAGCAGTTCCTCGACGGGCAGCTCGACGCGGACGGCTTCATCAAGGCCATGCAGGCCCTGCCGACCGAGTGAGCCGCTCATGACCACACAGACGACCGACGCTCCACCCGCGGCCGCGGCCTCCAAGAGGACCCGGACGCGGGCGGGAGGGCCCTACATCGCCCACGGCACGCGCCCGAGTGTCCTCTGGGCGCTCCCGGCCACCGTGTTCTTCGCCCTGTTCGCCATCGCTCCGCTGATCATGGTGGCGGTGCTGTCCTTCATGAGCTGGAACGGCCTGGGCTCACCGCGGTTCGTCGGGATGGAGAACTGGAACCGCATCATCGACGACCCGGTGATGCTCAAGAGTGTCTGGCTCACCCTGCTGCTCACCGCCCTGGGCGTGGCCATCCAGACGCCGCTGAGCATCGTGCTCGGCGTGTGGGCGGCCGGGGAGCAGCGCAACCGGGCCGTGCTGTCGGCGATCTACTTCGTCCCGCTGCTGCTGTCCTCCACCGCCGTGTCGGTGCTCTGGCGGGCGCTGCTGGACCCGAACTTCGGTCTGCCCGCGCGGATGACCTGGCTGTTCGGGGACGGCAACCTGTTCGGTGAGCAGGCCTCGGCCATCGGGGTGCTCGCGTTCGTCAGCACCTGGCAGTTCACACCGTTCCACACGCTGATCTACCAGGGCGCCGCCCGCGCCGTCCCGCACGTGCTGTACCAGGCGGCCGCGATCGACGGGGCGGGACGCTACCGCCAGTTCTTCCACATCACCCTGCCGCAGCTGCGCAACTCGGTGATCACCTCGATGATCCTGATGATCGTCGGTGGGCTCACCACCTTCGAGACGGTGCTCATCCTGACCCAGGGCGGGCCGGGCACCGACACGACGATCAGCGCCTACTACATGTACCAGAAGGCCTTCAAGGGCTTCGACTTCGGCGCCGGTTCGGCCATCGCGCTCTGTCTGGTCGTCGCGGCCACGATCATTTCGCTGATCGTCGTCCGCGTCTCCGGCTACGACAAGATGCGCAGTTCCATGGAGGGTGTCTCGTGAAGCCACGCCCCAACTACCTGGCCGGCGCCGGTTCGATCGTCTGGCTGGTCCTGGTGGGTCTGCCGCTGTACGTGATGCTGGCGGCGACGCTGCGCTCCCGGCAGGACTACACGAGGAACGCCCCGCTGTCCTTCCCGCACGACTTCACCCTGGACAACTACACCGGCGCCTTCGACTCGGGCTTCGGCCAGTACTTCCTGAACACCATCATCGTCACCGTCTGCGTCGTCGGCGTGGTGCTGCTGCTCGTACCGCCCCTGGCGTACGCGATCATCCGCAGCCGCGGCCGGGTCGCCTCGCAGATCTTCCGGCTGTTCCTGCTGGGGCTGGCGATCCCCGCCCAGGCCGTCATCGTCCCGATGTTCTACCTGATCAGCGAGGCGGGCCTGTACGACAACCTCCTCGGTGTCATCCTGCCCACCGCCGCCTTCTGCCTGCCGATGTCGACGCTCATCCTCAGCGGGGCGATGCGCGACATCTCCCCGGAGCTGTTCGAGGCCATGACGATGGACGGGGCGACGCCGCGGCGGATGTTCCTCCAGCTCGTGGTGCCGCTCTCGCGCGGCGGACTGTCCACGATCGTGGTCTTCTCCGCGCTCCAGGCGTGGAACGGCTTCCTGTTCCCGCTCGTCCTGACCCAGTCCGACTCGACCAAGGTGATCACCTTGGGTCTGTACAACTTCCAGACCGAGCACGGCGTCGACATCCCCGGTCTGCTGGGCGCTGTGACGCTGTCCATGGTGCCCGTCCTGCTCGTCTACCTGTTCGCCCGCAAGGCCCTCGTCCAGGGCCTGATGGGCGTGGGAGGAAAGTGACCGCCAACGTGGCCGCAGAGACCACCCCCGAAGCCCCCATCTGGAACGACCCCGCCCAGGACGTCGCGACCCGCGTGTCGGCGCTGATCGACGCGATGACCCTGGAGGAGAAGATTGCTCAGCTGTACGGCGTGTGGGTCGGCGCGTCCGACGAGGGCGGCGAAGTCGCCCCGCACCAGCACGACCTGGAGGAGGCGGTCGATCTCGACGCCCTCCTGCCGGCCGGTCTGGGACAGCTGACCCGGCCGTTCGGCACCGTGCCCGTCGACCCCGCGCTCGGCGCGCTCTCCCTGCTGCGCAGCCAGGTCCGGATCGCCTCGGCGAACCGCTTCGGCATCCCGGCCCTGGCCCACGAGGAGTGCCTGGCGGGGTTCGCCACCTGGGGTGCCACCGCCTACCCCGTTCCTCTGTCCTGGGGCGCCACCTTCGACCCCGGCCTGATCCGCCGGATGGCCGCCGCGATCGGCCGCGACATGCGTTCCGTCGGCGTCCACCAGGGCCTCGCGCCCGTCCTGGACGTGGTACGCGACGCACGCTGGGGCCGCGTCGAGGAGACCATCGGAGAAGACCCCTACCTCGTCGGCAGCATCGGCACCGCCTACGTGCAGGGCCTGCAGTCGACCGGCATCGTGGCCACCCTCAAGCACTTCGCGGGTTACTCCGCCTCGCGGGCCGCCCGCAACCTCGCGCCCGTCGGCATGGGTCCCCGCGAGCGGGCCGACGTGCTCCTGCCGCCCTTCGAGATGGCCGTGATCGAGGGCGGAGCGGACTCCGTCATGCACGCCTACACCGACACCGACGGCATACCCTCGGCGGCCGACGAGGACCTCCTCACCGGACTGCTCCGCGACACCTGGGGCTTCGCCGGCACGGTCGTCGCCGACTACTTCGGCATCGCGTTCCTCAAGACCCTGCACGGCATCGCGGCGGACTGGACGGAGGCCGCGGCCGCGGCCCTGCGGGCCGGCGTCGACGTGGAACTGCCCACCGTCAAGACGTTCGGCGCTCCCCTCGCCGAGGCCGTCGCGGCCGGCCGGATACCGGAGTCGCTCATCGACCGCGCCCTGCGCCGGGTGCTCACCCAGAAGGTCGGGCTCGGCCTGCTCGACGCCGATCACGACCTCGTTCCCGCCGCGCTGGCCGGAGCCGACCTGGACGACCCGGAGTCCCTGCGCGGCACGATCGACCTGGACTCGCCCGCCAACCGGGACCTGGCCCGCACCGTCGCCGAGGAAGCCGTCGTCCTGCTGCACAACGACGGCACCCTCCCACTGGCCCGGCCGCGCCGCATCGCCCTCATCGGCCCCAACGGCACCGAGCCCACGGCCGTACTCGGCTGCTACTCCTTCCCCCAGCACGTCGGTGTGCACCACCCGCAGACACCGACGGGGATCGACCTGCCCACGCTGCACGACGCCCTCCTGCGCGAGTTCCCGGACGCGGAGATCACCGTCGTACGCGGCACCGGTGTCGACGACGGCGCCACCGCCGGTATCGCCGAAGCCGTCCACACCGCACGCGGGGCCGACGTCGTGATCGCGGCGCTGGGAGACCGGGCCGGCCTCTTCGGCCGCGGCACCAGCGGGGAGGGCTGCGACGCGGAGTCGCTGGCCCTGCCGGGCGCCCAGCAGCAGCTGCTCGACGCCCTGCTCGGCACCGGAGTGCCGGTGGTGACGGTGCTGCTCACGGGCAGGCCCTACGCCCTCGGGCGCGCCACGGCCGAGGCCGCCGCGATCGTGCAGTCCTTCTTCCCCGGCGTCGAGGGAACCACCGCCATCGCCGGCGTGCTGAGCGGCCGGACGAACCCCTCCGGACGACTGCCCGTCAGCGTGCCGCGCGGCTCCGGCGCCCGGTCCGACACGTACCTCGGCGCCCGGCTCGCCCAGGCCAGCGACGTCTCGGACATCGATCCCAGCGCGGCCTTCGCGTTCGGGCACGGCCTGTCCTACTCGTCGTTCCACTGGGACGACCTGGTGGTCGAGCGGCAGGAGGCGGAGACCGACGGCGAGTTCTCCCTCACCTTCACGGTGCGCAACACGAGTGAGCGGCACGGCACCGAAGTCGTCCAGCTGTATCTGCACGACCCGGTCGCCTCCGTCGTCCAGCCGGTGCAGCGTCTCGTCGGCTACGCCCGGGTCCCGCTGGCCCCGGGCGAGGCCCGGCGGCTGCGGGTGACCGTGCCGGCCGACCTCGCGTCCTTCACCGGCCGCGACGGACGACGGGTCGTCGAACCGGGCGAACTGCACCTGCGCCTGGCGGCCTCCAGCGCCGACGTCCGCCTGACGGCGACGGTCACCCTGACCGGCCCGGCACGCCCCGTGGACCACACCCGGCGCTTCCACGCCCACTTCGACCAGGAGGCAGCCCGGCTGACCCGACCGGAGACCCGGACCGCCGCCTGACACCGCGCGGCGGGGGCGTCCCCGGGACGCGAGCGAGACCGGGCTCACCGACGTCGGTGAGCCCGGTCGGCGTTGACAGCCTCACGCGGCGGCTCTCGTCACGCCGCCACGACAGGTCTGCATCTCGGGACACGGCCTGGACACCGCGCCACGAACGGGAACAACGGCGGCGAACAGCCCCACGCCCCCTGCGGGTGGCTTCGCCGGGTGGGCATTCACAGCCGCTCCGCCGAAGTCGTCCACCACGTGCGTTCTGCCCTCATTCCAGGACCTCCAGCGCGCCACTCCGGGTGTCGTAACTGCGCAGGGTCGTGAGCCGGACGGACAGCGGCGGCGCCGGCAGCAGCTCAGGCACCCGCCGGTCGGTGAAGGCACCGGCCCGCCGTGTGCGGCCGAGGGTGATGTGGGGGCTCCAGCGCCCGGGTTCGTGCAACGGGTTGAGGGTCTCGGGCGGGCTGTCCGAGGCCACCGCCTCCCACACCCTGCGGTGCAGGTCGGCCAGCGCGGAGTCCAGGTCCAGCGCCCAGGCCAGCACCGACGTGGGCCGCTCGAAGCGGACCAGGCCGGTGAACCGCACCGGTAGCGGCAGGGCGGCTGCCACCTCGGCGAGTTCCCAGCGGATCGGGGCGGTCAGCTCCGGGCAGGCGGCGAGGGTGAGGTGCGGGCTGTTGGTCGGTGAGCGGTGACGCGCCTGACTGGGCAGCCCCGCGTCCGCAAGTCGCCGCCAGGCCTCCCGGACCGCCAGCTCCGCCGCCTCGTCCAACAGAAGCTCGACCGTACGCACCCCGGTAGCCTACTGGCGGCCGTGCACAGTCCCGCCACCCGCCACCCGCAGCGCGCTCGCCGCGGTCAGCCGGCCGTGGTGAGGAGGATCTGTGCCAGTTCGCGCGGCTGGGAGAACATCGGCCAGTGGCCGGTGGCCATCTCGATCAGCCGCCAGTGCTCGCTGGTGAGCAGCTCGGCGACGTCGTCGCTCGGCTCGGGATCGCCGAGCGTGCACTTGATGTACGTCGTCGGCAGGTCACGAAGCGGCTTGTCCACGATCGCGGGCTCGGTCAGCGTCGCGCCCGGGTGGGGCGTCGAGCCGCCCACGATCCGTGCGATCTGCTCCGCGGTGAGACCATGCCCCTCGAAGTGGGCCGCGGCCGCGACCGGCCAGTATCCCCCGTTCTCGGCGATCGATGCCCGCATCGTCTCCCCGCCGTCCGGCCAGGCGGAGACGAACGGTTCGCCGTCGGCGGGGACACTGGAGTCGACGTAGACCACGCCCGCCAAGCGGTCACCGATCCGTCCGGCGGCCTGACCGACCGGGATGCCCGAGTAGCTGTGACCGACCAGGATGACGTCGCGCAGATCCTGGCGCTCGACCTCGTCGACGATGTCCTGGACGTGGGTCTGCTGCCCGGCCGGCACGCCCTGCCGCTCGGCGAGGCCGGACAGGGTCAGCGGGTGGACGCCGTGGCCGGCCGCGCGCAGCCGCGGCACCACGTCGTCCCACGCCCACGATCCGAGCCGCGCCCCCGCCACCAGCACGTAGTTCGCCATGGCCACACCCTAACGAAGCGGCGATCCGGTAATCGCCCCGCCGGTCCTCGCCACAGTGCGGAGGGGGCGGATTGTTGAGGCCCGCACTGAGGTGAGAGTCTTGTGGGGATCGTCGCCCGACCGCCCTGTGCACGGCTCGGGGTGGAACGGTCTCGCTGCTGTCGTTCCGCCCGGCTTCATGCCTGGGGACCCCGGTGTCGTGTGCCTGTCGATCTGCGGGTCCCGGGTGGTCTTGCACTGGTAGGGGATTGATCATGGCGGAACAGTCGGATGCGGGCGGCACGAGTTCCGGGCTGCGGCGGTGGAGATGACGGCGGACGGTCTGGCGCGGGCGTTGACCGGGCTGCTGGAGGCCAGTCATACGGCGCCGTTCGAGCAGTTGCCCCGGCTGCTCGACGCCGCGGCGGTGGCGGCGGGTGCGGGCGGGGCCCGGCTGTTCGTGGCGGATCTCCAGGAAGAGGTGCTGCGCGAGGTCACCGGGGTCGGTCTCGACGCGGGCGGAGGCGGCGAGCAGTACCGGATCGAGGGCACGTTGCCGGGCCGCGCCTTCCAGGTCATCGGGGCCACCTCGCCCGCGCGTGGCGGCGGGTGCTGGATGCCGGTGCTGGACGGCGCCGAACGTCTGGGCGTCCTGCACGTCACGGCCGGCCCCGGTGACCGCGGCAGGCCCGACGAGGAGGTGATGCGGGCGCTGGCGTCGATGGCGGGTCTGCTGCTGGTGTCCAAGCGGGCCAACAGCGACTCCCACGCCCGGCTGACCCGCACCCGGCCGATGGGCGTCCCGGCCGAACTGCAGTGGACCATGATGCCGCCGCGGACCTTCTCCGACCGGCGGGCCACCGTCAGCGCCTTCATGGAACCGGCCTACGACGTGGCCGGCGACGCCTACGAGTACGCGCTCGCCGGTGACGTCCTGCACCTGGCGGTCTTCGACGCGATGGGCCACGACACCTCGGCCGGCCTGACCGCCGCGCTGGCGATGGCCACCTGCCGCAGCCACCGCCGCGCCGGTGCGACCCTCCCGGATGCCAGCGAGGCCATCGAGGACACCCTCGTCAGGCAGTTCGGCCACAGCCGCTACGCCACCGGCATCCTCGGGGACCTGGAACTGGACACCGGCACGTTCAGCTGGGTCAACCGCGGCCACATGCTGCCGGTACTCATCCGCGGCGGCCGCTGGGCCAGCACCCTGCGCTGCCCGCCGGCCGGACCGATGGGCAGCGGGTTCAACCTGCCGATCAAGCAGTCCACCGAGCAGCTGGAGCCCGGCGACCGGCTGCTGCTGTTCACCGACGGCATCACCGAGGCCCGGGACGGCGACGGCCGGGAGTTCGGCGTGGAGCGGTTCACCGAGTTCATCATCCGCCACCACGCCGACAACCTGCCCGTCGACGAGACGCTGCGCCGGCTGATGCACGCCGTCATGGACTACCACCGCGGGCGGCTCCACGACGACGCGACCGTCCTGTTCTGCGAATGGCACGGCCCGGACGCCTCGGCGGGGTGAAAACCGCCGAGGCATGCGGCTGCCCTGCCGGGAGCGGGTGCGACGGCTGTGCGTAGGGTGGGCGGCATGTACATGCGGGGGCGTAGGCTCAGATTCACAGCGGTGTCGGCGATGGTCGTGCTGGCCCTGACCGGGTTCTCGGCCCGTGGTCACGGGGACCGTGGCCATCACAGCGGTGGCGGGGGCGGGTGCAGCAGCTCCAGCCAGGATCACGACAGCTCGTCGACATCGAGTACCGGCGGAAGTGGCGGCGGTACGTACCGCTCCCGGCCCACCCGCCGTTCCACCCCCACGGCGTCCTCCTCCAGCGCTGCCGCCAAGCCGCTCAGGGACGGCACCGCCGTGCTCGTGCACTGCGCGAGCACGGACGACCCGTACGCCACCGTCGAGGTCAGGAACCCGAACGGACGCGACGGCACGTTCACCGTGAAGATCAGTTTCAAGGACGCGGGCGGCCGCACCCTGGTCGACACCTCCGATCAGGTGCCGGTGTCCGCCAAGGGCAAGGCGACCGTCCGGGTGCCGGTCGCCAGTTCGGGGCACGTGGCGGAGATTGCTCACTGCGAGGTCACGCGGCGGGCCGCGGCCGATCGGTGACCGGCCGCGGTGCTCACCCGCTCACGCGCATGCCGGGCCGGCCGGGGGCGGTCGGCCGGGCAGTACGGTCAGTCGGACGATGGCGGGTCAGTCGGGCAGTTCCGTGTGCAGGCGGATCGTGGTGCCCTCATCGGGGGCGGAACGGATCTCGACGAGGCCGCACATCTGATGCACCAGCCACAGCCCCCGCCCGCCGTACCGCGTGGCGGTGGGCCGGGAGCATGGCACTGCTCAAGCCGTCGGAGTGCCCTGGTGGAAGTACATCCGCCAGCCCGTCTCGGTCAAGCGCCACAACGAGCTGCGCCATACCCGACGACCCTGGTTGTCCGCGAAGTACGTCAGGTGAACGATCCCCGGAGCGAGAACGACTCCGGACATCTCGCTGACCTCGACCGGAGACTCCGGGGACACCGAGCCGCCGCTCGTCACCGTGAGGATCGACCCGATGTCCCACCGGCGTCCGGAAGCCCCGATCTCGGTGAACTCGGGATCGAGAAGCTCAAGGACACGCTCCGGCGACGCCCGCACCTCGGGGTCGAGGAGCCGCATCTCCCCGTCGATGGCCGCTCGCACGGCCTGCTCACTCGCATCCGTCATGCGGGAACTCTACGGACAGAACGCGGTGGCCCCGTCTCTGGCCCCGGCACCCCCAGGTTCAGGAGAGGCCGGCCCGCTCCGCCTGGTCGCAATCCCGTCAGGGGGCAACTGCGCGGCCCGTCTGCGGGGAGATGCGGCCGGCGCACAGGCCCTTGCTCGCCAGTGTCTGCGCGATGCGGGGGATGGCGGCGAGGGTGTTGGCGGGCCACTCGTGCATGAGGATGATCTGGCCGTTGGTGAGCCGGCCGGCGGCCTGCACGATCGCGTCGGTGCTCGCGCCGTTCCAGTCCTGCGAGTCGACGTCCCAGATGACCTCCGTCAGGCCGTACTTGGCCTCGACGGAGCGCACCGTCGCGTTGGTCTCGCCGTACGGCGGGCGGAACAGCTTCGGCGTGCCGCCGCCCGCGCCGGAGACGGCCTGCTGCGTCCGGGAGATCTCGGAGTCGATCGTGGCCTGGCTCTGCTGGGTGAGGTGCGGGTGGGTGTAACTGTGGTTGCCGACCCACATGCCGGCGTTCACCTGGGCCCGTACCTGGGCGGGGTAGGCGGCGGCGTACTGGCCCTCGTTGAACATCGTGGCCCGCAGCCCGTACTGCCTGAGCGCGTTGAGCAGGGCCGGTGTGTTGCCGTTGGACGGGCCGTCGTCGAAGGTGAGTCCGACGTACCCGTTGCAGGTGGCGGCGCGCGCCGGGGTGGCGTGGACGGTGGACGCGACGGTCCCGGCCACGGCCGTCGCGGCGACGGCGAGTCCCATGGTCAGAAGGCGTGTTGGCGTTCGCACGGCCGTTCAGCCGTTCAGCGTGATGTTCGAGCTGCCGCTGCTCTGGTATCCCTCGGTGGCGAGGATCATGTAGTAGTTGAAGCTGCCCAGTTGCATCCCGTAGCGGGCCCAGGCGTCGAAGTGGTTGCCGGTGGTGATGGTGCCGCCCGTGCGCTTGGACTGCCGGACGCTCCAGTACTGGTTGAAGGTCTTGGTGCCTTCCACGGAGGGGGCGTTGTACCGCGTCGTCTGGTAGATGTCGTACGTGCCGCCGTCGGTGCTGACGGTGCCCTTGTACGTTCCGGTGGGCCGGTAGGTGCCCCAGTTGTCGACGATGTAGTACTCGACGAGCGGGTTGGACGTCCACCCGTACAACGACAGGTAGCCGTTGCCGGACGGGCTGAAGCTGCCCGAGTACGTCACGTTCCGGCGCCCGCCGTTGCTCCAGCCCTTGCCCGCGACGAAGTTCCCGCAGTTGCGCCACGAGGTGCTGTAGTTGCCGCCGGAACCCAGGGTCATGGAGACCGACCCGCCGCCGTCGGTCCAGAAGGAGTAGTAGAAGCCGTTGTTGATGCCGGTCTGGTTGGTGGTGATGGTCGTCGCGGCCCGGGCCGTGCCGGGCAGCAGCAGACCGGAGGCGGACGTGGCCAGTGCCAGGGCACCGGCGCGGCCGATGAAGCCCCTACGGCTCATCGGGTGGGCGAGCGGGCTGTTCATGTCCATGCGTCTTCCTCCTGCTGAGGGCTGGTGGGGGGTCGGACGGGTCGGACGAGGGCTTCCGCTGGGGAAGCGGCCGATCGCTGGCGAGTATGCTCCCGCCGCCGAATAACGGTCAATGACTATGTTTCCGAAACCTCATCGAAACTTGGTGACCTAATTCCCAGGCCAGGCATCGAATGTTTCGAGATGGCTAGTAGGCGCGTACGCAAGGCCAGTTCAGAGCACAAGCAAGCGTCGGGCGGGAGGCTGACGCGCCTTTGCGTAACCCGAAGTCGGTCGCCCGGCAAGCCGAAACTTTCGACACCTCGACCGACCGGGCATTGCCTACGATTCGGGACTCGCCAGACACCGGCCCGTAGGGAGCTTGACGTCGTCTCGACAGTGAGCATCAAGCGGCGCAGGCCGCCCGGCCGGGGAACCTCGGTATGACGCCTGCGGACGCAGGCCGGGGTGACTTTCCGTGGCGAGTTCCGGCCGACCCGGAGGGCAACGAGTTCTGTGTCCTCGGCCCCGCCTGACGGCAGGATGGCATGACGCAGATCGGGCGCCCGGCCGGCAGGTCGTGAGACCCTCCGGCCGGGCGCCCGACGGCAACCGGCATGCGCGTCGCGACGCGCTCTGCGTGACGAGTGGTCAGCGGGACTCGTCGTAGGGGTCGCGGCTGCCGGACTTGGCCAGGCCGCGGCTGATCATGTAACCGACGGTGAGCACCACGATGTACAGCCAGGCCCTGTCGGCGCGGAAGTAGTCGGCGTGCCCCTCGTCGTCTCCGACCACCATGGAGGCGATCAGCACCGCGACGACCGCGGCGACGTAGGCGAAGAATTCGGTGGTCTTGAAGGCGGCCTTCGTCTCGGTGGAGAGGCGGCGCGGCCGGGACGTCACCGCGTCGGTGCCCGAGTGGTGGCCTGTGTTGCTGACGGGGTTCACAGCGCTCATCGAAAGACACCTATCCGGACATGGGAGCGTCTGCTGCACTCCGCGGGTGAGAAGAACGCCAAGATCGACGTTCGCGCTCCCACGAGTGCCCTCGCAAGCCGAGTTAAACAACGAATCAGAGAATGGGCACGACAAGTTGAGGTCGGGGCAGACGGGGCCCGGCGGACGCCGCTCGGCGTGCTTCTCCTGTGTCGGTGCCGAGGGCGGCTCGCGCGCCGGGGCACCCCGGATCGAGTCCGGCTCGCACCGCCGGCTCCCCGGGCCATTCCCTTCACGACCGTTGACAGGGCGGGCCGGTGCTGGCTTCATAAGCCTGTCCGTGGAAGCGCTCCCACGGCGGCGTACGGACGCCCCACGCACGGCACCACCGCACGGCACCACCGCACCGCAACGCCCCGCCCCCGCACGAGCCGCGCACCTCCCCAGCACCTCACCGGTACCCCGCCCGCCCCGCCGACTCCGGCGTGCCGCCCGCCCATCCGGCAGGCCGCAGGCCGTGCGCCGCGCGCCCCACGGAAGGACGATCCGTTGCGCCTGCCTGCCTTCACGCGCCCGTCCCGCACGCCCCTGCCCCGCCCCTCTCCGCCCGGTGGCCCCCGCCGCTCCCGCTGGGGTGGCGCCCTCGCCGGGGTGGCCGCGCTGCTCGCGGCCGCACTCACCCCGCTCACCGCGACCCCGGCCCAGGCCGCACCGGCCTTCGCCTACGGCGAGGCGCTGCAGAAGTCGCTCTTCTTCTACGAGGCCCAGCGCTCCGGTCACCTGCCCACCGGCAACCGGGTGTCCTGGCGCGGTGACTCGGGGCTGGACGACGGCAAGGACGTCGGCCTGGACCTGACCGGCGGCTGGTACGACGCCGGCGACCACGTGAAGTTCGGCCTGCCGATGGCGTACAGCGCGACCGTGCTGGCCTGGGGCGGCATCGAGCAGAAGGCCGCGTACAGCGCCTCCGGGCAGGTGAAGTACCTCAAGGACAACCTCCGCTTCGTCAACGACTACTTCGTCAAGGCGCACCCCTCCGCCAACGTGCTCTACGGGCAGGTCGGCAACGGCGCCGACGACCACAAGTGGTGGGGCCCGGCGGAGGTGATGCCGATGGCCCGCCCCGCGTACCGGATCGACGCCTCCTGCCCCGGCACCGACCTCGCCGGGCAGACCGCCGCCGCGATGGCCGCCTCCTCGATGCTGTTCACCGACGACGACCCGGCGTACGCGGCGAAGCTGCTCACCCACGCCAAGCAGCTGTACACGTTCGCCGACACCTACCGCGGCAAGTACAGCGACTGCATCACCGACGCGCAGTCCTACTACAACTCCTGGAGCGGCTACCAGGACGAGCTGGTGTGGGGTGCCGTCTGGCTCTACAAGGCCACCGGTGACGCCGCCTACCTCGCCAAGGCGGAGACGTACTACGACGGCCTGTCCACCGAGCCGCAGACCACCACCCGCTCCTACCGGTGGACGCTCTCCTGGGACGACACCTCCTACGGCTCCTACGTCCTGCTCGCCAAGCTCACCGGCAAGCAGAAGTACATCGACGACGCCAACCGCTGGCTGGACTATTGGACTTCGGGGGTGAACGGCGCCAAGGTGCGCTACTCCCCCGGCGGTGAGGCCGTGCTGGACTCGTGGGGTTCGCTGCGGTACGCGGCCAACACCGCCTTCGCCGCGCTCTCCTACAGCGACTGGCTGACCGGCGACCTGACCCGCAAGGCGCGTTACCACGACTTCGCGGTGCGCCAGATCGACTACGCGCTCGGTGACAACCCGCGCAAGGCGAGTTACGTCGTCGGCTTCGGCGACAACCCGCCCACCAAACCGCACCACCGCACGTCGCACGGTTCGTGGACCGACCAGATCACCAGCCCCGCCGAGAGCCGCCACACCCTGTACGGAGCCCTCGTCGGCGGACCCAGCGCGGCCGACGACAGCTACACCGACGACCGGCAGAACTACGTCAACAACGAGGTCGCCACCGACTACAACGCGGCGTTCAGCGGCGCGCTCGCCCGCCTCTACGCCGAGTACGGCGGTGCCCCGCTCGCCTCGTTCCCGCCGGTCGAGAAGCCGGACGGCCCGGAGGTGCTGGCGCAGGCCTCGGTGAACGCCTCGGGCGCCAACTTCACCGAGATCAAGGCGTACCTGGTGAACAAGTCGGCCTGGCCGGCGCGCTCCCTGACGAAGGCGTCCCTGCGGTACTACTTCACGCTGGAACCGGGTGTCTCACCCGCGGACATCAAGGTGACCACCAACTACAACCAGTGCGGCACGGCCGGCGGGCCGACGCAGTACGCGGGCGACGTGTACTACGTGAGCGTCGACTGCTCGAACACGGTGATCGCGCCGGCCGGGCAGTCGGCCTACCGCAAGGAAGTCCAGTTCCGCATCGCCTCCTCGGGCGCCTGGGACCCCTCCAACGACTGGTCCCTGCGGGGTCTGCCCACCACCCCGGGCGCCACCCCGGTGGACGCACCGAACCTGGTGCTGCTGGACGGCGGCACACGGCAGTGGGGCGCGCTGCCGGACGGCACCGACCCCACCCCCACGCCCACTCCCACACCTACGCCCACACCCACTCCGAAACCGACACCTACGCCCACACCCACTCCGACACCTACGCCGACGCCCACACCGGGGACCGCCTGCGCCATCACCTACAAGGTCAGTTCCTCCTGGAGCAACGGCTTCACCGCCGACGTCACCGTCCGCAACACCGGCACCACCGCGGTGAACGGCTGGCACCTCGGCTGGAGCTTCGCCGGGTCCGAGAAGGTGACCAGCGCCTGGAACGCGACCGTCACCCAGTCCGGCGCGGCCGTCAGCGCCACCGACGCCGGGCACAACAAGACGATCGCCGCGGGCGGATCGACGTCCTTCGGATTCCAGGGCTCCGGCACGCCCGGCGCCTCCCCCACCGAGTTCACCCTCAACGGCGTCCGCTGCGGCTGAGCGACGCCCGGGCAGGCTGTTGCCGGTCCGCGCCCGACGGCGCGGACCGGCAATCAGGCGCGGGAAATTCTCCCGCGTCCCGTACAACCCTCCCGCACCTCCAGGAGTCTTGCGTGCGCCGAGCCTGACCATGCTCTGTCAGGTGCTGCTTCCGAGCAGGTCGGTACCGCCCTTCGTGTCGCATCCCCCTCCCTGGAGGAGCCCGTGCGTAAACGCACCCTGCTGATGTCCGCAACACTGCTCGCCTCCGGTCTCACGCCCTGGGTCATGGCGAGCGCCGAGGCCGCCGTCGGCACGCCGGGCGATGTGAACAAGGACGGTTACCGCGACGTCGTCGTGTCCGCTCCGGACGCCACGGTCGCCGGTCACGCCAAGGCCGGTGCCGTCGTCGTGCTGTACGGCACCGCGCACGGCGTCGACCCCTCCAGACGCACCGTGCTGACGCAGAACTCCCCCGGCGTGCCGGGAGCGGCGGAGTCCGGTGACCGCTTCGGCGCGGCGGTCGCCGTGTACGACCTCAACCGCGACGGGTACAGCGACCTGGTCGTGGGCTCCCCGGGCGAGGACGTGGACGGGGACGACGGCGGTGGCTCGGTCACGGTGGTCTACGGCACCGCTTCCGGCCTGACGAAGGGGAAGTCGGTCGACGACCCGTGGCCGTACTCGCACGACGCGTACGGGCGGACCCTGTCGGTGGGGACCTACAACGGCCTCAACCCCGTCAACGACGGCAAGCTGTCGATCGGCGTCGGCGCCAACGACGCGGAGGTCACGTTCGTGCCCGCCGACCTGTCCGACCAGACGGGCACCTCAGGCAACGGCTACGACGTCAATCCCGGTCACGGCATCGTCGCCCTGACGCCGGTCGACGTGCCCAACTCCGACGACGACCGCCTGATCGTGCACGGCCGGGGCGCGTCGGACGGAGGCTGGGGCTACGACGGGAACGGTGACGACCCGCGCGCGTACTTCGCCGACCCGGCCGGTTTCGACGGCGCCGAACTGCCGGCCGGGACCACCTCCGCCGTGGGCGACCTGAACGGCAACGGCTCCCCGGACCTGGTCATCGGCAACCCGGAAGACCCGTCGCAGAGTCCGGGCACCTCGCTCGGCGGCCAGGTCACCATCTATTTCGACGCCGGAAGCACAGGCTCCCCCAGCCGCGTCCAGACCATCACGCAGGACACCCCCGGCGTGGCCGGTTCCGGGGAGGCGAAGGACCGCTTCGGCGCCTCCGTGGCGATCGGCGACACCGACAAGGACGGCCGCGCCGACCTGGTGATCGGCGCACCGGGCGAGAACGACGGCGGCGGCGCCGTCACCGTCGTACGCGGCACCACGGGGCAGCTCGACGCCGCGCACGCCCGTACCTGGACGCAGAACAGCGCGGGAGTGCCGGGCGGGTCGGAGACGGGCGACGCCTTCGGCGCGGCCCTGCGGGTCGTCGACAGCGACAAGGACGGTTACGCGGACCTCGTCATCGGCGCCCCCGGTGAGAACGGCGGGGCGGGTGCCCTGTGGTCGCTGCGCGGCTCGTCCTCGTCCGTCACCGCGGCCGGTTCCGTCTCGGTCAGCACCGGCGGCGCGGGGCTCGGCCCCGCCGGTGCGGCCCACTTCGGAAACCTGGTGACCGGCCCGTGACCAGCCCCCGCCCCGTCCCGCCGTCCGCCGACACCGGAGTCGTCATGTCCTCCCGCACCCGTGTGCGCACCCCCAGCTCTGCCGCCCCGCGCTTCCTGGCGTCCGCCATCACCGTCAGCATGGCCGCCACATTGGCCGCCGTCGTCCTGCCGGCCGTTCCCGCGGCGGCCGCCACGCCCTACCGCGGTGCCAACACCGCCGCCGTACAGGACGACTTCAACGGTGACGGCTACCGTGACCTCGCCGTCGGCGCACCCGGAGCCGCCAACGGCACGGTCGACTCCGCGGGCGCGGTCGTCGTGCTGTACGGCTCGGCGAACGGGGTGTCGGCCTCCCACCGCACGGTCATCACCCAGGCCACGTCCGGCATCCCCGGTACGGCGGAGGAGTACGACCGGTTCGGCACCGCGGTCGCCTCCGCGGACCTGGACCGTGACGGTTACGCCGACCTGATCGTCGGGACTCCGGACGAGTCCGCCGGCACCATGTACGGCGTCGGCTCGCTCACCGTGGTGTGGGGCGGCTCGTCCGGCCTCAAGGGCGGCGCGTCCGTCGCACCGCCGACCGGTCTGGACGAGGGCTGCCGCTTCGCCGCCGGGCTCGCGGTGGGAGACGTCACCGGTGACGGAGCTGCCGACGTCGCGGTCACGGGTGACTGCGGCGCCACCACCTACACGGGGCCGTTCACCCGCACCGGGGCCCCGGTGCGCCGGGACTTCGTCAACGCGCTCGGCACCAACCGCGGAGTCGTCATGGGAGACGTCGACGGCGACGGACGGGCCGAGCGCTTCTGGCTGCCCGGCCCCACCGACGGAGACGTGAGCGGACCGGTCTACGCCGAGACGGACAACGGCACGTACACCGAACTGCCCCTCGCCGACGGCCTGTCCGGGCGCATCGGTGACATCAACGGCGACGGGTTCGGCGACCTGGTCACCGGAGTCCCCTACGACGCGTCCCTGACCGGCGGCTCCACCCCGGCCCGCCGCGGGGGCGAGGTCCAGGTCCTCTACGGCAGCGCCCAGGGCATCACGCCCGGCCAGAAGCCGCAGGTCATCACCCAGGACACCGCGGGTGTTCCCGGTACCGGCGAGAACGGCGACGAGTTCGGGATGTCGCTCAGCGTCGGTGACACCAACGGCGACAAGTACGCCGACGTCCTGGTCGGCGCGCCCGGGGAGGGCATCGGATCCGCCCCGAACGCGGGGCAGGCGACCCTGCTGCGCGGTTCGGCCGGGGGTCTCACCACGACCGGTGCGGCGGCCTGGTCGCAGAACACCGGCGGTGTCCCCGGCAGCGCCGAGAGGGACGACCAGTTCGCCTCGGCGGTTCACCTGGTCGACGTCACGAAGGACGGCAGGGCCGAGCTGGTGGTCGGCGTTCCCGGCGAGAACGCGGACGGCCTGCTGTGGACGGCCCGGGGCGCCGCCTCGGGGCCGGTCACCGGCGGATCGGCCACGATCAGCGGAACCGGCGCCGGCCTCAAGAGGCGCTACTCGGAGATCGACTTCGGCGCGGAGCTTCCCGGCGCACGGTCCACCACCTGATCCGCCCGCCGGCCGCGTGTGCTGCCCGGACCCATCGTCAGCGCACGCGGCCGGGGCGGTCGGCGGGCGCTGACAGAGCGAGTTCCTCAGCTGTTCGGTGATCGGGCCCCGGACGGGCAGCAGCTCCGACGGGGGCAGCAGGGCGTGATCCAGCCTTTACGGACCTTTGTACCTCGGTGAGCCGCCGGATCGGTCGTCGCGTCGGAGGGCAGGCAGCGGAGGCCGTCGCGGTAATGGAGTTGCCGTCGGCCGCGCCGCTCGGCGAGGCTGCCCGGGGTGACCGCCGGACCGAGCCTCGTGGGGATTGCCGATGCTGACCGACGCCGAGATCGAGTCGTTCGTCGCGGACGGTTTCGTCCGTGTCCCGGGGGCCGTCCCGAGGGGCACGGCGGAGGAGTGCCGTGAGCAGGTGTGGGAGGCGAGCGGCTGCTCCCGCGACGACCCCGCGAGCTGGACCGAGCCGGTCGTGCGGATCGGGGGCATCGCGACCGAGGCCTTCCGCCAGGCGGCCAACATACCTGTGCTGCACGAGGCCTACGACCAGTTGGTGGGCGTGGACCGCTGGCGCGCCCCGCTCGGGCTCGGCACGTTCCCGCTCCGTTTCCCGAGCGAGAGGGACCCCGGTGACGACGGCTGGCACCTGGACGCCGGCTGGACCACGGAGACGGGCGAGTACCGGGTGAACCTGCGCTCGCGCGGACGTGCGCTGCTGATGCTGTTCCTGTTCACCGACGTCGGCCCCCAGGACGCGCCGACCCGCATCCGGGTGGGCTCACACCTGGACGTGCCGCCGCTGCTCGCCGCCGCGGGCGAGGAGGGCGAGGCGTGGTTCCCGCTGTGCGCGCGGGCGGTCCCGGCGTCGGCGGACCGCCGGGAGGTGGCCGCCGTCGGGGACGCGGGGGACGTGTTCCTCTGCCACCCGTTCCTCATCCACGCCGCACAGCGACATCGCGGCACCGCGCCGCGGTTCCTCGCCCAGCCGCCGCTGGAGCCCACGGGCCCGCTCGACCTGGACGGCCCGGCCCCGTCACCCGTCGAACGAGCCGTCCTGGCCGGCCTGCGCCGTCCCTGAGCGGAGCAGGTCCAGGACGGGTTCCAGCGAGGTCAGGACCGGTCGCGCGCCTACGGCGAGCAGGGCCCGGCGTCGCGCCGTTCGCTCGTGCTGCACTTCGACGACACCGACGCCATGGGCTGGGCCCCACCGGAGGTGTCGGCGTCGGCTTCACGCCCACCCCAACGCATCAGCGCGAGGTTTCCCCGAAACACCACCGGCTACCCATGACAGGCAGTGAGTGATCGGGAACGGAGCGCCCATGGCGAGCACGAAGGTGTCCGACTACATCCTCCAACGGCTGCGCGACTGGGACGTGAGCCATGTCTTCGCCTACGCGGGTGACGGCATCAACGGTCTGCTGGCGGCATGGGGACGGGCGGAGAACGACCCGAAGTTCGTGCAGGCGCGGCACGAGGAGATGGCCGCCTTCCAGGCGGTGGGCTACGCCAAGTTCTCCGGGAAGGTGGGCGTCTGCGCGGCCACCTCCGGGCCGGGGGCGATCCACCTGCTCAACGGGCTGTACGACGCCAAACTGGACCACGTGCCGGTGGTGGCGCTGGTCGGGCAGACCAACCGCAGCGCCATGGGCGGCTCCTACCAGCAGGAAGTGGATCTGCAGAGCCTGTACAAGGACGTCGCCTCGGAGTTCTGCGAGACGGCGATGGTGCCCGAGCAGCTGCCGAACCTGATCGACCGGGCGTTCCGGACCGCGTACGCCGAGCGCACCGTCACCGCGATCATCCTGCCCGCCGACGTGCAGGAGCTGGACTACAGCCCGCCCACGCACGCCTTCAAGATGGTGCCCTCCAGCCTCGGGCTCGGACGGTCCGCGCCGGTGCCGGCCGACGAGGACGTCCAGCGGGCCGCCGACGTGCTGAACGCCGGCGAGAAGGTCGCCGTGCTCATCGGGCAGGGCGCGCGGGGCGCCCGCGCCGAGGTGGAGCAGCTGGCGGACGTGCTCGGTGCCGGGGTGGCCAAGGCGCTGCTCGGCAAGGACGTGCTGCCGGACGACCTGCCGTACGTGACCGGCTCCATCGGCCTGCTGGGCACGCGGCCCTCCTACGAGCTGATGCAGGGGTGCGACACCCTGCTGATGATCGGCTCCAGCTTCCCGTACACGCAGTTCATGCCGGAGCTGGACCAGGCCAGGGCGGTGCAGATCGACATCGACCCGCACATGATCGGTCTGCGTTACCCCTTCGAGGTGAATGTCGTCGGTGATTCCCGGGAGACGTTGCGGCGGCTGCTGCCGCTCCTGCGCCGCAAGGAGGACCGGACGTGGCGCGAAGGGATCGAGCAGAACGTCTCCCGCTGGTGGGAGGTCATGCAGCGCCGGGCGGCGGTGGACGCCGATCCGGTGAATCCCGAGTACGTGGTGCACGCCCTGGACGGCAAGCTGCCCGAGGACGCCATCATCACCGCCGACTCCGGCTCCGCCACCAACTGGTACGCCCGCCACCTGCGCCTGCGCGGCCGGATGCGCGGCTCGCTGTCCGGCACCCTGGCCACGATGGGGCCCGGCGTGCCCTACGCCATCGGCGCGAAGTTCGCCCACCCCGACCGGCCCGCGATCGCCCTGGTCGGGGACGGCGCCATGCAGATGAACGGCATGATGGAGCTGGTCACCGCCGCCAAGTACCACCACGAGTGGTCCGACCCGCGGCTGATCGTGGCCGTCCTGAACAACCGCGACCTCAACCAGGTGACCTGGGAGATGCGGGCGATGTCCGGCGCCCCGCAGTTCGAGGAGTCGCAGGCCATCCCGGACCTGCCCTACGCCGACATCGCCCGGAGCATCGGCCTGGACGGGGTACGGGTGGAGAAGCCCGCGCAGGTGGAGGCCGCCTGGGACCGGGCGCTCGCCGCCGACCGGCCCTTCGTCATCGACTTCCGCACCGACCCCGCCGTACCCCCGATCCCGCCGCACGCCTCGCTCGACCAGATCGAGGCCGCCGCCTCGGCGATCCTGCACGGCGACAGCGACCGCGGCTCCATGGTGAAGCAGGGACTGAAGGCGAAGATCCAGGAGATGCTGCCGGGCAGCCGGCACCGGGCCGACCGCCCCGGCGCCGGCCCCCACGACAGCACTGAAGGGAACCGGTGACCCCGACGTCGCGGCCGACGAGTACGGCTACGACCTGCCCACCGCCGCCGTGCCCGACACCCGGCATGTCGCGTGGTTCCACGACCACGCCCGCGTCGAAGACATTCTGTTCCACGGCACCCTCGATCCCGCGGGCAGCACGGCCGCGCCGGCGGCGCCCAACGGGGACAGGGCGCGTGTCCCGGGGGCCGTGGGCCGCTCCGGCACGGTTGCCTGGCCCTTGAGTCCGGCCGCGAGCACCTCCGCCAGGTGCAGCGGGGTACGCCCGGTGCCGGCCTGCTCGACCGGCGTACGGCAGCTGAACACCGTGCAGCCCTGGCGCCGCGGGCACGAACCGAGACGGGCGTTCGGCGCATACGGGGCATTCACCCTGGGCTGTAGGTGTCGCAGACCGGTCCGGGGCATGCTTGCGGCCATCCCGGGTACCCGGGTCGGTCTGCATTCCGCGCCGAGGAGGAACATGAACACCGCCGACACCGGCACGGGCAGTCCCTCGGTGCCCGGGCGCCGCCAGGGACGGCCCGGTGCCGTGCTCAGCGGCACGCTGGAGAACGTGAAGGCCGCCGCTCTCATGGTCGACGGCGACGGACGGATCGTCGCGGTCAACCGCGCGGCCCGGACGTCGCTGGTCAGGGACTCCGCGGGACTGATCGGGCAGGACCTGCACGACCTCCTGCACCGGGACAGCCACGGGCACCTCATGCCGCGCACCCGCTGTCAGCTGAGGAAGGCGCTGCTGGCGGGCCACACCGATCGCGGCGACGACGGCTGGTTCGCCCGCGGCGACGGCACGCTCGTGCAGCTGTCCTGGCTGGTCGCCGCCTGCTCGCCCGACGCGGCGGAGGAGGGCGCGCTGGTGCTGCTGTACGAGCCGGAGCACGACGGGCCGGGGCACGATCCCGGCGCCGCTCCCGAGCCGCTGAGCGAACTGGACCGCCTGGCCCTGCTGGCGGAGACGACCACGCAGCTCACCTCCACCCTGGACGTCGACGAGGCACTGCACCGGCTGGCGGCCCTGACCGTGCCCCGGCTCGCGGACTGGGCGGTGGTCGACCTGCTCACCGAGCGGGACGAGGTACGGCGTGCTCTGGTGACCGAGCACAAGGACGGCATCCTGGTCCAGCGCGAGGACCTCCAGGGGCCCATGCCGCCCGTGCCGGAGGAGTCGCCGATGCCGCTGTCGCGGGCGCTGCGGGGTGCCGCCTCCTCCCTGGCCGGGCCCGCCACCTACCAGGGGCCGCCCGACTCGGGCATCGCGGTGGAGCAGCGGCGCCTGTTCACCGAGACGGGTATGCACTCCGCGATCATCGCGCCCATCCGGGGCCTGCGGGACGTGCTGGGCGCCCTGACCCTCGGCCGTTCACAGTGCCCCGGCGCCTTCACCCCCGCCGATCTGCCGCTGCTCGAGGACGTCACCCGGCGCGCGGGCCTGGCATTGGACAACGCCCGCCTCTACCAGCGTCAGCGCAAGGTCGCCGAGACGATGCAGCGCCATCTGCTGCCCCAGCTGCCCACCGTGCCCGGGCTGGAGATGACGGCGCGCTACGTGCCCGCGCCGCACGCCTCCTTCGTCGGCGGTGACTGGTACGACGCCTTCGCCCTGGCCGACTCCGCCCACGCCCTCGCGATCGGTGACGTCGTCGGGCACGACCTGGACGCCGCCGCCGGTATGGCGCAGGTCCGCAACATGCTGCGTGCCTTCGCGTGGTCCCGGTCGACGGCCGACCCCAGCGCGGTGGTCGCGCAGCTCGACGAGGCGATCCGGCACATAGCCGAGGTGCCCATGGCCACCATGATCCTGGCCAGGATCGCACTCGGTGACGACCAGGTGTGGCGGCTGCGCTGGACCAACGCCGGCCATCCGCCTCCGCTGCTGGTCACCCACGAAGGCCAGGCCCGCTACCTCACCGACGGCCACGGGATACTGCTCGGCACGGGAGTCACCGGGCCACGCCCCGACGCCGTTCTCGCCCTGCCGCCCCGGGCCACGCTGCTGCTCTACACCGACGGCCTGATCGAGACCCCCCGCCGCTCTCTCGACCTCGGCCTGGACAAGCTGCGCCGGCACGCGGCCGCCCTGGCCCACCGGCCGCTGGACTCCTTCTGCGAGCTGCTGCTGGACCGGGTCCGTCCCCGCGACAACGACGACGACGTGGCGGTGCTCGCGCTGCGCACGCCTGCTGTCGAGGACACGTCCGCACCGACGGCATAGGCCGCGCCCGTCCGCGCCCGCCCCGCCGGGGATGGCGAGGTCAGAGGGAGTGGAGCAGGGTGAGGGTCCGCTGGAGTTCGTCGCGCAGCGCCTCTCCGGCCCCCTCGGCGTCCCCCCGCACGACGGCGTCCACCAGGTCGGCGTGGCCCGCGTAGCCGTGGCCGGGATCGTCGGCGCGCAGGCCGAGCAGCTCGACCAGATCGAGCAGCCGTCGTTGCAGTACCGGCAGAAACTCGGTGAACAGCCCGGTGAGCACCGGGTTGTGGGCCGCGTCGACCACCGCCCGGTGCAGGTCGATGTCGGCCTCGACGAACTCGGCGTCGCCGGCGTTCGCGGCGCTACGGCGTCCGGCCAGGGCTTCGCGCAGGGCGGTGACGTCCTCCTCGGTCCGGCGCCGCGCGGCCAGCTGCGCGGCCTCGACCTCGATGAGCATCCGCACCTCGTAGACGTCCGTGATGGCCGCCCTGCGCAGCCGGGTGGACCAGTCCTCCCTGGGCGTGGTCGCGATGACGAAGACACCGGAACCCTGGCGCGCCTGCACCAGTCCCGCACCGGCCAGCGCGCGCAGGGCCTCGCGGACGGTGGAGCGTCCCACGCCGAGGGACTTGGCGAGTGCGGTCTCGCCGGGGAGTTTCGTTCCCACGGCCCACTCGCCGCCGGCGATCTGCTCGCGCAGCAGATCGGTGGCCTGCTCGACGAGGGGGGACGGCCGCAGGGCGCCTAGTGACATGCCGGTGAACCTCTCAGGTTGTCTGAGGAGCTGAGTTGTCGCTACTGTACCCGGCATGCTGGCGCACGAGCTCCTTCTTCTCGGCTGCCGCTGCGGGGCCTGACGCGACCGGCACCCCGCAGCGGGGTTCCGGGCTGAGCCGGTCACCCGATGGCCGACCGAAGGAAGTCCCGCACGCCATGGCAACTCCCACTCGCAGCACGGCATTTCCCACCCTGCGCAGTCCTGCCGGTGACATCCCGGCGGGCGCACCGCGCTGGAACCCCCAGCGTCCGAGCGCCATGCCGCACCACCGCTACCGGCCCGCGCACCAGCGGGTCGAGCTGCCCCTGACCGACCGCACCTGGCCCTCGCGCCGGATCGAACGCGCCCCGCTCTGGGTGCCGGTCGACCTGCGCGACGGCAACCAGGCGCTGGCCGAGCCGATGGACACCGCACGCAAGCGCCGGATGTTCGACCTCCTGGTCACCATGGGCTTCAAGGAGATCGAGGTCGGCTACCCGTCCGCCAGCCAGACCGACTTCGACTTCGTACGGCACCTGGCCACCAGCGGCGCCGTCCCCGACGACGTGACCGTCTCGGTGTTCACCGCGGCCCGCCAGGACCTGATCGACCGGACCGTCGCCTCCGTCGAGGGCCTGCCCCGCACCCTCGTGCACCTCTACACCGCGACGGCGCCCACCTGGCGGACCGTGGTCCTGGGCCGCTCCCGCGCCGAGGTGCACCGACTGATCCTGGACGCCGCCGGCCACCTGATGCGCGCCGCCGGGCGACAGCCGGGCGCCGACATCCGGTTCGAGTTCTCCCCGGAGGTCTTCAACCTCACCGAGCCGGACTTCGTGCTGGAGGTGTGCGACAGCGTGACCGAACTGTGGGAGGCGAGCCCCGACCGGCCGGTGATCCACAACCTGCCCGCGACCGTGGAGATCGCCACGCCCAACGTGTACGCGGACCAGATCGAGTACATGGACCGCCACCTCGCGCGCCGCGACTGCGTGATCCTCTCCGTCCACCCGCACAACGACCGCGGCACCGGGGTGGCCTGCGCCGAACTCGCCGTGCTGGCCGGGGCGCAGCGCGTGGAGGGCTGCCTGTTCGGCAACGGCGAGCGCACCGGCAACGTCGACCTGGTGACCCTGGCCCTCAACCTGTACGCACAGGGCGTGAACCCGATGGTCGACTTCTCCGACATCGACGCGGTGCGCGAGGTGGTGGAGCACTGCAACCGCCTGCCGGTCCACCCCCGGCACCCCTACGGCGGCGACCTCGTGCACACCGCGTTCTCCGGCACCCACCAGGACGCCATCGCCAAGGGCATGGCGCAGCACGCCAGGCAGGCCGCCGAGCAGGGCATGGCCGCCGGGGAGGCGCCGTGGTCGGTGCCGTACCTGCCCATCGACCCGCAGGACATCGGCCGTACCTACGAAGAGGTCATCCGCATCAACTCCCAGTCCGGCAAGGGTGGCATCGCCCACCTGCTGCACACCCACCACGGGCTGGACCTGCCCCGGCCGATGCGCCCGGACTTCTCCGGTGCGGTGCAGCGGGTCACCGACTCCACCGGCCGGGAACTGGGCCACAAGGAGCTGTGGGAGCTGTTCCGCACCACCTACATCGCCCCGGCGCTGGACGGCCCCGTCACCCTGGCCGCCTGGAGCGCCACGGAACCCGTCCCCGGCGAGCACCGGTTCGGCTGCGTGCTGCGTACCGGCGGGCAGGAGCACTCCTGCCACGGCACCGGCAACGGACCGCTGTCCGCCCTCGCCGACGCCCTGCGCACCGTGGGCATCACCGCCGACATCCTCGACTACGCCGAGCACGCCACCGCCGCCGGGCCGGGCAGTCCCGCCGTGGCCTACGCGCGGTGCCGGGTGAACGGCGTGACCCGCTGGGGCGCGGGCTGGGACACCTCCGTCCTGACCGCGTCCGTCCACGCGGTCATGGCCGCCGTGAACCGCTGCGCGCCGACGGCCTCCTGACCACGCCACCGGTGCCCGCGCCCCGGCCGTACGTCCGCTGAGGCGGCCGGGCCCGTGACCGGCGTCCTGGGCTGTAGCGTGGGCCGGATGGTGAGGAGCGATGTGTACCGGGACCTCGGCGAGGCCGCGTGGACGTGGGTACGGGATCAGGTGCGTGACGACGAGGGCCCGTGGCTGCCGGAGACGGTGGTGGCGGACGGCCCGGAGCCGGTACCCGCGAAGGACCGCGACTCGCTGTACGCGGGGATCGCGGGACTGGCTCCGGTGCTGGCCGAACTCGCCCGCTACCGGCAGCTGGACGAGCGGGAACAGTCCCTGGCGGCGGGTATCGTGCGCCGGCTGTCGGACCAGGCCGGCAGGCGGACGGAGCCGTCGTTGTACGACGGTCTCGCCGGCGACGCCACCGCACTGAGGCTCCTCGCCCCCGGTGCGGAACTGACCGCGCTGCGGCGCCTGGCCGACCTGGCGACTCCGCAGGGCTGGAAGACCACCCTCGAGGTGGAACCGGATTCCGACGCCCCGTTGAACGACGTGGTCCTGGGAGCCGCGGGCGTGGTGATGACGGCGGTCTGGGCGGAGAGCGAGGTCTCCCACCGGATCGCGACCACCGGCGGCGAGGCCCTGCTGCGGGTGGCCGACCGGACGCCGGCGGGCCTGGACTGGGGCATGGCGGCGGGCACGTCCTGGCGGGCTCCGAACTACTCGCACGGTACGGCCGGAGTCGCCGCGGCGCTGGCCGTGGCAGGCGTGGCACTGGACCGGGACGACTTCGTCCAGGCCGCCGTGGAGGGGGCCCGGCACGTCGTGTCGGTGGGTTCCCTGGACGACGGCGGTTTCGTCGTCCCGCACACGATTCCGCCGTCGACCCGGGAGGTGGAACCGGTGACGTACACCTGGTGCCACGGCCCGGCGGGCACCTCGCTGATGTTCGCCGCGCTCGCGCACGCGGGCGTCAGCCAGGTGGCAGGCATCGCGGTCGACGAACTGCGGCAGCGCTGCCTGACCTCGATCCTCACCTCGGGACTGCCCCAACGCCTCCGCCCCGGCTTCTGGGACAACGACGGACGCTGCTGCGGGACGGCGGGCGTCGGAGACGTGCTGCTGGACGCGGCGCAGGACTGCGGGAGCGCCGCACGGGCGGACACCCTGGTGCGGGGAGCGCTCAGGATGGGCGACGCACTGGTGGAGCGGGCGATCAGAGACGGGTCGGGCGCCCGCTGGCGTTTCCTCGAACACCGTGCGGAAGCACCACTGCTGCCACCGGGGACGGCGTGGATGCAGGGCGCGGCAGGCATCGCGGCCTACCTCCTGCGTCTCGCCCGGTACGTCGAGACCGGGCCCGGCGCCGCGGTGGTGGACCGCCCGGACCAGTGGTGGGCGGTACCGGCCCACCTGCGCACCACGCTCGCGTGACGTCGTGGTCCTCCATCCGCCGGGCCGGTGAGCGCGACACGTGGGATTCAGCCGGACGGTTCGGGACTCGTCGGGTCGACCTTCGCACGGAAGTGCGGGAACCACTCGGCCCGCGGGTCCAGCACGTCGATCAGCTCGATCAGTCCCTGCTGTACTTCCGTCAGACGGGGCACGGCCGCCTCCGGGTCCTCGGCGAGCCGGTCGACGGCGTCGAGAAGGGGGGCGAACCAGCGCCGAAAGGCGTCGTCATGGTCGAGCCGGTCGCAGAACTCGGCGTACCCCAGGCACCGGCGGCGACCGGGTTCTCCCCCGGGGTGCACCATGAGTTCCCCGACGGCCCGTTGCTCGGCACGCCAGAGGCGCAGCACGTCGCGGCCGCCCGACGACGTGTGGTTGAGGGCTTTGCCGATGGACGAGATGATCGTCATGACCTGCTGGTTGCTCCGTGACCGCCCGAGGTCCAGGAACTGGATGTCGCGCCGCAGGATCTCCACCCATCCCAGGTATTCGGCGAGCACGAACGCGGTGCTGCGCCGTACGTACGCCTGCTCGTCGCGGGAGCCGTGCTGGAGCATGTAGGTCATGAAGCCGCGGCCGGGTCCGGGCGAGAGATCGGTGTTGATGCCGCTCACGATGTTGTACAGCCTGGACTGGAGGTCGTACGCGGCCCAGGCCAGCGAGGCTCCGTAGGAGTCCATCAGGTTCCGCTGCTCGATGCGCCGCAGGCGCCGCTGCGTCCAGTAGCCGAGCACTGCCGTCGCCGCCGCACCCCCCAGCGCCACCATCGCCGACAATAAGGTCACCGCATCCACGGCACCGCCCCCATCACCTTCGCGCGCCCGCACGTTCGCAACCCGCTCCGAGCCTATCCCGGCCCCTGTCCCTCGATCGGGGTCCGCTGTCCCTCGATCGGGGTTCGCTGTCCGTCGCCGCCGGAGTTCTCCGTTAGCCTTGCCGCCGGTCGCCCGCTGGGGCCGCGAACGGAGCCAGGAGAACACCATCGTGGTGAAGGTCCTCATCGCCGGAGGAGCCGGTTACATCGGCAGCACCGTCGCCTCGGCGTGCCTGGACGCGGGCGTCAGCCCCGTGATCCTCGACAGCCTCGTCCGGGGCCGCCGCGAATTCACCGAGGGCCGTACGTTCTACGAAGGTGACATCGCGGATGGCGCGGTGGTCGACCGGATCTTCGCGGAGCACCCGGACATCACCGCCGTGGTGCACTGTGCGGCGCTGATCGTCGTGCCCGAGTCGGTCGCCGACCCGATCGGCTACTACGACGCGAACGTCGCCAAGAGCCTGGCCTTCGTCAGCCATCTGCACCGCAACGGCTGCGACAGGATCATCTTCAGCAGCTCGGCCTCCGTCTACCGGGCCGAGGACGGCTCGCCCGTCGACGAGGACTCGCCGCTGGCGCCGCAGAGCCCGTACGCGCGGACCAAGGCCGTGTGCGAGGAGATGTTCGCCGACATCGCCGTGACGGGGCCGCGCGTGCTGTCGCTGCGGTACTTCAACCCGATCGGGGCCGATCCGCGCCTGCGTACCGGGCTCCAGGTCAGGCGGCCCAGTCATGCCCTGGGCGTGCTCATCGACGCCCATCGGGAGGGCCGCCCGTTCCCGATCACGGGGACGGACTACCCGACCCGCGACGGCACGGGCATCCGGGACTACGTGCACGTCTGGGATCTCGCCGCGGCGCACCTCGCGGCGATCGAGCGTTTCGACACCGTCCTGGCCGCGCCGAGGCGCTCGGTCGCGATCAACCTGGGCACCGGCTCCGGCACCACGGTCCGGGAGCTGTGCGCCGCCTTCGGCAACGTCGTCGGCACGCCCCTGGTGACCGTCGACGCCGATCCGCGCCCCGGTGACGTCGCCGGCGGCTACACCAAGAGCGACCGGGCGGCGGAACTGCTGGGATGGACGCCGAAGCTCTCCCTGGAGGACGGCATCCGGTCCGCCCTGGACTGGCTGCCGGTGCGCGACGCGCTGCTGAAGGACTGACCGCCTCTCCACCCGATCACCGCCCCGGCACGGCGGCGTCCTGGCAGGATGGCGGGATGGAACGTGTACGTGGAATCGGTGGGTACTTCATGCGGGCCGCCGACCCGGCGGCGCTGAGCGCCTGGTACCGCGACTGCCTGGGCCTGGACGCCGATGACAACGGCCTGTGGCGGCAGGAGACCGGGCCCACGGTGTTCGCGACCTTCGAGTCCGGCACCGACTACTTCGGGTCCCCCGCCCAGCGGACCATGCTCAACTTCCGGGTACGCGACCTGGACGCGATGCTCGCGCAACTGCGCGCCAAGGGTGCCGACGTGGCCGGGGAGACACAGGACATGGAGGGTGTGGGCCGCTTCGGCTGGGTCACCGACCCCGAGGGCAACCGGATCGAACTGTGGCAGCCGGCGTGATCCGACCCCGTCCGTGACGAACGGTGCATGCCGGGCGGTGTCGGCTCACACCCCGTCGGTCTCGGGCACCGCGCTCTCGGCCACCGCCTCGGACTCGTCGGGCGGTGCTTCCGCCAGGGGGGCCGGTCGGCGTACGACGAGGTGCTGGACCTCGTAGGACATCTCCCTGACGCGGGGGGCGGGTGGCGGGTGGTAACGGCCCGCGCAGACCGACAGGTTGACGATGAGGTAGGCGTGCCAGTCACGTCCCACGCCCTGGCGGTCGGCGAACACCCGGTTGCCGTTCACCCACCAGACCACCGACCGCGCGCCGAACTCCACGCGCAGGTCGACCCAGGCGCCCGGGCGGACAGCGGGGTCCCGGTAGTAGAAGTTGCCGCTGCGGACGTGGTTGGTCAGCTCCAGGAGGTCGGGGTTGTCCGGGTGGTACTCGAAGACGTCGATCTCCTGGTCGCCGTCGCGCCAGGTCCAGATGGCGGGCCAGGCTCCCGCCTCGTACGGCAGTCTGACCCGTGCCTCGAGCACGTCCCCCGCGCGGACGGTGAAGGCCTCCTCACTCCCCTCCGTGGTGAGGAGGCCGGTGTCCCACCGGCCGTCCTTGCGGAGGGTGGCGCGGAAGGTGCCCGAGCGGCTGTAGGCGGGATCCGCCGTCAGGTGATCCAGCTTGTTGTCGCCCGGGTTGACCGGTCCGCCGTTCGGATACGCCCACGAACGGCCCGCCACCCATTGCCGGGTGGACGCGAAGTCCGCCGTGAAGACGACCTCCGACGGCGACCGACGCGCTTCTGCCGACGGCTCCCCGTCGAATGCGGCACTTCCCATGGGCGAATGCTGCTCAGCGGACGACTCCGGCATGCGATTGCCGGCGAAATCAGGGCAACGACGACCCGGACGAGTGAATCAGCCGATGAGCATACCGGGCCTTCGACGGCTCAGGCGGCCAGGATCTGGCCTGCCTTGGTCGCCGTAGGGCGCCCCGCCCGCAGCTGCTCCAGGAGGAGGTCGGCGGCGGCGAGGGCCTGGTCCACCGACTGGGTGCCGGTCATCACACAGAGCGTGTAGGAGGTGTCTTCCAGCTCCCGGCTGGAGTGACCACTGGGCTGCAGGTCGTGCTGGAAGCGGGCTTCGGCGAAGCGGGCCAGCACCGCACGCAGTTCCTTCTCCGCAGGCAGCAGCACAGCGACATCCTCTCTCACAGGGCGGACCGGCACCCGGACCGCGACACCCGCGCACCCGCCAGGGGTGCCACAGCGACTCTCTCCGGAAAGGCGTCTGCCCCCGGCGGATCACCGTATGCATCCCTGGTTCCCGTGAACGTCAGGAGAGTCGGGCGCCGGTGCGGCGGCGGGCGGTGACGGTGAGCGCGGCGCCGGCGACGAGCGCGGTGATCGCTGTGCCGGCCAGCCACAGGGTGCCGTCGCTGCCGGTCGAAGCGAGCGCGCCGCCTCCCGCGGTGGTTCCGGTCGTTCCCGTACTGCTGCCGCCCACGGACTGGGGGGCGGGGTCGTTGCCGGTGGTGCCGGAGGTGCCGGTACCGCCGGTGCTCCCGGTGCCGGTCGTCCCGTCGCCGGTGCCGCCGTCCTGGCCGGTGGACCCGGTGACGTCCACCGTGAGGTCGGCGGTGTCATTGCCGTGGTCGGGGTCGAAGGCGAGCTTGTCGTCACCGTAGATGCTGGTGGCCCGCACGGTGCCGTGGGTGTCCGCGGCGTCCTCCGCGATCTTCAGCTCGAACGGGAAGTTGTGCGTCTCGCCGGGCAGAACCAGATCGGGGTAGACGGCACAGATGTACTTCGGCTTGCCCAGGGCGGGTTCCGTGGGACCGTCGATGCCGAACGGCAGGCAGGCGTCGGGCACCTTGACCGCCTCGGTGCCCTTGGGGATGTCCACCATGAGCGCGATCTGGTCGTCGCTGTTGGGATAGCCGACCCAGGCCGGGCCCTGGTCCTTCAACTGGGCGACCACGGTGACCCGGTCGCCGGGCTTGCCCTGCGCGCTGTCACCGAACGCGGCGAGATCGGCGGTGTTGGCGGCCGTGATCCTGCGATCAGCCGTCGGGCCCGAGCCGGACGGCCGGGAGTCGGACGGCACCAGGGTCAACGGGGAGCCCTGGCCAGGCGTTCCGCTGCCGTGGCCGCCCCGGCCGCCGGCGGCCACCTCGTAGTGGAGGACCTCGTTCAGCGCGTCGTGCCCGACGACCACGCCGAAGGGCGTGTTCAGGCGGTAGGTGCGGCCGGGCTCGACGGGGGTGTCGATGTGGCAGACGGCCTGTCGGGTCCAGAAGTCGGACCGGCGGTCGACGGGTGCGTAGGCGCAGTTGGTGAAGGCGTCACCGAGGTCGAGGCCCGGTGTGGCGAGCAGGCTCAGGGTGACGCCGTCCGCGGTGGCGCTGCCGGTGTTGGCGATGGTGACCTGCTGGTTCAGGGTGCTGCCCGGCACGGCGCCGGACACGGCGGGCGCGGTGGAGACCTGGAGTTCGAGGCGGCCCGCGGTCACCTTGACGGTGGTGCCGGTGACCTCCCCGGTCGAGGAGTGGCCGGAGATGGTGACGGTGCCGCTGTCGCCCGCCTTCGCCCCGGAGGCGGCGCGCAGCGGGACCAGGCCACCGGAGTTGTCCGGGGAGTCGATGTCCCCGCGGTCGCAGGTGTAGACGGCGCCGTCGTGGGGGCAGTCGAGGCTCGTGGTGGCGAAGCCGGCGACGCCGCCGAGGTCGACCACGATCTCGACGTCGCGCGCCGTGCCGCTGCCGTCCTTCTCCAGGCCCCAGCTGATCTGGGCCTCGTCTTCGCTGTCTCCCGGCAGAGGCAGCGAGACGTCGTCGCTGACGACGACCACGCGCAGCGTGGGTGATGCGGCCAGGGCAGGGGTGGCGGTGAGCGCGGTGCATATGAGGGCCGCTGTGGTGGCGGCCAGCATCGTGCCGCGAGGCCGCGGGCGGTGCGACATCGGTTTCTCTCTCGGTTCGAAGGGACACGCGGGGCGTGAAGGGACACGCGGGGCGTACGTCGTCGGGACGGGTCGTCCAACGAGTGGTGCGCAGCGTGTGACTCACGAGCGGCGGGAAAGGTTGCCGTGCCGGCACAGTCCACGACCGCGAGGGGGACGGCTCAGGGCGGACGGCTCAGAGGGACGGCGTGGACGCCTCCCCGGGCGGGTCGGAGGCGGGGAGGTCGTCGTAGACGAGCAGGCCGTCGTCGCGCAGCCGCAGGCCCGGCGTCGGGGTGTGCGGGTGCAGCCGTCCGTCATGCATCAGGTGGTGCACCCGCGCGCCGCGTGCGACCACGGCGAAGTCGGCGATCAGGCGGCGGTGGCAGCGCCACCAGACGGCTTCGCTGCACATCACCGTGGTCAGGGCGGTGGCCGCGTCGCTCAGCAGCCGTTCCATGGCGGTGAGGAAGTCGGGGGTCCTGGTGTGGGCGGCGTAGCCGCGGAAGGACAGGTTGCGCCAGACGACGTCGGGGCTGTCCGGAGGCGGTTTGCGGTAGCCGCCCAGTGCGGGCTCCCACCGGTAGGCGAGCCCCTGTTCGGGCATCCAGGCGCCGAGGCGCTGTCTGGCCAGGTCCGGATCGCGGCGGCTGCCCGGAGCGATGCGTACGTCGACGACGGCGCGGACGTCGGCGCCGCGCAGCAGCTCGGTGATGCGTTCCCGGCCGGCGGTGCCGTGGCCGAAGGTGATCAGCGTCGCGGTCATGGCCGGCTCCTCCGCCGTCGCCGCGGACCGGCAGGTCGCCCCGGCATCCGGGTAGGTCGCCCAGGCATCACAGGCTCGTCAGGACCTGGGGCGAGAGGACTTTGATCATGGCGTTGGTCCAGCGCATCTGCCGCAGTGTCCGCGGGTGGCACTCCGAGGCCAGGGCAAGGAGGTCGTCGTCCCTGGAGGCCTGCGCGGCCTGGGCGGTCATCTCCCAGTACAGGGAGTTCTGCGTGGCGGCGAGGTGCAGGTCCCTGAGGTCGCGCAGGAGGAGCAGTCCGGACTCGGGGCGGTGCCCGAACGTCTCGGCCGCCTTCTCCCTCAGTGCCGACAGGATGCCCGGGGACCGCTGCCCGGAGAGGCCGCCGAGGCTCAGGCCGCGGGCGTCACCGATGTCGGTCAGGCGCTGGACGTGCCGTCGTGACCACTGGGCGAGGTCGGTGGTGACGTGGCGGATCTCGTGGTCGGTGCGGTGGCGCTCCCCCACGGTCACCAGTTCCTGGGCCAGGTGCTGTTCGCCGTGGTGGAGGGCGCGCAGGACCAGGTCGACGCCGTTCACGAGGCACCGTCCTCTGCGCCGGCGCCCCCGTGGGCGCCGGCCGACTGGGTGACGAGGGCGGCGGGGCCGCCGGTGGTGGCCGGTACCGCGTCCGGGCGGGCGGGCGCCGACGCGGTGGTGGTCGGGGCAGGGGCGGTGCGGCCGGCGCCGGGCTCCACCCGGCGCAGGGCCGCGGCGCAGGTCTTGAACACCGGTTGTTTGGAGACCGGGTCCCAGTCGGTGACGGTCGTCTCGTTGGCGGCGCGGCCCGGTGTGCCGCCGTCGGGACCGTGTCCGCCCTCGGTGTCCCAGTAGCCGTAGTGGAAGGGGACGAACAGCAGCCCCGGGCGGATGTCGGTGACCCGCAGCCGGCCGCGCAGGGCGCCGCGCGGTGTGCTCACCTCCACCAGGTCGCCCTCGCCCAGCCCGAGCCTGGTGGTGTCGGGCGCGGACACCTCCACCCAGACGTCGGGGGCGGCCTTGTTCAGCTGGGGCGCCCGCGCGGTCTTGGTGCGGGTGTGGAAGTGGTAGAGGGTACGCCCGGTGGTCAGCTGGAACGGGTACGTCTCGCTGGGTGCCTCGTGCGGCGTCAGGTAGCCCGCCGCCTTGATCATGGCCTTTCCGTCGGGGTTGAGCGAGCGGTACTCCACCACGCCCTCGGACGCACCGGTGACCAGGTCCCTGCCGTAGGTCTCGCAGACGTCCGGGTGGGCCCAGCTGATGCCGTCGGTGTAGAGGCGTTGTGTGCCGTCCGGGGCCTGTTCGGTGCAGGGCCACTGGATGCCGCTGGCGCCGCGCAGCTTGTCGTAGCTGATGCCGGTGTAGTCGCACGGCCGTCCCGCGCTGCACCGCTTCCACGCCTCGAACGCGGACTCCGGGTCGTGCCAGGTGATCAGGGGGCCGCCGTCCTTGTCGCGGAAGTCCATGCGGGCCGCGTAGTCCAGGAAGATGTCCAGATCGGACCTGCTCTCGCCGGGCGGGCCGACGGCCTTCTGGGTCAGGTGCACCGTGCGGTCGGCGTTGGTGAACGTGCCCGTCTTCTCGCCCCAGGTGGCGGCGGGCAGCACGACGTCCGCGAGCCGGGCGGTCTCGGTGAGGAAGAGGTCCTGCACGACGACGAACAGCTCGTCCCGGGCGAGGATGGAGCGGATGCGGGACAGTTCGGGCAGGGAGACGGCGGGGTTGGTGCCGCTGATCCAGAGCATGCGGACGGAGCCCTGCTCGGCGTAGCGGAAGATCTGCATCGCGTGGGTGGACGGACCGTGGTGCGGGATGGTCTTCGGCTCCACGTTCCACACCTTCGCCAGATCGGCGATGTGAGCGGCGTTCTCCCAGTTGCGGAAGCCCGGCAGGTCACCGTTGGCGCCGCATTCCCGGGTGTTCTGGGCCGTGGGCTGGCCGTTCATCTGCAGGATGCCGGCGCCCGGCCGACCGAGCATGCCACGGATCAGGTGCAGGTTGTTGATCTGTACGGCGGCCGCGGTGGCCTGGTGGGACTGGTAGATGCCCTGCAGCACGGTGGACAGCAGCCGGTCGGCGCCGCCGAGCAGGTCGGCGGCCTCCTCGATCCGGGTGGCCGGTACGTCGCAGATGTCCGCCGCCCACCGCGGCGTGCAGGGCTCCACCCGGGAGGCGAGTTCCTCGAAGCCGACGGTGTGGGCCGCGAGGTAGTCGTGGTCGACCCGGTCGGTACGGATGATCTCGTGCAGGAGCGCGTTGAGCAGGGCCACGTTGGTGCCGATACGCGGGGCCAGGTGCACGGCCGACCTGCGGGCCACCGGCGTGGGGCGGGGATCGACGCACAGCAGCCGCGGCGGTTCGGCGCCGTCCAGCCGGTCGAGGACGCGCATCCACTGCACGGGCTGGGTCTCGGCCAGGTTGTGTCCGAAGAGAGCGATGACGTCGGCGTGGTCGATGTCGTCGAAACAGCCGGGCTGCCCGTCGCAGCCGAACGACTCCTTCAGTGCCTCGGCGGCGGTGGCGGTGCACAGCCGGGTGTTGCCATCGACGTGGTTGGTGCCGATGCCCGCCCGGGCCAGCACCGCGAGCGTGTAGTACTCCTCCAGGAACAGCTGACCGGAGGTGTAGAAGCCGATCGATCCGGGGCCGCGCTCGTCGAGCAGGTGCCGCGAGCGGTCCACGACCCGTCGCATAGCGGTGTCCCAGTCGCACTCCACCAGCCGGCCGTCCTGCCGGACCAGCGGCCGGGTCAGCCGGTCCGGGGAGGCGTTGGCCTGCCAGCCGAAGAGGTCCTTCGGCCCGAGCCGTCCATGGTTGACCCGGTCGACCGCGCGGCCCCGCACGCCCACTATGCGCCCGTCCCGTACGGCGATGTCCATGGCGTCGCCGTCCGAATGCAGGATCGACGCCGCCTGCACCCAGTGCTGCACCATGTCCGCCTCGACACCGTCCTCCAAGAAGGTGTCCACACGGGTCGGCCACGGGTCGTGGCGGCCGTAGGGGGTTCGGCTGCCCCAGGGCTGCGCGATCCGGTCCACCGAAGCGTCCATGTCGGCCTCCTGTCCGATCCCCATTTTTCCCGGTCGCACCCGGCGACGCATGCGTGGAGTGGTCAGCGGCGACGCCCGCGACCGACCGGGCCGGGAGGACAGCGGGCGGTGCCTGTTCGAGCCCCTGACTCCTCCCCCAAGCCCCAGGCCCCGGACACCGTTCCCGCGTGCGGCGGGGAAACGGTCGGGGGCCGGTGACCCGGCGGGCAGGCAGTGGGCCCGTACCGGCTCAGTTGTTGCCCATGGCCTTGCGGACGGCGTCCTTGGTGCGGTCCATGAGCGCGGCCACCGGTCCCAGGGCCACGTTGGCCGTGGCCGACTGCACCCCGGGGTGCGGCCGGGTCGGGGCCATGGCCTCGGCGGCCTTCACGGCCTTGGCCATGGTCGCGAGGCTGGTCACATCGGTGCTGCGGCGGATGTGGCTGAACTCGTAGCGTTCCTCGGCCCGGGCGTGCTCCTGCACGTCCGTGCGCAGCTGCATCAGCATGGCGAGGAACTTCGGGTCGTCGGTGTCCATGTCGTCCAGCGCCGCGAGGGCCTCCTTGGCGGCCTTCTCCTCGGCGAGCCGGTCGTCCACGATCTGGGCGCCGCCCGACACCGCCCGCCGGACGAACGGGTGGACGATCTCCTCCTCCGCGGTCTCGTGCACGGCCAGCAGCCGTACGAGCCGGTGGAAGGCGTCCCGGCGTTGCTCGCCCTGGCACCCCTCGACCTCGTCGAAAAGGTTGCGGATGTCACCGTGCTGACGCATCAGCAGGCCGACGACGTCGATGTCCGGGGCGTGGTCGTCGCCGGCCTGCGGGGTCTTCAGCTCTGGCATGTCCGCCCCCTCACTTCTCGCGCATCGCGGGGTCGGGGTGCTCGCCCTCGGACTGCACCCGGTACTCGCGGCCGAACATCTGGTCGTGCTCGGCCATGACCCGCTCGCTCGGCGGCTCCTCGCCGCCGTGGATCTGCTCCTGCATCTTCTCGAACCGCTCGTGCTGGTCCCGCACGTAGCCCGCGCCCAGCGTGGTCAGGTCCATCTGGGTGTCCAGCAGTTCGCGCAGGTACTGCTTGTTCGGCTCGAAGGTGAGCACGTTGGGCAGCTCGGGCGCGAGGATCTCCTGGGGGTCACGGCCGTCGTGGCGGCGCATGAGGTCACAGGCGGTGTGCAGGTGCTCCAGCTCCATGTTCAGGTGCAGCTCCCAGATCGACTTGATCCGGGGGTCGCTCTCCTGCTCCATGAAGGAGTAGTACAGGTAGCACTCGTTGTACTCGTGGTTGACGAGCTGCTCCCACCACGTCTCACCGGGGTCCACGAGGGACTCGTAGTGGGTGACGTGCTCCTCCTCGATGAGCCCGATCTCCTGGTAGAGCTGGCGGGCGATGGGCTCCATGTAGGTGGGGCCGGTGTTCATGTAGAAGTTCATCGTCTGCTGCTCGGCCGACATGATCGTCAGCGCGTGCAGCCGCGAGAGCGGGTTGACGGTGTCCTTGTCGTACGGGTCCCGCACGTTGTCGACCGGGTTGCGGTGGTGGTACTTGGTGGGCCGGCCCGGCATCACCTCGGTGAGGTTGTCCACGATCGACTCGGCCTTGCGGTGCTCGATCATCTCGTACAGGTTGGCGTACCGGTACAGGTGGTCGAAGTCCTCCAGCACACCGAACTGGTACGCCTGCGTCAGGTACGGGTCGGGCTCCATCCGCGCGACCCACGCCGTCAGGTCCACCGCGACCTGCTCGTAGGCGATCGTCGTCTCGAGCACCGACGAGACTCCGGGCAGCAGCCAGTTGACGACCTTCTGCTGCTGCGCCTCGATGTACCGGGTCCGGGCGAGCTGGCGCTTCACCTCCGGGTCGACGGTGTTGCGGGCGAGCTGGTGGCTGAAGAGGATCGCCTCCACCTCGATGCCGTTCATCGTGATGATCCGACACCTGGTGTAGGGGTCACAGCGGTCGGGGTCGATCGGCTGGACGTTCAGCTCACGCCAGTTGCGCAGCTGGCGGTCCAGCGGGATGCCGCGTTGCTCCAGCGGGTTGAAGGTCACGTGTTCCTCCTCGACGGGCCTGGGGGCGGTGGGAGTACCCCTCCCGGCGCGGCAAGCACCAGGCGCCGGGAGGTACTCGGCCATGCTGGGTGCCGTAGGAACCGTTTCCGGCCACCTGCTGCCACCCGGCACCTAATCTCACCCGTCCAGGCCAGCGCAGGACGGCGGGTCGCGACGGTGGACGACCGCGCCGGCCGCTCGCCCGCGGCTCCCGGCCGCCCGCCCGCGGATCAGGGCTGCGGTCGCAGCGGTGGCCGCGGCGCGGGGGGCCGGCCGGCGAGGTCGGTGAGCAGGCGCGCGCAGACGTCACGGAGCTTGAGGTTGGTCTGCTGGGACAACCGGCGCAGCAGGTCGAAGGCCTCCTGCTCGGTGCACCGGTACTGCTGCATGACGCTGCCGATGGCCTGGTCTATGACGCTGCGGGAGGCCAGGGCGGTCTGCAGGTCGCTCACGAAGTCGTCCGTGTCGGCCAGGCGCTGCGCCAGGGCGATGCCGCCGCCGGCCTGCGCGGCGAACGAGGCCAGCCGGTGCCGGTCGTCCTCGGAGAAGGCGTCCGGGTCCGGGGCGTAGAAGTTCAGGGCGCCGGCGGTGTGCGTGCGGACGGGGATCGGCAGGGACAGCGAGGAGCGGATGCCCAGGTCCGCCGCGAAGGCCGGGTAGGAGCCGAACCGGGACTCCCGCAGGGTGTCCGGCACGTGCACGATGTGGCCGGTTCGCAGCGCCTGGAGGCAGGGGCCGTCGTCCTGGCCGTACTGCTTCTCGTCCAGTTTCTCCGCCACTCCGCCGGTACTGACCACCGTCAGCGGCCGCCCGTGCCGCTGCACCGTCACGCCGCAGCCGTCCGCGCGCGAACGGCCGACGGCCTCATCGACCAGGTGTTGCAGGAACTCGCGTACGGAGGCGGTTTCCAGCAGCCAGTCGATCATGTCGGGTGTGCGCTGGTCGCCATGGAGCCGGTCCACCCTTGGCACCTCCCACGGTTCGGGGCTTGGCTCGCTCGTACGGATACCCGCTGTCGATCAGGACTCGCTCTGCCTTCCGGCAGCGCGTGGCGGGCCGGGTCACCGGGGAGCCACGGGGGCGGCGGAGAGTTCGCTGCCGGGTGGGGGCGCATCGCGCGCGGGGCGGCGGCTCAGGTCCCTCCGCCGCCGGGGCGGCGAAGGGACCAAGGGCTGTTGTCCCAACCCACTCGCCGGGTCGCCAGCTTCTCGCCGCTCACACACCGCCGGGCCCACCAGTGCGGGGCGCGGCCGCCTCGTGGCCGCCCGGGTGCACACCACCGCACGCGGGCCGTCACCCACCGTGTTCGCTTCGGCCCGAAACCCTCACTCACGTGCGGGTATGAGCGCGGTCTGTCGGGGTAGAACGTGTGTGGCTCCTGTTGCTCAGGGGCCGGAGCGGCCCGGCGACAGGGTCGTTCCCGCGCAATGAACGAAGGATCGACTGATGGCCAGCGGCACCGTGAAGTGGTTCAACGCAGAGAAGGGCTTCGGCTTCATCTCCCAGGACGAGGGCGGCCCGGACGTCTTCGCGCACTACTCCGAGATCCAGGGCAGTGGTTACCGCGAGCTCACCGAAGGAGAGCACGTGACCTTCGACATCGGGCAGGGCCAGAAGGGGCCGCAGGCCCAGAACATCGTCCGCGGCTGACCGGACGGCGTGAGACCGGCGAGGCGGCTCCCTTACGGGCAGCCGCCTCTTCACGTTGCCCGCGCGTCGCCCGGGCCCGCGGGCTGCCGGGCAGCCGTCACAGGGGATGTACGCGGGCGATGAGGAGGGCGACGTCGTCGTGACCGGCGGGGTGCCGCAGCTGTTGCAGGAGCCGGTCGCAGGTCTGCTCGGGTGAGTCGTCCGGCAGCGTCAGGAGGCGCAGGAGGTCCTCCAGACGTTTGTCGATGGGCTCATTGCGGGTTTCCACCAGGCCGTCGGTGTACAGGACCAGCTGGTCGCCGGGCTCCAGGCGTACGTCGGTCGCCTCGAACGGGACGCCGCCGACGCCCAGCGGGGTGCCGGTGGGCAGGTCGAGGAGGCGTGGCGGGCTGCCGGGCCGCATCAGCACGGGAGGCAGATGACCGGCCGAGGCGAGGTGCAGCCGGGCGTGGTGCGGGTCGTAGACCGCGTACACGAGCGTGGCGATGTAGGGGTCGAGACCGAGCGTGATCTTGTCCAGGTGGGTGAGGATCCGGGCCGGTTCCAGGCCCAGGTCGGCCAGGGTCGCGGTGGCGGTGCGCAGGCGTCCCATCGTGGCCGCGGCCGGGATACCGCTGCCCATCACGTCGCCGACCGTCAGGGCGGTGCGGTCGTGCTCCAGGGCGATGACGTCGTACCAGTCACCGCCGACCTGGCTGAACGCCTGGGCGGGCCGGTAGCGGGCGGCAATCTCCAGGCCGGGATGGTGCGCCGGCAGGTGCGGGAGCAGACTGCGCTGGAGGGTCTCGGCGGCGCTGCGGATGTGCTGGTGCAGGACGGCGTTGTCGATGCTCAGGGCCGCCGACGAGGCCAGTTCGCAGGCGAGGGTGAGGTCGTCGTCGTCGAACGGCAGCGGGTTGCGGGCGCGGGCCAGGCTCATCAGGCCGATCAGTTTCTCGTGGGCGACGAGCGGGACCGTCATGCCGGTGTGGACCCCGGCTCGGCCGAGGAGGCGGGCCACCTCCGGTTCGGCGGCGATCCGGGTGAGGTCGCCGCCCTCGACGCGGGTGAGGAGGACGGGACGGCGCATGCGGATGCCGTGCGCGGCGGGATGGTCGGCCGGGTACGTGACCAGACGGCCCGGTGAGACGATCGCCTGGACCCCTTCGGTGAGGTAGGCGCTCTTCACGGCCAGCGCGCGGAACTGCGCCGATCCCTCGGCGCTCTCGACGCGGCCCGTGCGCAGGACGGAGTCGAGGACGTCCACGACGACCAGGTCCGCCAGGTCGGGGACGAGGGCCTCGGCCAGTTCCTGCGCGGTCCGCTCCACCTCCAGGGTGGTGCCGATCCGGGCCGACCCGGTGGCCATGATGCGCAGCCGGCGCTGGGCCCGGTCGGCCTTCTGGGCCGCCAGGTAGCGGTCGGTGACGTCCACCACGACGTTGGCGATGCCGAGCACGTGGCCGTGGTGGTCCTCCAGCCGGTAGAACGACACCGCCCAGGCGTGCTCGTGCTGCGGGTCGGCGGCGGTGCGTCCCACCAGCTGCTGTTCCACCACGGGGTCACCGGACGCCAGGACCTGCCGCATCAGGACCTCCGCGTCCAGGAACGGCTGGCCCGGCAGGATGTCGCGGAAGGCCCGGCCGATGTGGTCGCCCTCCGGCACGCCGTGCATGGCGGCCAGGGCCGGGTTGACGGCCAGGTACCGCAGGTCGGCGTCCAGGACGGACAGCCCGATCGGCGCCTGGGCGACCAGCCAGGTGGACAGGGCCACCTGGTGCTCCACCTGCCGCAGGGTGGACAGGTCGGTGGCGAGGCCGAGGGCGTAGTGATCACCGACGTTGTCCGTCAGCCGCATGTTGCGGAATTCGATCATCCGGGTGGTGCCGTCCCGGTGCCGGACGGGGAACGAACCCGCCCAGCCGCGACCGGTCTGCATCAGCTCGCCGAACAGTTTGATCGCCGCGTCCCGGTTCCGCTCGTGCAGCAGCAGCGGCGCCGCCATCTGCCCGACCGCCTCGTCCCGGGCGTACCCGAACAGGTGCTCGGCCTGCGGACTCCACATGTCGATCCGGCCGTCGGCCTCCAGGAGGACGGCGGCGACACCCAGGAGATCCATCAGCCCACTCGGACCGGAGATCGCGCCCTCCGGAGGCTCCGCCTCGCCCGGACGCCCTTCCTCCTGGCTCATCACCACTCGCCCCTTCAGCCCTGTCGACCTCGCCGGCGCGGCATCCGGCCCGCCGGACCCAGCAGGTGGAGCGGCCCCTGCGCGGTCGGCGGACGTCTCTACGATGCGGCACGAAGCCGCATGCGGCCACAACAGCGCGCCGCGGCGGGGCCGCGCCCGCCCGTTTGTCCCCCGCCCGGCGCGAGGGCGCGGCGCGGGCGCAATGCCCGGATGTCACACTTCCGGTGCCGTCGAGCCTCTCGGGTGGGAGTTTCCGGGAAGAGAGGTCCTGCCGATGTCCGACCGTCCGCACGACAGCGCGACGACAGTGTTCGCCGAACACCGTGAGCTGCTGTTCTCCATCGTCTACAACCTGCTCGGGAGCGTGGCCGACACCGAGGACGTCCTCCAGGACACCTGGCTGTCGTGGGCGGCCCGCAGCCGGGACACGCAGGCGGAGGAGGTCGTCAATCCGCGGGCGTACCTGGTACGGATCGCCGTGAACGCCGCCCTCGCCCGGCAGGCGGCCATCAGGCGCCGGCGGGAGACCTACGTGGGGCCGTGGCTGCCCGAGCCCCTGGTCGGCGAGGCGGCCGACGCCGTCGAGGCGCCGGACGCCGCCGAGCCGGTCCTGCGGGCGGAAGCGGTGTCGATGGCGATGCTGGTCGTCCTGGAGACCCTCACGCCGCTGGAGCGCACGGTGTTCGTCCTGCACGAGGTGTTCGGCTACCGGCACACCGAGATCGCGGAGATCCTCGACCGCACCCCGTCCGCCGTACGGCAGCTCGCCCGGCGCGCCCGCGAGCACGTCCAGGCCCGCCGCCCCCGCTACCGGGCCGATCCGCGGGTGCGGCAGCAGGTGACCGAGCGGTTCCTCGCCGCCGCGCTCGGAGGCGACCTCGACGACCTCATGGAGATCCTGGCGCCGGACGTGACCATGTGGACCGACGGCGGCGGCAAGGTGCGGCAGGCGGCCCTGCGTCCGGTGCGCGGCCGGGACAAGGTCGCCCGCCTGATCACCGGGTCCACCTCGCACCGGCCGGACCACATCGACGTGCGCTACCGCACCGTCAACGGCGATCCCTCCGCGCTGCTCTTCGCCGGCGACGCGCCCTTCGCCGTCATGGTGCTCGACCTCAGCCCCGAGGAGAACCAGGTGTCGGGCATCTACGCCGTCACCAACCCGGAGAAGCTGGCCCACGTCCCACCGGAGCCCGCGGAGGCTTCGGAGCCCGCGCAAGCGCCGCGAGTTCCGGGACCTCCGGAGCCTCCGGAAGCTTCGAGAACTCCGGAGGCTGCTGAGGTCGCTTCCGAGGCAGAGGCCGGCTGACGGGCGCGTCGGCTGTCCCGGTCCGAGAGGCTCGGAGAGGCTCAGACCGGTGCTCCGTCGGCCCTCGCGGCGCGCTCCCCGTCGGCGCCGCTGTCCGCGGCGCCGGGGTCTGTCCGCCCGCGGCCGCCGAACGCCTCCCTGCGCAGGATGTCGATGAGGCGGGGAACGCCCTCCAGGGTGCGCACCTCGACCACCGCCCGTGCGTCGCGGTCGTCGGCCACCTGGCGCAGCAGCGCGTCGGCCAGGTCCGCACGGGATGTGAAGCGCCCGGGCAGGCGCGGTCCGGCCGTCATCCGGTAGTCACTGACCGCGGCGGCGTCGAAGAGGCCGGCCGGCCGGACGATCGTCCAGTCGGCGCCGCTGCCCCGCACGACGTCCTCCGAGCGGCGCATGTCCTCGTAGACGGTCCGTCCGACGAAGCGCGCGATGGAGGGTTCGAGCACCTTCCGGAAGAAGAAGCCGTCGTCCGGTGACTCCTGCCCGCTGACGGTGGTGGAGGTGACGCAGACCAGACGGGTGACCCCGTGCCGCGCCATGGCCCGCGTGATGTGGGTGGCGCCCGCGCTGTACACGGTGACGGGCCGCCGGCCGAACGGCACCCCGAGGGTCGAGATCACCCCGTCCTGGCCCGCCACGGCGGCGTCGACCTCGGCGGAGTCGTGCACGTCCCCTCCGACGACGCGCAGTCCGGCACCGCCGGGCGGGAAGGCCTCGGGCCGCCGGGTGACGGCGGTGACGAGGTGCCCCGCGGCCAGCGCCCGGGCACAGACCTGCCGACCGGTAGGGCCGTTGGCCCCGAACACGACGATCTTCACAGCGCTCTTCCCCTCTCACGGGCCCACCGCGCCGAGCGCTGAGTGCACCCCGGTCCGCCCGGGCCCGTCGCCGTCCAAGAGGGACGCGCGCCGCCGGGTGTGACATCGCCGGTGCGGCCGTCGTTTTGCCGGACCCGCAAAAAGAATGGCGTTGCCCCTGCGTGCCGGGTGACGGTGGGCCGGTGACCGAAGAACACACAGCACATCGCACGACCGAGACGACCGCGTCTCCGGCCCCTCCCCCTGCCGACGGATATGTCGGCGATCCCGCGGTGCGGGCGGAGTGGGACAGCCGGTACGCCGACCAGCACCGGTTGTGGAGCGGCCGGCCCAACGGCGCGCTCGTGGCCGAGGTCGCCGGGCTCACGCCGGGACGGGTGCTCGACGTCGGCTGCGGCGAGGGCGCGGACGCCGTCTGGCTCGCGCGCGGCGGGTGGGACGTGACCGCACTGGAGGTCTCGGGCGTGGCACTGGAGCGGGCGGCCGGGCACGCCCGGGACGCCGGCGTCGCCGTCCGCTGGGTGCACGCCACGCTGACCGAGGCAGCACTCCCGCCGGCCTCCTTCGACCTGGTCTCCGCGCAGTACCCGGCCCTGCTGCGCACCCCGGACGCCGCGGCCGAGCGGGCGCTGCTCGCGGCCGTCGCGCCCGGCGGTGTGCTGCTGCTCGTCCACCACGCGGGCATGGACACCCGCCACGACCACAACGGCTTCGACCCGGCCGACTACGTCTGGCCGGCGATGGTCGCCGCACTGCTCGACGACGACTGGGTGGTGGAGGTCGACGAGCAGCGGCCACGCGTGGCGCCCGACGGCGGCGCCGGCGCCCACCACACCGACGACATCGTGCTGCGCGCACGCCGGCTGCGCTGAGACCGCGCCCGGCCGGCCCGCACCGGCGGGCCGGCCGGTGACTCCCCCGTGCGCGGAGGGCAACGGGACGCTGTCCGCGCGGATCGCGAGCGGTTACAGTGCCGATGTCACGCGATGGGGGGCAGTGGTGGCCAAGGTCAATATCAGTCTCGACGCCGATCTCGTGGTGGAAGTGATGGTGCTGGCCGGTATCGGCTCGCCCCAGGACGCCGTCGAGGCGGTCGTGCGGGACTACATCGCCCGTGGCCACCGCACCGAGACCCGCACGGAACGCAGGGACCAGGGTCTGCGCGAGATCGACGCCGCGCCGCGGGACCCGCAGGGCTGACCCGAGCCGCAGGAACGGCCGCGGTCACTCGCTGTGGGCGGCGACCAGTTCGCGTACGTACTCGGCGCTGCCGCAGTCCTTCTCCAGGTACGTGGCGCGGGCGTCGCGAAACGCGGTGCCGAGCTGGGCACGGCGGTCGTCGGCGACGTTCTCCCGCGCGTCGTTGAGCAGGGTCCGCTCCTCCTCGTCCGCATGGTGGTTGACCGCCGTGACGAGTTCCTCCAGCTTCTCGTCCCACTCCTCGGAGGCGGTGTCCTCCACCTCGAGCAGGGCGAGCAGCGCCTTGTTGGCCTCCTGGTGCTCGTGGGTGCTGTGGTCGACGTCGTCGTCGTCGACGTTCTTGTAGCGCCGCAGCGCCGGGTAGACCTCGTCCTCCTCGGCGGAGGCGTGGGCGATGAGCAGGGCCGAGAACTCCTGGAGAGCGGCGGCGCGGTCGGCCTCGGCGTTGCGCATGGTCCGGAAGAGGTCTTCCATGCGGCGGTGGTCCTGCAGGATCAGTTCGACGACGTCGGTGGACGGCACGGGGGCCTCCTCGGCTCTGGGGTGACGGTGTTCCGGTGTCGCGGATACCCCGGTCCCCGCAGGCCAGACGTACGCCTTCACCGACGTCACCCGTTCGGTGCGGGAGCGCCTCGCGGCGGCCGGCCGGTGGCTCGTCGGCGCCGGAGCGCGCGCGGGGACCCGGGCGCCGTGCTCCCCCGGGTCCCCTCGGCGGCTCCGGCCGGTCGCCGGGCGTTCTCAGCCGAGCGAGCAGACCGTCCCGTTGAGGCGGACGGCCGCCGGCTGCGGGTTGGGTCCGTCATTGGCGCCGACGAATCCGAAGGAGGCCGTCGATCCGCCGTCCGGGGCCAGCGGTCCCGCGCCGTCGGGGGCGGTCACCCGCACGTGCCGGCCGGTCTGGTGGAACGTGGCGTTCCAGCCCGAGGACACGGACTGGCCGTCGCCCGGCCAGTCCCAGTCCACGGTCCAGCCGGTGATCGGGGTGGACGCGAGGTTGCGCACGGTCACCGTGGCCACGAAGCCGTTGCCCCAGCTCGTGTCCAGGTGGTAGGTGACCGCGCAGGTGGCGTCCGCCGGGGTGCCGGTGGTGAAGGTCAGCGGATCGGACGCGGCCGAGAGCCGTCCCGACGCGTCGGCCGCCAGCACGTTGACCGTGTGGGTGCTGCCCGGGGGCAGGTTCTGCAGGGTCACGGTCGTGCCGGTGCTCTCACCGATCACGTGGGTGTGGGCGCCGTCGCGCTCCTGGACCAGGTAGCGGGCGGCGCCCGCCGCGCCCTGCCAGGACAGGCGCGCCGTGGTGTCGGTCACCGCGCCCAGCTTCGGCGTGCCGGGGGTCCCCGCGGCCGAGGCCCCGGGCCCGGTGCCGGCTCGCGGCGCGAGGGTGACGGTGAGCATCCCGTACGGCGCCACCGTGACCTGCGACGTGGACGCGTCCGAGCCGGTGACCTTCGTGACGTCGGTGTCGCCGGGTGCGTAGCGGCTGACCTCGGGTGCGGTGCCGGACGGGGTGAAGCCCGCGTAGTCGAGGTCCACGGTCCGCGCGGCGTCCGGGTTCTTGTTGATGAGCAGGACGCTCAGTCGCCCGTCGCGGCGCAGCACGGCATGGGCCGAGACCTCCTGCGCGGAGGACGCGGTGGCGACCATGGTGTCACCGGCGGTGCCCAGTTCGCTGGTCATCTTCATGCCGTAGTAGGGGTGGAACGGTGTGTTCGGGGCCGGTTCGCACACGTCGTCGGTGCACGCGCCGCTGGAGAGCATCCCCATGTCGCCGTAGTCGGTCTCGCCGCCGACGGTGGTGATCCGGCCCGCGCCGTTGTGGGTGTTCCACCAGTCGACGGTGAACACGCCGTTCTCCGAGGCCGTCATCAACGCGTCCGCGGCGAACAGGCCGTTGGGGCGGGCGGTGAGGCGGGCGCCGCCGGTGTTGGTGTTGATCTCGGTGAGGGCCATGCCGATGCGCGGTGAGTCGGCGCCCGCGTACCGGTCGAGCTGGGCGCGCACCTCCCGCAGTTCACCGGGCAGGCCGGCCACCTTGGCCATGGCGTCCTGGACGCTGGTGTCCGCGCCGCCCGCGTACCAGTGGACGCTCACGAAGTCGATGACATCGGTCACCTGGGACAGCACGGTGTGGTTCCAGTCGCCCGGGTCGCCCTGGCCGGCCACGCCGTCCGGCCACTGACCCGGCGTGGTGAGCACCGCGCCGATCTTGATCGTCGGGTCGACCGCCTTCATGGCCGTGGCGTAGGCACGGACCTGACGGGCGTACTCCTGCGGGCTCTTGTCCGCGTGGTCGTCCTGCTCCCAGCCACTGCCGTAGTGGCCGTTGCCGTAGATCTCGTTGCCGATCTCCCAGTACTTGGCGCCGTAGTTCTTGGTGACGTTCGCGTACCGGACCCAGCCGGCCGCCTCCTCGGGCGTGCCGGAGCCGTAGTTGGCGATGAGGATGGGCTGTGCGCCGGTGGCCCGGACGGTGCCCATGAAGGAGTCGAAGCCGGTGCCGGGGGCGACGTACCCGCCGGGTGCCGAGTGCGTCTGCCAGTGGTAGATGTCCGCGTACGAGCCGCCGGGGTAGCGCATCGCGCCGACGCCGGCCGCCTTCATCAGGGTGGCGACCTCGGGGTCGTTCATGTGCGAGTCCCAGATGGCGGCGTTGACGCCGTGGGCGGTGGTGGACAGCCGGCCCAGCGCCGCCTGGGTGTTGACCTGGACGGTCGCGTCCGCGGCGGCGGCCGTCCGCGCCGCCGCGGGCGCGGCAGCGGCCAGCGGCGACAGCAGCGCGAGCGCGGCGGCCAGGACGGCGGCGCCGCGCGCAAGAGCGCGGGGCCCTCCGGTGCCGGCCGGCCGGCCGGGTCCGAGCAGTGGGGGCATGCGGGTCCTCCCTCGGGGGCCGGCGGCACGGGTGGGGGCAGCGGGTGCCGGACCGTGCCGCCGGCGGCGGAGTGCCGGCGCGGCAGCAGGACGTTCCACGCCGGTGGCACGGGAACGGAGCATGGGTGCGGTGCAATGCGGTGCGGTGCAGGGGGTGCGGGAAGTGCGGGGGCGTGCCGTGCGGTGCAGCGGTGCGAAGTGCGTGCGGTGCCTGTGCGGTGCGCGATGCCCTGTGATGCGGCGGGTGCGGTGCGGCGGTGCGATGCCGTGCGGGTCGTCTGCGGTCGTGCCCGTGTGGGGCGGCGGCCGGAACTCGACTGTGGGAGCGCTCCCATGATGGGAGGGGCGTGATGTTCTGTCAACGCACCGGACATCACCGGTGCACACGGCCCGCTGTCCGACGGCCGGGCGGCCTCCGGCCTCCCGGCCCGGACGGGCGGGACCCGCTGTCCGACGGCCGGGCGGCCTCCGGCCTCCCGGCCCGGACGGGCGGGACCCGCTCTCCGGATGAGCCGCTTCGCCCGGATTCGCACACCGCGCGGATGGCAAGTCACCGCCATGGCGAGGACTTGCCATGATCAGCTCTTCACGGCGGCGTGAACCGGCCGGTAGACCCGGGGCATGTCCTTCCCCTCTCAGTCCTCCGCCTTCCGGCGCAGACGCCGGCAGTTGTTCGCGGCCCTCACCGCGGGACCGCTGCTGGCGTCGGGGCTCGCGATCTCGCAAGCGCCCGCCCATGCCACCCCGCACCGGCCCGCCGTTCCCGCGAAGGCCTCGGCCACTCATACGGTCACCCTGGTCACCGGTGACGTCGTCCGGGTGACCACGATGGCCGACGGCAGGCAGACCGCCGACGTCGACCGGCCGGACAGCGCCGTCGGCGGGGTGAAGATGCAGCAGATCAACGGCGATCTGTTCGTCATACCGGACGAGGCGGCGCCGCTCCTCGGTGCCGGCAAGCTGGACCGGCGGCTGTTCGACGTCACGGATCTGGTCGAGATGGGCTACGACGACGCGAAGTCCGCGACCGTGCCCCTGATCGCCACGTACGCCCGCTCGACGTCCCGTGCGGCCATCGCGCCGACCGCGCCCCGCGGCAGCAGACTGACCCGCACGCTCACGGGCATCCACGGCGCGGTGCTCAGCACCGAGAAGCGGCGGGCCCGCACGTTCTGGTCCGCCGTCGCGCCGCGGGGCAGCGCGAAGCTGGGCGAGGGCGTGGCGAAGCTGTGGCTCGACGGCCGGGTGAAGGCCGACCTCAAGGAGAGCGTGCCGCTGATCGGCGCGCCCGAGGCGTGGGCGGCCGGCTATACCGGCAAGGGCGTCAAGGTGGCGGTGCTGGACACGGGCATCGACGCCGACCACCCCGACTTCAAGGGCCTCATCGACGGCACGACGAGCTTCGTGCCGGGTGAGGACGTGACCGACGTCAACGGGCACGGCACGCACGTCGCCGGCACCATCGTCGGTTCCGGCGCCGCCTCAGGAGGCGACTACAAGGGCGTCGCCCCGGGCGCCGACCTGTACGTCGGCAAGGTGCTCGGCGGGGCGGAGGGATCGGGCCAGGACTCGTGGGTCATGGCCGGCATGCAGTGGGCCGCCGAGACGGGCGCGGACGTCGTCAACATGAGCCTCGGCGACTCCTACCCGACGGACGGCAGCGACCCGATGTCGCAGATGGTCGACGCGCTCTCCAAGCAGTACGGCACCCTGTTCGTCATCGCCGCCGGCAACGCGGGGCCGGAGAGCATCTCCGCCCCGGGCGCGGCCGCCTCGGCGCTGACCGTGGCCGCCACGGACAAGCAGGACCAGCTCGCGTCGTTCTCCAGCACCGGCCCGCTGGCCTCGTCCGGCGGCATGAAGCCGGACATCGCGGCGCCCGGCGTGGACATCACGGCGGCCCGTTCGCAGAAGATGACGGACGGCGGCGAGGGTTACTACCGCACCCTCAGCGGCACGTCGATGGCCACCCCGCACGTGGTCGGCGCGGCGGCGATCCTGGCCCAGCAGCACCCGGACTGGACCGGCGCGCAGCTCAAGGAACAGCTGATGAGCACCGCGAAGGGCCTGGACGAGGCGTACTCGCCGTACGAGGTCGGCACCGGCAGGGTCGACGTGGCCGCCGCCGTGCGCACCGGGGTCCGCGCCACCGGGTCCCTGTTCTTCGGCAACTACACCTGGCCGCACGACCCGGGCGACGTCGCCGTCACGAAGGACCTGACCCTCACCAACACCGGTCCCGCCGATCTCACGCTGAACCTCGCGCTGAGCGGCGACGACGGCCCGTTCTCGCTGGGGGCCGCCAAGGTGACCGTCCCGGCCGGCGGCACCGCCGCCGTCCCGGTGACCGGTGACCCGCAAGCCGCCTCGGCGGGCCGGCACACCGGCTACGTCACGGCCACCGACGCGGCCACCGGCAAGGCGGTCACCCGCACGTCCGTGGCGCTGCTCAAGGAGGAGGAGCGCTACGACCTGAACATCAAGCTCGTCGGCCGCGACGGCGCTCCCGCCGCCGGCTGGGTCGGCGTCAACCTGGCCGGGGACACCCTGCCGTGGTCCGTGTACGTCGACGGCTCGACCACCATGCGCATGGCGCCGGGCCTGTACACCGTCGCCGGGTACCTCGACGTCTCCGGTGAGAAGCCCGACCGCTCGGGCCTGGCCGTGCTGGTGGACCCGGAGACCGTGCTCAAGGACGGCCCCGCGACCGTGGTGCTGGACGCGAGCAGGGCGCGGCTGCTGCGCACCGAGGCACCGCAGCGCACCGAGGACCGCCAGCGCAAGGTCGACTTCAACGTCCACTACAAGGGCATGGACCCGTACACGGACTACCGCAGCGCCTACGTGCTGCCGCCGACGTACGACGACGTCTACGTGGCGCCGACGAAGCCGATGCGCCAGGGCGAGTTCCTGCTGACCACCCGCTGGCGCAAGGGCGAACCGCAACTGGAGGTGAGCACGCCGGGCGGCCGCCGGCGCTTCGAGGCGCTGACGCAGGCCGGCGGCGACCTGGCCACCGGGACGGACACGCTGGGCGCCGTCTACGCCGGTGACGGCTCGGCGGCGGCGTACGCCGGGATCAAGGCCAAGGGCAAGGTCGTCGTCGTCGACCGCACCGACGCGGTCTCGCCGCAGGAGCGCGCGGAGGCCGCCGCCGCGGCCGGCGCCAAGTCGCTGATCGTGGTCAACGACGCCCCGGGCGCGCTGCTGGAGTACGTCGGTGAGGCCGCCCTCCCGGTGGCCTCCGTGCACCGCGACGCCGGCCGCACCCTGATCGCGCTCGCCAGGACCGGCCGCCTCAAGCTGACCGTGCGCCGCACCGAGTACACGCCGTTCGTCTACGACCTGACCCGGGAGTACCCCGGCCAGGTGCCGGACCGGCCGCTGGTCTACCGGCCGGACAAGCGGGACCTCGCCCGCATCGACGCCCGCTACTACGCGGCCGCGGGCGGCACGTCGGCGGAAGGCTACCGGTCCGACTTCACCCTCAGCCCCTCGTTCAACCTCCCCGAGGCCGAGTGGCACCCGGGTACGCGAACGGAGTGGGTGACCCCCGGCCAGGACTGGCGGGAGTTCCACGCACAAGGCGTCGACGGAGCCCTGCCGTGGACGATGGTCTCCGGTGACAACACCTACGCCAAGGGCAGCACCACCCGCCTGGACTGGTTCGCCCCGGCGACGCGGCCCGGCCAGGGCGAGTCCTTCGGCGTGTACAACTCCCGCTGGCAGAACTACCTGACCTGGAACGTGCAGGCGTGGGCCTCGGCCAGCGACACCATGCGGCTCGGCGGCTACCTGCCCTGGGGTGAGACACCGTCCCACCTCCAGGTCTTCCAGGGCGACCGGCGGATCTACGACAACCCGCAGAGCGGGGACATGCAGTGGCAGGAGGTGCCGGCGGGCAACCTGCCCTACCGCGCCGTCCTGGACGTGCGGCGCCCCGGTGACGTCTTCCGGCTGTCGACCCGCACGCACACCGAGTGGACGTTCATGTCCGACACCGTCGACGCGGACGACTTCCGGCCGTTCTCGGTGCTCAACCTGAACTACCGGCTGGCCACCGACCTGCATGGTGACATCAAGGCCGGCTCGACCCAGCGGATCGTGCTGGAGCCGGTGTCGATGGACGGCGGGACCGTGCCGGGCAAGGTCGGCGCGGTGAAGCTGGACGTCTCCTACGACGACGGCGCCACCTGGCGGAAGGTGCCCCTGAGCAGGCACGGGGAGCGGTCCTGGACGGGTTCGTTCCGCACGGCGACGAAGCGGGGCGGCTTCCTCTCGATCCGCGCGAGCGCCCGGACCGACCGCGGCTTCGGCGTCAGCAACGACATCGTCCGGGCGTACGGCCTGCGATGAACCGAAACGTCGGGCCCCGGGGCGGCAACGCCCCGGGGCCCGTCCCTTCGCACCCGCCCGCACCAGGGATTTTCCGCACTCCGCGGCCATGGCGCATACTCTCACCGCTGCGGCAAGCGGAGGGGAGTCGGTCGCCGATGTTGGATGTTCTGGGCCTCGACGCCGAGGACGAGCGCGTCTACCGGGCGTTGCTCGGACGGCCGGACTCCACCACGGCGCTGCTGTCGGAGCTGCTCGGCCTGTCGCAGGCGCGAACCGCGGACGTCCTGTCCCGGCTGGTCGGGTGGGGACTGGTGATCAGGTCGGCCGGCGAGCGGTTCACCGCCGCGCCGCCGGCCATGGCGCTGGGCGCTCTCATCAGCCAGCGCAGGGACGGGTTGCGCGCCGCCGAACACGCCCTGGTGACCTTCGCCGAGGAACACCGGGCGGCCATGACCGGGAGCAGCATCGTCGATCTGATCGAGGTCGTCACGGGCGCCGACGCCATCCGCCACCGCTACCTCCAGGTGCAGCAGGCGGCCCGTGCCGAGGTCCGCGCCTTCATCACCGCGCCGTTCGTCGCCCTGCCGCCCGAGGAGAACACGGCCGAACCCATGGCCATCGGCCGCGGTGTGCGTTTCCGGGCGGTGCTGGACCGGGCCGTGCTGGCGGAGCCGGGCATCGTCCGCGACGCGACCGACTCGCTGCGCAACGGCGTGCGGCTGCGGGTCGCCGACCAGCTGCCCATGAAGCTCGTGCTGGCGGACGCCGACCTGGGCCTCGTGCCCCTCGCGACCACACCGGCCGGAGAGCCCGGTGCGGTGCTGCTGCACCGCAGTGGTCTGCTGGACGCGATGGACGCGCTGTTCGAGACGGTGTGGCGCACCGCCCACCCGCTGGAGCTGTCGGGGACCGGTGAGGACGCCGAGCCCGTCGTGGAGCCGGGGGCGCAGGGCCCGACCGACCTCGACCGCAAAATTCTCGCCCTGCTGCTGGCCGGCGTGACCGATCCGACGGCCGCGACCCAGCTCGGCCTCTCACCGCGCACCCTGCACCGGCGTCTGCGCCACCTCATGGACCTCGCCGGGGTCCGCACCCGGATGCAGCTCGGCGGCCATGCGGTGCGGCACGGCTGGGCGGAGCCCCCGGTACCCAGGCGGGCCTGACGGCGCCGGCCGGCCGCGGGGCCCGGTCCCTACGCGGCCAGCGGCTTCTCCTCGGGCGTGCCCTGCCGCGCGGCGCGGTAGCGCTCCAGCAGCGTGTCCGCCGCGCCCAGGGCTCGCTCGGCGGACGTCGCTCCGGTCAGCGCGCACAGCTCGCGGGTGACGTCCTCCAGGGCCCGGCTCGTGCGACCGGTGGGGCGCAGCTCGTGCTCGATGCGGACCTGAGCGAACCGCGCCAGTGCGGCACGCAGTTCCTTCTCGGCTGGAAGCAGCATGGCGGTCTCTCTCCTCGGTCCCACGGCTCGCGGCTCGCCGAGCCTGCTGGGGCCTACAGGGCGCACGCGGCCCTCGAGGACCTCGGTGCGACGCCGAGCAGTGCTGGGCAGCGTACGGATGCCCCGCTTCGCGGCGTCTACACCGGCGGGCGCCGCCCCGGCCCCGCCGATGGCCGGGAAACGGAGCGGAGCGGAGTCCGCGAGCGCGGCGGCGGCGTGCCGTTCCTCAGGCGGCGGAGCGGGGAAGAGGAAGGGAGCGGCTCTCCTCCAGGACCTGGTAACCGGCGCCGGTGTACAGGTTCATGGCCACCTCGTTGCCGCCCCACACGGTGAACATCAGCGCCGAGTCACCGGCCGCGAGGGCGGCCCGTTCACCGGCCGGCATCGCGGCCCGCCCGTACCCCTTGCCGCGGTGCTCCTCGTGGACGTGCAGCGAGTAGCCGTAGGTGACTCCGGGGAGGTACCCGTGCTTCAGCCAGCCCGAGCCGATCCGCTCGCCGTCCGCCTCCAGCACCAGGAACGTGTTGCCGGGCGTCGCCAGGCCCTCGGGTATCAGCTCGGCGAAGTCGCGGTCGGACTTGCGTACGGCGTCCTCGGGGCCGAGGGCGCCGGAGCGGACGATGCCGGCGACGTAGCCCGCCTTCTCGGCGGCGAGCCAGCCGGGATACTCCTGCGGTGTCATCGGCCGTGCGGTGACGGCGTCGCCGAGGTCGGGTGGAGAGGTGAGCGACCGCATCCTGACCTGGCCGTGGACGCGGTAGTCGGCGAACAGGTCGCCGGCGGGCCCGGTGAGCCGTACCCCGATGCGGCGGGCGCCCTGCGCGGCGCACCACTCCTCGGCCCAGTCCCGGGCCGCCCGTTCGTGCCCCTGGCCGGCGTGGCGCGCGTCGACGTGGAGATCCCCGATCCGGCCCTCGCGGGTATCGCCGTCTCCGGCCACGACCACGGCGACGTGTCCCACGCGGGTCCCGGCGTGCGTGATCTCGGCGACGGTCCAGTCGCCCATGTCCGCGCGCACGGTGTCGAGTCTGCGCTCCACCGCGGCCGGACCGAGCCCGGCCCTCGTGTACGAGTCGTACAGCCGCCGCTCGAAGTCCCGCTGCCAGTGCGTGGTGTCACCCGAGATGATGAAGTCCGTCACGGGGTCAGCCTAGGGCGCGAGTTGACCGCGTCCGGTCCGGGCGGTCGCGGGGGGGGGCCGCCCGTCACCACCGGTCGATTCACCGGTGGCCGGCCGGCGGACGGGGACCAGACTGCGTCCCCGACCCGTCCGACACCATCGTTCACGGAGGCAACCCGTGCACTTCCCCGTCCGGTTACCCCGGCGGTGGGTCACCGCCACCGCGCTGGGAGCGGTCCTGCTCACCACGCTCCTGGGCACGTCACCCGCCCAGGCCGCCCCCGCCAGGGCCGCGGCCGCCAACCCCGTCGTCAGTGTCCCGCCCGCCGGCAGCCACGGCTTCCCGTTCCTCGCCGCGGCCGAGGACCTCGGCTCGTTCGGTTACACCGAGAGCGAGTACTTCATCTCGGGCACCGCCACCTCGTACGCCAAGTCCGGGCTGTGGGGCCCGGACGGGCGGTGGAACGTCCGCGCGTCCGGCCGTGCCGCGTACAAGAGCCGCCTGCTGGTGCGCCGGCCCGCCGACCCGGCGAAGTTCAACGGTACGGTCGTCGTGGAGTGGCTGAACGTCAGTGGGCAGATCGAGCTCTCCCCGGACTACTGGTTCGAGCGCGACGAGCTGCTGCGCGAGGGGTACGCCTGGGTCGGCGTCTCGGCCCAGGCGGTCGGTGTCAACGGCGGCCTCGGCGAGATCAAGGGGCTGAAGGGCTGGGACCCGGCCCGCTACGGCAGCCTGGTCCACCCCGGTGACGCCTTCGCCTACGACATCTTCAGCCAGGCGGGACAGGCGTTGCGCACTCCCGACGGTCCCGATCCGCTCGGCGGCCTCACCGTCAGGACGCTGCTCGCCGACGGCGAGTCGCAGTCGGCGGGGCTGATGACGACGTACGCCGACGCCGTACAGCCGGTCGCGGGCGTCTACGACGGCTTCCTGGTGCACAGCAACAGCGCCGTCGCCGCGCCCATCAGCGGTGACCTGGGCGACATCCTCCTGATGCCGTACCCGTCGCGGATCCGTACCGACCTGTCGGTGCCCACGTTCGTGGTGCTCACGGAGACGGACGTGCCGGGGGCGTCAGCGGCGCGGCAGCCGGACACGGACCGCCTGGTGCACTGGGAGGTGGCCGGCACCGCCCACGGCGACCAGTGGGCGTACGACCTCGGTCAGCCGACGGTGGTCAAGTCGGCGGGCGCCGCCGCGCCCCAGCCCGACTGCGCCGCCGGCTCGGCCCCCTACAACGACGGCCCTGGTCACTACGCGATGAACGCGGCCCTGAACCACCTGGCGGACTGGGCGCGGGGCGGGCCCCGGCCCGCGAGCGGGGCGCAGCTGAACGCCGACCTGCGCGACCCGGCCACCGGTCTCGCCACCGGCGGCATCCGGCTCCCCGACGTGGCGGTGCCCACCCGGACGCTCACCGGTGCGCGGGACACCAGCGGCAGCGGGGTCTTCTGCGGTCTCTACGGCGCCAGGGACCCGTGGAACGGCGACGCCGACCCGTGGGACCGGCACGACGCGGCCGACCCGTCCGACCCGGCGTTCCCGCCCCGCGCGGAACCCGTGCTCAGCAGGCTGTACCCGACGCACGAGGCGTACGTGAGCAAGGTGCGGGCGGCCGCGCAGGCGTCCGTGACCGCCGGACACCTCCTGCCGGAGGACGCGACGGCGATCGTCGACGCCGCGCAGCGGTCGGACATCGGCGGCTGATCGCCCCGGGGCGGCAGCGCGCCGCGCCGGGCCCGCGTACTCGCCGCCGCCCCGGGGTCTCCTCGCCGGGGCGGCGGTACGGCGCCTGCCCGGCGCTGCCGGCGGGGTCGGCCCGTACCCTTTCCGATCATGCCCGGGCGTGGTGGGCGAGGGGCACGGGTAGGAGGACGTCCGAGGGTGGAGGAGCGCCGATGAGTGAACGTCAGGACTGTGACTGGACGGCGATGACGCCGGCGGACTTCGACCGGGAGGCGCCGCTGCGGCTGAACGTGGGGACCGGACCGGCGACCGTGCCGGCCGAACCCGACGAGTACGGCACGGTCCCGCTCTTCGGCAAGGAGACACCCGCCCGGCACCCGGCCCGGCGCGCCGCCCGCCGGAGCGCACCCGTGGAGCAGGACGAGCTGTTCTGACCCGGGCCCGGCCCGGGACGCCGGGCGGGCGCCCGCCCGGGACGGCGCGGACCGGGGCGGGCCTGTGCCCCCGCACACCGCCGTCCCGGGCCCGCTGTGCCGCCGCCGCCCGCGCGCCCCACCCGCTGTACGGGGCACCGGCCGGCTGATGGCATGACCGGCATGTCTTCCGCAGCCCCTCCCTTCCCACCGCCGGTCCCGGACGCGGTGACCGGTCCGCACGCCAGGACGGCACCGGGGTGCCGCTCATGAGCGCCGGTGACGGTCAGTCCTTCGCCGTCGTGGTCTTCCTCGTCTTCGTCGCGGTGTCCCTGCTGATGTGCGGGCTCGCGGCGGCCGACCTGGACGACCCCGAGCACTTCTACGCCGGCGGCAGCGCCGCCTTCGGCCCGGTCGGCAGCGGACTCGCCATCGCCGGCGACTACATCTCCGCGGCCACCCTGCTCAGCACCACGGGCTCGGTCGCCCTGGACGGCACCGACGGCATCCTCTTCGCCTGCGCCACCGTCGTCTCGCTCTGGCTGGTCATGCGGCTGCTGGCCGGACCGCTGCGCCGCGGCGGCGTGTTCACCCTGGGGGACTTCTTCGCCGACCGGCTCGGCGACCGCTCCGTGCGCCGGGCCCTCGGCGTCGCCACCCTGGTGGTCCTCGCCCCGCTGCTGCTGGTGCAGCTGTCCACCGCGGGCCACCTGATGACGGCCATGTTCGGCCTGCCCGACGGCGCGCTCACCGGCTGCACCGTCGCCGGCGGGGCGCTCATGGTCTGCTACGCCGCGTTCGGCGGGATGCGCGGCGTCGGCTACGTACAGGTCCTGAAGGTCGGTGTCGTGCTCAGTGCCGTACTGCTCCTGGCCGGACTGGTCCTGCACCGGTACGGATGGTCGCCCGCGGCCCTGTTCCGCGCGGCCCGGGACAACTCCGCGGCCGGCGCCGACTACGCCCGGCCCGGGCTGCACTTCGGTCACTCCGTCGCCGGGCGTCTGGACCTGATCAGCTTCGAGGCGACGCTGCTGCTCGGCGCCGCCTGCCTGCCGCACCTCACCATGCGGCTGCACCCGCTGCGCGACGCCCGGACCGCACGCCGCGCCGCCGGCTGGGCCGTGGGGCCCGTCGCGGTGGTCTGCGCCGGGGTCGTGGTGGCCGGACTCGGCGCCTGCGCCCTGGTGGGCCGGGACGCGGTGCGGGCCGCCGACCCGGGGGGAGCCACCGCGCTGCTGATGGTGACGGGCGCGCTCGACCCGGCCGCCGGGGGCGCCCGGCACAGCATGGTCTTCGCCGTCGTCGCCTGCGCCGTCTTCGTGACCACCCTCGCGGCCGTCGCGGGCATCACCCTGGCAGCCGCCTCCAGCCTGGTGCGGGACTTCGGCGGACGGCCGGTCCCCGGGAGCGCGCACCGCTCGCCGGGCGGCGAGATCCGCCGCGCGAGGGCGGGCATCGTCCTGGTCGGGGCCGCCGTCGTCGTCCTGGCGGTGATCGTCCAGGACCGCGGCAGGCTGACGCTGATCTCGCTGTCGTTCACCGTCGCCGCCTCGGTGCTGGCCCCGGTCCTGCTGTACGCGCTGTTCCTGCCGGGTCACACCGCCACCGGGACGCGCTGGACGGTGTACGGGACGCTGCCGCTGATCGCGCTGCTCCTGGCGGGCTCCCCCGCCGTCTCGGGCACCCCGATCGCGCTCTTCCCCGACCGCGACTTCCACTGGTTCCCGCTGCAGACCCCGGGGCTGATCACCATCCCGGCCGGCTTCCTGCTCGGCCTCGCCGGCCGCACCCGCCCCGGCGCCCCGAACCGGCCCCGGCGCCCGCGGGACGGCACCGCGTACCGTGCCGCGCGCAGCCCCGACACGGCAGGTCGCCCCTGAGCCGCCCGGTACGGAGGCTCCCCTCCCCCGCCCCGCGTGTCCGGTTACTGTGGAAGTGCCCCCACGCAGGCACCCACAGCACGGCGGCACGCCAGCACGGCAGCACGGCAGCACGGCGGCGACACAGCACACGGCGGGACGGTCCATGGAACAAGAAGCGCTGTTCGGATTCGGCGACCTCCAGCCCTCTCCCTCGCGGACCTCGTCCCCGGGGCCCTCCGGCGCGCCGGCCGCATCCGCGTTCCGGGACTCCGCGGCCGCCCGCCGCATGCTGGCGGTGCGGGAGATCTACGCGGAGCCCGCGGCGGCCGCCTCTCCGCGCGGCCGGGAGATCATCGCCCGCTTCCCGCACGCCCGCATCACCGAGGTGCCCGGTCACTGGCGCATTCCGGGGCTGCACGGGAACGAGGGCAACGCCGAGCGCTGGGTCAGGGTCAAGACGGAGACGCTGGTCCTCGGTGAACGCAAGACCATGACCACCCGGCCCAACGGCAGGTCCGCCGACTGGATCGCTCCGGGACCGTCGAACGGCTGCGCCATGGCCTGCGCGTACTGCTACGTCCCGCGCCGCAAGGGCTACGCCAACCCGATCACGGTGTTCACCAACATCGACGCCCTGCTCGCCCACCTCGGGCGGCACATCGCGCGCCTCGGCCCGAAGACCGAGCCCAACCAGTGCGACCCGCACGCGTGGGTCTACGACATCGGCGAGAACGGCGACTGCTCGGTGGACGCGCTGATCAGCGACAACACCGCCGACCTCGTGCGGGCCTTCACCCTGTGGCCGTCCGCGAAGGCGTCGTTCGCCACCAAGTTCGTCAACCCGGACCTGCTCTCGCTCGAGCCGCGGGGCAGGACCCGCGTCCGCTTCTCGGTGATGCCGCCGGAGGACTCCCGGCTGCTGGACGTGCGCACCACTCCGGTGCCCGCGCGCATCGCGGCGGCCGCCGACTTCGTGGACGCCGGGTACGAGGTGCACTTCAACCTCTCCCCCGTCGTCCTGCGACCCGGCTGGCAGCAGGCCTGGGCGGACCTGCTGCGGCACCTGGACGACGTACTGCCCCGGCGGGTCAAGGAGCAGGCGGCGGCCGAGGTCATCATGCTCACGCACAACCAGGAACTGCACCAGGTCAACCTGAACTGGCACCCGCGCGCCGAGGACGTGCTGTGGCAGCCCGACCTGCAGCAGGCCAAACGCTCGCAGAACGGCGCCCTGAACGTGCGCTACCGCAACGGCGTCAAGGCGGCGGCCGTCCAGGAACTGCGCGATCTCGTCACCGCGCACGCACCCTGGCTGACGATCCGCTACGCCTTCTGACCGCAACGCGTCGGCATCTGAGACCCGCTCCCGGCCGACCGGCAGGACGCGGGCCACCCCAGCCGCCTCATGGCAACGATCGATGCCAGGCCGCCCGCGCCACCGCGGGTGGGGGCGGCAGGTCACTCGCCGCGGAACTCTGGCCACTCCCCCGCCAGGAGCGACGTGATGCCGTGGCGCATGTCGCGGGAGGCGACCGCCGCGGCGAAGTCGGCGCGCTCCAGGTCGAGGTGTTCGGCGAGCGGCATGGACAGGCTGCGGTCCAGCAGGTGCTTGGCGCTGCGGACGGCGTGCGGCGCGCCCTGGGCCAGCTCGCGCAGCCGGCGCAGCCCCTCCTCCACCAGCTCGCCCGGCTCCACCACCGCGCTGACCAGTCCCTCCCGCTGGGCCTGCGGTGCCCGTATCACCGGTTGTTCCAGGAGCAGTTCGAGTGCGCGGGCGTATCCCACCGCGCGGGGCAGGAACCAGGCCATGCCGGCGTCGGTGGACGCGCCGATGGCTCCGTAGGCGAAATGGAACGACGCGCGCCGGGACGCCAGTCGCAGGTCGCAGGCGAGGGCGAGGGCGAAACCCGCCCCGGCCGCCTGGCCGTTGACCGCGGCCAGCACCGGGCAGGGAATCGCGCGGATCGTCAGGACGGTCTGCTTGAGCAGGCCGGTGAGCCGGTCGCCGTAGGCCGCGGCGTCGAAGGAGTCCTCCGACAGCGCCCGATGGTACTCACGGATGTCGCCACCGCGCGAGAACGCCTTGCCGGCTCCGGTGAGCAGGACGCCGCGCAGCGCGGTGTCCCGCGCCATGTCCTGTGCGACGGCGGCCAGTTCCTCCAGCAGCGCGGTGTTCATCGCGTTGCCGTCGTCGGGTCGGTTCAGGGTCAGTACGGCGATCCCGTCCCGCGTCGTCACCTCGACGGACCGGGCGGTGGCCGGCCCTCCGCCTGCGGCGTTCCACTCCGGGCTGTCTGCCATGGCAGGCGAGGGTAGGGAGGGGCCGGAGGTTCTGACAAGTGGACGGGTCCCCGGTGACTTTTGACCGTGGGCACTCTACGATCGGGCCAGCACGAGTCGAGACTTGCTCCACGCACTGTCGAGAACGCGCACTTCCACCCGGGGGCCGGCATGTCGCAGACTGCCACAGAGCACTCGCACTTATCACCCGAAGGTTGCGCCCTGGTGACGGGCGCCTCACGTGGTATCGGCGCCGCTGTCGCCCTGGAACTCGCCGCCACCGGACGTCCCGTGGTCGTCGGATTCCGCCAGGACGAGACCGCCGCGAAGCAGACCGTGTCCGAGATCGAGCGGGCCGGGGGAACGGCCCTCGCCTGCCGCGCCGACGTCACCGTCGCCGACGACGTGGAGGCGCTCTTCCGCACCGCGGAGGAGGCGTACGGCCGCGTCCTGATCCTCGTCAACAACGCCGGCATCCGCTCCGACCAGGTCTTCGTGGCGCTGGAACCGTCCGACTGGCACGCGGTGCTGGACACCAACCTCAGCGCGGTCTACCGCACCACGCACCGCGCCCTGCCCGCCATGTCCCGATCGCGCTTCGGCCGGATCGTCAACATCGGATCGGTGCTCGGCAGCAGATCGCTGCCCGGCGTCGCCAACTACGCCGCCGCCAAGGCCGGGCTGGAAGGGCTCACGCGGTCGGTCGCCGTGGAGGTCGCCCGGCGCGGCATCACCGTCAACACGGTCGCGCCCGGCCTGGTCGAGACTGAACTCGTGGCCGACGTCGAGTTCCTGAGACGCTCGGCACGCACCGCCATACCCGCCCGCCGGGCCGCCCGCCCGCGGGAGATCGCCTCCTGCGTCCGCTTCCTCGCCTCACCGGAGGCGGGTTACCTCACCGGCACCACGATCACCGTCGACGGAGGCCTCTCCGCCGCGGCGTTCGTTCCGCAGCTGCCCACGGACTGAACCCGTCGGGTTACCGGTCCGGACCGTCCGCCTCCGCCGGGCGCCACCCGGCCGCGGTGTCCCCGTGCGTCTGCCGGACGCTCCTCCCTTCCTCCCCCCACCCCACTCCTCCCCTCGCCGAGTGCCTCTGCCGCATTCCTGCCGCGGCCCTGCCGCATTCCCGCCGACATCCACATGATCGGAGAGTTCACCGTGCCCACCACGCCAGCCACCCGTGAGTCCCTCAACGCGTTCGTCACCGAGGCGCTCGCCGACTTCGGCGCCGAACCGGACGCGATCACCCCGGACGCCACCTTCGAGGACCTGGAGATCGACTCCCTCGACCTGGTGGAACTGGGTCAGGCCGTGAAGAAGACGTACGGCATCCACGTCCGCCCCAAGGACATGGACGACGTCAAGACGGTGGGCGAGGCCCTCGACGTCATGTACGCCACCGCGGGGCTGTGATGGCGCACCGCGGTGTCGTCGTCACCGGAGTCGGCGCGGTCACCGCGCTGGGCGCCGGCGCCGCCCCGCTCCACGAACGGGCGGTGGCGGGCGAGAGCGCCCTGACCGGCGGTGAGGGCCGCTGCACCGGCTTCGACCCCACCGCCGTCCTCAGCCGCCGGGAGGCCCGCAGGACCGACCGGTTCTCCCAGTTCGCGCTGGTGGCCGCGGCCGAGGCACTCGCCCAGGCGGGCTGGGCGGACCGGCCGCCCTACGCCCCGGAGCGGGTGGCCTGCGTCGTGGGTTCCGGGGTGGGCGGTCTGGAGACCTTCGAGGGCCAGCAGGTGGTGCTGGACAAGGAGGGTCCGGAAGCCGTCTCCCCGCTCATGGTGCCGATGATGATGGCGAACGCGGCCGCCGCCCAGATCGCGCTGCGGCACGGCCTGGGCGGAGAGAGCCACTGTGTGATCTCGGCCTGTTCCGCCGGGGCGCAGGCCATCGGCGCGGGACTGCGGCTGATCCGCTCCGGTGAGGCGGACGCCGTGGTGGCGGGCGGCGCGGAGGCCGCGACCTCGGCGATCGTGCGGGCCGCCTTCCTGAACGCCGGCGCCCTCTCGCCCAGCGGCGCCTCGGTCCCCTTCGACCGCGACCGCGACGGATTCCTGCTGGGAGAGGGCGCGGGCATCCTCGTGCTCGAGAGCGCGGACGGCGCCCGCGCCCGGGGAGCGACGGTGCTCGCCGAACTCGCCGGTTACGGGGCCAGCAGCGACGCCTACCACCTCACCGCGCCCGACCCCGAAGGGGTCAGCGCCGCCCGCGCGGTGTCGCTGGCGCTGGCCGACGCCCGGCTCGCCGCGGACGGCCTCGACTACATCAACGCGCACGGCACGGGCACCGTACTGAACGACCAGGCGGAGGTCGTCGCCCTGCGGCGCAGTCTCGGCCCGGCGCTGGAGGGGATCCCGCTGTCCTCCACGAAGTCGTCGATCGGGCATCTCCTCGGCGCCGCGGGGGCGGTCGAGGCGGTCGCCACGGTCCTCGCGCTACGGCACCGGCAGGCGCCGCCGACCGTGGGGCTGACCACGCCCGACCCCGCCCTCGGCCCGCTGACCCATCTGACCGCGGCACGCCCCCTGGACCGGGGCGGACGGGGCAGGCCGGCCGCGCTGTCCACCTCGTTCGGGTTCGGCGGACACAACGCGGCGCTGGTCCTGCGCGGCGCGCCGGACGGAGCCGCCACATGATCACCCTGTCCGGCCGGCGCTACCTCGTGACCGGCGTGCTCACCAGTGACTCCCTCGCCTGGCACATCGCCAGGGCGCTGCAACTCGCCGGTGCCGAGGTGCTGCTGACCGGTTACGGCCGCACCCGCCGGATCACCGAGCTGGCCGCCGCCGACCTGCCGGAGCCGGCCGAGGTGCTGGCCCTGGACGCCGGCCGGCCCGACGACTTCCTCGCGCTCGGCGAGTCGGTGGCGCGGCGGTGGCCCCGCCTGGACGGCGCCGTCCACGCCATCGCCGGCGCCCCGGCGGACGCGATCGGCGGATCGTTCCTCACCACTCCGCCGGACAGCGCCGAACGCGCCCTGCGCACCAGCGCGCTCTCCCTGCACGCGCTGACCACCGCGCTCGCCCCGCTGCTCGGGCGGGGCCCGGACGGCGGCAGCGTCGTGGGCCTCGACTTCGACGGCACGCTGGCCTGGCCCGGCTACGACTGGATGGGCGTGGCCAAGGCCGCCCTGGAGTCGGTCTGCCGCTACCTCGCCCTCTACCTGGGCCCGCAGCGGATCAGGGTGAACCTGGTGGCGACCGGTCCGGTCGAGACCGTGTCGGGCCGCGGGGTGTCCACGTTCGCCGCGCTCGACGAGCGGTGGCGCCGCGAGGCTCCGCTGGGCTGGGACAGCTCCACCGCGGCGGCCGAGGTGGTGGCGGGCCCCGTGCTGTTCCTGCTGTCCACGCTCGCGCGGGGCATCACCGGCGAGGTGCTCCACGCGGACGGCGGGATGCGCCATGCCGGGATGGGCCTGTCCGGGGCGCCCGTGCGCACGAACCTCACCACCACCACCGCCACCACCGTCACCGCCGCCGCGCAGAGGAGTTGAGCCGAGATGACCGCGCCCGCAGTCCCCGGAGCCGCGCACTCCCCTCCTCCCGGCGCCCGCCCCACGGATCGCGGCGGCATCCAGTTCCCGCCCGGTGCCCGTGCCGCGCTGCCCGGTGAGCGGACCGTGCCCCGGCGGCTCGTGCACAAGCGCGCCGTCGAACAGGTGCTCACCACCGGCGTGGCCGAAGTCGGCGGCAGGCTGCTGGGCTCGGCCCAACTCCCACGCCTGCACCGGTACTTCAACGACACCTGTGCCCCCTACTACGACCTGCTGCTGGTGGGCGAGGCGGCCCGGCAGACCGTCGAGGCCATGGCGCACGAACTGCTCGGCGTGCCGCTGGACTCCCCGTTCGTCCTCAGCGACCTCGCGATCGAGCTGACCGCCCCGGAGCACCTCCGCGTCGGCGCCGCCCCCGTGGACCTCGGGGTGGAGCTGCACGTGGACCGACTGCACCGGCGGCGCGACGGGTCGGTACGCACCCTGCGGGGCACCGCGGTGTGCCGGGTGGCCGAGCGGGAGGCCGCCCGGTTCTCCGGGACGCTGCGCTTCCTGGCTCCGGAGACCTACACCGAACTGCGGACGCGGCCCGCGCGCCCCGGCCGGACGGCGGTGAGCGCTCCGGCCCGGTCGGCCCCCGCCGCGGTGGGCAGGACCGACCCGCGCAACGTCGTCCTCGCGGACATCCGCCAGGAGGGCGACGAGACCGTGGCGCGGCTGGTCTGTGATCCCGGGGACCCGGTCTTCTTCGACCACCCGCTGGACCACCTGCCGGGCATGCTGCTGATGGAGGCCGGCCGCCAGCTCGCCCTCGCGGCCCGCTCCCGGGCCTGCTCCGTGCCGGCGACCGAACTCGTGGCCACCTCCTGCCGGGCCGCGTTCAAGGAGTTCGCCGAGCACACGGACCCGGTGCGGTGCAGGGCCCGGCCCACCTCCGCCGGGACGGTCGAGGCCGTGGTGGAGCAGTGCGGCCGGCCGGTCGCGCTGCTGGAGGTCGCGGTCGCCCGGGTGACGGACCGGGGAATCGTGAGCGCCCCGTGAGCGCGGCGATCAGCGGCGTCGGCGCCGCACTGCCCGCCACCGTAATCGCCAACGGTCACTTCGCACCGCTCGGCACGTCGGACGCGTGGATCGTCAAACGTACCGGCATCCGCACCCGGCACTGGCTGGCTCCCGGCGAATCCCTGGCTGACCTCGCGTTGCGCGCCTGCCGGCAGGCCCTGGAGGACAGCGGACGCGGCGCCCGCGAGGTGGACCACGTCCTGGTGTCCACCATCACCCCGGACCGGATCACCCCCGGCCTCGCCCCCCGGCTCGCCGCCCGTCTCGGCGCGCCCGGGCCGCCCGCGGTGGACCTCAACGCCGCGTGCGCCGGATTCCTGTACGCGCTCGACCACGCCTGCGCGCTCATCGAGAGCGGCCGGGCGCGCTGCGTCCTGGTCTGCGCGGCGGAGGCCCTGTCCCGGATCACCGACGTCACGGACCGCTCCACCGCGGTGCTGTTCGGCGACGCGGCGGGCGCGGTCGTGGTCACCCCGGACCGTTCCGGGGACGCCGAACGGCCGTGCTTCCTGCTCGGCTCCGACGGCGTCCACACCGAACTGCTGTACGCCGACAACGAGGAGCGCGTACTGCGGATGAGCGGCCGCGAGGTGTACGAGTTCGCCGTGGCGAACATGGCGGAGCAGACCCGCAAGGTCCTCGGCGCCCGCGGGCTCCGACTGGCGGACATCGCCCTGTTCATCGGGCACCAGGCCAACGCGCGCATCCTGCGGGCGGTCGCCGCCGAACTCGGCGTGCCCGGGGACCGCGTCGAGATCAGCGTGGACAAGGTCGGCAACACGTCGTCGGCCTCCATCCCCGTCGCCCTGCGGCAGGCCCAGGAGGCCGGGCGGCTGGGCCCCGGGGACCGGATCGTGATGGCGGCATTCGGCGCCGGCTTCGTCTGGGGCGCCGGTGTCGTCCGCTTCAAGCCGGTGCAGGGCAACCGAGCACACCACAAGGAGGAATCGTGACACAGGTGGGCAAGCCGACAGAGCCGTTCTATCTGGGGGACAACCCCTCGCGGCCCGTGCCGTTCGACGGCGTCATGACCGTCTCGCACTACATCATGCCGAACTTCGCGACGATGGACTGGCACCAGGTGCCCCGCGAGAAGGTCGTCGAGAACATCCGCAGCCTCCAGGACCCGGGCGGCAACCTGAACGACCGGATCATGATGTACATCCATGTTCCGTACTGCAAGTCGTTCTGCCACTACTGCAACTTCAACCGGTTCCACTACCCCAAGCAGGACTCCGAGCGCCTGGAGAAGTACACCGACTACCTCATCAAGGAGATCGACTGGTACATGCGCCAGCCGTACGTGCAGGCGCGCGAGTTCACCGGCGTCTACATCGGCGGCGGCAGCCCCTCGACCCTGCCCACCACCGCCGTGGAGCGGCTGAGCGAGCACCTCCGCAAGGTCGTGCCGAACTTCGACTCGATCGAGAAGAGCTTCACCGGCGAACCCCGCACCCTGCGCCGCCCCGGGCTCCTCGACGTGCTCAAGGACCACGGCTGGAACCGGATCACGTTCGGCATCGAGACCCTGAACGAGAAGATCCACCGCAAGATCGGCCGCCTGGACACCCGCGAGGACGTGGACGCCGTCTTCGACCGCATGCGCGACCTGAACTACACCGCGGAGACGTGCGTCGACATGATGTACGACCTGCCGGGCCAGACCCTGGAGGGCTTCCAGGACGAGCTGTCCGAACTGCTCTCCTGCTACGACCCCAGCGAGATCGACCTCTTCACCACGATCTACCTGCCGTACCGGCCGCTGCACAAGCTGATCATGGACGGCCGGGTCGAACAGCCGGGCAGCCCCTGGCAGTTGCTGGCCATGCGCGAGCACCTGTACGACACGCTCAGCGCGGCCGGCTACCACAACACCATCGCCGAGACCTGGTCGAAGAGCCCGCAGCGCTCCCAGTACCAGACGGCGCACTGCGCCCGGCAGGACATCATCGGCGTGGGCTGCGCGGCGCGCGGCAACGTCCGCGACATGGTGTCCATCAACCCCGAGAAGGTCGACGACTGGCAGCGCAACGTCGACGAACAGGGCGCCTCCACGGAGACGCTCCAGTCGATCGGCTACGAGGGCATCCTCGACCGGGTCATGGTGATGTTCCCCCGCTACAAGTCCCTCGACAAGGAACTCCTGGCCGACCACGCCGCCCGGGTCGACGAGGCCGCCTTCGAACGGGTGCGGGCCGTGCTCGACGGGCACCTGGCCGCGGGCGTCATCGAGGACGAGGGCGACCGGTTCACCGTCAACAAGCTCGGCGTCATCTGGCACGGCAACCTCCAGACCGACTACCTGCGCCACACCCTCAACACCAAGGGCGAGGTGCTGATGAACCACCTCACCGAGACACGCCAGGACTTCGACAACGCCAACCGCTTCGACGTCACACCGGAGACCGTCTACATCAAGGAGCACGACGCGGAGTACCCGAGGCTGATGAAGTAGCCCCGGCCCGCACCGCCCGCCGTCCCGCCACCCGTGTGCGCCCGAGAGGTGTGAACCGATGAACGGCCCGACTCCCGCCCCCGACGCCGGGCGGCGCCCCGCACCACCGCCGCTGCCCGTCCTGGCCCGGGTGGAACCCGCCCCCGGCGTCACCCTGGTGGCCCGCGTGCTGCGCCACGCCGACCCGGGCGCGCCGGTGGCGGTGGTGCTGCCCGCGATGGGCGCCGCCGCGCGCTTCTACCTGCCGGTCGTCCGGGCGCTGCACCGCGAGGGGCTGACCGTGGTGACGGTCGACCACCGGGGGCACGGCGAGGCCACCCCGGCCGTGGTGCGCGGCGTCCGGTTCGGCTACCGGGAGATGCTGGAGGAGGATCTGCCCGCGGTGCTCACGGCGGTGCGGGCGGCGTTCCCCGGTGTGCCCCTGGTGCTGGTCGGGCACAGCCTCGGCGGCCAGCTGGCGCTGCTGTACGCGGCGGCGCATCCGCGGGACGTCGACGCGCTGGTCCTCGTCGCCGCCGGGTCGGTGTGGTACCGGGGGTTCGGGGCGGCCCGGGCCCTGCGCAACCTGCTGGCCAGCCAGGTGTTCGCCGGGCTGGCCACGGTGCTCGGGTACTGGCCCGGCCGCAGGCTGGGGTTCGGCGGCACCGAGGCCGCCGGTGTCATGCGGGACTGGGCCAGACAGGGACGCACCGGTGACTACCGGCCCGAGGGCAGCGGCGTCGACTACGAGCGGGCGCTCGGCGACCTGGCCCTGCCGCTGCTCGCGATCGGCGTCGACAACGACACCCTGGCCCCGCCCGGCTCCCGGGAACACCTGCTCTCCAAGGTGCCCCGGTGCGCCGTCGACCGCTGGCACTACGCCACCGAGGCGGCGGGCGGAAAGCACATCGACCACTTCCGCTGGGTCCGCCACAACACCGCCCTGTGCGCCCATCTGGCGCAGTGGGCCCTGAAGACGGCCGCGCCGGGCTCCTCCTCGGGGCACGGCGGTCCGGCCGGCGACGGCAGGAGGAGCGAACCCGATGGGATCTGAGCGTTCCGGGCCCCGCGTGGCCGTGGTGGGCGGCGGCTGGTCGGGCATCGCCGCCGCCTGGAACCTGTACCGCGCCGGTGCCCGGCCGGTCCTGTTCGACGAGCGGCCGGTACTCGGCGGCCGCTGCGCGGCGGCGCCGCTCGGCTCCCGCGAGGTGACGCTCGGCGGCAAGAACATCGGCCGGAAGTACGGCCTGTTCCGGGAGTTCGCCGCGGCGCACGGCGTACCGGAGTCGGCCTTCGAGCACTTCGGCATCAACTCCTCCCGGGTGGAGAACGGCCGGGTACGCACCGTGGACAGCACCAGCAGGGCGGCCAGCCTGTACGGCCTGCTGCGCGACATCCCGCCCCGCGACCTGGCGCGCATCCTGCGCCTGGCCCACTACGTCCGGCGTGCGCGCGCCAACGCCTTCTGCGCCGGGCCCGACTTCGACCGGCTCGCGGCCCGCACGGGCGACCCGTCGCTCGCCGCCTACTTCGGCAAGGGGCTGCGCGACCGGCTGATCCGCCCCGCCCTCGTCCGGATGAACGGGGCCGAACCCGACGAGGCGCACCTGGGGAACTTCGGCACCAACCTGGGGATGCTGCTGGACAGTTTCGACCAGCTGCCCGGCGGCTACACCCCGCTGCTGACCGCCTTCTCGGACGCGGTGGAGGTCCACGGCGGCACCCGTGTCACCGGCCTGTCCGTTTCCGACGGCCGGGTCACGGGCCTCCTCGCCACGACTGGCGCGGGCACGGACGCCGAGGAGAGCTTCGAGGAGGGCGCCGACGCGGTGGTGCTCGCGCTGCCCGCACCGGCGGCCGCGGACCTGGCCGCCCCGCACCACGCCGGGCTGGCCGAACGACTGCGCGCGGTGCGGTACTTCCCCGTCTCGGTCGTCATCGCCGCCTACGACCGGCCGGTGTTCGACGAACGGGTCAGGGCGCTGACCTTCCCGCCGGACAGCGCGCTGAGCAACGCCGGGGCCTACGGGGTCACGGACCGGCATGTCGTGCGGTACACCTTCAGCGGCCGTGCGGCACGCGGCCTGCCCGACGACGAGGAGTACCTGATCGCTCTCGCCGAGAAGGAACTCGGCGCCCACCTCGACCTCGGCAGGGTGCGGCGCACCGGCCTGGTCCGCGCCCGCTGGGAGCACGGTCTGTGCGCGTACTCCCGGTTCCACTCGCGGACCCTGGCGGGCATCGACGCGGCGGCGGCCGCGCTGGACGGCCTGGCCGTGACCGGGGACTACGTCCGGGGAGCCTCCATCGAGGCGTGCTTCCGGGGCGCCTACGAGCGGACGGACGCCCTGCTCGCCGCACTCACCGCCCGCTCGGTTCCGCAAGGGCCCGCGCGTCCACCCGCCTGACTCGGACCCGGGCGCCGGGGGCGCGGCAGGCCACCGCCGCCCGGAAGCCCGGGGGCGCGGGCAGATCACGTACGGTCCACAGGGCGACCGGGTGCAGCGCGGCGGGCAGCGCGCGCACGGCCACCCGGCCGCCCGCACCCGACGTGGTGACCACCTCGGCCAGCGAGCCGGGAAAGCCCCGCCCCCACGCCTTCAGCACCGCCTCCTTGCGGGCCCACGCTTGCGTGAACACCCCGGCCGCCGCCTCCGCCCCGCCGGCCCGCCGCCACTCCTCCAGCTCCAGCGGCGCCAGACAGTCCTCGGCGAGCCCGTCACCGTGCGGCCGTACGACGACACGTTCCACGTCCACGCCCACCGGCGCCCCGGTACTCAGCGCGAGCGCCACGGCACCGCCGGAGTGGCTGTAACTCACCTCCAGCCCCGGGTCGTCCGCGAGGCGCGGCTTCCCCGACCGCCCGCGCTCCCACCGCACCTGGGCGTCCGGCAGCCCGAGCCGCCCGGCCACCACCCGCCGCACCCATCCCCGGGTCAGCTCCCGCACCTCCCGCTTCTCCGCCGCGCGTCGCGGCACCCCGGGTGACGCGCCCAGAACCCCCACCCACACCTCCACCAGCACCCCACTGCCGTCCCCCGTCACCGTCACGCCCCCAGCCGCCGCGCAAGCCCGATCAGCTCGGCCGGCCCCAACACCCGTCCGCCGAACCCCGGCAGGGGAACGTGCAAGGGCTCGATCCAGCGGGCTGGAACAGCGTCCAGCCCATGAATCGCACCCGCGAGCCCTCCGGCGACGGCGGCGACGGTGTCCGTGTCCCCGCCGACGTCCACCGCGGCGCGCAGAGCGTCCTCGAAACCGGTCGTCCCGCGCACGGCCCACACCGCCGACCCCAGACAGGGCCAGACCGCACCGTTGAACTCGGTCGCCTGGTCGGGATGCCAGTCGGCCGCGAGGACCGTGGCATACCGCCGGCGGTGATCGGGATGGACGAGGTCCAGCACCTCGGGAAGGGCGGCGAAAGGGTCGGCGCCCGCCAGGGCCAGGCGGACGAGTTCATGGAATACGGCGGTGCCTTCCCAGGCCGCGCGGTCTCCGTGGGTGAGGGCGGCGATGCGCCGTCCGGCCTCCATCGTGGCCGACCGGCCGGCCCGTGCGAAGCGGACCGCGGATGTCGAGGCCCGCATCAACGCGCCGTTGCCGGCCGCTCGCCGGTTCACCTGGAAGTGCAGCGCCGCGGCCCGGTCCCACGGCTCTCCGTTCGTCAGCACGTCCTCGGTCTGCAGGCCGATGTCCTTGGGGTCGCCTGCCGCCCACTGCTGGAAACGGGCGAAGATGTCCGGCAGGTCCAGCCCGCCCCGCTCCAGCAGGGACTCGCCGACCAGCACGGCCATCTGGGTGTCGTCCGTGGCCTCACCCGGCTCCCAACCGCCGCCGCCACACATCTCGCCGCCACATCCCGGTGCCGGGAACCGGGCCGAGAACGCCCCGGCCGGACCGAACTCGAACGGTCCCCCCAGCGCATCACCCACCGCCGAGCCGACGACCGTGGCGACGACCCTGTCCGCACGCTCCGCACGCTTCATCCCGCGGAGGCTACCGGGCCGTGGACGGGGAGTGGCTCGCCGGACGACCGCCGTCTGCCCCTGCTCTCCGGAGGCCTCGATTTCTGACCCCTGGACCCGCCCGGCGGCCGACCCTCCCGGAACGCCGGGGTGTGCGGGGAGTGTGAGTGGGTAGGCGCGCCGATCTGGTGCTCTTGCACCGAGATACGGACCTTGTCACGCAATGTTCCGTTCCTGACCTGAGTGGGACGATCGAGGAGGAGGAAAGATCATGAGGTTGACGCGACGGACGGCCATGGCGGGCGCGTGTGCGGCGGTGGCCGCAGGTGCGGTGCTCGGCGGTGGCGGCAGTGCGACGGCGGCCGCCGCGCAGGGCGCTGCGGCGCAGCACCCGGTCCACCGCACCGCGGTGACCACCGGCTACGCCGCCCGGCAGCCCGCCGACGCGTGGATCGCCGACCAGCTGGCCACCTTCTACCCCTCCGTGGCCCAGCGGCGACTGGCCGTGTACGACCCGTGGGTCAAGGACCAGCTGGCCGCGCTGCCTTCCTCGGCCCGGTGAGCCGTACGGCGTGCGCCGCCCGCCCGGCACCCGGTGTGGGTCGCGCCACCGGCGCCCCGCGCGGATCGGTCACCGCAGCGTGACGGTCACCTCGCCCGTTCCCTCGGCGCCCGGGCCACCGGCGACGCGTACGGTGAAGGGCCGGTCGGTGTCGTCGGTGCCGACGTGCAGGAGGCCGCCCGCGCGCCGCACCCGGAACACGGCCGCCGGAGCCCCGGTCAGGCCGGGCACGGTGACCCGCCGGGTGTAGTCGGCCGAGGCCGGCGGGTGGACGAGGAGCGTGGGGTTGTCCAGCCAGTCGCCGTCGGGCCGCCCGTCGTCCGAGGCCAGTGGCAGGACGGCGCCCTCGCGGACGTAGAGCGGGAGACTGTCGTAGCCGTGCCGCTCGGTGCGCCACGCCGGGCCGGTGACCCGTTCGCCGCTGAGCAGGTGGGTCCAGGTTCCCTCGGGGAGGTAGACCTCCACCTCGCCGTCCTCGCTGAACACCGGGGCGATCAGGAGGTCGGCGCCGAGCATGTACTGCCGGTCGAGCGGGCGGCAGGCCGGGTCCTGCGGGAACTCCAGGACCATGGGCCGCATCACCGGCACGCCGGTGCGGTGGGCCTCGGCGGCGGCGCCGTAGAGGTAGGGCATGAGGCGGTGCTTGAGCAGGGTGAAGCGCCGGGCGACGTCGACGGCTTCCTCGCCGAACGCCCACGGCACCCGGTAGGACTGCGAGCCGTGCAGACGGCTGTGGGAGGACAGCAGGCCGAACGCCAGCCAGCGCTTGAAGACCGCCGGGTCGGGCGTGCCCTCGAAGCCCCCGATGTCGTGGCTCCAGAACCCGAAACCGCTCAGCGACAGGGACAGCCCACCGCGCAGCGACTCGGCCATGGCCTCGAAGGACGCCCAGCAGTCGCCGCCCCAGTGCACGGGGTACTGCTGGCCGCCCGCGGTCGCCGAGCGGGCGAAGAGCACGGCCTCCCCCGCCCCGCGCTCCTTCTCGAGCAGTTCGAAGACGGTCCGGTTGTACAGGTGGGTGTAGTAGTTGTGCATCCGCTGCGGATCGGAGCCGTCGTGCCAGACGACGTCGGTCGGGACGCGCTCGCCGAAGTCCGTCTTGAAGCAGTCCACGCCCTGGTCGAGCAGGGGCTTCAGCTTCGCCTGGAACCACGCGCGGGCGTCGGGGCTGGTGAAGTCGACCAGTCCCATGCCGGCCTGCCACAGGTCCCACTGCCACAGGTCACCGTCCGGACGCCGCACGAGGTGCCCGAGCGCGGCGGCCTCCTCGAACAGCGGGGACTTCTGCGCGATGTACGGGTTGATCCAGGCGCTGACCTTCAGCCCCTTGGCCTTCAGCCGGGCGAGCATCCCGTCGGGATCGGGGAAGACCTCGGGGTCCCACTCGAAGTCGCACCACTGGTACTCGCGCATCCAGAAGCAGTCGAAGTGGAAGACGGACAGCGGGATGCCGCGCTCGGCCATGCCGTCGACGAAGGACATCACCGTCGCCTCGTCGTAGTCCGTGGTGAACGACGTGGTCAGCCACAGGCCGAAGGACCAGGCGGGCGGCAGGGCCGGGCGGCCGGTGAGGGCGGTGTACCGGGAGAGGACGTCCTTGGGGGTGGGCCCGGCGACGACGTAGTACTCCATCGCCTGGTCCTCGACGCTGAACTGCACCTGCCCCACCGATTCCGAGCCGACCTCGAAGGAGACCGCGCCGGGGTGGTTGACGAAGACGCCGTAGCCGCGTGAGGACAGGTAGAACGGGATGTTCTTGTACGCCTGTTCGCTGCTGGTGCCGCCGTCGGCCTGCCAGATGTCGACGGTCTGCCCGTTCTTGACGAAGGGTGTGAAGCGCTCGCCGAGGCCGTAGATCTGCTCGCCGACCCCCAGCGCCAGCTGCGCGAGGACGTGGTGGGCGCCGTCGGCGGTGGTGGCGAAGGCGGTGCCCTTGCGGCCGGCCCGGGTCAGCTCCCGCCCGTCGGCGTCGTGGAAGGTCAGCGACCAAGGGGCGGCCGCGTCCAGGCGCAGGGTCAGCGGGCCGCTGGTCAGCTCGGTGACGGCGCCGTCCCGCCGGACCTCGCCCGCACCGCCGGGGTCGGCCGCGAGCGCGAAGTCGGGGCCCGGCCTGCGTCGGCCGGCGTGATGGGTGACCCGGACACCGATGACGCCCTCGGCCGGTGAGAAGCAGTCGACGGTGAGCAGCGGCGCGTTGAGCGTGTCGCCCCTGCGCGTCACCTGCTGCACGGCCGCGAACGCGGTGAAGCGCTTCGATTGGACACGCACGTCGCTGGTCTCGGTGGCGTACGCCACCTGGACACCGTCGCGGATGCGCCAGAACCCGTTGGTGAACTTCATGGTCTTCCTCGGGGGAGCGGGACTGTACGTCGGGAGACTGCTGAGACTGCCACCCGGCGAAGGGATCGTACACAGCGCACCGACGGCTGAGACGCCTCCCGCTCTCCGTAAAACGTGTCTGAGCTGCACAAATGGTTGGACGAACACAGTGTGTGACGTCGGGCGGCGCTGGTGCGAAAACGTGCAGGGGTCTGGCGCGGTGCCGGGGGTTGACGTAATAGTCATCCCAGCGAACAAACCGTCCGGCATCGCCGCCGGGCGACATGACAGCAAGGGCCGCCGGATGTCGAAGCGCTTCAACACGTCGTTCTTAGACACGTTCACCTCCGGCCTGCGGACCGTGGGCCGGGTCCCGGCCGCCGCGGGCAGCGCACGCCCCCGCGGGACCGCCGCACCGCTGGCCGCCGTCTGCGTCCTGGTCGCCGGGGCGGCCCTGACCGGCTGCGGTCAGCAGCGCGACGCCGGCGTCTACACCGTGCTGAACTCCTCGACCGACGAGTCCTACCACCGGTGGGACGCCCAGGCGATGGCCCGCTGCGGCGCACGGCTGGGCGTCACCGTCGAGCAGCAGAGCGTCCCGGCCGCCCAGGTGATGACCAAGGCGCTGCGCATGGCGTCCTCGAAGTCACTGCCCGACATCGTCCAGTTCGACGCCTCCGAGATGCCCACGTTCGCCGAGGCCGGCGGGCTGACCGACCTCAGGACGCTGGGCCTGAGCACCGCCCACGTCCCCCGGGGCATCGTCGACTTCGGCTCCTACCGGGGGACGTACTACGGCGCGGCCCGCTCGGTGAACACGCTCGCGCTGTTCTACGACAAGGACGTCCTCGCCGGGGCGGGCCTGAAGGTCCCGGCCACCTGGGCCGAGCTGCGCGCGACGGCGAAGGAGCTGACCCGCGGCGACCGGTACGGCCTGGCGCTCAGCGCGGGCGGCGCCGAGGACGGGGTCTTCCAGTTCACGCCGTTCATGTGGTCCAACGGCGGCGACGAGAAGCGGCTCGACGGGCAACGGGTCGTCGAGGCCCTGGACTTCTGGAAGTCCCTGCTGGACGACGACTCGCTGTCGAAGTCGACGGTCAGCTGGACGCAGGCGGACGTCAACGACCAGTTCATGGCGGGCAACGCCGCGATGATGATCAACGGGCCGTGGCAGGTGGAGACGCTGAACACCAAGAAGTCGCTGCACTGGGGCATCGCGCGCATCCCGGTGCCCAGGGCCGGGGACAAGTCCGTCGGCCCCCTCGGCGGCGCCGTGCTCACGGTCCCGGACACCGGGGACGAGGCCCGGGAGAGGACGGCCGGGCGGATCGTCGCCTGCCTGGCCGGCGAGAAGGAGCAGCTGACCTACGCGCTCAACAGCTGGATGGTGCCGGCCGACGAGAAGGCCGCCGCGGCGTGGCGCGAGCGGGTGCCCGAACTGGACGCCCTCGCCGACCAGGTGGCCACGGCCCGCTCCCGCACGGCCGAGCTGGGCGCCGGGTGGCCGAGCGTGTCGCTCGCCCTGCAAAGCGCCTTCCAGTCCGCGCTGACCGGCGAATCCAGCGAGTCCGCCCTGAGACGCGCCCAGCAGCGGGCCACGAGCGGGAACCGAGGTACCGGCACATGACCACGTCCACCGTCACCGCAGCGCCGCCCACCGGTGCGCCCCGAACGCCGAACGCCCCGGGTCCGGGCCGGCCGCGCCTGCGGCGCCGCCTCGCGCAGTGGGGGTTCGTCGCCCCCGCGGTCGCCTTCATGCTGCTGTTCTTCGGCTACCCGCTGGTCCGCAACGTCGTGATGAGCTTCCAGCGCTACACGCCGAGGACCTTCTTCACCGGCGAGGCCCCCTTCGACGGCGCCGCCAACTGGTCGGACGTCCTGCGCGACCCGCTGTTCGGCGAGGCGCTGTGGCACACCCTCGTCTTCACCGCCGCCTCGCTGCTCGGCCAGTTCTGCCTCGGTCTCGCGCTCGCCGTGTTCTTCAGCCGCAGGTTCCCCCTGGGCGGCGTCCTGCGGTCGTTGCTCCTGCTGCCCTGGCTGGTGCCCATGGTGGTGTCCGGCATCGTGTGGCGGCGCATCCTCGACCAGGACACGGGCGTGCTGAACGCGTTCCTGGACACCCTCGGTCTCGGCGGTCACACCCCGTGGCTGACCAGCCCCGGCATGGCCCTGCTGTCGGTGATCCTGGTCAACATCTGGATCGGCGTCCCGTTCAACATGGTCATCCTCCACGGCGGCCTGCGGGAGATCCCCGGGGAGCTGTACGAGGCCGCCGCCCTGGACGGCGCCTCCGCGTGGCGGACCCTGCGCTCCGTCGTCCTGCCGGTGCTCAAGCCGGTGATCACCGTCGTCCTGGTCCTGGGCTTCATGTCCACGGTGAAGATCCTCGACCTGATCCTCGCGCTCACCGACGGCGGCCCGGCCGACGCCACCCAGACCCTGGGCACGCTGACCTACCAGAAGTCCTTCGTACAGCTCGACTTCGGCGCGGGCGCGGTCGTCGGCAACGTACTCATCCTCGTCTCCGCGGTGTTCGCGGTGTTCTACCTGCGGGCCAACCGCACCGAGGGGAGGTGACGTCCATGGCCTCTCCCGCTGCCACGACGACCGGGCGCCGCTGGGGCTCCACCGCCGCCGGGGTACTCGTCCTGTGCGTGATGCTCTTCCCGCTGTACTGGATGCTCGACACCGCCCTGCAGCCCGCCTCCGGTCTGCTCCAGGTCGACCCGGTGCCCGGCAGCCTGGACCTGTCCGGCTTCTCCAAGGCGCTCGGCGACCAGGGCGGTCACCTGCTGACCTCGCTGGCCGTCTCGCTCGGCGCGGTCGTCGTCTGCCTGGTGATCGCCGCCCCGGCCGCCTACGGGCTGGCCCGGTTCGGGCTGCGCGGCTCGCGCGCGATCGTGTTCGGCACGCTGATCACCCAGATGGTGCCGGGCATCGTCGTCGCCAACGCGCTCTACACCTCGTACGTCGATCTCGGCCTGGTCAACTCCTCTTTCGGCCTGATGCTGGCGGACGCCTCCCTCGGCATCCCCTTCTCCATCGTGCTGATGCGCTCCTTCATGGTGTCGATCCCGGGCGAGGTGCTCGAGGCCGCCGAGCTGGACGGCGCCGGGCCGGTGCGGACGTTCGTGCGGGTGGTGCTGCCGATGAGCCGCAACTCCCTGATCACGTCCGGCCTGTTCGCCTTCCTGTTCGCCTGGAGCGACTTCATGTTCGCGCTCACCCTGAACACGACCGACGACGTCAAACCGGTCACCCTGGGCATCTACCAGTACATCGGCGCGCACGTCGGCGACTGGGGCTCGGTGATGGCCGCCTCGGTCCTGTCCGCGGTGCCGGCGGCCGTCCTGCTCGTCCTCGCCCAGAAGTACATCGCCGCGGGCATCACCGGCGGTTCGGTCAAGTGAGCGCCGCGGGCGGCGAACCGGCGCCGAGCGGACGGCCGTGATCCGCCAGGACCTCGGCGGCCCGGCTCCGGTAGGCGCGGAAGCGGCGCAGGTACGACCGTGCCATGGGGCCCGGCGGGACGCCCCGGGCGAAGGCCCGCATGTTGCGCTCACCCGTGTTGTAGCCGAGGGCGAGCAGTTCGTCGCGGGTGTAGCGGCGCACGTGCCGCTCGGGCAGGCTCAGGTCGAGGTCCTTGAGGTGCAGGGCCGCCGCGTGGACGGCGAAGGCGGGATCGTCCCGGAGGTCCTCCCAGCGCCCCGACAGACCGTGCCTGCGCCGGACCTGCTCGAAGGTCGCCCGGTGCATGTTGGCCACTCCGAACGACGCCCCGGGCTTCCACCACTGCCACAGCCGCTCCAGCAGCGGGTGGTGCGGCTTGTACGCCTCGTTGTGGAGCACGGTCATCACCAGCAGGGGTGAGATCCCGGCCCCCTCGGCGCTGCGCACCACCGACGCGGTGTAGTCGGCCGGATCGTAGCCGCCGGGCCGCAGCGGTGGCGTGCGGTCACCGGTACCGTCCCCGGGTCCGGACCGCCGCTTTCGCGCCGCCGTCGATCGCTCGGCCATCCTCACTCACCTTTCGCCTGCCGCCCGCCGCCACCCGGACGGCAGGGCGTGCACCGTGCTGAGGTGCACGTGCCCGCCCGGGACGACCCCAATCCCACGACACGCGGTGCCCCCGCACTCGCGCACCGGATCCGCCAAGATTGGCCCGCATTTGACATGGACCTGAAAAGCCATTGCGGCTACGCTCCTGCCGACCCTCCGCTGAGAGCGCTCTCAGTAACGCCTCTCAGTGACCGCTCTCAGCGGACCGACGGAGATTGCCACACCCCACCGTGTCAGCACGACGAAGGGGCAACACCGTGAAACGCACCCACCTCAAGCACCTCGGCCTGACCGTCCTCCTCGTCCTCGGCGGCTGGACGGCGGCAGGCGCCTCCCCGGCGTCCGCCACGGCCTCCTCCGCCTCCGCCGGGGCACCGTCCGCCTCCCCCGGGCTCCTCCAGGCGATGCAGCACGACCTCGGCCTCACCCGCGCACAGGCCGAGCACCGGCTCGCGGCGGAACACCGCGCGACCGGGCTCGCGCCCGTGGTCCGGCGCCTCGCGGGCGCCGCCTTCGGCGGAACGTGGTTCGACGCCGGCCGCGGACGGCTGACGGTCGCCCTGACGCCCGACGCGGCCCCCGCCACCGTGCGCGCCGTCCGCGCCACCGGCGCGCTGGTGCGCACCGTCGCGCACAGCGCCGGGGAACTCGACGCCGCCAAGGCGCGCATCGACCGCCTGCACGCGCCCGCCGGTGTCACCGGCTGGCACGTCGATCCGGCCGCCGGTGCGGTGGTCGTCGACGTCATCGGGGACGCGCGAGCTGACAACGATGTCCAGCGGTTCCTCGTCCGCGCCCGGAAGACCGGCCCGGTCACCGTGCGCACGGCACCGTCGGCGGCCCGCACCCTCGCCGCGGGCACGGTCGGCGGCGACCCGTACTACACCGGCAACGTCCGCTGCTCCATCGGTTTCTCCGTCTACGGCGGCTTCGTCACCGCCGGACACTGCGGGCAGCCCGGCGCGGGCGTCAGCGGCTGGGACCACTCCTACGTCGGCACGTTCCAGGGTTCGTCCTTCCCGGACAACGACTACGCCTGGGTGAGCGTGGGCAGCGGCTGGTGGACGGTGCCGGTCGTCCTCGGCTGGGGCACGGTCTCCGACCAGCTGGTGCGCGGCTCGGCGGAGGCACCGGTCGGCGCCTCGATCTGCCGGTCCGGCTCCACCAGCCACTGGCACTGCGGCACCGTGCTGGCTCGGAACGAGACCGTCAACTACAGCCAGGGCCAGGTGCACCAGCTGACGAAGACCAACGTCTGCGCGGAACCCGGTGACTCCGGCGGCTCGTTCATCAGCGGCGACCAGGCCCAGGGCGTCACCTCCGGCGGCTGGGGCAACTGCTCCAGCGGCGGCGAGACGTGGTTCCAGCCGGTCAACGAGATCCTCAGCCGCTACGGCCTGACGCTGCACACGGCCTGACCCTGCGACGCCGTGCTCCCCGGTTCCGCGGGTTGCCGTCCGGCGGAACCGGACCGTGGCGGGGGACGCGGGGACCAGGAGTTCCGGGTCGTCCCACCGTCTGGTCAGGAGCGGCGGTGGCCGGTCTGCTGTGCGGTGGCGGGCTCCCCGGCCCAGCCGGCGAGGAAGGCGAGGGCCTGGGCACCGGCGACCGGATGGCGGCCGTCGCCGCCCTGGACACCGGGGCGTCCCTGTTCCTCGACCACCACGACCCGGCCGTGGTCAGCCGGCTCGGCAACCACACCCTGACCACCTGATGGCTTCCGGGGCGGCGTGCTTCCCGTGCGCCTCCCGGGTGGTGGGTCGCCCGGGGGCTTAAATGGCGGACCATGACCACTGAGCAGCCTCATCGCCTCACCGTCCTGCTCGTCCCCGAACACGTCGAGAACGCGGACGCCGTCTCCGAGCAGGACACGGCCGTGCGGGTGGCCGTGGTCGAGGCGACCGGCGAGACGGGGGCGACGGGATATCCCCGCTACGCCGGAGAAGGCATCGTGGCCGACATCGACCCCCGTACGCGGACGGTCGAGGCGGTACTCGTCGACGGCGCGGAGCTGGGTTACGGGCTGGAGGCCAAGGTCGCCCCCTGATCCCGGTCCGTGCCGGGCCGGTGTCGCACGCGCTCGATACGGGATCGACGGGGCTTCGCAACGACCCCGCGACCTGCGCGACCCGCCCGTTCCGCTAATATGACCGACCTTACGACGGCCCCTGAATCTACTCAATCGGCAGAGAATTGACATCTATAGCGTCGCGAATACTCTCGCGTATCAATCCCGGAATCGAATGCGCGGCGCGGCGTCGCACGCGGGCGGTGATATGGGCCGCGGCAGGGGCGGCGGTTCTGTCGTTCCTCGTCGTACTGGAAATCGTCGCGCGCCGTTACGGTCTGCCGGGGCCGGTCACCAATCAGGCCCGAGAAGTCGTGTTCGCCCCGAAATCGGGGCCGCTGCTCTATGCGGGTCTGGCGCTCACGATGGTGGTGCTGACCTGGCGGCAACGGTTCGTCGCGGCCGCCGCCGCGGTCGGCATCGACCTCGCCTTCTTCCTCATGCGGTGGGCCGTCGGCGCGGACATGATGTTCGGCAACGGGGCGCTGTGGGTGATCCTCGGCTGTGGCGTCATCGCTCTCACGCGCCGCACCGGCCCGGAGCGTGCCCTGCTGCTGAAGGGTGCCGGACTGGGCCTGCTGCTGGTGGCCGGCCGCAAGACCGGCGACACCTGGCTGCTGATCACGTCGAAGACCCGCCCGACCGTGCTCGACCAGTACGTGGCCACCGCCGATCAGGCGCTGGGCAACCCGTCGTGGGTGGTGGGCCGGCTGGTGGAGGACAGCGGCACCGTGGGCGCCCATGTCCTCAGCTGGGTCTACATCCAGATCGCGGTGGCCGCGGTCGTCATCGCCCTGTACCAACTGCGCGACGTGGCGGTGGAACGCCGCTTCCCGGGCCATCATCTGGTGCGCTCGTTCCTGGTCATCGGTCTGCTCGGACCGGCCGTCTACATGATCTTCCCGGTGGTCGGCCCCGTGTTCGCCTACGGCACCGGCGCTTTCGGCACCGGCGGCGGCCATTGGGCGCTGGCCGACATCTGGCCGGGCACGCCACCCGCGATCAGTACGCCGCACCCGATGACGTACGACGACCTCACGCCCCGCAACTGCATGCCCAGCCTGCACACCGCGTGGGTCACCGTGATTTTCATCCATTCCCGGAAAGGCCCCCGATTCCTGCGTTTCGCGGGTGCTTTCTGGCTGGTCGCCACGCTCGTCGCGACACTGGGATTCGGTTATCACTACGGCGCGGACCTCCTCGCCGGCGTGGTGTTCGCGGTGACGATCGAGGCCGGGCTCCGCTCGCTGGACCAGGGCTGGAACCGGCAGGGAATACGGTTGGTCTGTTACGGCACCGCGGTGTTCGTCGCGCTCCTGGCGTCCTATCGCTTCGCCCCGATGCAGCTGGCCGGACACCCGTGGATATGCGGTCCGCTCCTCGTCCTGGCGATGGCCTCCGTCGTCTACGGCTACGTACGGACCACCGCGGCGTGGACGCCGAGGACCGCGGCGGCGCAGCAACCGCAGCCGCAGCCCGAGCTGGTGTGAGACCGAACGTGCGCCGGACCGCCGTCGTCGACCGCATCGGCCACCGCCCCTGACGTCCGCCGCACCGGTCCCGCCGCTCGCGACCCGCTAGTGCTGTGTCGCGGTCATCCTCAGTCCCAGTTCCCGTGCGTGGTCGGCCGCCGCCGGGCCGCGGCTCGGGTCGGGGGCCTCGGAGAGGAAGACGAGGGCCAGCATCAGCGCGGCGTCCAACCGGCTCACCGACAGGCAGGGGTCGCCGTCCGGCGGAACCGTGGCCGTCGCCGCGTATCCCCTGCGGACGGCTTGGAGGTCGAGTTCGTTCTCCGGGTACCGGGCGTACTCGGCCAGGCGCCCGAATTCCATGGCAGGGGTGCCGAGCAGGGCGTTCGACCAGTCCAGCAGGGCGGTGACCTGCCCCTGCCGTCGCCGGATGTTGTCGCTGCGGACGTCGAGGTGCAGCAGGCCGGTCTCGGTGACGCCGGTGAGCCGTGCGGCCAGCAGGGACGCGTCCGGGGGCGCGGGCCAGTCGTCGACGTGGTGGCCGACCTCGGTCCAGCGACGCCGGATGCGCTCGGCGATCACCCGTGCCGTGGGCAGTCCTTCCGACGCGACGGGGGCCAGGCGGGGCGGCGGCACCCGGTGCAGCCGGGCCAGGAGCCCGCCGAGGGCGAAGGAGTCCAGCTCCGACCCGTCGTCGGGGACGTAGGCGGACAGCAGTACGTCGGGGGACGCCGGGTCGTCCGCCAGGACGAGGTCCTTCACCTCGGCGACGGGCAGACCGTGGGCGGCCAGATGCCGGGCGATGGCGTACTCCTGCTGGAGCAGGACCCGGGTGTCCACATGCGGGTCGTTGGCGTTCGAGTCGAAGCGGCGGTGGGCGCACCGCACGGCGACGGGCTGTCCGTCGGGGCCCTGTGCCCGGTAGACGGAGAACTCCAGTCCGGCGCCGACCGGTTCCAGGCCGCTCAGGCCCCACCGTCCGGCCAGGCCGTCCAGCTCGGCGATGCGTTCACTCGGCATTGTCACCCTCTGCGGTCGTGCGGTCGTCGGTGATCCTGCCGTCCTTCAGCAGGGTGAAGGCGATGGGCAGGCACATCACCAGTGTGACGGCGCCGCCCGCCGCGAAGGCGGTGCGCGGCCCCGCCAGTGTGCTCAGCCAGCCGAAGGTCAGCGCGCCCAGCGGCATCGTCCCCCAGGCGAACAGCCGGTACACACCGGTCGCCCGGCCGAGGAGCCGGTCGGGGATGATCTCCTGCCGCAGGGAGACGGCCACGACGTTCCACACCATCAGGCCGAAGCCGGCGGCGGCGTAGGCGACGGCGACCACGGCGACACTCCGGGTCGCCGCGACCCCCAGGCCGCCGGCGCCCATGAGGGCCAGGTTCCCGATCAGCGTGCGGACCCGGCCGAACGCCGCGGTCATGCGCCCGGCGGCCGTACTGCCGAGCACGCCGCCTACGGCGCCGCCGGCCAGCAGGGCGCCGTAGGCGGCGTCCGGGAGGTCCAGCACGTCGCGGACCAGGACGACGAAGACGGCGATCTGGCCCAGGTACACGGCGTTGATGACGCCCGCGGACACCGTCAGCGACCGCAGCAGGGGGTCGCTGAGCACATGGACCAGGCCCTCGCGGATGTCGGTCCGCAGCCGCGTCCGCGTGGTGGGGCGCTCGGGCCGCGGCCCGCGCACGCCGGTCAGCAGCGCCGCCGACGTCAGGAAGGACACTCCGTCGAGCAGCAGGGGGATCGCCCGGCCGACCGTGAACAGCACGCCGCCGAGCACATGGCCCAGGAGGTCGCGGCCGGCCGTCTGGACCGCGAAGAGCCGCCCGTTCGCCGCCTCCAGCCGTTCCTTGGGGACGATGCTCGGCAGCAGGGCGAAGGACGCGCAGTCGAACAGGACTTCCCCGATGCCCAGCAGGAAGGCCGCGGTCAGCAGGGACCAGAACGTCAGCCGGTCGGTGGCGAGCAGTGTCACGGTGACGATGAGCGTCACGGCCCGCAGCAGGTCGGCGAGGACCATCAGGCGGCGGCGGTCGAACCGGTCGGCGTACGCTCCGGCCGGCAGGCCGAACAGCAGCCAGGGCACGGTCGTGGCCGCCGTGACCGTGGACACCTGGAACGCGTTGGGCAGCAGCGCGGCGGACAGCAGCGGCAGGGCGGCGAAGCGCATGCCGTCGCCGACCGCCGACGCGCCCGCGGCACCGATCACCCGGTGGTAGCCGGAGGTGAAGCGGGCGGTGGTGGGTGTGGTCACCGCGCCCTCCCCGGTGAGAACACGGCGCACCGCAGCTCGCTCGTGTAGCGGTGGCCGCGCAGGTCCAGCCAGCGCTGGTCGGGCGTAGGCAGCATCTCGGAGATCTCCAGGGTGCCTTCCGCGCGTGCGGCCAGCCGGCCCAGCTGCCGTACCAGCAGGGGAGCCTCCCAGTCGACGTAGACCGGTTTCGGTTCACCGGGGATCTTGACGAAGACGTGCCGGGGCAGGCCGTAGGCGGCTCGCAGCCGGCAGGCCGCGACGAACTCCTCGGCCTCCTCGGTGCCTTCCCCCGCGACGGCCCCGTCGAACACCGCCTCGCCCCGCAGACCGGTGGTGGGGACGCGCCAGGTCTCGCGTTGCAGGACGACACGGCCGCAGCGGATACGGGGGATGTGCGCCAGGTCGGGTGCGTCGAGGCCAGCCCCGCCGAAGTGACGGGGGAAGGCGAACGGGGAGAGCGGGTCCTGGCGGATGCTCGGTCCGCCGGCCGGCGGTGCCATGAGCCGCAGCCTGCCCTCGACGCCCTCGGCGCGCAGCTCCAGCCGCCCCTCGCGCAGGACGACATACAGCTGGGAGGGCTGCACCACCCGGTCGCGGGACTGCCCGGAGCGGCCGTAGACCTCCAGGTCGTGGCAGGGGTAGACGAGTTGGGTCGAGGACTTGTCCGGGTGGCCCCGGGACAGGTTGGCGAGGACCTCGCCGTCGTCGAGCAGGGACAGGTAGCCCTGGTACACCTCCGGCAGCAGCTCCGGGGCCCGTTCCTGGATCAGGGGGCCGAAGCTGGTGTGGGTGATGACCTCGCGGACGGCGTGGCAGTCCCCGATCACCGCGGTGAACCGGCCCTCGCGCAGGTCCTCGCGGCTCGCGGCGGCGAACAGCACGTCCGGATCGACGACCGCGGCGGGAGTGCTGGGGTGGGCGGCGAGGATGGCCTCCACGCGATCCCGCTCCACGACGACCTCCGGCCGGTCCAGGCCTCCTTCCCCGAGCAGCGCGTCGGTGATCCGCCGGTCCAGTGCGGCCAGTTCGGCCTCGACGGCGGCGCACTCACCCGCGAGGGCGTCGCGGTCCCGGAAGAACCCGGCGTAGAGCCGGTCCAGGGGAACCTCGACGTCCGCGCCGAACCGCTCCCCCACCCACCGGGTGAGGATGGCCAGTTCGCGCCGCATGCGCAGCCGTGGCCGGGCGAGGACGGTCTCGTAGACGATGGACAGTTCGTCCGTGACGAAGCGGGCGATGTCGGGGCCGATGGTCAGGTCGGCCGGTTCGCCGTGGGCCTCCTCGAACAGGATGCTGCGGTCGGCGTAGTGCAGGCCGCTGTTGCGGTTCGCCGCGGTTCCGGTCACCGTCTCGAACCGGGCCTTGGTGGCGGCGAGCGCGTCGGCACGCTCGGCGAGGGGCAGTCCGGCGAAGCGGGTCAGGTCCTCCTCGAAGCGGTCGATGGCCGCGAGGACCGGCCCGGCCGACTCCGCCGGTGCGGCGAGCAGTTGCCGGCGGAGGGCGGCCAGGGGCTCGTGGTCGCCCACGGGCACCTCGAACTCCGCGACCACCCATTCGCGCGCGACCAGTTCCTTCAGCACCTGGTCGAAGGAGGCCGGGGCGGTGGAGGGGAGTGCGGTGTCCCAGTCGCCGCGCAGCTCGCGCAGCGTCCGTTCGCCGTCGCAGCGCCGCCACAGCCATTCCTCGTGCGCGGTCACCTCCCGGCCGCCGAGGTGGCGGAAGTCCCAGTCGGTGTCCAGCCCGTCGCGGGTGGTGAAGGCGTACAGGTCGATACGGCCGTCGCGCAGGAAGGACAGCGGGCGCCTGCGGGGGCGGACGTGGTCGGACAGTCCGGGGACCGCCGCGGCGCTCTGGGCGATCTTCTCCGCGGCCCAGTGGCTGAACAGGGCCCGGCGCTCCATGTCGCGCTCGGCGGACCAGGTGATCCCCGGCAGGTCGCCGACCTTGCCGACGGTGAACGGCCCGAAGTGCGAGTGGGTCTCGTTCTTCGTCGTCACCCGCTGGAGGTACATGGTGAGCAGGTCGGTCATCCTGCGGGTGTGGCGGCCCATGTCACCCCGGAAGGTGTCCAGCCAGGCGGCGAAGTCCGGGTACGCGGAGTCGTTCGACAGCAGGAGCACCTGCCGCAGTCGCTCGTCGCCGAACGCGTCGACGACGGACGCCCTGGCGTGTTCCAGGCGGGCGCGGTGCCGGGTGGTGAAGGACGCCTGCTGTCCGCCGAACGCCTCGGCGGACGCCTGGTAGGCGTGCAGGACGGGTACCGCGTCGGGGGGCAGTGCCGCTTCGGCTCGCCGCAGTTCACGGCCCGTCAGCGGTCGCAGCCGGCCGACGCGGGACGCGGCCTGCGGGCAGCCGGGGACCGGGTGCTGCCGAAGCACCGGTTTGAGGTCCCGGGCGGCGGCCGCGAGCCGGCCTCGGCTCTCCAGGAGGGCGCGGGCCTCGTCGGCCGCGGCCGGGTCCACGAGGGGGTCGAGCACCTCCATCGGGAAGCCGGCCTGCCGGAGCACGACGACCGGGACGAGACTCCAGGCGGCGCCCGGCAGCAGGTCCGCGGTGGTGCGGGGGGTGTTGGCGGTGGTCACAGCTGGGCCTCGGTCTTCGTGCGGACGGGGCGGCGGTCGTGCAGCGCGTCGAGGACGGCCGGCGGATCGGCGGGGAGCGCGGGCAGCAGTCCGGGCCGGGGCGCCCAGGGTTTGATCCGCGCCCCGTGGTAGTCGGAGCCGGCGGTGGCGACGAGGCCCAGCGAGTCGCACACCTCGGCGAGACGGCCGCTGTCGGCCGGGGTGTGCCAGCTCGTCCACACCTCCAGCCCGGCCAGTCCGGCCGCGCGCAGCGGCTCCAGCAGCGCCACGCCCTCGCGGTGGTCCAGGTCGGTCACCAGCCGGCCGGGGTGGGCGAGGACGGCGACCCCGCCGGCCTCCTCGATCCACGCCAGGACGTCGAGGACGCCGGGCATCTCGGGGTGCTCCACGTGCAGCGGCCGGCCGGGGCGGCACCAGTCGGCGACGAGCGGGCCGTAGGGGTCGGGGGCGTACCCGGCGAACCGCGGGTCGCCGTTGGCCGCTTCGAGCAGCAGGGCGAGGTAGTCGCCCACGTAGGCCACCCGCCGGCCGCCGAGGCGTCGTGTCACGTCGTCCCGGGTGAGCGGCACTCCGATGGCCTGCACCCGGTCGGTCCAGGCGCCCCACCAGTCCAGTTCGGCGTCGTGGACAGCGCCGATCCGTTCCTGGAAGCGCCGGTCGCGGGGGTCGACGAAGTAGGCCAGGCAGTGTGTCTCCCGGCCGCGCCAAGTGGCGGTGATCTCGCAGGCCGGGACGACGGTCAGCCGTCCGCCGGCGGCCTGCTCGAACGCGGTGACACCCGCCACGGTGTTGTGGTCGGTCACGGCGGCGACGCGCAGCCCCGCGTCGGCGCAGCGCCGCGCCAGCTCGGCCGGGGACTCGTCGCCGTCGGAGTACCGGGTGTGCAGGTGCAGGTCGAGCGGGGTGGCGAGCGTGGCGGGTGTCCCGTGCATCAATGTCCTCCGGGGAGGGTGCGCCGCCAGGACGCGGCCAGCCACCGTTCGTAGTCGCGACCGGAGGGGTTGTCCACGACCAGGCAGAGCGGCTCGATGATCCGGCCGGGGCCGCCGGCCAGGCCGCCGTGGAGCATGGTGAGGTTGTGGCCGAACAGCAGGTCGCAGTGCTCGCCCGGGGCGAGCACCTCCCAGCGGCGCCGGAACTGTGCCCAGGTGAGGCCGGTGGCCATGAGCACCTGGTGGCAGAAGAGGCGGGCGGCCTCGCCCTGGCACTCCCCGCAGGCGCAGGTCCGGGTCAGCGGCACGGCGGCCGGGTAGCGGACCCGCTCCTCCTTGGTCAGCACGGCTTCGCTGTGGTGGAAGGACAGGCCGTGCCAGAGGGGTTCCTCCAGCCCGAGCATGGCGCCGAACGACGGATAGGCGCAGCCGTGCTCCGGCTGGCGTGCCAGCCCGCGGCGCAGGTTGTCGCCGAGCCAGCGGGCCGCCGTGACCGTCCGGTCGTCCCCGGTGCCGATGCCGCGCCGCTCGAGCACGTCGTCGATGACGCCGAGCCAGTCGTAGTACGTCGTCACGCTGAGCCCTTCTCCCACGTCGGGGAGGAAGATGCCCTGGTACATCTTGTGCGCGGGGGTGGTGGTGTAGCCGGAGCTGCCGAACTCCCGCGCGGCCGGGTCGAAGTCGGGCACGTCCTCCAGGCTCGGGGTGAGGTAGGAGCAGTGCTGTCCGTCGTGGTGGGGCAGCAGGGTCCGGGTGGTGAAGCCCTCGGGCACGTAGGTCTGCTGGGGCCGGTCGACCTCCAGCCGCAGCTGTGCGGGGGCGCCGCGGGCGATCAGCGCGGTGCGCAGCCGTTCGGCGAGGCCGGTCGACAGCCGGCGGCTCTCCTCGACGCCCAGGCGCAGGCGGCCGATGCGGAACACGGCGAAGCCGACCCGGTGGATGACGTCGACGGCGCGGGCGGCCAGGTCGTCCAGTGCCTGCTCGCGCCGGCCGGCCGGCCCGGCCAGGAGCGGGGCGCAGTCGAGCTGCGCCTCGGCGGGGGTGAATTTCACTGGTGCTCCAGGGGTTCGTCAGACGTGCTGTCGGACCAGGGGGCGAGCTGGGAGGGGGCGCTCTCGGTGCGGAAGAGGAACTCGAAGAGCAGGCGGGCGGCGATCTGCGCGGTGCTGCCGGAGGGGTCGTAGCGGGGGGCGACCTCCGCCACGTCCACGGCGCCGACGGGCAGCGCGCGCAGTTCCTCGTAGACGTCGAGGAGGTCACCGGTGCTGATGCCGCCCATGGTGACGTGGCCGGTGCCGGTCGCCGAGGCGCTGTCGAGCACGTCGATGTCGAGGGAGACGTAGACGGTGTCGCAGCGCGAGCCGAGGTCGTCGATGAGGGGGCGCAGCGCGGCGGCGCCGTCCCTGACGAGCTGGGAGCCCGGCACGATGTGGAAGCCGCTGTCGATCAGCCCGCGGTACTGGTCGTACTTGGTGACGTCGCCGACCCCGACGAAGGCCATGTCCTCCGGGCGCATGCCCGGGATCTCGCTGATCCGGCGGGAGTTGGAGCCGTGGTAGAGCGGGCCGTGCAGGGTGCTCCAGTTGCCGTAGTCGAAGTGGTGGTCGATGTTGATGAAACCGACCCGGCCGGCGCCGCGGTCGAGACGCCCGGCGCGGAACCCGGCGAAGGTGGGGAACGTGCACGAGTGGTCGCCGTTGAGGAAGACCAGCCGCGGCGCGGACTGGCTCAGCCGGCGGCTCTCCGCGGCGACGGCCTGGAAGGTGCGCACGGTGTCGGTCGGGTAGACGTGCAGGTCACCGGCGTCCGCGACCTTCGGAGCGCGGTAGCGGAAGGCGTGGCCGGTGCGGGTGTCGAGCATCCGCCACTGGCCCAGACTGGTGAGGTAGCTGGAGAACACCAGGCTCGCCTGCCGGATGGCGCGGGGTCCCTCGGCGGCTCCGGGGCGGGAGCTGGAGGTGGCGTCGAAGGGGACGCCGGACACCACCCAGCCGTCCTCCCCCACGTCGACCCGGTCGGGCGGGGTGGTGGGGGCCCCGAAGAGCGTGGCGACCCCGGCCCAGCCCGGCAGCGGGTCCGCCTCGAAGTCCTCGGCCTTGACGCTGTGCTGCAGCGCCTCGAAATCGGGGAGTTCGGTCATGTCACTTCTCCTGCGCGGGGGGCGTGGGAACGGCCGTCGGGCCGCGGACGATGTCGTGCGCCGCGGCGATCTTCTCCTGGAACAGGTCCCAGCTGGCCTCGGGAGACAGGTGCTGGGGCCGGTAGACGACGGGTGCGTCCTCCCGCCAGTCGGCGAAGTCCCAGTTGTGGATGCGCTCGCGCAGCCTCGGGAAGTCCGGGGTCAGCGGGTAGGGAACGAAGTTGTAGAGGTTGAACAGCCACAGCGCCGAGCTGTTCTCCCGCATCCAGCCGACGGTCTGGCCGTGCGCCTCCTCCGTCTCCTCGTCGAGTCCGCCCATCATGTTGAGCACGACGTTCAGACCGGCGTCGCTGAGCTGGTGGATCTTCCTGGTGTAGTCGTCGAGGCCGCGGGAGAGCTTGTTGAGCCGCTTCAGCATCTGGGAGTCGGCCGACTCGAAGCCGAGTTCCACGGCGACCACGCCGAGTTCCAGCATGGCGTCGACGATCCAGTCCTTCACCTGCATCACGTGCGTCTGCACGATGAAGCGGTAGCCGGGCCGGTCGCGGAACACGTCCAGGAGGTTGCCGACGGCTTCGCGCGACTGGCCGAACGTCTTGTCACCGATGTAGATGAGTTCGGTGTCCGGGAAGCGGGCGGTGAGTTCGTCGACCTCCTGCTCCAGGGCGCTCTTCTCCACGAGGGTGAGCTGCTTGCTCCAGGCGTCGCCGCAGAAGGAGCACTGGTACAGGCAGCCGTGGCTGGCGTTGAGCCGCAGCAGGGGCACCCGGCCCTGGTAGCCGCCGAGGTGGCGGTAGTCCGGCGCCCAGGTGATCCGCTCGGACGCCAGCCCGGGCAGCAGGGGCTTGTCCAGGACGCCGCCCGTGGTGGAGGCGAGCCCCACCAGCCGGCGGACGAACGCGGCGTCGAGCTGTCCGCGGTGCACGGCGTGGACGGCGCCCTCCGGGGCGAGCGGCGCCATGTTGCCGCCCAGTACGACGCGTCGGCCGGCGTGTTCGAGGTGTTTGGAGACGTCCAGCGCGAGGCGGAAGTTCTGGGCCAGAGGCGACATCAGGACCAGGTCGCCGGGGGCGGTCGCCTCCAGCAGCGGGGCGGCACAGGCCTCCGGGTCCGGTGGCGTCCGCGACAGGTCGCGGAAGACGGAGTCGATCTTGGCGGTGTCCAGCAGGGCGGTCAGATGGGCCACCCAGAGGGGCATCTCCCATAATCCGTCGGACGGGATGAAGTACTCCGGGAGCAGGGTGCGAAAGCGCCGGTCGTAGTCGTCGTAGTAGCGCGAGAGGCCGGGGTCGGGGTCGTGGCTGGAGGGGAAGGGGAGCTGGACTATGCAGCTGTTGGGCATGGTCGTCCTAGGTCTCGATGATGTTGGGGGGCATCCTCGAAGTGGTGCGGTCAACGGGCACCGCGGGAGAAGACCGCGCAGCGCAGCTCGCTGGTGCGGCGTTCTCCGTCGATCTCCAGCCAGAGCTGCTCCGGAGAGGGCAGCATCTCGCTGAATTCCAGGGGGGCCTGCGATCTCCTGGCCAGGCGGAAGACCTGCCGGACCAGGAGCGGGGACTCCCAGTCGACGTACACGGGCTTCGGTTCGCCGGGAATCTTCAGGAAACCGTGGCGGGGCAGGTCCAGCTCACTCCGGAGCCTGCGGGCGGCGGCGAACTCCGCCGCGTCGCCCTTCGCCGGGCGCGTCCCGGGGCTCCATCCGCGCAGCGCGGTCGCGGGCAGGCGCCAGCGCTCCCGGTGCAGGACCACACGGCCGCAGCGGATGCGCGGCAGATGGTCGTGGCCGGCGCTGCGGATGCCCACACCGCCGAAGTGCCGGGGGAAGGCGAACGGGGACAGCGGGTCCTGGCGGATGCTGGGCCCGCCGGCCAGCGGGGCGAGCAGCTTCAGCCGGCCGTCCACTCCGTGCGCGCGCAGTTCCAGGCGTTCGGCGGTCGCGACGACGTACAGCCGGTCCGGGTGGAGCACGGCGTCCCGGTCCTTCGGGGACAGGCCGTGCACCTCCAGGTCCGGGCAGGGGTAGGTGAGTTGGGTGGCGGTCTTGTCGGGGTGCGCGCGGGAGAGGTCGACCAGCACCTCGTCCTCGTCGAGGAGGCTCAGGTAGCGCGCGTGGACCTCATCGAGCAGTTCCGGGGCCTCGGCCTGCATCATCGGGGCGAAGCTGGAGTGGGTGAGCGCCTCGCGGACGGCGTGGCAGTCGCCGACGACGGCGAGGAAGTCACCCCGCGCGAGGGCGTCGGCGTCCCGTGCGGCGAGCATGACGTCGGGATTGCACAGGGCGGGTGGCGTCGCGGGGTGGCGGGCGAGCAGTTCCACCAGCCGGTCCCGGTCGACGACCGTCTCGTGGGCATCGCCGGCGGCGCCTTCGAGCAGTGCGGTGGTGATCTCGTGGTCGAGTGCCGCGATGTCCCGGTCCACGTCCTCGCACTGCCGGGCGAGCCGTGCCTTGTCGTCGAAGAAGCCGGCGTAGAAGTGCTGGAGGGGAACGCGCTTCCCCAGGCCGAAACGTTCCTTCGTCCAGCTGTGCAGAATGGCCGCCTCGCGGCGGACGCGGAGCCGGGGGACGAGGAGCGTCAGGTCGTAGACCACGGACAGTTCGCGGCCGATGGCGTCGGCGATGTCCTGCCCGACGGCCATGTCCCTGACCGGGCTGTACGCCTCTTCGTAGAGGACGCTCCGGTCGGAGTAGTGCAGGCCCTGCGAGCGGTTCGCCGGGGTCGCGGTGACCTCCTCGAAGGTCCGCTTCAGGCGGCGGAGGAGCGCCGCGCGGTCGTCGGCCGGACCCTCGGCGAACTGCCGCAGGGCGTCGGCGAACCACCGCACCACCGCGAGATCGGCCGCGCCCTCCCCCAGGTGCCCGGCCAGCACCTGGAGGGGATCGGCGGTCCCGACGGGAATCTCCCAGCGCCCGATCAGCCAGTCCTTGTCCACCAGTTCGCGCAGCACCTCGTCGACGTCCCGGTGCGGGCCGCCGGCGCGCCGGGCCCACGCGGCGCGCAGCTGTGCCACCGTGCGCTCGCCGTCGCACCGCTCCCAGAGCCAGGTCTGGTCGTCGTCGAAGGTCTCGGCCGTCACCTCGACGAAGCGCCAGTCGTCCGGCATGCCCGTGCGCGTCTCGAAGGCGTACAGCTGGACCCGGGAGCCCTGGCGGAACGCGAGCGGACGGCGCCGGGGGCGCACGCTGCCGAAGGTGTCCGGGCGCCCGCTGAACGTCTCGGCCAGCGCCTCACCCGCCCAGTGGCTCAGGAACGCCACCCGCCGCAGCGCACCGGTGGACCAGGTGATCCCGGTGACGTCCTGCGCCACCCGGGCCACGGCGAGGGGGCCGAAGTGGGAGTGGGTCTCGTTCTTGGTGGTGACCCGCTGGAGGTACATGGTGAGCAGGTCGGTCATCCGCTTGACGTGCCCGTCCGAGCCACCGCCACCGGCGTCGATCCAGTCGGCGAACTCCTCGAAGCGCGCGTCGTTCGACAGGAGCAGCACCTGCTGCAACGCGGGGTCCCTGAACAGGTCCACGACCGTCTCGCGGCCTCGGGCGAGCGCGGCGGCGTGCTCCCCGGCGAAGGCGAGCCACGCGCCGTCCAGGGCCGTCACCGCGTCCTGGTAGGTCCTGACCGCCTCCATGGCCGCCGGGCCGAGGTCCGTCTCCAGCCGCGCGAGATCCCGGGGCGGGAAGGGGCGCAGCATGCCGACCCCGGAGGCGATGTCCCCCTCGGTGCCCACGCGTTCCTCGCGCAGCACCGCTTTCACGCGCCGCCCGAGCCGCACCGCCTCGTCGCGGTGGGCGAGGACGGCATCCGCGGCCCCGGTGGCCGGCGCGTCCGCGAGGTGGCGTAAGAGGGAGCAGGAGAATCCGGCGTGGCGCAACAGCATCACCGGGGCGAGCGCCCATCCGCCGTGCTCGACGGGGTGCCCGGCCGGGGTGTCACCACCCGGAGGCCGCGTGTCGTCCCGCCGCTGCCTCCGTGTGTCCATGACGTCCCCTGTCGCTCCGTGCCACAACAGGTGGTGACGCTAGCCACGGCCCGGGGCACCTTCAATGGCATATGCACCGACACGCTGGCTTCCAGCCAAAGATGACGTGATCACCGCGAGGACCGCTCACCCCCGCGCTTCCGGGCCCCGCACCGGAGCGATCACACCGCCCGGAGCGGCCCGGCGAGCGCCGCGGCGCAGCGGCAGGAGACCGGGACGAGCGACCGGTCACGGCCGCCGGCCTGCGCATACGACGTCTGCGGCACCCGTAGCGCGCGGACTGATCCACACTGTCCGAAACGACCCCACGACGCACACGCGTCTCATCGGACATATGCGCGCACAGGCTGCGCGGAGCCCAGGACCGATCCCGGCCCGCCCGCGGCAGCGCGGTCAGCCGGCCGCCGTCAGGGCCGCGCGTGCGGCGGTGAGGATCTCCTCCGAGAGCGGGGAGTCCTTGGTGGCACGGGCCAGGACGAGGGCTCCGACCATGGTGCACAGCCGGGCGATCCCGTCCTGGTCCTCGGTGGCGAGCGAGCCGGCGAAGGCGCGCACCCCCTCGGCGTACACCCGGTGCGCGTCGTGCCTGCCGCTCGCGCGCGCCATGTCGGCGGCGAGCCCGGCGACCGGGCAGCCGTCCGCCGCGTCGTCGCGGTGCTCTGCGGAGAGGTACGTCTCGATCAACTCCCGCTGAGCGGTCCGGCGTTGCCCGGCCTGCCGCTCGGCCCCGGACGCGTGCGAGCGGGCGAGCTCACCGAAGGCGTGCGCGATGGCCTCGTCGACGAGTGCCTCCTTGGAGGCGAACTGCTTGTAGAAACCGCCATGGGTCAGCCCGGCGGCCTTCATGAGGTCGGCGACGCTGACATGGGTGCCCTGCTCGCGGAAGAGCCGGGAGGCGGTCTCCACGACCCGCCTGCGGTTCTCCTGCGCCTGCGTCTGCGATACCCGGCCCATCGCCCACCTCCCGTTTGGATGTCGCTTGCCATCTATTCTATGCTCTCGTTAGATGTCAGTCGTAATCTAAGCAATCAGCCCCGACCCCCGGCGGTCCGATCGCCGGGTACGGCCCTCAGGGAGCGAGCATGGAACTCAACAACGCAGTCGTCGTGGTCACCGGCGCCAACCGGGGACTGGGCCGCCACCTGGCCGGCCAGCTCCTGGCGCGCGGAGCCAAGGTCTACGCGGCGGCCCGCCGCCCCGAGAGCGTGGATCTGGCCGGCGCCGTCCCGCTCCGCCTGGACGTGACCGACGAGGAGTCGGTCCGGGCCGCCGCACGCATCGCCTCCGACGCGACGCTGCTGGTGAACAACGCGGGCATCTCCACCGCCACCCGGCTGGTCGACGGCGACCTGGACGGGGTGCGCCGGGAGATGGACACCAACTTCTACGGGCCGCTCGCCGTCACCCGGGCGTTCGCCCCGGTCATCGAGGGCAACGGCGGCGGCGCCGTACTGAACGTCCTGTCGGTGCTGTCCTGGCTGCACCCCGCCGACCTGGGGGCCTACGCCGCGGCCAAGGCCGCCGCCTGGGCGCTGACCGACGCCGCCCGCGAGGAACTGGCGCCCCGCGGCATCACCGTCTCGGCCCTGCACGTCGGATACATGGACACCGACATGGCCGGTCACATCCCGGCCGGCCAGAAGTCCGACCCCGCCGACGTCGCCGCCCAGGCGCTGAACGGCATCGAGCAGGGCCAGACCGAGATCCTGGCCGACGACGTCACCCGCCACGTCAAGCAGGGCCTGGCCGCGCTGCCGACGGCGGCCTGAGCAAGCCCGCCCCAGGGCAGAGGGAGGTCGTTCGGCCACTCCCTCGCCCGCCGCGGGCGGCGCCGACCGTCCACTGATCCCATACTGGATCACAACGGACGGAACACACGGCGAGCTCGCGGAGGCGCGGTGACGCACGACAACGCCGGCAGCGACGAGGAACACGTCGACGAGGACGACCGGTACGACGACGAACTCGACGCCTACGACAGCGACGCGTACGCCGAGCCCGAGCCGTACGACCGGGAGTCCTCCTCCCACGACGACGAGCCGGAACGGTACGACCGCGAGGCGGAGGCGCCCGCCGTTCCCCTGGCCGCCCCCGCCTCCGCCCCGGTCGGCGGGCGGGTCAGGGGGGACGCGAACCCCGACGTCTTCCTCGACGTCCCTCTGCTGAAGGTCGACGAGATCGACCTGGACGTCGAGGACCTGCGGGCGCACGTCTCGTTGCAGGCCGAGGTGCTGGACCTGCTGAAGCTGAACGTGGGCGCCGACGTCTCACTGGGCCGGGTGCACCTGGGCATCTCGGGCGTAGAGGCCCAGGCCCAGCTCAGGGTGCGTCTCGACAACGTCGCGCTGATCATCAACCGGGTGCTCACCACGCTCGATCGCAACCCCGAGATCCTGCACGAGCTGGCGCGGGGCGTCGGGTCCGCCGTACAGGACGTGGGCGGCGGTGCCCGTCGGGCCATCGGCGAGCTGGGCACGGGTGCCGGGCGGGCCGTCCAGGACGTCGGCCAGGGCGCGGGGGCCGCCGTACGGGACGTGGGTCAAGGGGCCGGGGCCGCCGTACGCGACGTCGGTCAAGGAGCCGGGCGGGCTGTGGAGGACGTGGGCGGCGGCGTCGGCTCGGTGGCGAGGGATGTCGGCAGCGGAGCCGGAGGGGCTGTCCGGGACGTCGGCAGCGGGGCCGGAGGGGCTGTTCGGGACGTGGGTGGCGGGACGGGGCGGGTGGTGGGGGACGTCGGCGGCCAGGTGGGTCAGGTGGCCGGGGCGGCCGGTGAGGTGGGCGGCCAGGTGGGTCAGGTGGCCGGGGCGGCCGGTGAGGTCGGCGGCCAAGTGGGTCAGGTGGCCGGGGCGGCCGGTGAGGTCGGCGGCCAAGTGGGTCAGGTGGCCGGGGCGGCCGGTGAGGTGGGCGGCCAGGTGGGTCAGGTGGCCGGGGCGGCCGGTGAGGTGGGCGGCCAGGTGGGTCAGGTGGCCGGGGCGGCCGGTGAGGTGGTGGAGGACACCGCCGCGGGCACGGTGGAGCAGGCCTCGGGAGTGGCCGAGGCGGCCGGCGGGACGGCGCGGAAAGCCGGCGGCGCCGTCACGGGCACCCCGCGTGCCGCGGCGGCGGGCGGCACCGCGGGCCGGACGGAGCCGGCCGGGCGCAGTGCGGCGCGCAGGCCCGCGGAGCCGGTCCGGGACCGAGAGCGGGACCGGACCGTGAGCGGCGAGAGCGGTACCCGTACGCGCCGGGTGCGTTCGGAGGACGGGAAGCTGCCGCCACGGCCCGTGCGCCGCCGGACTCCCGAGGAGGCCAAGGAGCGCAAGGCGGCTCAGGGAGCCAAGGAGGCGAAGGGAACCAGGAGGGCCGAGGAACCTCCCTGAACGGCGGGTGCGGACGCGGAGAACCCGGTGTGGGACGTGTCGTTCGACTCCACGGTCCGCGCCGAGCGTCTGCGCTTCGCGGCACAACCCTCGACGGACGTCCGCTTCCCCGGTACCGGTGAGCGGGAATCGACGAGCCGCAGCGACCGTGCCCACCTGCCCGACCGGGTCGTGGCCGGGCAGGAGTATCACGACGTCACCGTCGCCTACCGGCTCGCCACTCGGCTCCTGCAGGAACCGGAGTGAGCACGGAGTGACGGCGCGGTCCTCACCCCGTGCACCGCGTCCGCGTCCAGGGCCGGCTCAGCCGCTGACCGGCGGGGCGCCCGCGCCCTCCGGGGTGCCCAGCAAGGTCTGCGGCAGGTAGGCGGACCGGACGCGCAGGTCCCAGCCGTGCACCTGGACGGCCAGGGCGCACAGGGCGATCGTCCTGTGGGGCAGCAGGGTCCGGGGCGCCGCGTCGGCGGGTGCGCTGTCGCGGTACTGCGCGAGCCGGTGCGCCAGAGCCTGTTCGAAGGCGCTCTGGTTGTCTTCGAGTAGCACGCGCAGGAGCCGCTGGTCGGGTGTCAGCGTGCCGATGGCGTTCAGGCGGAGCGCGGCGTCGAGGCGCTCGTCGACCTCCGGCATGCACAGGGCAACCGCCGGCCAGTCCCGGGGCAGATGTCCGCGCGACCGGGTCAGATAGCAGGCGAGGGTGTCCATCTCCGCGAGTTCGGCCGGGTCGGACCGCGACTTCAGCTTCGAGTGCGGCAGCCCGTCGTTGATCGTGGCGGCATGGCCGCGCAGCAGCAGGCCGACGACGCGGTCCGGTTCCCGGACCAGGCCGCTGATCACGCACAGCGCGAACGCGTCCAGCCAGTCCCCGGCGGTGGACGCGTGCTCCACGACGGCTGCGAAGTCCGTGTCCTCGCTGCTGATGACCTCGTCGACGAGCGGGAAGCGGATTTCCTGGTCGCCGTTCGGATAGCAGCCGAGTTCCAGGTATCCGAGGGCGCATTCCGCGGCGGTCAGCAGGACGGTGTGCGACGAGGCGCCGGCACCGAGCTGAGGATCCGTCACGGTGCGGGCGGCGACGTTGTCGAGGCAGTCGTCGCGCATCGCCAGGAGGCTCGCGTCGGAGTAACAGTCGTAGCGCATCGCGTGCCAGTGACCGCGGGTTCGCCGCTCGATGCCGTCCAGGGCCGCCGCTGTCCGTTGCCCGCTCACGTCGTGCCGGGCCACCGAGTTGATCGTCATGGGCCTCATCCTGGCAGCCGCCACTGACACCGGCCGCATCAGGCCGGAGCGCGGTGAGGCCGGACATGAGCGCTGGAGCACTCCGTCCGGCCCTCGCGCCTTCGCCCGGGGGGTGTCAGGAGGCGATGAAGCGGGCGACCGCGCCCAGTACGACGGTGTCCGTCAGGTAGCCGATGTGGTTCTGGCAGGCGACGTTGTTGTTCACGGCGCCGTCGAGGCGGGTGCTGGTGTACGGCAGGATGATGCCGTCGCACGCCGAGTACCAGGTGGCGTACTTGGTGCTGCCGGGTGTCTCGTCGCCCGAGGTGATCTGGGCGATGAACGACGAGCCGGGGTACATCTGCTGGCAGGTGGTGTAGATCAGGCAGGCGCCGGCGTAGGTGGTGCCGTGGTTGGCGCCGGCGATGGAGGCGAGGTGGCTGACACTGGTGTTGCCGCCGAGCACCTTCAGGTAGTACTGGCTGACCAGGCCGCCCATGGAGTGGTTGACGATGGCCACCTTGCTCGCGCCGGTCCGCGCCTTGACGTTGTTGACGAAGGCGGCCAGACCTTGGGCGTTGGTGACGTTGTTGCCGTAGGAGTCGTACTCGTAGGCGAAGAGCTTGGAGCTGGACCAGCCGTTCAACTGGAAGACGCTCATGGCGGTGACCCAGTTGGAGGCGTTGCCGGTGTAGCCGTGGACGAAGACGACCGGCGTGCTGGTGGCGAGGGACTGAGCGGCCGCGTCGGCGGTCCGGGCGACCGGGGTTGCCGCGGGGTCGGCGGCGGCCGTCGGCGCGGAGGAGAACAGGGTGAACGCGACCGTGGCGGCGGCGAGAAGACCGAGAAGCCGGCGCGGGGGACGACAACGCATGGGTCCTCCTGATGAGGATGCGGGGACGTGGGGTGCCTGTCCCGGTCAGCCTCATACGGCCCGGCGCGGCCGCCATCGGCAGAATCACCAGTGTCCGTGGTGACAACGGACGGCCGGTACGCGCCGCGGCTCGGGCCGGCGCGTTCAGCGGCTGCCCTCGGCCTCGATCTCGCGCAGGAAGTCCACGAGGAGCCGGGTGAACTCCTCCGGTCGCTCCATCGCCGTGTAGTGGCCCGCGTCGTCCAGCAGCACGCTGCGGCCGTTGGGCACGGCGGCCATCAGGGCGGTGACGCTGTCGAGGCAACCGCGGGTGTCGTGGGCGCCGTTGACGGCCAGGACCGGCACGGCGATGTCCTTGGCGCGGGAGGCCACGTCGTCGACGGCGACCGTGACGTCGGCTTCTCCCGGCGCGTGCTTCATCAGGGTGCGCAGCGCCATCTCCTTGATGTGGCGCACCATGTCGGGGTCCAGGTCGTCGAGGGTGCGGCGGGGACCCGTGGCCCACCGGGCGAACTCGTGCAGCCAGCCGGGGATGTCACCGGCGGTGAGCGCGTCGCTCTGGGCCCGCAGGCGCGCCGCGGACCACGGGTCGCCGAGGTCGGGTTCGCCGATCCCGCGGCCGCTGACGACGAGGGCCCGTACCAGGTCGGGGTGTTCGAGAGCGGTGTCGACGGCGATGAGCGCGCCCATCGAGACGCCGGCCAGGACGGCCGGGGCACCGAGATCCAGGTGGCGCAGCAGGGCGGCCAGGTCGTCGGTCTGCCGGAAGGGCCTGCTCGCGTTGGCGGACCAGCCGTGGCCGCGGGCGTCGGGGGCGATGACCCGGTAGCCGTGCGCGACCAGGCCGGGCACGAGGTCGTCGAACTGGGTGTGGTCGACGAAGCCGCTGTGCAGCAGCACCAGCGGACGACCGTCACGCGGCCCGGCGTCACGGTAGGCGAGCGGGCCGTCCTGGGAGGGGAAGGTGGCCGTAGCGGGCGAGGAGGCGACGGCGTGCGGGGCGAGGCCCGAGATCTCAGTCATGACAACCAAGGTGTCATATTGCCCATCGGCATGGCAACCGAGGTGTCATGATGGTGGGGTGACCGAGACCGATCGCCGCCTCTCCCCCGACGAGATCCCGGACCGGCTGATGGAGGTCTTCGCCCTCGTCGGACCGCTCTACCGGCGCGTCCAGCGCAAGATCGAGCAGGAGTCCGCCCAGGGGCTCTCCGTCGGCGTACGCGCCGTGCTGGACCTGCTGCGCGAGCACGGGCCGATGACCGTCCCGCAGATGGGCCGCGCCCAGTCGCTGAGCCGCCAGTTCGTGCAGCGGATGGTCAACGACGCCGCCGCGGCGCATCTCGTGGAGAGCATCCCCAACCCCGCGCACCAGCGCTCCTCACTGATCCGGCTGACCGACGACGGGCGCGCCGCGATCACCGCCGTGACCACCCGCGAACACGCCCTGCTCCGCCAGGCGGCCGGCGACCTCACCGACAGCGACGTCACCGCGTGCGTCCGCGTACTGAACCGGATGCTCGCCCTCTTCGCCGACGTCGACCTGACGAACGCGGAACCGCCCCGCTAGGGCCGCGACCCGACAGCGTGGGGTGCGGCGGTCGACGTGTCGTAGGAGTACTCCTGGGAAGACAAGCAGAGCCGCTTTCCCTCTCGTTCGGAGTCGTCGATGGCCGTTCGCCGTGTCGTTCCCCACATTCACTCGGATGCCGCGCAGGCGAGCCGGGAGTTCTACGGGCTGCTGGGCTTCGAGGAGGTCATGAACCACGGCTGGATCATGACTCTCGCGTCCCCGTCCGCTCCGGCCGCCCAGATCAGCGTCATGACCAGGGACAAGACCGCGCCCGTCGCCCCCGACCTGAGTGTCGAGGTGGACGACGTGGACGCGGCCTATGCGGTCGTGCGGGCGAGCGGCGCGGAGATCATCCACCCCTTGCAGGACGAGGAGTGGGGCGTGCGACGGTTCTTCGTCCGCGACCCCAGCGGGCGGGTGGTCAACGTACTGGGTCACCGCTGAGGCCGCAGTGGGTACGCCGGCGGGCCGTGGCCGGCAGCACCCTGTCTCGAGGGGCCGCACTCCTGCACCAGGTCGACCCTCGGGTGGGCCTGCGGGAGAACGACTTCCGCACGCTGGCCGGCTTCGCCCGTCAGGCCGTCCAGACGCGGCCCGCGTAGTCCAGGAAGTTGCGGCCGAGGATCTTGGCTATCCGCTCCGAGCGGTAGCCGCGCTTCTCCAGCAGCCGGATCAGGTCGCGGAACTGGTCGACGCCTCGCAGGTCGACGACGAACGGGTAGGTGTCGGCGCGTTCGCCGACCGCGCCGACGCCCGCGTCGCGGCGGGCGGCGACGTGTTCGGCGAGGGTGGCGCGGTAGGCGTCGAGGTCGTCGACGGCGGTGACCGGGCCGTCGGTGCCGATGCCCACGTGGTCCTCGCCGCAGACGTCGACGGCGTGGACGATGTGGTCGACGACGTCCGCGGCGGTGGCGTGCCCGGAGAGGCTGAGGAACGGCATGAAGTAGATGCCGACGAAGCCGCCCCGGGAGGCGACCAGGCGCAGTTCCTCGTCGGTCTTGTTGCGGGGCAGGTCGGCCAGGGCGCGGCAGCCGGTGTGGTTGACGGACACGGGCTGCCGTGAGTGCCGGGCCGCGGCCAGGCAGGTGTTCTCGCCGCTGTGGGAGAGGTCCACCATCAGGTGATGGTCGTTCAGGGCCTCGACCACCTGGTGGCCGAAGGGGGTCAGGGCGCGGTTGGCGGCGGCCATGGAACCGTCGCCGAGGTGGTTGGCCTGGTTGTAGGTGAGCTGGACGACGCGTACGCCCGCGCGGGCGAAGGTGGCGACGCGGGCGCCGACGAGGGCGGGATCCTCGCCGACGGCGACGGCGTTCTGGAAGCCGTAGACGACGCCGATACGGCGCTCGCGGCGGGCCCGGTGGATGTCGGCGACGGTGCGGACCTTGAGCAGGTCGGCGCGGTGGGTGTCGATGAGCGCGTCCCAGACGGCTATCTCGTCCATCGTGTGCTCGTAGGGCGGCAGGTCGCCCATGGTGTAGCCGAGGGTGACGTTGACGGCGGTCAGGCCCGAGGCGTGGGCGTCGGCGATCGCGCGGGCGTCGATGGTGAGCTGGTCGCTGGAGGGGTTGAGCTGGGCGGCGGCCTCGGCCGAGGCGGGCGCGTTGGGATTGTCGAGCTGTCCCAGGGCGTTGACGATCAGGGGTGTGGCCGTCCCCCCGGCGGCGGTGTCGGCGGTGGCGGTGCCGGGGGCTGTCTCGGTGGGGTTCATCGCCCTGCCTTCTCGAATGCGGCGCGCTCGAAGCGGTGGCCGCGCTTGACGGTGAGGGTGAGGGTGCGCAGGTTGGCGATGTCCTGGAGGGGGTTCTCGTCCAGGACGGCGAAGTTGGCGAGCTTGCCGGGTTCGACGCTGCCCATCAGTGCCTCGGCGCCGGCGGCGCGGGCGCCGATGAGGGTGGCCGAGCGCAGTACGTCGGCGGCGGGGACGGCGCACCGGTCGACGAGGAAGGCGAGTTCGTCGTAGAGGGCGGGGAAGGGCGCGTCGGGAGCGGTCTCGTGATCGGTGCCCGTGCAGATGTCGACTCCGGCGCGGTGGGCCTGAGCCGTGACGGCGGCGGCGAGTTCGATCTGGACGCGGGCGCGTTCACGTGACTCCGCGGTGCCGCCGCGCAGCTCGTCGCTGTCCCACATGGACGCGGTGGCGTCGAGAACGGTGCCGCGGGCGCGCATCGCGGCGAAGAGCGCGGCCAGCGCCGCGTTGTCGCCCCCGGTGAACCTGCGGTGGTCGACGGAGGGTTTCGTCCCGTACCCGGTCAGCGGTTCGTCGCAGTCCTCGAAGGCGAGGAGGGTGACGTGCGAGACGCTGTCGACGCCCGCCTCGACGACCTGGCCGGGCGCGGCCGGGAAGACGGCGGCGTGGGCCCAGACGGGGACGCCCTGGCGGTGGGCTTCGGCGGTGATGGCGGCGACGGTCGCGGCGTCCAGGTTCGCGTAGACCTTGAGGGCGGCGGCGTGGGTGCCGCGGGCGAGGGCGACGGCGAGGGGCAGGTCGGTGTCCGGGGTGATCGCCTGCATCCAGGGCACGGCGCCGGGCTCGGCGCCCTGGCAGACCTGGTGGGTGCGCGGGTCGTCGAAGAAGGTGGGCCCGGCCATGAGGGCGGCGTAGTGGATGTCGGGGCCGGGGATCTCGCCCACCAGGGTGGCCCGGGCGAGGTCGCCGATCTGCCGCAGGTCGTCGGCCATGTCGCGGACGGCGGTGACGCCGCTGTGGACCAGGCGTGCGAGGACGGCTTCGGCGACGGGCCGGTCGGGTGGGGTGGCCAGATGCTGATGGGTGTCGATCAGGCCGGGGACGACGAAGCGGCCGTCCAGGTCGACCTGCGGGGCGTCGGCGGCGAGCGCGGGCAGCGGGTCGCCGTCCCCGGTCACGGTGTGGAGGGTGGCGCCGTCGGTGACGATCGTGGTGCCGGGCCGTGGCGGACTGCCGGTGCCGTCGAACAGGGTGGCGCCGCGGTAGACCGTGACCGCTCCTGCGGGCGGCGGCGCCCAGGGGGTGCGGGCACCCGGGGATTCGTCGGTCATGGCCACCTCTGCCGGTCACGCTGTTGCGCTGTACGTAACAGCTGTATCGTGTGTTGAAAGTGCCGGTACTGTACTCCAGCCTGCGTACGTCACCGCAACGAGTAACCGAGGACCCGGGGCCGGGGAACGGAAGAGGAAGAGGGGGCGCGTTCGCCATGTCTGACGCGGTCGGTACGTCCGAGGCGGTCGGTGCGGGGGCGACAGGTGCCAGGTCGGCCGTGGACAAGGCGCTCGATCTGGTCGAGGCCGTCTCCCGCGCGCCGCACCCGGTCCGGCTCACGGATCTCGCCGCCGAGGTCGGTCTGCACCGCGCCACCGCCTACCGCATCCTGCTGGACCTCGTCCGGCGCGGCTGGGTGCTGCGGGCCGGTGACCGCTATCTGCCGGGCGCCGCCGTGCTGCGGATGTCCGCGTCGGCGGCGGGCAACTCGCTGACGGCGCTGGCCCGTCCGGTCATGGAACGGCTGTCCGCCGCGACCGCCATGATGGTCAACCTCCAAGTGCTGGAGGAGGGCGGCGCCCGGGTCGTCGACGTCGTCAGACCCGAACGGCTCGCCATGATCAGCCACTTGCGGGGCGAGTTGCTCCCGCTGCGCCGGTTCGCGGGACCGCTGGCCCTGGTCGCCGCGCTCGAACCGGACCTGTGGGAACGGTGGTTGGGGCAGCTGCCCGAGGGTGACGGCGACGGCGGCCGGGAGGCCCTCACCCGCGAACTCACCGAGGTCCGGCGGACCGGCGTCGCGGTGGAGCGCGGCCGCAACGAAAAGCTGGTCACCTCGGTCAGCCGGGCGGTGGTGCCCGGTCCGGGCGCGCCGGTCTGCGCGCTGACCGTCGTCGGCCCGGAGGCGGAGTGCGACGCGCCGCGACTGGCCGAGCTGGAGCGCCGGTTGCGTGCCGCCACGGACGACCTGGCGGCCGCCCTGACCGCGCCTTCGGCCGGGGCCCGGCAGGCCGGCGGATGAGCGGCGTCCTGGTCCTGGACCGCGCGAGGACGGCCGCCGCGCTGGAACCGGCCGCCGTGATGGACGCGGTGGCCCGCGCACTCGTCGCCGTCGCCCGTGACGAGGTCTCCGCTCCCCCGCGCATCGCCGCGTTCACCCCGGCCGGACTGCTCGGCGCGATGCCCGGCCATGTGCCCGGCCTGGGGCTGGCCGCCAAGCTGGTGACGGTGACGGCCGACCCGCTCAGACCGGGGCGCGGCTCGCACCGGGGCCTGGTGGCGTTGTTCGACGAGCGCGACGGCCGGACGCTGTCCGTCATGGACGCGCAGTCGCTGACGGAGGTGCGGACCGCGGCCTCCGCCACCCACAGCGCGCTGGCCCTGGCGGCCCGGCCCGGCCTCGGCCGGGTCGCGGTGGTCGGCACCGGTGCCCAGGCCCGCGCCCAGCTGGCCCTGCTCGCGGTCGTACGGCCGGACGCGGAGGTGGTCGTCGCCGGCCGCGACCCGCGGCGCGCGCAAGAGGCGGCCGCGGCGCATCCCGGGGCGAGCGCGGTCACCGGCATCGAGGACGCGGTACGCGGGGCCGACGTGGTGTTCTGCTGCACGGACGCCGCCGCTCCCGTCGTCCGCCGGGACTGGCTCCCCCCGGGCGCCCATGTCAGTTCGGTCGGCGGCTCCCGCGGGCCCGAACTGGACGCGGCCACCGTGGAGGACGGCGTCCTGTTCGCCGAGTGGTCCGGCGCCGCCGCCTGCCCGCCGCCCGCCGGCGCCCATGAACTGCGGGCGCTCGGCCCCGGGCGGGCGGTGCACCTCCTCGGCTCCGTCCTCGGTGGTGACCACCCGGGGCGCGCCGGCGACACCACCGCCCTCACCGTCTTCAAGTCCACCGGCCACGCCGCCCTCGACGTGGCCGCGGCCCGGGTCGCCCACGACGTCGCCCGCGCCCGCGGCTGGGGCGTCACGGTGGATCTCTGACCGGGCGCGGCGACGGCGGGCGGCGCGCCCGGCGCCCGGACCGGGCCGCCGCCCGCCCGCGTGGGCTCACGGGTCCGCCAGCCGCCCGGTGTACCGGTCGCGGCTAGAGACCGAGCGTGATCGCCGCACCGATGCCTCCCAAGGCAAGGGCGAGGCCCGCCGATCTCCAGCCGCCGGCGCCCCAGGGGAACAGCCGGTCGACGGCCACTCCGCCGGGACCTGTGGCGGCGATGGCCAGCGCGACGACAGCGATGCAGACGCTGTACTCCACACCACCGTGCGTCTCCCACAGGCCGTGGGACGCGGTGACCGAGACCATCGCGTTGATCATCACCCCGATGAGGGCGGCGGCCGCGAGCGGGGTCAGCAGGCCGAGGGCGAGACCGAGGCCGCCCAGCAGTTCGGACAGGCCTCCGATCACCGCGAAGACCTTGCCCGGGTGATAGCCGAGAGCGGCGAACCCCCGGCCGGTCGCCGTGAGCCCGTCGCCCCCGAACAGGCCGAAGACCTTCTGGGCTCCATGGGCGGCCATCAGCAGGCCGAAGGTCAGTCTGATCAGCAGCAGGCCGCAGTCGGCGGCGGTCACCGTGGGCGCGGCGGATGCGGCGGGCGCGGCGGGACGCGCTGCCGGTTCCGCGGACGGGGTGGAGGTGGCGGACGGGGCGGAACGGTTCGTGATGCGTTTGATCGACATGGTGAGAACCCCCGGTCGGAAAGCCGGAACGGGTGTTTCCCCCAGCTCGGCGGCGCGGCCGAGCACCGGTGGGTGACGCGTGGGCGCCCGTGCGCGGTCCCGGGAGCGGGACGGGGGCGTGGGCGGCTCCGCGGAGTGGGGGACCGCGCGGGCCGGCCGCCGGGGACGTCCCGGGCGGCGCGCCGGGCACCCTGCCGGGCGGCGTGGGGCGCGGCGTGTCAGGCCTGCTCGGGCTTCTCGGGCTTCTCGGGCTTATCGTCATGACGGTCACCGCTCGGGGCGAGCCGGACGCAGCATTCCCCAGGCTCCGGTGCCAGCACGGCTTCGACGCCGTTGACCTCCAGGCCGCTGAGGCATCCGCTGAGGAAGGCGTGGTTCATGCCGCACACCAGCGCGGGGGCTCGTGCGGCCAGGGGGTGGAAGGGGCAGTTGCGCAGCCGCAGCCGGGCGGGGGTCTCCCGGACGGGCTCGTAGCCGTAGCGGTCGAAAAGGCGCTCGCAGACGGTCAGTCCCCGCTCGGGGCCGAGGCGGCCGGGGCGGACCTCCCGCCGCGCGGCCTCGCCCAGTTCCCGGCCGCGCCGGCCGGCGGTCCGCAGGGCCGCCTGGGCGGCGGTCTCGTCGGCGCCTTCGGCGAGGACGGCGTCGAGGAGGAGGTCCGCCAGGAGTTCGTGGCGCCGGTCGGGGATGCTGACGGTGATCTGGGTGTCGGTGGGCTCGTAGACCTTCGGCTGCCGGCCGACCTTGCGGATGCCGCCGGGCGTCTCGTAGCGGGCGCGCAGCAGCCCGGCGTCGACGAGCTTGTCGAGGTGGAAGGCGGCGAGCTTGCGCGAGATGCCGACGCTCGCGGCGGCCTCGTCGCGGGTGACGGCGCGGCGGGAGCGGCGGACGAAGGCGAACATGCGCCGCCGGGAGTCCTCGCTCAGCACGCTGAGGGAGTCGATCGCGGTGTCGTCCGCGTCGGCAGGCTCGATCGGATCCAATGCCACGACACCACCGTAACTCCCACCCGTATGGGCGCAAGCCTTCTCCGCAGGTGCTTTTGCTGCGGTTCTTGACGCGCCCCTCGAATAAGACCAAGAATGGTTGGTGAAATCAGGAATCGTTGGTCACGGCAATCGTTGGTCACGACAGAGCGAGGAGGCCGCCATGGCTCTGGACGCCACCGCGCAGGAGGCCGTACCGGCGCGGCCCGCCGCCCTCCGGGTCGTCCACAGTCCGGGGGGTGTCGACCTGGCCGCGGCCGAGGAAGCGGCCGGCCGGTTCCTCGGCGCACTGGGCATCTCGACGGATTCGGAGAGCCTGCGCGGCACACCGGGACGGATGGCCCGCGCCTACGCCGAGCTGTTCAGCCCGCGCCCCTTCGATCTGACCACCTTCCCCAACGACGAGGGCTACGACGAACTGGTGCTGGCCCGCCGCATCCCCGTCCGGTCGGTGTGCGAGCACCACCTGCTGCCCTTCGTCGGCACCGCCCACGTCGGCTACCTTCCCGGCGCCCGCATCCTGGGCCTGTCCAAGCTGGCCCGCGTCGTCGAGCACTTCGCCTGCCGCCCCCAGGTGCAGGAACGCCTGACCAAGCAGGTCGCCGACTGGCTGCAGACCCACCTCGACCCCAAGGGCGTCGGCGTGGTGATCGAGGCCGAGCACTCCTGCATGACGCTGCGCGGCGTCCAGGCCACCGGTTCCAGCACCATGACCTCCACACTGCTGGGCCTGCTGCGTTCCGACGCCCGCACCCGCGGCGAGTTCCTCGCCCTGACCGGCGCCGCCTCCTGAAGCACGCGGGCGCGGACGCGGGCGCGGGCCGTCAGTGTCCCCGCCGGGTGTTGAGGCGGGCGGCCTGCCGCGTCAGGTAGTCGCGCTCGGCGAGACTGGGTGCCTCGCGGGCCGCCTCGGCGTACAGCCGTGCCGCCCTCGCGAGGTCGCCGTCGCGCTCGTGCAGATAGGCCGCCGCCGCGGTGTACCGGGGCAGTGAGTCGTCGAGCGCCGCGAGCGCGGCCAGTCCGGCGCGCGGCCCGTCGGCCTCGCCGACGGCCACCGCGCGGTTGAGCCGGACGACCGGGCTGCCGGTCAGGCGGACCAGTTCGTCATACCACTCGACGATCTGCACCCAGTCGGTCTCCTCGGCGGTGGGCGCGTCGGCGTGCAGTGCCGCGACGGCGGCCTGGGCCTGGTACTCCCCCAGCCGGTCGCGGGCGAGGGCCGTCCGGAGGATCGTGACGCCCTCGGCGATGGCCCCGGTGTCCCACCGGCCGCGGTCCTGCTCGGCGAGCGGTACCAGGCTGCCGTCCGGCGCGGTCCGGGAGGGGCGCCGGGCGTGGTGGAGCAGCATCAGGGCGAGCAGCCCCGCGACCTCGGGGTGGTCGATCGCCGCCGCGAGCTGCCGGGTGAGGCGGATGGCCTCGGCGGCGAGGTCGACGTCACCGGAGTAGCCCTCGTTGAAGACCAGGTAGAGGACGCGCAGCACGGTGGCGACGTCGCCGGGCTGGTCGAAGCGCACGCCGGAGACGGTGCGCTTGGCGCGGCTGATGCGCTGCGCCATGGTCGCCTCGGGCACCAGGTAGGCCCGCGCGATCTGGCGGGTGGTCAGTCCGCCGACGGCGCGCAGGGTGAGCGCGACGGCGGAGGACGGGGTCAGCGAGGGGTGGGCGCACAGGAAGTACAGCTGGAGCGTGTCGTCGGCCGCGGGCGCGGGTCCCGGCGCCGGTTCCCCGTCGGCGCGGTCCTCGCGCCGGCGGCGGGCGGTGTCCGCCCGGGTCGCGTCGAGGAAGCGGCGCCAGGCCACGGTGACCAGCCAGCCCTTGGCGTCCCGCGGCGGGTCGTCCGGCCAGACGCGGACCGCCTCGACGAGCGCGTCCTGTACGGCGTCCTCGGCCGCCGCGAAGTCGGCTCCGCGGCGGACGAGGATCGCGAGCACGCTCGGTGTGAGGCCGCGCAGCAGTGCCTCGTTCACTGGTGGGGGCACCCGGGGACGGTGGGCGGCGCGGCCATGATCGGGCGCAGTTCGAGCCACTCGTGGATCGGCTTCCCGCCCGCTCCGGGGGCGGCCGACAGCTCGCCGGCCAGCTCGACGGCACGGTCGTAGCTGTCGACGTCGATCACCATCCAGCCGGCGATGAGGTCCTTGGTCTCGGCGAACGGTCCGTCGGTCACGGGCGGGCGCCCCTCGCCGTCGTAGCGGACCCACGTCCCCTCGGGGGCGAGTCCCTGGCCGTCGACGAACTCGCCGGTCGCCTCGAGCCGGGCGGCGAAGTCCCGCATGTACGTCACGTGCGCCGAGATCTCCTCCGGCGTCCACTGGTCCATGGGCACGTCGTTGAGGCAGGCGGGGGCGCCACGGTAGTGCTTGAGCAGCAGGTACTTGGCCATGGTGGTTCTCCTCGGTGCTGGTGCGACCCATTCTGGTCACGTTCACCGCGGGGACGGAGCCGGTCACGCGTTCTCGACATCCCGGCCGCACTTTTTTGAACCGGCTGCCGTACTGGCTGCCGTACCGACTGGACCGACTGCCGTACTGGCCGGCCCAGGTGGCGAGCGGTGCTGTCACGACTCGGCAACGACCGCCGTCCGCCGCAACGGCGCCTGGCCTGAAGTCGTCCCTGACTGCGACAGACAGCGGCCCGACCCGGGCCGCGCCCGCCGAAGGGATCGAGAACACCATGGCAGCAGTCCGCACCACACGTCGCAGACCCGGCGCCGCTCTCCGTACGACCGTGACCAGCGCGTCGGTCGTCGCCGTGCTGGCGCTGGCGCTCACTGCCTGCAACGGAGACGGCGACGTCGCGTCCGCCCCGACGGCCGGCCACTCGGCGACGGCCGAGCCGGCCTCCGACGCCACCGGCGCCGGTTCCGCCACGGCGGGCGCCAAGCCGGCCGGCACCCCCAAGGCGCCCGCGGGCGGCGCCAAGTCGTCGGCCCCTTCGGCCGGTTCCGCGACCCCGGCTCCCGCCGAGCCCGCCGCCTCGGACGGCGCGGACGGCTCGGACGGCTCGGACGGCGACGACTGCGACCACAAGATGCCCATCTCCCCCGACGAGATCGCGGTCTACCGCTACACCCCCGAGGGCGGGTCCCTCAGCCTGATCGTCAAGTACGGCAACTGGGGCTGCGCACCGGCCGACTCCGACGGCGCGCCCTTCGTCACCGTGGGCAAGGAGACCTACCTGCCCATGGACCAGGCCGCGTACGTCACCGCCACCAACCCCGTGGTGGAGAGCACGGAGAACCAGCACATCGGTGTGCAGGAGTTCCTCGACTGGCTGGAGGCGCATCCCAACAGCGGACTGGTCTTCAAGTACCACCTCGGTGCCGACGGGGCCATCGACCGGCTGGACGAGGTCTTCACCCCCTGACCCGCGCCGCGGCTGCCCGCACGACCGCCCCGGACCTCCGGCCCGCACGCCCCACGGTGCGGGTCAGGGCGAGTCCCCGGACCAGTCGAAGCGGCGCGGGTCCCCCGGTCTCGGGCCGTACATCGCCCTGCCGCCCGCGCCGAACCGGCCCAGCTCGGTCTCCAGGGCGACACCGGTGCCGAACTCGTCGAGCCGCCGCCCGGTGATGTCGAGCAGCAGGCCGTCCAGCGGCCCGCCGACCAGTTCGACGTAGGTCCGGCCGGGCCGCGGGCCGGGGTTGGGGTCGTCGTGGTCCTGGCCGTAGACCCGGCCGCGGAGCAGCTCCTCATCCTTGTCCATGCGTACCAGCCTCTCAGCCACCACTGACAGCGAGGGCCTGCCCCAGGGTTCCCGCGCACCCGGGAGGGTGGCCGGCCTCGCCCGTCAGTCCCACCACAGTGACCACACGGTCGAGCGCGCCATGCCGTCACCGGCGCCGCGCGCGTCCTGCACCGTGTCGTCGCAGTAGCCCATCAGCTCCGTGGCGGCCCGCGCGGCGTCCCGGGGCTCCAGCGGGGGCCTGTCGACGACCAGCTCGAGGTAGGCGCCCACCGAGAGGAAGAGCTCGGCGCCCCAGCGTTCGTGCCAGCGCCGGAGCAGGGCGGCGTCGTCGGCGGGGGTCAGGACCCGGTCGCCGTGCCCGAACCAGTTGCCCGTGCCGATCAGGCGGGGCAGCACCACGGGCACCTCGTGGCCGCCCCGCGCGGGTACGAAGTTGATCCACCGTCGGCGGCGCCCCCGGAAGACGTCCTCGTCACCGGTCCCCCACCGCGACACCCCGGCGAGCGGTTCCGTCCGCGCCGGTCCCAGCCGCGGTGCCAGCCGGTCGGGGTCGTACTCGTCACGCAGCTCCTCCTCCTCGGCCACGTCGCCGAAGTCGGAGATCAGCGACCACCGGAAGCTCGACACCACCACGGACGCCGCGCGTGCGTCGTGGTCCTGGCACACCACCTCGGCCGCCAGTTCCTCCAGGGCGTCCGCGTCGACGCCCCGGTGCCGGCCGTTGCGAGCCACGTCGTCCGGGGACAGCAGCGTGACGTACGGCCACCAGCCCGTCTCGGCATGCCTGCCGCGCCACTCCTCCCACACCTCGCGGACCTCCCCGCGCTCCACGCACACCCCGATCACCTCGACCCCGGCGGGCGTGACCGCCCGCTCCGGGCGCGCCCGGGGGAACCGCGCGGCGAGGGCGCGCGACAGTGCGTCGGCGGCCAGCCGCGGCCGATGGAGAAAGCTGCTCATGCGCTCAGGACCCTAAGACGCGCCCGCGTCCCATGCACATCCCGTGCGCGACGAGCGTAAGAAGCCCCGCCCGGTGAATGCCTTTTGCCCCCTCCACCCCTCATCGTCCCCTCACTCTCTTGCCTTACTCACACCGTTTTCCGACACTCCCTTCACTATGCACTTACCTCCCTATAGTGTTCGTTCACTCATGCGTTCGATCGGTTGCCGGTCGCAGCGCCGCCGAGCCCCTCCGTCCCCAGGGAATGTCGTGAAGCGCATCCTGATCCGCTCCGGGAAGAGCCCGTTCCGCGTCGCCGGTCCCACCGAGTTCATCCAGCAGGATCTGATCGGGACGAACACCGGCAATCTGCTCTTCAGCGACTCCGCGCACAAGATGCTGACGACGCCGGACACGGAGGTCACGTCGAACGGCATCCGCACCGACCCCTCGGCGCGCCGCGCCGCCGAGATCAACGAGCGGTACGACGTGTTCGTCGTGCCGCTCGCCAACGCGTTCCGGCCTGCTTTCCAGGCCTCGCTCGACCGGTTGTCGACCCTGATCGAGCAGCTGACCATCCCGGTGGTCGTCCTCGGCGTCGGCGCGCAGGCCCCCGCCGACTACGACACCTCCTGGCTGGACCCGATGGCGGACTCGGTCAAGCGCTTCGCGTCCGCGGTCCTCGACCGCTCGGCGTCCATCGGCGTCCGCGGCGAACTGACCGCCGGCTACCTGAAGGGCCTGGGCTTCGCTGACGTCGACATCATCGGCTGCCCGTCGATGTTCCTGTACGGCGCCGCGTTCCCGGACATCCGCCCCGCCGAGCTGTCGGCCGGCTCGCGCGTCGCCATCAACCTCTCGCCGGACGCGATACCCGTCGGCGACGTCGCCGGCATCGCCCGGCACGCCTGGGAGCACTACCCGAACCTGACCTACTACGCGCAGAACACCGTCGACGCGGAGCTGCTGCTGTGGGGCGACACCACCCCCGAGTCGGGCGTCGAGGACCCCTTCCCGCAGCACCTCAGTCACGCCCTGCTGCGCGAGAACAAGGTGCGCATGCCGCTCGACCCGGCGACCTGGATCGACGAGCTGCGCGGCTACGACTTCGCCTACGGCACCCGGATCCACGGCAACGTCGCCGCCCTGCTGGCCGGCACCCCGAGCGTGGTGCTCACCCATGACTCGCGCACCCTGGAGCTGTGCCGGTACTTCGACATCCCGCACCGCCCGATCGCCGGACTGCCCGCCGGCACCGACCCGCGCGAGCTGTACGAGGACGCCGACTTCTCGGCGATGATCACAGGCCACGGCGAGCGGTTCCAGCGCATCACCGCCTTCCTGGACCGCAACGGCCTGCGGAACACGTACACGCACGGCGACGGAGGCGCCGCCTTCGACGCCCGGCTGGCAGCCCTGGAGCTGCCCGCGTCGATGCCGGTCTGGGACGGCTCGGACGACGGGCAGCTGCGGTACCGCCTCAGCCACCTGCGGGAACGGATCGCGGCAGGCGCCGCCAAGACCCGTGAGCAGGCGCAGAGGCAGGCGAAGGACACCAAGGAGCTGCGCGGCAGGCTGGCCGCCGCCGAGAAGCGCGCCGGCGAGCAGGCCGAGCAGCTGGACGCCGTGCGGGCCGAGCTGGCCGCCGCCCGCAAGCAGCTCGCCGCGGTGGAGCGCCGTGTCACCGGCATCGAGAAGCGGGCCCTGGTCCGCGTCGGGCCCGCGCTGCGCCGCCGCACCCGGAAGTTCACCGGCAACGGCTGACCCCTCACCTCGATCCCGCTGCCTGTCTCCGCGTCACCGATCTGCGCAAATTGCGTGAAATTCTTGCGCTACTCTTGCGCCCATGACGCGACGACTTGCTCAGGTAGCCGCCAAGGTCGGGGTCAGCGAGGCCACGGTCAGCCGGGTGCTGAACAACAAACCGGGGGTGTCCGAGGCCACCCGCCAGGCGGTGCTCACCGCGCTCGACGTACTGGGCTACGAACGACCCACGCAGCTGCGGGGCGAACGCGCCCGTCTGGTCGGCCTGGTACTGCCGGAGCTGCAGAACCCGATCTTCCCGGCCTTCGCGGAAGCCATCGGCGGGGCGCTCGCCCAGCAGGGACTGACCCCGGTGCTGTGCACGCAGACCAAGGGCGGGGTCTCGGAGGCGGACTACGTGGAGCTGCTGCTCCAGCAGCAGGTCTCCGGCGTGGTCTTCGCGGGCGGCCTGTACGCGCAGGCCAACGCCCCGCACGAGCACTACGAGGTGCTCGCCGACCGCAACATCCCGGTCGTGCTCATCAACGCCGCCATAGAGGACATGGGCTTCCCCGCCGTCTCGTGCGACGACTCCGTGGCGGTGGAGCAGGCCTGGCGCCACCTCTCCTCGCTGGGCCACGAGCGCATCGGGCTCGCCCTGGGCCCCGCCGACCACGTGCCCTCGCAGCGCAAGCTCGCCACGGCGCGCGCCATGGCCAGGGCGGCCGGCGCCGAACTGCCGGACGAGTACGTGGTGCGGGCGATGTTCTCCCTGGAGGGCGGCCAGGCGGCCACCGCCCGGCTGCTCGACCGGGGTGTCACCGGGATCATCTGCGCCAGCGACCCCATCGCGCTCGGCGCCGTGCGGGCCGCGCGCCGCCGCGGACTGCGGGTCCCGGACGACGTCTCGGTGGTCGGTTACGACGACTCGGCGTTCATGAACTGCACCGAACCCCCGCTGACGACCGTGCGCCAGCCCATCGAGGCCATGGGCCGGGCCGCGGTGGAACTGCTCACGGCGCAGATCGCGGGCAGCGCCGTCACCCCGGAGGAACTGCTCTTCGAGCCGGAACTGGTGGTGCGGGGCTCCACCGCGCAGGTGGTCCGCGCGGACTGAGCGCTCCGCTCATCCAAGCGGCAGCGTTCCGCTTCTCTGTCGTAATTTTACAACTTCAGCGCGACATCTTGCGGGCCCCTGTCGTTGGTGATTGAGTGTGGGCCGCCACACAGCGAGCAGCCGTGTGTGCCTCCCACGCTCATGGCCAAAGGGGTCCACCGATGAGAAGTTCCGGGTTCCGCCGCACCACCGTCGCCGCGATAGCCGGCACCCTGACCCTGGCCGGCGGCCTCACCGCCTGCGACTCCGGCAGTGATTCCAGCGCTGCCGACGGCAAGACCCGCATCACGGTCAACTGCGAGCCGCCCAAGAGCGCCAAGGTGGACCGGCGGTTCTTCGACGCGGACGTCGCGGCCTTCGAGAAGCAGAACCCGGACATCGACGTCGTCGCGCACGACGCGTTCCCCTGTCAGGACCCGAAGACCTTCGACGCCAAGCTCGCCGGCGGGCAGATGGAGGACGTCTTCTACACGTACTTCACCGACGCCGGACACGTCGTGGACGTCAACCAGGCCGCCGACATCACCCCGTACGTCAAGGAACTCAAGAGCTACGGCACCATCCAGAAGCAGCTGCGCGACATCTACACCGTCGACGGCAAGGTCTACGGCGTCCCTCGCACCGGCTACTCGATGGGCCTCATCTACAACCGCAGCCTGTTCCAGAAGGCGGGCCTGGACCCCGACAAGCCCCCGACCACCTGGGACGAGGTCCGCGCCGACGCCAAGAAGATCGCCGCCCTCGGCGACAACACCGTCGGCTACGCCGACTACAGCGCCCAGAACCAGGGCGGCTGGCACTTCACCGCCGAGATGTACTCCCAGGGCGGCGACGTCGTCACCGCCGACGGCAAGAAGGCCGCCGTCGACTCCCCGGCCGGCCGCGCCGTCCTGCAGAACCTGCACGACATGCGCTGGGAGGACGACTCCATGGGCAGCAAGCAGCTGCTCGTCATCAACGACGTGCAGCAGATGATGGGTTCGGGCAAGCTCGGCATGTACCTCTCCGCCCCCGACAACATCCCGATCCTGGTCAAGGAGAAGGGCGGCAACTACAAGGACCTCGCCCTCGCGCCCATGCCCGGCGGCCACGGCACGCTCATCGGCGGCGACGGCTACATGTTCAGCAAGAAGGACACGCCCGCCCAGATCCGGGCCGGCCTGAAGTGGCTCGACCACATGTTCCTCACCCCCGGCAAGGGCTTCCTCGGTGACTACGCCCGCGCCAAGCAGAACCACGCACCCGTCGGCCTGCCCGAGCCGCGCCTGTTCACCGGCGCCGCCGACGCCAAGGACCAGCAGGTCAAGAAGGCCAACGCCAACGTCCCGGTGGAGAACTACCAGGCCTTCCTCGACGGCAACCAGAACCTCGACATGAAGATCGAGCCGCCGAAGGCGCAGCAGATCTACTCGGTGCTCGACGGCGTCGTCTCCGCCGTCCTGACCAAGAAGGACGCCGACATCGACGGTCTGCTGAAGGACGCCTCCGGCAAGATCGACGGCATCCTCGCGCGAGGCTGAAGCCACGATGAAGACCGCAGCTGAACGCGCGGCCGCCGCCCCGGCCCCCGTACGCGCCACCGTGCCGCCGCCTTCCTCCCCGAAGGCGCGCACGGCGGGCCGCCGGGGCGGCGCGCCGTGGCGGCGCACCCTCCTCGACCAGGTCCGGGCCTACGCGTTCCTGGTCGGCGGCCTGCTCTGCTTCGCCCTGTTCTCCTGGTACCCGGCGATCCGCGCGGTGGTCATCGCCTTCCAGAAGTACACGCCGGGGTCGGCGCCCCAGTGGGTGGGCACGGACAACTTCACCCATGTCTTCCACGACCCCGAGTTCACGACCGCGTGGCAGAACACCCTCGTGTTCACCGCGCTGGCCCTGCTCATCGGCTTCGCCGTGCCGTTCGTCATGGCGCTGGTGCTCAACGAACTACGGCACGCCCGGGCCTTCTTCCGCGTCGTGGTCTACCTGCCGGTGATGATCCCGCCGGTGGTCAGCTCGCTGCTGTGGAAGTGGTTCTACGACCCCGGCGCCGGCCTCGCCAACGAGGCGCTGCGCTTCCTGCACCTGCCGACGTCTAACTGGACCAACGGCGCCGACACCGCGCTGGTGTCGCTGGTCATCGTGGCGACCTGGGCCAACATGGGCGGCACCGTGCTGATCTACCTCGCCGCCCTGCAAGGCATCCCGGGCGAGCTGTACGAGGCGGCCGAGCTGGACGGCGCGAACATCTGGCAGCGGGTGCGGCACGTCACGATCCCGCAGACCCGGTTCATCATGCTGATGCTGATGCTCCTGCAGATCATCGCCACCATGCAGGTGTTCACCGAGCCGTTCGTCATCACCGGTGGCGGGCCGGAGAGCTCCACCGTCACGGTGCTCTACCTCATCTACAAGTACGCGTTCCTCTATCAGGACTTCGGCGGGGCCTGCGCCCTGAGCGTCATGCTCCTGGTCCTGCTGAGCGCGTTCTCCGCCCTGTACCTGCGGTTCACCCGCACCGACGACTGAGAGGAGGACCAGCGATCATGTCCGCCAAGCAGAACGGGTACGCGGTGCGCACCCTCGTGTCACCGCTCACGCTGTCCAGGACCCGCGGCAAGGCCGTCTACTGGACCGTGTTCGGCGCGGTGATCGTCGCCTTCGCCCTGGCCTTCCTCTTCCCCGTCTACTGGATGGCGACCGGCGCCCTGAAGTCACCGGACGAGGTCACGCGCACCCCGCCGACCCTGGTGCCGGACCGGTGGCACATCAGCGCGTACACCGACGCCTGGGACCTGATGCAGCTGCCCCAGCACCTGTGGAACACGGTCGTCCAGGCGGCCGGGGCCTGGCTGTTGCAGATCGTCCTGTGCACGGCCGCCGCGTACGCCCTGTCCAAGCTGAGGCCCGCCTTCGGCAAGGTGATCCTCGGCGGCATCCTGGCGACCCTGATGGTCCCGGCGCAGGCACTGGTCGTGCCGAAGTACCTCACCGTCGCCGACCTGCCGCTGATCCACACCAGTCTGCTCAACGACCCGCTGGCGATCTGGCTGCCCGCCGTGGCCAACGCCTTCAACCTGTACCTGCTCAAGCGCTTCTTCGACCATATCCCGCGCGACGTCCTGGAGGCCGCCGAACTCGACGGCGCCGGCCGCCTGCGCACCCTGTGGTCGGTGGTGCTGCCGATGTCCCGGCCGGTGCTGGGGGTGGTGTCCATCTTCGCCCTGGTCGCCGTGTGGCAGGACTTCCTCTGGCCGCTGATGGTCTTCTCCGACCCCGACAAACAGCCGATCAGCGTGGCCCTGGTGCAGCTCTCGCAGAACATCCAGCTGACCGTCCTGATCGCCGCCATGGTCATCGCCAGCGTCCCGATGGTCGCCATGTTCCTCGTGTTCCAGCGGCACATCATCGCCGGGATCAGCGCCGGCAGCACCAAGGGCTGAACCGGCCCGCGAACCCGGCACCCCGGCACCCCGTTCCCGCGCGCCGCCGCCTCCCGGCCCTCCCCGTCCCCGCTGCCGGGGAGCGGCGGCGCGCGGCAGCCCGCCGCGCCGAGCCCGTATCCCGCCGCTCACGGTCCCACGGCCGCGGGCGAGACCACGCATGCCCGAAAGGAACCCTCATGGACCCGGCCGACGAGCAGTGGTGGCGTGGCGCCGCCATCTACCAGATCTACGTGCGCAGCTTCGCGGACGGAGACGGAGACGGCACCGGTGACCTCGCGGGCGTGCGCGCCAGGCTGCCCTACCTGGCCGAACTCGGCGTCGACGCCCTGTGGTTCACCCCCTGGTACCTCTCGCCCCTGGCCGACGGCGGCTACGACGTCGCCGACTACCGGGCCATCGACCCGGCCTTCGGCACGCTCGGCGAGGCGGAGAAGCTGATCAGCGAGGCACGCGAGCTGGGCCTGCGCACCATCGTCGACATCGTGCCCAACCACGTCTCCGACCGGCACCCGTGGTTCCAGGCGGCGCTCGCCGCCGGACCCGGCAGCCCGGAGCGCGAGCTGTTCCACTTCCGCCCCGGGCGCGGTGCGCACGGCGAACTGCCGCCGAACGACTGGCCGTCGGAGTTCCCCGGCGCCGCCACCTGGACCCGGGTCCCGGACGGGGAGTGGTACCTGCACCTGTTCACGGCCGCGCAGCCCGACCTCAACTGGGCGCACCCGGCGGTCCGCCGGGAGCACGAGGAGGTGCTGCGCTTCTGGTTCGAGCGGGGCGTGGCCGGGGTGCGCATCGACTCCGCGGCGCTGCTCGCCAAGGACCCCGAGCTGCCGGACTTCGTCAAGGGCCGCGATCCGCACCCGTACGTCGACCGCGACGAGCTGCACGACATCTACCGTTCCTGGCGGGCCGTCGCCGACGAGTACGGCGCCGTCTTCGTCGGTGAGGTCTGGCTGCCCGACACCGAGCGCTTCACCCGCTACCTGCGCCCCGACGAGCTGCACACCGCCTTCAACTTCGACTTCATGACCCGGCCCTGGTGCGCCGCCGAGCTGCGCCAGTCCATCGACGCGACCCTCGCCGAGCACGCCGCCATCGGGGCGCCGGCGACCTGGGTGCTGTGCAACCACGACGTGACGCGCACCGTCACCCGGTACGGGCGGGCCGAGTCCGGGTTCTCCTTCGCCGCCAAGCGGTTCGGCACGCCGACCGACCTGGCGCTGGGCACCCGCAGGGCGCGTGCCGCCGCCCTGCTGTCGCTCGCGCTGCCCGGCGCCGTCTACCTGTACCAGGGCGAGGAACTCGGGCTGCCGGAGGTGGAGCTGGCGCCGGAGCGCATCCAGGACCCGATGCACTTCCGCTCCGGCGGTCTGGACCCGGGCCGGGACGGCTGCCGGGTTCCGCTGCCCTGGGCCGCCGGTGAGCCGCACCACGGGTTCGGCTCGGTGTCCGAGCCGTGGCTGCCGCAGCCCGCTGACTGGGCGGCGTACGCGGCCGACCGGCAGGCCGCCGATCCCGGGTCGATGCTCGCCCTCTACCGCACGGCGCTGCGCATCCGCCGCGGCGAGCCCGGCTTCGGCGACGGACCGCTGAGCTGGCTCGACTCCCCCGGCGAGGTGCTGGCCTTCGCCCGGGAGGGCGGACTGGTCTGCGTCGTCAACCTGGCCGCGGAGCCCGTCGCGCTCCCCGGCCACACAGCCGTCCTGCTGACCAGTGGCCCCCTGGACGACGAGGGCCGGCTGCCGCAGGACACGGCGGCCTGGCTGCGGGCCTGACCTCCGCAGCCCGGCCGCCGGACCCGAAGTACTGCACACGGCACTTCCCCTCCCCCCATCAGGAAGGTGCAGAACGACATGGAGACAACCACCAGGCCGACACCAAGACGGTGGCTCGCCGCCGTCCTGGGAGCCGCGCTGGCCTGCACAGGGGCCGCCACGGCCGTCGCCCGGACGGCCGGCGGCGCCCAGGCCGCGACGGCCGCCCTCTCACCGCTGGCCGTCGCGGGCCGCGGCGCCACCGTCCCGTTCACGGAGCTGGAGGCGGAGGCCGCGCGCACCAACGGCACCGTCATCGGCCCCGACCGCACCTACACCGCGCTGCCCTCCGAGGCCTCGGGCCGCAGCGCGGTCAAGCTCGACGCGGCGGGTGAGTACGTGGAGTTCACCCTCACCCAGCCGGCGAACGCGGTGACGGTGCGCTACAGCGTGCCGGACAACGCGGCCGGTACGGGCATCACCGCGCCCGTCGAGCTGAGCGCGGACGGGACGAAGCTGAAGGACCTGTCCTTCACGTCGAAGTACAGCTGGTTCTACGGCAGTTACCCGTTCACCAACTCCCCCGGCGACAAGCCGCACCACTTCTACGACGAGACCCGCGCCCTGTTCGGCAAGACCCTGCCGGCCGGTGCGAAGGTTCGCGTCACCCTGCCCTCGACCACCGCCACCCCCTCGGCCACCGTGGACCTCGCCGACTTCGAGCAGGTCGCGGCGCCCGTGACGCAGCCCGCCGGTTCGCTGTCGGTCACGGACTACGGCGCCGACCCCTCCGGCGCCGCGGACTCCACGGCCGCCATCCAGAAGGCGGTGGACGCGGGCAAGGCGCAGGCCAGGACGGTGTGGATCCCGCAGGGCACGTTCCGGCTCACCGACCATGTGGTGGTCGACCAGGTGACCCTGCGCGGGGCCGGCCCCTGGTACTCCGTGCTGACCGGCCGCAGCTCCACCGACCGCAGCCGGGCGGCGGGCATCTACGGCAAGTACGTCGGCGGCGGCGGTTACGGCGGCCAGATCCGTCCGCAGGAGGCGGGCGGGCCCAGCCGGAACGTCACGCTCAAGGACTTCGCCATCATGGGCGAGATCACCGAGCGGGTCGACGAGGACCAGGTCAACGGGCTCGGCGGCGCGCTGAGCGACTCCACGGCCGACAACCTGTGGATCCAGCACACCAAGGTCGGGGCCTGGATGGACGGGCCCATGGACAACTTCCACCTCAGGAACAGCCGCATCCTCGACCAGACGGCCGACGGGGTGAACTTCCACTGGGGTGTCACCAACTCGTCGGTGGAGAACACCTTCCTGCGCAACACGGGCGACGACGGCCTCGCCATGTGGGCCGACACCAAGAACAACGTCGGTGACAGCTTCAGGAACAACACCGTGGTGGCGCCGATCCTCGCGAACAACATCGCGGTCTACGGCGGCAAGGACATCTCCGTCACGGACAACGTCGTCGCGGACACGCTGACCAACGGCGGCGGCCTGCACGTCGGCAACCGCTACCCGGGGGTCGGCCCCGGCAACGGCACGGACGTCTCCGGTACGTTCACACTGGCCCGCAACACCACCATCCGGGCGGGCAACACGGACTACGGCTGGCCGTTCCCGATCGGCGCGGTGTGGTTCGACGCCCGGGGCAGCGCCATCGACAAGGCCGTCATCAAGGTCACCGACACCGACATCCTGGACAGCTCCTACTCGGCCGTCATGTTCGTCTCCGGCACCACGAAGGGCGTCGAGTTCAGCAACGTGAACATCGACGGCACCGGCACCTTCGCGATGCAGTTCAACGACCCCGCGTCGGCCTCCTTCACCAACGTCACGGCCAAGCACCTCGGGTTCTCGGAGCCGGTCTACAGCTGCCTGGGCAGCCAGCTGTCCCTCACCCAGGGCGCGGGCAACTCCGGCTGGAACAGCAAGCTGCCGGCCACCTACTGCGGTGAGTGGCCCAAGCCGAACTACGACCACGGCGGAACGGACCCCACCCCGCCGCCCACCTCGCCGCCGCCCACGTCCCCGCCGCCCTCCTCGACGGACAACCTGGCCAAGGGGCGCCCGGTCACGGCCAGCGGCAGCACCGACGTGTACGTGCCGGCAAGGGCCGTCGACGGTGACGCGAACTCGTACTGGGAGAGCACGAACAACGCCTTCCCGCAGTGGCTGACCGTCGACCTCGGCGCCGCCCGGAGCGTGGGCCGGGTCGTCCTGAAGCTTCCGCCCGCCACCGCCTGGGGAGCCAGGACGCAGACCCTGTCGGTGCTCGGCAGCACGGACGGCTCGTCCTTCGGTGAACTCCTCGCGTCGAAGGCCTACCGCTTCGACCCGGCGACCGGCAACACGGCGACGGTGACCCTGCCCGCCGGTACGAGCACGCGCTACCTGAGGGTCCGGGTGACGGCCAACACCGGCTGGCCCGCGGCCCAGTTCAGCGAGGTCGAGGCGTACACCTCCTGACCGAACGGCAGAAGGACGACGTACAGGGTCCGGCCCGCCGATCACGGGGCCGGACCCTGCACTCGTGTCCGCCAGGCGGAACGCGGCTCCTACGGGTTGACGTTGATCTTGAAGGTGGACGTGGTGTTCTTGATGTCCTGGGCGTTGTCGCTGAGGGTCAGCCGGTTGAAGGTGACCTCACCGACGGCCGGCCCCTGACCCGCCTCGGGCATCTCGTTCGCCCACACCCCGAAGCCCGACTTGGCGTCGTAGGCGTCCGCGCTGCGGTGCGCGCCGGAGATGGTGATGTCGTTGAGGATCGTGTCCTTGATGGGGAACTGCGGCTGCCCGCCGGAGTAGTTGGTCTGGAACATGATGCCGCTGTACGTCGGGCTGGTGATGTCGACGTTGTTGATGCGGATGCCCTGGAAGACCTTGGACGCGGAGAACAGCCAGATGCCGGGGAAGGTCTGGCCGTTCCAGAAGTGGCCGCCGCAGCGGTCGACGGTGATGTTCTCCAGCGTCGTCGGATCCGTACCGAACCCGTTCATCGGGTAGCCGAAGTCGAGCGAGCTGACGGTGATGCCGGAGTAGACCAAGGTGTCGGCGATGCGGATGTTGCGGAAGGTGTTGTGGTAGCCGCCGTACACGGCGATACCCGCGGCCCGCCAGGTCAGCAGGGTGGTCAGGTTCTCGTAGACGTTGTTCTTCTCGTCCGCGCCGCCCGCGTCGATCGCGGAGAACAGCGCGAAGCTGTCGTCGCCGGTGGCCCGCGCCTCGTTGTTGACGACGTGGTTGTCCGTGGAGCCGTTGGTCATGTTGACGCCGTCGGCGAAGGTGTCGCGGATGCGGGAGTTCCTGATGGTGATGTTGTCGGTGTTGGCGCCCCAGTAGAGGCACACCGTGTGCTCGTTCCAGATGTTGTCGATCGTCACGTTCGCGATGTTGGAGAAGTCGAAGACCTTGCCGGGGCCGTCGATGCGCGAGGTGTAGTTGCCGAAGTAGGAGAAGTTCGCGAACGTCGAACCGGCCGCCGTGCCGTCGGCGCGGAAGCCCACGTCGGTGTTCTCCTGCCCGGCGGGCGCGTGGAAGCGGGTGAACCAGGGACCGGCGCCGACGACCTTGACGGCCTTGCCGTACACCTGGAACTTGCTGGAGGTGTCGTAGTCACCGGCCGGCAGGTAGACGCCGACGAGCTTGCCGGTGGTGTCCATCCGGGCCTTGTCGAGGGCGTTCTGCACGTCCTGCTGCGAGAAGCCGGCCGGCACGGTGTAGGCGGCCGGGTCGGGGTTGGCGAGCTGGGTGGCCTGCTCCAGGCTGACGAAGTCGATGGCGTACCGCGAGGTGTTGGCCGCGTCCTTCTGGAGCCTGATCCTGCTGCCCGCCGGGACGGTCCTGCCGAGCAGGACGTTGGCCTCGTCGTAGACGTGCCGGGCCGGGCCCGCGCCGGGCGAGTTGCCGGGACCGGTCTCCGCGCCGTACAGCCAGGCGTAGTGGGAGGTGAGGTCGATCGCCTTGAGGAAGGTGCCGTCCACGTAGACGTCGAGGGTCGCGCTGGTGCCGCCGCCGCTCGCGGAGTCGGGGATGGAGAACCGGGTCACCAGGGTGTTCGTGGCGGCCCTGGTGGTGAACTCCACCGACGAACCGGTGCCGTCCAGGGTGACCGCCTTGCGGCCCGACGCCTCGCCGGCGAGGTCGCCGACGGTCCGGTTCGGCCCGATCACCTGGGCACCGCCCGCCACGACGCCGTCCTCGGCCTCGTACATGTCGTACGGCATGCCCGCGCCCCGCCCGATGAACAGCGGCTGGGTGCTGGTGTTGTCGGCCTGCTTGGCCGGTATCTCCTTGGCGTCGGCGGCGATGACCGTCTTGACGGTGTACTTGCCGTTCACGGCCGTCCAGGTGCCCAGGCGGAGGGGCGCGGTGGTGGCACCGGGCGGGATCGAGCCGTCGTAGGTGCCCGTGAAGGTCTTGACGACGGTGCCGCCGGCGTCGGTCAGGGTGAGCGAGACGGCGTGGCCGCCGGACGCGGAGGCGATCGTTCCCTGGTTCTTGACCGCGACCGAGAAGGCGACCGTGTCACCGGCTGCCGGGGCGCCGGGCGACCAGCTCACCGGGGACGCGACCAGGTCGGAGGTGTCGGTCGCCCTGACCACCAGGGGGCTGGGGCCGTTGTAGGAGTTGTTGCCCTCGTTCTGCTCGATGACCTTGTTCGCCGGGTCCGCGACGGCGCTGAGCGGGTAGCTGCCGGCGCCGCGGGTGCCGATGCCCGCGGTGACCGTCTGCGACGCGCCCGCGGCGAGGGCGCCGACGTTCGCGGTGGCGACCTTGGTGCCGCCGAGCTGGAAGTCGACGCCGGTCGCCGCCGAGGCGGCCGTGCCGCGGTTGTGGACCGTGGCGGACAGGCTGATGGAGTCCGCCTCGGTGGGGCTCTGCGGGGACGCCGTCAGGCCGGTGATCTCCAGATCCGGGTTGGCCGCGGGCGTCCCGAGCACCTGGAACTCCGCGACCTGCCCGCCCGTCGCGCCCGAGTTGGCGGTGAACCTCAGCTGGACGTCGGCGACCCGGCCGGTCACCGGGATGGTGACGGAGTTGCCGCTCGCCGGGTCGAAGGCGTAGCTCCGGGCCGCCACCAGCGTGGCGAAGGTGCCGGCGCTCTGCTCCCGGCCGAGGACCTCGATGGTCTGGCTGCGCGACGCCCAGATGCTGTCGGGGTTGAGCTTGACGACGACCGCGCTGGTGTCGGCGTTCGCCCCGAGCTTCACGGTGAGGGTGCTCGGGTAGCCGCCCGGCGCGCTCTCCCAGTACGTGCTCGTGCTGCCGTCGACGGCATTGGCGGCCACGTACGTCTGCTGCACGGAGGAGGCGCTGACCGGCTTGCCGAGGGCGAGGTTGGTGGCGGCGTCCGCGCCGCTGTACCGGGTGACGGCCGGACTGGCGGGCGAGAGGTTGCCCGCCGCGTCCCGGGCGCGCACCGAGTAGGCGACCGTCCGGTGCGCGGGCGGGGTGAAGGTGTACGAGGTGGCGTGCGCGCCGACCTGTGCCGTCCGCCTGCCGTCGGCGTAGATGTCGTACCCGGTCACCGCCACGTCGTCGCGCGACGCCTGCCAGGTCAGCGCGAGCCTGCCGCGCCCGTCCGGGGTGAGCGCCGGTGCGGCGGGCGCGACCGGCCGGCCGGTGTCGCCCGCCGCCGCGGTCCGGGTGAGCGTCCTGCTGTTCGCCGACTGGTTGCCCGCGGCGTCCCTGGCCCGGACGAAGTACGACGCCGCGCCGGTGCCGCCCTGGGGGTCGGTGTACCGGTGCACGGACGCCGGGACGCTGGTGCGCAGCCGACCGTCGACGTAGACGTCGTAGGCGGTCACCTTCGTGTCGTCCCGCGCGCCGCCCCAGGTCAGCGTCGTCCGGCCGGACCGGGTCAGGGCCGCGCCGCCGGGAGCGGCGGGCGGCTGGTTGTCGCCGGTGGCCGGGCCGTACACGGCCAGATCCGCCAGCTCACCGGCCCGCGTGCCGGACGTGGTGGAGAACAGCACGCGGACGTAGCGGGTGGTGGTGACCCCGAGGGACAGCGTGACCCGGCCGGCTCCCGCCGCGCCCGCCCGGCGCTCCTGCGGAGCGGTGAGGTCGGTGAAGTCCCGCCCGGTCGTACTGCCCTGCACCTTGAACGTCCGGGCGGGTACCGCGCCCGCGCCCGTGCCGGGCAGGGTGAGCGCCACCTGGGACACCCGCCTGGTCGCGCCCAGGTCCACCTGGACCCACTGCGTCCGTCCGGTCCGTTCGCTCTGCCAGAAACTTGCGCTGTTCCCGTCGGTGGCGCGCTGCGCCGGGTGGCCTCCGAGGTTGCTGCTCGCGGTGACGGTGGCTCCCCGGGCGAGGTCGGCACCGAGCGCGGGGGCGTCCGCCGCCGCGGCCAGTGCCGGCAGCCCCACGGCTGCCAGCGAAGTGGTGACGGCAGCCACCAGGGCTCGTCGTCTGAAGCGTTGCCTGATCACGGTGGAACCCCAATCGTCAGCCCCGCCGCCAGGACGACGGACGAGGCGCGGCTCTGTCTTCATCGCCGAAGGTGTCACCCTCTGCCTGACAGCCTTCGATTTTTTGCGTTCGGCTGCCGGAGAATGCCAGAGAACTGTGTTGGGGTCTACAGGATCAGCGCGCTCTATTACACCCGGGCGCTCGGGCGTTGCTGCGGGGAGATGACACCGGCCGGTGGCTCGGGCAGGTGGTTCCGGGGCGCGGCCGCCGGTCAGGAGACGCACGGGGGCCGCTCACGGCCGGGCGGGGCGTCTCGCGCAGCCGGTGGCAGGAGGCCCTCCGACCGGGCGGAAAAGGAAAAGGCAAGGAGGTCAGCCGCTCCTTGCCACTCTCAAGCTATAGCGCACCGGGGGGCTTGCCGCAAGGCCCCCCTCCTGCCGGAGAATCTCCGGCCTGAGCGACCACCCGCCCTCACGACCCCCGGACACCGGCATACCCGCACGCCCGCGCACCAGCACGCCCACGCACCCGAGCGCCCAGGCGCCCGAGCACCCCCGCGCCGCGACCTGCCACCCGGCACCCCGGCGACCCGCCACCGGTCACCGCACGACCCGGCCCGGCCACCGCCGCGACCTCGTCCGCGGCTGCGACCACGGCTGCGGCCACCGACCGGGATATCCTCGCCGCGGAGCGCCGGTACGCCTTGCCGCGCATGACCGTCGCAAGCGGCCTCATATCGGAGCTGATCAAGTGAACCCCCTGACCACCAGCGCCTTCGACCTTCCCGAGCGCCTCGCCCCCAAGGCCGACCCGGCGCTGATCGCCCGCGACGAGCGGCATTTCGCGGCCCTCGCGGAGTGCCTCGAGCAGTCGATCGCAGAGGTGGCCGCCCAGCTGGACGCGGAGCGCCGGGCGCCCGGCGGCGCCGGCCGCCAGGCGATGGACCGGGACACGGAGGTCCACCGGCTGACCGCCCGGCTGCGGGCGCTGCGCCGCTTCGGGCTGGACCTGTGCCTCGGGCACATGGTCACCGCGGACGACCCCGAACCCGTCTACGTCGGGCGTCTCGGCCTCACGGACAGCACGGGCCGCCGGCTGCTGATCGACTGGCGCTCTCCCGCGGCCGAACCGTTCTTCGGTGCCACCCACGCCAACCCGATGGGTCTGACCAGCCGCCGCAGGTACCGCTGGACCCGGGGCCGGATCAGCGACTACTGGGACGAGGTGTTCACCCCGGACGGGGCCGCCGGGCACGCCGCGCTCGACGACCAGTCCGCGTTCATCGCCAGCCTGGGCGGCGACCGCTCGCCCCGGATGCGGGACGTCCTCGGCACCATCCAGGCGGACCAGGACGCCATCATCCGGGCCACGTCCCGAGGCGCCCTCGTCGTCGACGGCGGCCCGGGTACGGGCAAGACCGTCGTCGCCCTGCACCGCGCCGCCTACCTCCTGTACTCCGACCCGCGTCTGGGTCACCGCAGGGGCGGCGTGCTGTTCGTCGGCCCGCACCGGCCCTACCTCGCCTATGTCGCCGACGTCCTGCCGAGCCTCGGGGAGGAGGGCGTGCAGATCTGCGTCCTGCGCGACCTCGTCGCCGAGGGGGCCTCGGCGGTGGCCGAGACCGACCCGGACGTGGCCCGGCTGAAGTCGTCCGCGGACATGGTGAAGGCGATCGAGAAGGCCGTCCGGTTCTACGAGGAGCCGCCCGCCGAGGGGATGACGGTCACCACCCACTGGTCCGACGTTCCGCTGACCGCCGACGACTGGGCCGTCGCCTTCGAGGCGGCGGAACCCGGCACGCCGCACAACGACGCGCGTGAGCAGGTCTGGGAGGAACTCCTGGCGATCCTCACGGAGAAGCACGGCGGAGACGTCCCGCCCGCCCTGCTGCGCAAGTCGCTGCTGCAGAACCGGGAGCTGCTGGCGGCCTTCAACCGCGCCTGGCCGCTGCTGGAGGCGACCGACATCGTGTCGGACCTGTGGTCGGTCCCCGCCTACCTGCGCCTGTGCGCTCCCTGGCTCGACCGCGACGAGGTGCGCAAGCTCCAGCGCGCCGGGACCCAGGCCTGGACGGTGTCCGACCTGCCGATCCTGGACGCGGCCCGGCAGCGCCTCGGTGACCCGGAGGCGTCACGGCGCAGCCGCCGGCACAAGGCCTCGGTCGCCGCCGAACGCGAGCGCATGGCCGGTGTCATCGACAACCTGCTCGCGGCCGACCCCGACGGCGAGGGGGCGGTGACGATGCTGGCCGGCGAGGACCTCCAGGACAGCCTGATCGACGACAGCGCGCTGCCCGCCGTCGAACCGGACCTGCTGGCCGGCCCGTTCGCGCACGTCGTCGTCGACGAGGCCCAGGAACTCACCGACGCGGAGTGGCAGATGCTGCTGCTGCGCTGCCCGTCGCGGAGCTTCACCATCGTCGGGGACCGGGCACAGGCCCGGCACGGGTTCGCGGAGTCGTGGGAGGAACGCCTGCGCCGCATCGGGCTCGACCGGGTGAACCTGGCCTCCCTGAGCATCAACTACCGGACGCCCGAAGAGATCATGGCGGAAGCCGAGCCGGTGATCCGGGCCGCGCTCCCGGACGCCAACGTGCCGGTCTCCATCCGCTCCGGCGGTGTTCCCGTCGTCCACGGCTCCACCGGCGATCTGCGGTCCGTCCTCGACACCTGGCTCGCCGCCCATCCCGACGGGACCGCGTGCGTCATCGGCGACCCGTCCTTCCCGCCGGCGCCGCGCGTGCGGTCGCTGACGCCCGAGCTGTCCAAGGGCCTGGAGTTCGACCTCGTCGTGCTCGTCGACCCGGAGGAGTTCGGCGCGGGCGTCGAGGGGGCGGTCGACCGATACGTCGCGATGACCCGGGCAACCCGGCAGCTCGTCGTCCTCACCGGTTCCTGACGCCGGACGGGCTCAGCCCGGCCGGTGGCTGATGAGGAGCAGGGCGATGTCGTCGTCGCGGCGCGCCGAGCGCCGGGCCTGGCCCACGAGGCTGTCGGCCAGGGCGTCCATGCTCACGTTCCGGGCGTGCGCGACCTGGTCGGCCAGAGCGGCGATCGCGTCCTCGATGTCGGTGCCGGGCGCCTCGACAAGCCCGTCGGTGTACAGGGTGAGCATGGCGCCGGGCGGCAGCGGAATCCCGGTGCTGGGGTAGTCGGCGGCCCGGTCGATGCCCAGCAGCAGTCCGGGCGACAGCTCCACGACCTCCGTGCGGCCGTCCGGGTGGCGCAGGATCGGCGGCGGGTGCCCGGCGGTGGCCAGGCATGCACGCCGGCGGGGGAGGTCGAGGTCGACGTAGAGGCAGCTGGTGAACAGGCCGGGGTTGAGGTCGGTGAGCAGGCGGTTGGTGCGGGCGAGGACCTCGCCCGGGGGCGCGCCCGCGCTGGCGTGGACGGCGGTGCGGACCTGGCCCATGAGGGTGGCGGCCTGCACGTTGTGGCCCTGGACGTCGCCGATGGCCGCGGCGGCCTTAGCCTCGTCGAGGCGGATCAGGTCGTAGAAGTCGCCGCCGACGTCCATGCCGTGCCTGGCGGGGAGGTAGCGGGCGGCGACGTCCAGACCCGGCACGTCGGGAAGCGCGCTGGGCAGCAGGCCGGCCTGGAGGTTGCGGGCGAGCTGGTGCTTGGCGTCGTAGAGACCGGCGCGGTCCAGGGCCTGGGCGATCAGTCCGGCGGTCGAGGTCAGGATGGCGCGCTCCTCCTGGGAGAAGGTGTGCGGCCGGTCGTAGGCGAGGACCAGGGAGCCGACCGGGCGCCCGGAGGTGATCAGCGGGAGGAACGCCCAGGCGGCCATGTCGTCCTGCCGGACCGCGGGGGGATAGGCCCGCTGGAGGTCATCGAAGGCGGCGAAGAAGCCGGGGACGCCGGTCGTCAGGACGTGCACGGCGGGGGTGTCCGAGTTCAGCGGGGCGGCGTCGAAGCGGCGCACGAGGGCGGCGGAGTAGCCGCGGTGGCCGATGACGCGCAGCCGGCCGTCCTGGGCGGCCATCAGGGCGAGCGCCTGGGCACCGAAGGCGGGCAGGACCTGGTCGGCGACCCGTTCGACGACGTCGCGTACGCCGACGGCTTCGGTGAGCGTGGCCGCGAGGTGCATCAGGTGGTAGAGGGCCGTGGCGCGGCCGGGTTCCACGGGGGGTGCGGGGTGCACCAGCCGTGGCGGGGCCCAGGTGTGGACCGAGGCGCTGGGGACGACGCGCACGCTGATGCCGGTCGCGTCCGGGTAGAGGTGGAAGGACAGCCGGCGGTCCGGTGGGCGCAGGGCGGTGAACGAGGTGGGCTCTCGGCTGAGCGCCGCGGCCCGGTAGCGGTCCTCGGAGACCGGGGTGTCCAGCCAGGGCAGCGCCTCCCACGGCAGGGCGCCCAGCAGGTCGTGGACCGTGGCGCCGAGCAGGTCCGCGGCGGCGGTGGTGATGAAGGTGATCCGCCCGTCCGGGTCGAGGGCGCAGCAGCCGTCGGGCAGCCGCTCGGCGAAGCCGACCGCGGCCTGTGCCTCGTCCGGCCCGGCGGTACGGGTGGGCAGCGCGGGCAGCAGGTGCGGCTCGGGCGGTGCCAGTACCGGCCGCCCGCCGTCGGCGGCCTGCCACAGGAGCCGGCCCAGGCAGCGGCAGGCGTCGGTGATCGCCTCGCGCTCACCCTCGCTCAGCGCGGGCGGGTGGGTGCTGGACCAGTGCAGCACCAGGCCGCCCCACACGGCCTGGCCGCCGGCGACGGGGGCGGCGGCCATGGTGAAGGGGTGGGGCAGGACGAGCGCCAGTTGCGGATAGTGGCGGGCCAGCTCCTGCTGACTCCCGATCCAGACCAGGCGCTGTTCCCGCACGGCGTCGCTCACGGGGGTCGCGGCCGCCGGTGCCACTCTGGCCCACGCCGAGGCGATCCGCCACGAGATGCCGCCGAGCACCGTCAGCTGCAACGTCCGCCCGTCCGGCGACAGCAGGTAGAGCGCACCTAGGTAGGCACCGGTGTCCCGCACGACACGGGTCATCACCGGACTCAGCAGTTCGGGGCCGAGGTCCGCGCCGGACGTCCCGGACGGGGTGTCGGACATGCGTCACCTCCCCGTACGGGCGCCGGCCCCGGGCCACCGGCCGGCGGGCACCGCCGCACCCGCCCCCGGCCCGGCCGGCCGCGGCGGCGCCGGGCCGCGCCCGTCGCCCCGGGCACACTGAGCGTCACCCATACAGGGACGATACGCCCGCGATGCAGTGGCGGCACGGCCTGCCACCGCCCGGCGCCGGGTGCCGGGCCGGGAGCGCCCGCGGGGGCACCGGCGGCACCCGGGCCCGCTCGCGCGAGGCGGTCACGTGGGCTCGCACAGGGCGAGGTGGTCGGCGTGACCGTGCTGGCCGAGGTAGCCCTCGCCGACCGTGGCGAAGGCGGTCGGCGGCAGCGTGCGGCACAGGCTCGTGGCACCGTCCTGGTAGACGACCGCCACACTCAGCGTGTCGGCGCAGTCGTTGGCGGCGTTCGTGTAGCGCCAGCTCTCGTACATGGCGACGCACGAGGGGGCCGCCACCGGGGTGAGGGGCTCGGCGGAGGCCGGCCCCGCGAGGGCGAGGGAGAGGGCCGACGCCGCGAGCGACCCGAAGAGTCCGACGGACGCGGTGATGCGCTTCATCCGCTTCTGCATGACCGGTGGCCTCGATTTCGTGAAGGGACAGATGTTCCCATACCGAATGATTCGGTCCGAACGCGCTGTGGGCGCGTTCGAGAGTCGAAGCTTTCAAGACCGGTCGGCCGAACGCAAAGCGCCGCCAACGGTTCAGGTCACCTGGGGTGTTGCATTTCTGATGCGGCCTCACCTGCGGAAATGCCGCTGCGTCGGCGTTCTTTGACAAGGTGACGACTCAACCATTGCGGTACGTCCCGCCGGGAGCGCGGCCGTTCGGGCAGGCGAGCGGCTCCGTCCGCCGACGGGGCGCCCGCTTCGCCTGCAAGCCGCCGCGCGTCGCACCGGCCCGCTTCTGGCCGGTCACCGCCCCGTTCCGGACCGACGACAGCGGGTGGGAAGGGGATGGGGATGGGGATGGGGATGGGGATGGGATGGGCTGGGGCCCGGCGATCGGAGGCAGGTCCCACTGCTTTCGCCGGACCCCAACTGTCGGTCCGGGTGCCCGGGAAGACAGTGCTCACACCGTTTGCCCGCGGGCCCGGCCGGGCCCGGACATGACTGTGGGCCCCGGAAGTCCCGGGGCCCACAAGTGGTCTCGCTACAGGCCGGGTTGCCGCCAAATCACCAGCGGTACCAACGGCCCTTGCGGCCGCCGCCGTCCGCGGTACGCACCACGAAACCGAGCAGCCACACGATCAGCACGATCACCGCGATCCACCACAGTGCCTTCAGTGCGAAACCCGCACCGAAGAGGACCAGAGCCAGCAGAAGAACGAGAAGCAGGGGAACCATAGTTATCAACCTCCGACGCTACTGGTGCCCTGCGAACCTGGGAACATACGAGCGATCCACCTGGTTTTTTCACGCCGCCTCCGGGCACTTTCCTCCTTTTCCCCAACTCCGCGCGTTACGCGCCGTGTTGCCGCCCCGCACCCATACCGCCGCGCCGGTTGCCGGACTTGCAGAAGAGAACACCCGACCGCTCACCCGTGGTATCACTACGTCACGGCGGCACACAGCGGTACGGGCTGCCGTCTCGCATGCAGTGCCGGAGACCGCAATCCGGACTCCGCACGGGCGCGGGTTCCCGGCCCAGGGCCTGTGGGGTCCATGAAGGAGCGTGAACGTCATGTCCGAGACCACCACCGGATCAAACGGGGTGACCAACCAGTACGCGGCCCGGGTCGCCGACGATCTGGAGACCAACCGCAAAGAGCAGGAACGTGTCGCCGGTGAGATCGCCCTCCTCCAGGAGGAACTCGCGAGACTCGAACGGGACCGTTCGGTGCTGCAGAGCATCCAGCAGGCCCTCGGCGTGGACGCCGGCGCGGACCTCCCGGCGGCGGAACCGGCCGCGGCGGAACCGGCCGCGAAGGAATCGGCCGCGGTGGTCCCCGCCCCGCGGAAGAAGGCCCCGGCCACGGCGGGCGCCTCCAGGCAGCGGTCCAAGAAGTCCGCCCCGGCGGCCGGCAAGCCCGCCGCCAAGAAGCGGGCGCCCCGGAAGAAAACGGCGGGGACGCCCGGCGAGACGGCCGCTGCGGCCCCCGTCGAGGCCGCTGCCGAGGCCCCCGTCGAGGCCGTCGCCGAGGCCCCCGCCGAAGCGACTCCCGAGACGTCCGCGAAGGCATCCGCGGAACCGGCTCAGCCCTCGCTCGTGTCCCTGGTCCGCGAGCACCTGGCGAGTCAGAGCGAACCGCGCTCCGCCGCCGAGATCGCCCAGGCGCTGGGGCAGCAGCATCCCGGCCGCGCCATCAAGACGACGGTCGTGCGCACCACCCTGGAGAGCCTGGTGGCCAAGAGCCACGCGCAGCGCAGCAAGCAGGGCACGTCCGTCTTCTACACCTCCCCCGACGCGGCCGCCGGCCCGGCCGCGACCGCGAAGCAGGACCGCAAGCAGGACCAGAAGCAGAGCCGGGAGACCGCGCGGCCGGAGGAGCAGGGCAAGGCGGGTCCGGCCGACGAGTGATCCGGCCGGGCCCGCGGTCACCGCGGCGCGTACGCTCACCCGTCCGCGCCGTACCGCCGAGCCCGGCCGCCCCCGCCGATCGTGGCCGTCACCACGGCGGCCGCCGGCGCGGCGGGGGCGGCCTGCGCCGGCGGCCCAGGCGCTCCTGGCGTGTCCTGGTTGCAGGGGACGGACGGCCGCCGGGAAGGCACCCCGCGCCTCCGACGACGCGCCGCGCACCGCACGGCGGCCCGCCGGGGCCTTCGTCGCCGTCGCCCTCGCGCTGTTCTGCGTCCAGCTCGGCTTCTTCGCGCTGAACCTGGCGATTCCCGGGATCGCCGAGGACTTCCGCCTCAGCGTCTCGGCAGCGCAGTGGGCGCTCTCCGCCTACATGCCGGCCATCGGCTGCTTGTTCATCGTCGGCGGACGGCTGCGATCTGCTGGGCCGGTGTCCCGTGCTGCTGACCGGCATCGCGCTGTTCGGCGCGGCCTCGGCGGGCTGCGCGCTCGCGCCTTCGGCCGGGGCGCTCGTCGGGGCCCGGGTCGTCCAGGGGATCGGCGCCGCGCTGCTCTTCCCGGTGCCGGTCTCCGTCGTCACCAACGCCTTCCCGGACGCCACGCGGGCCCGCGCGCTGGGTGCGGCCTTCGCCATCGCCAACGCGGGTACCGATCCGGGGCCGTTCGTGGGCGGCGGGCTCACCGACGGGCCCGGCTGGCGCTGGATCTTCTGGCTGCCGGCCCCGCTCAGCGGCTTCGCCCTGGTGATCGCCCGGCTGCCTTGCCGTCGTCCTCGCCCTGGTGAGCCCGACCCTCGCCGTCGAACGGGGCAGCGCCTGGGGCCGGGACCACCCCCGCACCCTCGCCGTCCTGGGCGTCGCCGTGCTGAGCGGTACGGGCTTCGTACTGCGGGAGCGCGCCTGTCCGCATCCGCTGGTCGACTTCCGCCTCCTCCGCAACGCCACCTACGCGGTGACCGTCTTCCTGGTCACCCCGCTCACCCCCGAGACCGGTCCCGCGGACGCCTACGACGCCGTCCTGCGCACCGGAGGTGCCGTCATCGTGGCCGCCTCGGCGCTCGTGCCGACCGTGCACCGCCCGCTCCCGGCCCACGGCGGACCGCCGGCCGCCCCGGGCGCGACCGGCCCCGCGAACCACGGGTGGCCCGGCTGACGGACGCGGGCGGCGGGCACACCGGCACCGCGCCGCCGTCCCCACCCCGCCCTCACTGCCCCGCCGTCGCCCGGCGCTGCGCCTGGTCGAACTCGGTGAGCGGGTCGCCGCCGATGTTCCAGGGCCACGGGGTGACGACGCCGTTGAGTGCCTCGAACAGCGGCCGCGCCTCGTGGCGCCGGTCGGCGGCCATCAGCACGTAGGCGAGGAGGTTGAGGTCGGCGAGCGCCCGGGCGTGGCGCAGGAAACCCGGCTGCGCCCAGGCGTGGGCCGCCCGGTCGAGGGCCTGGACGGCCGACGCCCGGGACCAGTGGCTGCGTGCCGTGAGCGCTTCGAACCCGCCCCGGGCGAGCACGGCCTGGTACTGGGCGACCTGTGCGGTCAGCTCGACCGCCGCGCAGGGTGCGTTGGCGGGCATCCGCGCGGTGAGCGCGTCCACGAACTCCATGACCTGGATCCGCGAGCCCACCTCCTCCGGCGCGAGGTAGCCCAGCATGTCCAGGTAGGCCTCACGGTTCCAGCGGTCACGCGCGAGCACCTCGTTCCACACGCCGAACGTCCTGGGCTGCTCCCAGCGCTCCTGACGTGCCACACCCAGCAGGACCACCCAGGGGGTGGGGTCCTCCGCGTCGAGTTCGGCGGCGTGCAGGCAGTCGTCGACGGCGGCGGCCGCGTCCTCCAGCCGGCCCTGGGAGCGGCCGCGGGCCAGCCGGGTCCAGGAGTGCAGGACGAGCGCGGTGGCGTTGCGGGGTTCGCGCGCGGCCCAGTGGCCCGGGAGACGCGAGGCGGACAGGTAGTCCGCCAGGACGGACATGCGGTGCGTCCGCCGGTCCCAGTCCCCCGGTTCCTGGTCCAGCAGCCGGGAGATCTGCGCGACACACAGGTCCGTGGTCGCGATGGTGCCGCTCCGCGTCGTCGCCCGGAGGGACTTCAGGAGCCTGCCCAGGTCCTGATCGTCCAGTTCCGGGACAAGTCGTACCTTTGTGCGGCGGCTTGAAAGGAATGCCATGCGGGGAGGCTAGGCGGAACCTGGCTTCGCACAACCCGTGAGCCGAGATCGTTATCGCATCACGCCTGTCCGCCACCCATCCCCTGGCCTCCGGATCGATGGTGCACCCGGCGCACCGGTGCGCATGGCGCCGGTGCGCCGGGGTGGGATGGGGCCGCGTCAGGTCAGGTCAGGTGCCTGCTTTCCTGGGGGCCCAGGTAGGTGTAGGTCAGGCCGCCCGTGTCGATGACGAGCTTCTGGAGCACGACCGTCGGATCGACCATCCAGAACGTCAGCACGTGGTGTCCGGGGGTGTCGATGTGATGGGTCGTGGCCGTGCGGTTGACGTTGTCCGCGGTGTTGCGGCCCCACTGGGTGTTCATGGTGAGGTCGCTGGAGCCGGTGGCGGCGATGATGTCCACGGTCTGCGGCGTCCGGTCGTCGAAGGAGACGGCGTAGCGCAGGCCCGCGGTGGGCAGTGCGGCGTTGCGCGGCGAGAGGTGGGCCCAGACGGTGACGGGTCCGGTGGTGAAGAGGGTGAGGTCGTACTCGAGGCGGGGGCCCGAGCCCGCGGGCCGGGAGGACGCGGTGACGGGGAACGGCTCCATGCCGTCGCCGGTGCGCCCGATGCCGGGAACCCGCTTCCAGGCGACGCCCGGTACCGGCACGTTGCGGGAGTGGTGCGCGGCCTCGACGCAGACGTAGCCGCCGGCCTCGACGAAGCCGGTGAGGCGGGAGCGGGGCAGGTCGGGGTTGTCGACGACCGCCTGGACGGTGACCGTCGTGCCCTCGCTGCCGGTGATGGTCACGGGGACGCGGCTGGTGCCCTTGGGGGCCGCGTGCCAGTCGACGGTGAGGACGACGCGCTGCTCGGTGGTGACCGTGCCGCCGGTGTGGTTCGCGGTCAGCCACGAAGCGCCCGTGCGCAGGCGGTAGTCGAAGGGGGTGGCGCCGCGGTTGAAGACGTCGATGTACTGGGCGGGCCGTGTCTGGAAGGGGCTGAGGACGGGCAGTACGGCCGTGCCGGGGTCGTGGGGCCACCAGCCGTCGGAGCCGTCGACGGCCACGCCCATCCCCGCCGCCTCGGGCAGGGTGATCCGCTGGAGGGCTGGGTAGATCTTGTCGGGGGACGGGGGCTCCTGCCAGGACGCGTCGCTGCCGTAGCGGTCCTTGTCGCCGTAGCCGATGTGGGTCTGGATCTGGAAGCCGTTCCACTTGCCGCCCGCGACCCGGTGGTTGAAGCGGTCGGCGAGCGCGCGGTCGTCGGCGAACCGGGCCTCGGCGATGTCGGCCTGCTCGTTGGTGGCGGCCCTGCCCTGCGCGGCGTAGCGGATGTTGGTGAACTCCGCCTGGCGCAGCAGATAGAGGTTGGCGGTGGCCCGCACCTGGTAGCCGACCAGCTCGAACCAGGCGTCCTGGTCGCTGCCGGGCAGCCGGGCGGCGACCCGGTCGGCCTTCGCGGCCAGGTCCTGCCACTCCTGGGTGACGCGGTCCAGTTCCCGGTGGCCGGTCTGGCTGAAGGGGGTGGCCCGGTCGTCGGTGATGACGGCCGCGGCTCCGGCGGGGTCCTTCGCCGGGTCGAGGGTCTGGCGGCGGTTGAGCAGTTCCGGCTTGCGGCGCGCCTGCAACCGCTCGTACGTCCGCAGCACGTCCGCGATCGCGCCGGCGAGCCGGCCGTCGAAGTTCTGCCGCGCGTAGCGCAGATCCCACTCCGGCAGCTGGTCCGGGCCCCATCTCGCCGGGTTCCAGGCGTAGTCGAGGAAGAACTGGGTGGGGCGCTCGTTGCCCTTGACGTCACCGGAGTTGGCGACCCACAGGCTGCGGCTGCCGTAGGCGTACGTCTGGTGCAGCTGGTCCTGCACGTTGGGCAGGGAGTTGGTGTCGACCCACTTGTAGTTGCGGCTGGCTCCGACGTAGTCGAAGTGGTAGTAGAGCCCGTAGCCGCCGGTGCGGGGTTCGGCGGCGGTGTCGGGCAGCTTGCGGACGTTGCCCCAGTTGTCGTCGGTGAACACCACGATGACGTCGTCGGGGGCGCGCAGGCCCTCGTCCCAGTAGCGCTGCACCTCCTTGTACATCGTCCACACCTGCGGCACGGAGGTGACGTCCCTGCCGGTGACGTCGGCGATGATCTGTCGCTGGGTGGCGATGATCTGCCGCATCAGCTCGATGCCGTCGCCGTCGCTCAGCGCGGTGTCGCCGTTGCCGCGCATGCCGAGGGTCACGACGCCCTCGAAGCCCTCGTCGGTCATCCGCCGGATGCCCTCGCGCCAGTACGCCTTCAGCGCCTCGGCGTTGTGGCGGAAGGACCATTCGCCGGTGCCGCCGTAGGGGTCGTGGCCGGGGGTGGTGACGTTGCCGTTGCCGTCGCGCACGGCGGCGACCGCGTGGCGGTTCCACTCCTCGATGCCGCGCATCATGGGTGCCTCGTGGGAGGTGCCCATGACGACGCCGTAGCGGGTGGCGGTGGCGTGGTTGTGCGGGTCGTCCTCGGCGAAGGCCCGGCCCCAGACGGCCGGCCAGAGGTAGTTGCCCTTCAGCCGCAGCAGCAGCTCGAAGACCTTCTCGTAGAGCGCGGAGGTGAACCCCCCGGGATAGCCGGGCGCCTTGCCCTCCCCGAACGTCGCGGCGGCCCAGGTGCTCAGGGCCGGGCCCTCGTCGTTGACGAAGAAGCCGCGGTACTTCACGGCGGGCGTGCCCTGGGTGTGGCGGCCGGGCGAGACGTAGAGGGCGTCGCGGTGGACCGGCCGTACGTCGTCCCAGTAGTGCCAGGGGGACACGCCGATGCCGCGTGAGACGTCGTAGACGCCGTAGATGGTGCCGCGCTGGTCGCTGCCGGCGATCACGAACGCCCGTCGCACGCCCGGCAGCGGGTTGTCCACCACGGTCTGCAGGGACGTCTCCCAGGCCCCCTCGATCCCGCTGACGTCGAGTTTCCCGGCGGCGACGAGGCCGTCGACGAGCGGGCTGCGGCCGATGGTCCCGATGATCGTGATCTGCGGCTCGTCCGGCGCCGTGTCTCTCGTGAGGGCCGGACGGACGCCGGTCACCCGCTCGATGTCGGCCTGGAGGTCACCGGCGACCCGTACCACGCCCGGCCAGTCGTCGGCGCTGACCACCAGCGGCACCGCGCGGCCGGAGCGGACCAGCGGGAAGGCGCCGGGGCCGGGTGTGAAGGTGAGGTACGCCCCGGGGTCGGTCGGCCGCGGGGAGGGCTGGGCGGCGTGTGCCTGCCCGGCCGGTCCCAGCAGCGGTCCGAGGGGTCCGGCGAGCGCGGCCGCGCCCACGGCCCAGCCCAGGACCGATCGCCTGCTCACCGGCTGTCTGGTGTTGTCGTCCACGGGGGCTCCTTGTGGTTGGCGGGACGGTAGGGGTGCGGCCGGACGGGAGGACGGGAGGTGGGGGGTGTGCGGGACGGGCGGGTGCCGTCAGGCCCGCTCCGCCGCCGGGACCGGGGCGCCCGGTGCGGCGTCGGTCCGCGGGTCGGAGAAGTTCGACGCCGAGGCCCGGGGTGCGCGGGACGGCGACCGCTCCGGCGCGGAAGCCGATTACTCCCCGGCCCCGCAGGCCACGAACACGCCGCCCGCGCCGGCCCGCACCCCGCGCTCCACCTGCTCCGAAAACTTTCGGAGGTTGACCGAATCATTCGAGTCGAATGGCGTGACCGGGACGAACAGAACACCCTCGAACATGGAGCCTCGCTCGATCGACGATCACATACATGAACGACCGTCAGAGTGACGAACCGCCCGACGGAACCTAGAGCCGCGCTCCCGGGGCGGTCAAGATGCGCGTACGCCCTGACTTTTGAGGCTCAGTGCGGATCGTGGCGCGTCTGCCGTCCACCGGAAAGCCTTTCCCGCACGGGGGTTGTGCGCACACCTGGGCCCCTTCCATACTTCCGAACACTTCGACATGTTGATCGAATGTTTCGGACCGGCCTGGAGGTCAGCCTCTGGGTCAGTGACGGAGGACTTCACCGTGAAGCGGATCTCATCGCCGGCCGGCCTGGCGGTGGCGCTGTTCGTCGCGACGGCCGCCCTCGTCGTTCCCGCGGCGACCGGAGCGAGCGCGCACAGCATCGACAGCGCCGCCACCGCTCCGAGCGGCGCCGCAGGCTCCGGGTACGCCCGCCCGGACACCGCGGGCGCGCACTGGGTGAACACCTGGACGGCCATGCCGCAGCTGACGGAACCGGCCAACATGCCGCCGGCGCCGTTCACCCAGGGCGACGCGGTCCTCGCGCACGCCACTCTGCGCCAGACCGTGCACGTCTCCGTCGGCGGCCGGTACGTGCGCCTGCGCTTCTCCAACGCCTTCGGCGGTACGGATCTGCCGGTCACCGGGGTCTCGGTGGCACGGCCCGACGGGGGCGGGGCGGGCGTCAGCGCGACCGTGCCCGGCAGCTCCCGGCCGGTCACGTTCGGCGGGCGGGCGGGCATCGACATCCCCAAGGGCGCCCAGGCGGTCAGCGACCCGCTGGACTTCGCCGTCCGGCCCGGCGCGAACCTCTCCGTGACCCTCTACCTCGCCGACGGGCAGGCCTCCACCTCCGTCACCTCCCACCCCGGCTCGCGCACGACCTCCTACCTGATCTCCGGCGACCACCGCGACGACACCGACCTGCCCGGCGCCACCGCGGTCGACCACTGGTACTTCCTCAGCGGTCTGGAGGTGTGGTCCCGGAGCACGACCTCCGCGGCGGTCGTGCTCGGCGACTCGCTCACCGACGGCCGCGGGTCCACCACCAACCTGAACGACCGGTGGCCCGACCGGCTGGCGGCCGGACTGCGGTCCCGGCCCGGCACGTCGGGCGTCGCGGTCCTCAACCAGGCGGCCGGCGGCAACCGCGTCCTCAACGACGGGCTCGGCCCCAACGCCCTCGCCCGTTTCGACCGCGACGTGCTGGCCCAGAGCGGTGTGCGGTGGCTGCTCGTCTTCGAAGGCGTCAACGACATCGGCACCGCCGACGCCACCAAAGCCGCCGCGCGGAAGGCAACGGCCGAACTGGTCGGCGCCTACGAGCAGTTGATCACCCGCGCCCATGCCCAGGGCATCCGGGTCTACGGCGCCACGCTCACCCCCTTCGGCGGCAACGGCTACGACGACCCGGCCGGCGTCCGCGAGGCCGCCCGGCAGGCCGTCAACCGGTGGATCCGCGGCAGCGGCCGGTTCGACGGGGTCGTGGACTTCGACCGGACCGTCCGTGACCCCGCCGACCCCCGCCGCCTCTCCCCCGCCTACGACACCGGCGACCACCTCCACCTCACCCCGGCCGGATACGCGGCCCTCGCGGGCGCCGTCCCCGCGGACCTCTTCCGCCGCTCCGCCCTCCCGCCGGCCTTCCCGGCAGCCGCCGCGCACTGACCGGGGCGGTCGCCGCGCGCCGGGAACGACTCAGGGCAGGGCCGGGGGCGGATCCGTGGGCGCGTACTCGAACCAGTCGAAGGACGCGGTGCCCTCGGTGACGTACATGCCGATCACCCGCCCGGTGAAGCCCGTCGCCACCTCGGTGGACAGATAGCGGCCGTCCAGTTCGGCCAGCGGGGCGGGGTCGCCGTCGACGTGGAAGCCCACCAGGTCCGGTCCGGGTCCCGGTACGCCCGGGGGCAGCCCGCCCTCCGGGTGCCCCTCGGCGACGGCGCCCTGGGCGGGGGTGCGGACGGTCACCGTCAGCGTCACCGGTCCGGGTGCCAGCGGGCGTTCGGCGACCTGCCGGCGCAGCGGTCCGATCCGCGCGACGACGGTGACCTTCCCGTCCGCCACCTCGACGTCGTAGTGGTGGGCCTCGTCCAGGCGTACGGACAGTCCGGCGCGGCCCGTGCCCGGATCGAGGCGGGCGGCCGCCCGGCAGTCCGGGTGCTGCTGGCGGCGGCCGACGAAGGTGGCGCCCGGGCGGTCCAGGGTGGCGCCGGTGGCGCGCAGGGTGAGCCGGCCGGGCCGCTCGGTCAGCGACCAGGAGTCGAGCGGACGCGCGCGGGGTGAGATCCACTGGGGTGCGAGGTCGGGGGTGTCGAAGTCGTCGCGGACGGGCGCCGGTTCCCACGGGTGCCAGGCGCGGGGCGCGTCGTGCGTCAGGCCGACCGGGCCGACCCGGGGCCAGCCGTCGGCCCACCGCACCGGGGTCAGGAAGGTCTCCCGGCCCAGGACGTGGAAGCCGGGGGTGAACCCACGCGGCCGGGTCGCGAGCAGCACCATCCACCAGTCGCCCTCGGGGGTGGTGACGAGGTCGGCGTGACCGGTGCTCTGGATCGGGTGGCCGGTGCCGCGGTGGCTGAGGATCGGGTTGGCCGGGGCGGCCTCCCAGGGGCCGCGCGGCGAGCGGGCGCGTGCCATGGCGACGCTGTGTCCGCGTTCGGTGCCGCCCTCGGCGATCATCAGGTACCACCAGTCGCCGACGCGGTAGAGGTGCGGCGCCTCGGGGTGCTGGAGCCCGGTGCCGGACCAGGCGGGCAGCGGTCCTTCGAGGACGGTCCCGGCCTCGGGGTCGATGCGCGCCACGGTGACGCCGGAGCAGGCGCACCAGCAGGTGCCGTCGTCGTCCCAGGCCAGGTCCGGGTCGATGCCGGGCAGGTCGATCCAGACCGGGTCCGACCAGGGGCCCTCGGGGTGTTCGGCGGTGACGATGAAGTTGCCGCCGGCGGAGACGTTGGTGGTGATGAGCCAGAAGCGGCCGTCGTGGTGGCGCAGGGTGGGGGCGTAGATTCCGCCGGAGGCCCGGGTGCCGGGCGGCAGCGGCAGTTGCCCGGGCCGGTCGAGGACGTTGCCGATCTGGCGCCAGTGCACCAGGTCACGGCTGTGCAGGAGCGGGATGCCGGGGAAGTACTCGAAGCTGGAGCAGGCGAGGTAGTAGTCCTCGCCGACGCGGCAGACGCTGGGGTCGGGGTGGAAGCCGGGGACGACCGGGTTGGCGTACCCGCGTCCGGCGGGCCGCGGGTCCGGCAGGCCGGGGGCGGGCGGGTCGGTGGGCACCGCTGGGACTCCTCTGCGCCGCGGGACGGGAGACGGCGGCCGGCCGCGAGATCCTCCGGCTGCGGACTAGCGAAACTTTCGGGACGGTCGGCCGAATGTTGCAGAGGCCGACGCTAAGGCGGTTGCCGCGCGCCCGTCAAGAAGTCCGAGGACCGGCCGGATCCGTCCTCCGCCGGAGCGGTGGGCGGACCCGGCCGGGGCCGTACGGGGGACGGACCGGAGCCGGTCGGTTCCCGGGTCAGGCGCAGTGTGCCGGGGCGGCCCGCGAGGCGTCGTCGATCAGCGCGTCCTGCGCCGCCTTCAGGCGCCCCACATCGGGCTTGACCACCGTGCGGTCGTACGTCATCAGGCCGTTGAGTTCGCCCTCGACGTCGGAGATCTGCGTGTACACCGCGCCGTTGCCGCCGCGGCAGGCGAGCGCGTGCACCTCGTCCAGCTTCTGGAGGTAGTCGTCCGTGTAGGTGGTGGGGTCCACGTCGACGTACGACTGCTGCACCGGCCAGGCGTGGCCGGGCACCGCGAGGCCGAGGCCGCCGTACTCGCCGCTGACCAGGGCCCGCCGGCCGTCCGGATGCGGTGGCAGGGCCGGGCTCGGATAGCCGTGCTCGTCCATGATGTCGCCGGCTCCGCCGTCGGCCCCGAGGTTGAGGCCGGACATGTTGTTCACCAGGCGGGTCGGGTCCCAGGACTTGGCCTGGGTGGCGACGCGGCCGACGTCGTACTGGCCCCAGCCCTCGTTGAAGACGACCCACATGACGACCGACGGACTGCTGATGTGCTCGTCGATCATCTGCTTCATCTCGCGCTCGTACTCGGCGCGGGCCTGCGTCGAGGGGTTCACGCCCGCCGCCATGGCCGGCATGTCCTGCCAGACCAGCAGGCCGAGCCGGTCGGCCCAGTAGAACCAGCGGTCGGGTTCGACCTTGATGTGCTTGCGGACGGCGTTGAAGCCCATCCGCTTGTGCATCCTCAGGTCGTGGGCGAGTGCCTCGTCGGTGGGCGCGGTGTGCAGGCCGTCCGGCCAGAAGCCCTGGTCCAGCGTGGCCATCATGAACACGGGTCGGCCGTTCAACACCGTGCGCGGGACCCCGTCGACCTGGCGCACCGCGATGGACCGCATGCCGAAGTAGCTGCCGACGCGGTCACCGCCGACGCTCACCTTCAGGTCGTACAGGAACGGGTCGTCCGGTGACCAGAGGCGGGCGTGCGGGATCGGGAGGGTGAGGGGCCGGCCGGTGCGCCCGGTGGCGGTGGCGACTCGGTGGTGGCCCCGGTACGCCGTCGCGGTGATCCTCAGACCGTCGCGCACGCCCTGCGGTTCGACGGCGAGGGTGCCGCCCTCGACGTCCGGGGTCAGCTTGAGCCCGTCGACGTGGTCGGCGGCGACGGGTTCCATCCACACCGTCTGCCAGATGCCGGAGGACGGCGTGTACCAGATGCCGCTGGGGTCCAGGCGCTGCTTGCCCATGGGCGGGTTCTCGCCGTTCGCGTCGTCCGTGGGGTCGTGGACGCCGACGATCAGCTCCTGGGTGCGGCCCGGTTTCAGCGCGTCGGTGATGTCGGCACCGAACTTGTCGTAGCCGCCCCGGTGTTCGGCGACCTCGGTGCCGTTGACGTACACCGTGGCCTGCCAGTCGACGGCGCCGAAGTTCAGCTGGAGGCGCTTGTGGTGGCCGATCCGCCAGCCCGCGGGGACGGTGAAGGTGCGGCGGTACCACATGCGGTCCTCGTGCCGCTCGATGCCGGACAGCTGGGACTCGACGGGGTAGGGGACGAGGATCCTCTCCCCCAGCGTGCGTCCCACGGGCGGCCGCTCGCCCTCCTCGGCCGCGGCGAACTGCCAGCTGCCGTTGAGGTTGCGCCAGGCGTCCCGGGTGAGCTGGGGCCTGGGGTACTCGCGGTGGGCGTTGGCCGGTGTCACGTCGTCGGCCCACCGGGTGCGCAGCTCGTGGGTGGAGTGGTTGGCGCCGCTGCTCCAGAACGCGCTGACAACGTTGCCGTCCTGGCCGCTCAGGCCGCCCTGGCCGTCGTAGCGGACGTCCGCCAGGCCGGGCGCGGTGCCGGTCCTGTTGCCGACGACGGGTTCCTTCAGCGCCACCAGCAGGGAGGTGGGACGCGCCGGGTCGAGGCGCGCGGCGCCCAGCGGCCAGGAGGCGCCGCCGATCACGGCGTCGAGGTGGTCGCTCAGTGCCGCGCCGGGCGGGGCGAGCGGCTGGGCGAAGTCGAGCCGCAGGGTGCGGCCGTCGGCCAGGACGGTGGTGGCGATGGCGCCGTCGTAGGCGTAGCCCTCGGGCAGCAGGAACACCGACTGCGGTACGGCGGCCTTGGTGCCGCCGGGCGGGGTCCAGCGCAGGTGGAGGTTGGAACCTCCGTAGTGCTCGAAGTACTCGACCTTGATGTCGTAGGCCTGGCCGGCGGTCAACTCGACCGGGGGGCTGGTCTGTTCGCGGTCCCAGTCGTCGACCCAGTGGTCGATGACGAGCCGGTCCGCGACCCAGAGGCGGAACCCGTTGTCACCGGTGACCGAGAAGGTGGTCGCCCCGGTCGCCTCGGGCACGATGCGGCCGGTCCAGCGGACGCTGACGTCGTCGGACTGCCCGGTGGCCGAGTTCAGGCGCGATTCGAGGGAGTCGAAGTCCAGCCGGGGGTCGAAGCCCGTGGCCTTGAGCCGGTCGAAGTCGAATGCTCCGGGGGCGGACTGGGTGTAGTACTCGCCTTTGAGGCCATGGACCTCGACGGGGTCCGCCGCGGCCGTGGCCGTCGGCGCCGCGGCCAGCCCGGCCAGGCCGAGGGCGGCCGCTACCAGCAGCGACAGGCGTTGTTTCAGTGTTCCGGTGCGCACGGTCCTCCTTGACTGAGGAAGGGTGGCGGCTCGCCGCTCCGCGCTTTACAGCGTTGGAAAGGCGGCCTCAGGCATGACAGCACGACCCCCGGCCGCTGTCCAGGGTCATGACAAAGCTCGGGTGTGGGGGCGGGTGACGGTGCGTCAGAAGGGTCCGGTCCGCATCGGTGTGCTTCCCCCGCGGGGCCGACACGGTCGGAACCGATCGGATTCAGCCACATCTGCGCTCCTGACGTGGACCGTGCCGATCGTATGCGGTGCCTTTCGGCGGCACGCCGACCCGGCTCACCGGCCGAGCCCGCCGCGCCGGACCTCCGGACCCCGGACCTGCCCGATGTCCCTCCGGCCGGCGATCCGGTCCCGCCCTCTATCACACCGAACAGTGGACCAGCCGTACGGACCGTTTTCACCGCATCAACTCTTGGCGAAATCTTCTACAACCATTCGCCATGCGCGCCTGTCTCGATAACGCAGGAAGTCGTGGGTGCACAGGATGAGGAGTCCCGTACGTGACCGTGCGTTCTTTTGCCCGCAGGATGCGGCCGCGCGTCGAGCGGAAGGCAGCCGAGCGGGTGTGGCAGCTGCGTACGATGCGGCGACGCCGCATGGCCGCGGTCACGGACCCCGTGCTGCGTCCGGTCGCGGTCCGCGGCCAGCTGCTCTACGGCCGGGTCGTGACCCGGTTCAGCGCCGCCGAGGCGGCCGCGGCCAACCTGGCCCTGGTCGTCGCCGCCCTGGAACAGGAGGGCATCTCGTACTTCCTCGTGCCGGCGTCCGCCACCCGTCACACGGTCGGGGTGAACGCCGTCGACCGGGAACGCCTCCTCACCGCACTGGAGGAACGCAACGCGGGGAAGGCCGTGTTCATCGGCCGGCCGCTGCCCGGCGGAAAGCTCAAGCACCCCGCGCTGTTCCTGGACGGTGTGCTGCCGGCCGCGCTGCGCACGGCCCCCGTGCTGCGCATCGGCGAGAACCACCTGGGCCCCTCCGGCCAGCTGCTCGCCGGACCGGAACTCGCCTGCGACGTCGAGTTCTGGCAGGACGGGGCGCAGCTCCTCGCGTCCCCCGAGGGGCCCCGGCGACTGGCCGCGGTGCAGCCGCAGGCGTCCGAGGACATCTTCGCCGAGTCCCTCGTCGCGCCGCGCAACAACGGCATCACCGACGTCCTGCCCGTGTCCGAGCAGGGGCCGGCCACGGTACGGGTCGGCGACCGGGAGCTGCCCAGCTTCGTCCCGCTCACCCTGCCCACCGTGAACGACGTGACCTTCCCGGTGGACGTCGTCTACACCTGGGTGGACGGCGAGGAACCGGAGATGCGCGCGAAGCGGGCCCGGTACCAGGAGCACGGCACCGCCGAGATCCTGGCCAAGGAGACCAGCGCCTCCCGCTACACCAGCCACGACGAGCTGAAGTACTCACTGCGCTCGCTGGCCATGTACGGGGACTTCGTCCGGCACGTCTACCTGGTGACCGACGGCCAGAAGCCGCACTGGCTCGACGACCGGGCCGCCGGGATCACGGTCGTCGACCACCGGGACATCTTCCCGGCGGACGTGCTGCCGGTGTTCAACTCCCACGCGATCGAGACCCGCCTGCACCACATACCGGGCCTGTCGGAGCACTACCTGTACTTCAACGACGACGTGTTCGTCGGCCGCCGGGTCACCGCCGGCCACTTCTTCCACGGCAGCGGCCTGATGAAGATCCCCGTCTCCCCGCTCAAGATCGGCGTCGGCAAGCCGCACGCCGAGGAGACGGCCACCAACTCCGCCAGCAAGAACGTACGGCGGCTGCTGCTGGAGAAGTTCGGCCGGATGACGACGAACAACTTCATGCACACCCCGCTGCCGCAGCACCGCCCGACGCTCCAGGCGCTCGAGGAACTGTTCCCCGAGGACATCCGCCGCACCACCGCGTCCCGCTTCCGCTCGCCCCAGGACATCGCCCTGACGGCCCCGCTGCTCTACCAGTACGCGCTGATGACGGGCCGCGGTGTGCCGGGCAGGTTCAGCTTCCGCTACGTCAACATCAGCCGGCCGGACGCCGAGGCGCGCCTGGCCGACCTGCGCCGCAACCGCCGCTTCGACTTCTTCTGCCTCAACGACGTCGACGTGCCGCCCGAGGAGCGGGAGCAGGTCAGCGTCCGGATGAACGGGTTCCTGGAGGAGTACTTCCCCTTCCCGAGCCCCTTCGAGAAGCAGAGCTGACGGGGGCCGGGGGACATGGACATCCGTCACCGCTTCGCGGGGCCCGGGGGCGCCCGGGCCGCCCGGGACCTGCTGGTGCGCCTCGGACACTGGCTGTCGGCCCGGCTGTGGGCGCTGCGCGCGGCCCCGGCCCGGCGGCGCCTGCGCTCCGCCGTTCCCGGGCTGCGCCGGACCGCCTTCGGACCGGTGCGGCTGTACGGGCGCACGGTCGCCGGGTACACGGCCGCGGACGCCGCCGAGGCCGACCTGGAGTGGGTGTGCACCCTGCTGGAGGCGGCCGGTGTGCCGTACTTCCTGGTCCCCGCGGGCCAGGGGCCCGACGCGCCGCGGCAGGTGATCGGCGTCGAGGAGACCCACCGCGGCACGGTCCTCGCCCGGGCCGCGCAGCGCTTCGCCGGCACCGCCGGGTACGTGGGCGCCGTCGGCGCGGACGGTGCCGTGACGAACGCGGTGCTGTGGGCCGACGGCAGGCTGCCGCGGGCGCTGCGGCGGGCCGCGGTGCTGCGCACGGGCGTGGTGCGCCTCGGCCCGCAGGGGCAGGTGCTCAGCGGGCTGGAGGCGGGGTGCGACATCGAGTTCTGGCGGCACGGCCGGGACCTGGGCACCGCCGCCGGTGCGGACCCGTCCTGGGTCACCGTGCCCGGCAGCCGGCTGGAGGACGTCTTCGGCCCGGCGCTGGTCGCGCCGCGCCGCAACGCGGTCGCGGAGGTGGTGCCCGCGACCGCCCAGCGGCCGGCCGTGGCTCCGGGCCGCCGCCGCACCGTGCCGACGTTCGCCGTGTTCGCCGAGCCGGGCATCGACGAGGTCCGCTTCCCCGTCGACGCCGTGTACACCTGGGTGGACGGCGACGACCCGGCGCTGGCCGCGAAGCGCCGTGCGCACGAGGGGCTGCGCGCCGGCGTGATCGCCCCGCGCGAGACCGGGGCCTCCCGGTACACCAGCCATGACGAGCTGAAGTACGCGCTGCGCTCACTGGAGATGTACGCCGGGTTCGTCCGGCACGTGTACCTGGTCACCGACGCGCAGCTCCCGGCCTGGCTGGACCCGGACGCGCCGGGCCTGACGGTGGTCGACCACCGGGACATCCTCCCGGCCGACGCGCTGCCCGTCTTCAACTCGCACGCCATAGAGAGCCGGCTGCACCACATACCGGGCCTGTCGGAGCGCTACCTCTACTTCAACGACGACGTCTTCGTCAACCGCCCCGTGCGCGCCGAGCACTTCTTCCACGGCAACGGCATCGCCCGCATCCCGCTGTCGCCGCTGAAGCTCGGCGTCGGCGCCCCGCACCCGCTGGAGCCGGCTCCGAACTCCGCCGGCAAGAACGCCCGCGCGGTGATCAGCCGCTTCCACGGCCGGGACATCGCGCACAAGTCGCTGCACACCCCGCATCCGCAACTGCTGTCGGTGATGCGGGAGATGGAGGACCTGCGGATCGAGGAACTGGAGCGGACCGCCTACTCCCGCTTCCGCTCCACCTCCGACGTGGCGCCGGCCTCCACGCTCCACCACCACTGGGCGATCGCGACCGGCCGGGCCGTGCCGGGCGACTACCGCTTCCGTTACGTGCAGCTGGGCACGCCCGACATGGAGCGGCGCCTGGCCCGCCTCACGGCGGGCGAGGACGTCGACTTCTTCTGCCTCAACGACGTGGACACCGCTCCGGCGGCGAGGGACGCGGCCCGGGCGGCCATCCACCGCTTCCTGGAGCGCAAGTACCCGTTCCCGAGCCGCTTCGAGGCGGGGTCCCGGGCCGCCGCCCGCCCGCTCGCGGCCCCCGCGGCCGGTTTCCCCCAGCAGGTGAAGGCGCGGGAGGCGCGGTGGCACGACCGGCGCTCCCCGGCGTCCCCGGCCTCCGACTGACGTCCGCCGCCCGGGGCCGCCTCTCAGCCGGGGGCGGCCTCGTCAGCGGGAAGCAGCCGCTCGATGGGGGTCCGGCTCGGGGACAGGGCCCGGCGCTCCCGCGCGGTGAGCCCGCCCCACACGCCGTCGGTCTCGCCCGACCGGAACGCCCAGATCAGGCAGTCCCGTACGACCGGGCAGCGGCGGCAGATCCGCCTGGCCCGCTCGATCTGCGGCAGGAAGGGCCGGTCCTCACTGATCGGAAAGAACAGCTCCGGGTCCTCGGAGCGGCAGGCGGCCAGTTCACGCCAGTTCACGGTGTCCTCCACCCGGGTCCAGCGGACAGCCGCGGGCGGCGGCCGTACGGCCGCCCGCGTCGTCCGACGATTCGCGTGTTGTCCACCCGGCAGAGGGTTTATTCAAGTTAAAACCATTGACCGCCTTTGTCCAGATTTTGGCCACGAGGGGTCTCCGGCCACCCGGACGGGGAGCCGAGCCGGGTTCTATACGCTGGGCGCGTGCCCATGACAGACGGCCGCGGGCCGCACGCGCAGTCCGGCGGTCCCGGTCCGGCAGCCACCGACCCGCACTCCTTCGCCGCCCAGCTGCGCCGGCTGCACGGCGGGATCAACCGCGTCGTGCAGGGCTTCGCCGGTGACCAGGGGATGCACCCGACGGACGTACAGGCGCTTGCGGCCATCCTGGACGCCGACGAGCCGATGACCCCGGGCCGGCTCCGCACCCACCTCGGACTCACCTCGGGCGCCGTCACGGCGTGCGTGGACCGGCTGGAGCAGGCCGGTCACATACACCGGGTCCGCGAGAGCGCCGACCGCCGGGTGGTGCACCTGCGGTACGCCGACGACGCCCGCTCGGCGGCCCGCGCCCACATCCGCCCCCTGGCGCGGGCCGCCGAGGCCGCCCGGGCACGGTTCACCGAGGACGAACTGGCGGTGGTGATCCGTTTCCTGGCGGCGCTGAACGAGGAACTCGGCCGGCCGTAGCCACCGTGAGGACGGCCGGTACCGCGTGCATCCGGCGACCGGTCCCGGGGGGAAGAACGATCACCCGCGGCTCGCCGCACTGATATATCTCGACCATCGAGATTCTCGTCGGTTGAGCCAACCACCCGGAGGCCGGAGAACGATGCCCCCCACCGTCCGTCGCACGCGGCTGCTCCTGCCGTTCGCCCTGCTCGTCCTGTGGCTCGTCGTCGGCGGTGTCTTCGGGCCCTTCGCCGGCCGCCTCGGCGAGGTCGCCACCAACGACCAGGCGGCCTTCCTGCCGCGCAGCGCCGAGTCGACCGCGGTCATCGCGCAGCAGCGTGCCTTCCAGAAGGACGACACGCTGCCAGCGATCGTCGTGTGGACCGCCGACGGTGACGCGCCGGTACGCGGCCGGCAGGCCGCGGCCGGCCAGGCGCTGGCGTCACTCGCGGGCACGGACGGCCTGGTCGGGCGCGCCTCCCCCGCGCTGCCCTCCGCCGACGGCAAGGCGCTGCAGGGCGTGGTGCAGCTGCGGCCCGACCTCGGCAAGAAGCTCCCCGACACCCTCGCCGCGGTGCGGGCGGCCGCGGAGCGGGTGCCCGGCACCACGGTGCGGCTGGCGGGGCCCGCCGCGACCCAGGCCGACCTGTCCGACGCCTTCTCCGGCATCGACGGCCTGCTGCTCGGCGTCGCCCTGGTGACCGTCCTGGTCATCCTGCTGCTGGTCTACCGCAGCGTGCTGCTCCCCCTGGTGGTGATCCTCGGGGCCGTCTTCGCGCTGGGGCTGGCCTGCGCGGTGGTCTACGCCCTGGCCGACCACGGCGTGGTCCGCGTCGACGGGCAGGTCCAGGGCATCCTGTCCATCCTCGTCATCGGCGCGGCCACCGACTACGCGCTGCTGCTGACGGCCCGGTTCCGGGAGGAGCTGACCGCCCGCGCCGACCGGTTCACCGCCGTCCGGGCGGCCGTACGGCGCTCCTGGGGACCCATCGTGGCCAGTGCGGCGACGGTCGCGCTCGGCCTGCTCGCGCTGCTGCTGAGCGACCTGCCGAACAACCGCGCCCTCGGCCCGGTCGGAGCCGTCGGCATCGCCTGCGCCGCGCTCAGCGCGCTCACCTTCCTCCCCGCCGTGCTGGTGCTGCTCGGCCGCGCCGCCTACTGGCCGGCGAAGCTGCGCGCCGCCGGCGACCCGCGCGCCGGCGGGAGCCTGTGGCAGCGCGTCGCCGCTCTGGTCGACCGTGCCCCGCGCAAGGTCTGGACGGTCGCCCTGACCGGCCTGCTGGCCTGCGCCGCATTCTCCCCGATGCTCACCTCCAAGGGCGTTCCCTTCGACGAGATCTTCGTCAACGACGCCCCGTCCGTCGCCGCGCAGCAGACCCTCGCCCGGCACTTCCCCGCGGGCGCGGGCAACCCGGCCGTCGTGATCGCCGACGCCGGCCGGCTGGAGCAGGTCCTCACCGCCGTCCGGCGCACCGACGGCGTGGCGTCGGCGGCCGCGGTGTCGGCGACCGGGCGCCCGGGCGGCACACCGCTGGTCGTCGGCGGCCGCGTCCGCATCGACGCCACGCTGCGCTCCGCGCCGGACGGCGAAGCGGCCGAGGGGACGGTGGCCCGGCTGCGCACGGCCGTGCACGCCGTCCCGGGCGCCGGGGCCCGCGTGGGCGGCTACACCGCGCAGCAGTACGACACCCTGCGCACGGCCCAGCGGGACCGCACGCTCATCGTGCCGGTCGTCCTCGCGATCATCTTCGTCATCCTGACGGTGCTGCTGCGGTCACTGCTCATGCCCGCCCTGCTGGTGGCGAGTGTGGCACTGAACTTCGGCGCCACGCTCGGGGTGTCCGCGCTGGTGTTCCGGTACGTCTTCGGCTTCACCGGCACCGACCCGTCGGTGCCGCTGTACGGCTTCGTCTTCCTGGTCGCCCTGGGGGTGGACTACAACATCTTCCTGATGTCCCGGGTGCGGGAGGAGTCGCTGCGCCACGGGGTGCGCCAAGGGGTGCTGCGGGGCCTGGTGTCGACCGGCGGGGTGATCACCGCGGCCGGCGTGGTGCTCGCCGCGACCTTCGCCGCCCTCGGCGTCATCCCGCTCGCCTTCATGGCGCAGATCGCGTTCATCGTGGCGTTCGGCGTGCTGCTGGACACGCTGGTGGTGCGGTCCCTGCTGGTTCCCGCCCTGGTGCGGGACCTCGGCGCCGTCGCGTGGTGGCCGGGGCGGCTGAGCCGGCGGCGGGGTAGCGGGGCGGCGCGGGGCGAGGAGGAGGCGGCGCCGGCCGTGTCCTCCTCCGGCGCCGCCGACCGCACGCGCTGACGGCCCGCCGCTCAGGTGGCGCCGGCGTCGCCGACCTCCTGGATGCCGGTGATCCGGTCGTCGTCCCGCAGGCCGTGGGCCGTGACGCCGCCGCCGGACCCCGTCAGGTGGTCGCGGACGTTGGTGATGTCGAGCATGCGTTCCAGGACGTCCGGCCGCCGGTCCAGGTGCAGCACCGCATCCTCGGCGGTGGTGCGCCGGTGGATCATCAGGAGGGCGGACAGGCCCGAGGAGTCGAGCCATGCCAGCTCATGGAAGTCCAGGCGCACCGCGTGCAGGGCCGCGTTCCCGGACAGGTGCCGGGTGACGGTGTCGATCAGTTCGCCGCTGGTGTCGTAGTCGAGTTCACCGGCCACCCGCACGGTCAGCGTGGGGGGCTCGCAGTGAACGGTGAGTCTGAACGGGACGGAAGGCAGAGTGGTCATGCGTGCGCATCTGGGCCGGGGACAGGACGGTGGTTCAGGGCGGTGGTGCCCTGGTGGATCAGGTCTAGGGTGCGGGGGAAGTCGCGCAGCCGGCCGGACAGGACGTCGAGGCCGCCGATCAGCGAGCCGGCGGGGACTCCCCGGGCCCCGAGGATGCCGGCGGTCCAGGTCAGGAAGTCGGTGAACAGGTCGCCGTCGTCGACGTAGAGCGCGGTGGCGAGGAAGTCGATGATGTGGGCGATGTCCTCCGCGGTGCGCTCGCGCTGGGCGTCGGTGTACGCGCGCATCGCGGGAAACCGGCTCTCGAGGTCCACCAGGGTCTGTTTGACCAGCTGGGCACGGGTCTGGACGACCATCGTGTACTCCTGGTCGGCCAGGTGCGGAAGGTCGTCCACCACCTGTCGGATCGCGGTCGGATCGGGCCGGGGAAGCCCTTCCTCCAGCGCGTGTGCCGCGCCGCGGGCGTCCGCGGCCCAGCGGTCGGCGCCCAGCGACCGGGCGTACCGGCCGTCGGCCCCGAAGGCGCGCCCGCCCGCCATGACGGGGACGCCGACGGCCTGGCAGGCGGTGATGGCGGCGTGGGCGGCGGGCAGGTGCGTGGGGATCGACCCGGACAGCAGCACCGCGTCGGGGTTGGTGTGGTGCAGGTGGGCGACCAGGTGCGCGGTGGGTGTCTGGGCACCCAGGAAGTCGACCCGCCAGCCGCGCAGCCGCAGGATCTCGGCGACGAGCCGGGCGGGGAAGGCGTGCCACTCGCCGTCGACGCAGCTGACCACCACCCGGCCCCGGTGAGCGCCGGGACATGCGCCCTGCCGGCGACGGTGGGCGAGCGCGGCCATGACCCGTTCGTTGATGGCCGTGGCCACGTGCTCCTGGACGACGCTGATGCGGTCCGCGGCCCACTCGACGCCGACCTTCTCCTGCACCGGGGCGATCACGTCCAGCAGCAGGGCCTCGTCGTCGTAGCCCTCGTCCAGGGCCTCGTGGACCACCTCGACCGCGGTGTACTCGTCGCCCGCGATCACCGCGTCCCACAGCCGGTCCCGCAGCTTCCCCGACACGGCGGACGCGCTCACCTGGTCCTCCGGCCGTGGCTGCCGCTCGCGCGCCCGTTGATCACCGACAAGGGGCCGGACAGGGGGCCGGCCTTGGGCGCGCTGATCGCGACGACGGCCATGTCGTCGTGGCGTCCCGCGCCGAGCCACTGGGCGGCGAGCATCTGCACCCGTTCCACGATCGCCTCCGACGGCATTCCGGCGCAGTCGGCGAGCGCCCGCCGCAGGCGGTGCTCGTCGAACAGCTCGTCGCCCAGCGGACCGCCGCGGGCCTCGGTGATGCCGTCGGTGTACAGCAGACAGGTCTCCCCGGGTCCGAGCGTGGTCTCCACGGTGCGGGCCGTCACGGTGGGCAGGGCTCCCACCAGGGTGCCGCGGGTGGGCACCGTCTCCACCGTGCCGTCGGCGCGGACGATGAGCGGCGGCAGGTGTCCGGCGCTGGTCAGCCGCAGCTGTGCGCCACCGGCCCGGCGGCGCACCGAGGCGAGCACCAGGGTGGCGAAGCGGGTGTGCTCGGAGCTGAGCAGCGCCCCGTTGAGCAGGTTGAGCACCCGCTGGTGGTCGGCGGCCAGCGGCAGCAGGGCGTGCAGGGTGTTGCGGATCTTGCCGGTCAGCACCGCCGCGTCCAGTCCCTTGCCGGACACGTCCCCGAGGACGACGAGGGTCTCCTGGGAGGGGTCGGAGCCGGCGTGCACGTCGTAGAAGTCGCCGCCGACCCGTTCGTGGTCCCTGGCGGTGCGGTAGCTGCCCGCGTACTCCACACCGTGCACCCGGTGCAGGGCCGGTGGCAGCAGCTCCCGCATCAACGTGGCCGTGATGGTGGCCTGTTCGGTGTACAGGTGGGCGGCGGACAGGGCGGCACCGGCCCGGGCGGCGAAGAGGCGGGCGAAGACCTCCTCGTCCTCGGTGAAGGCCTGCTCGGTGCTGGAGCGCAGCAGGATCAGCGCGCCCGCCGGTACGCCGTGGCCGGGCAGCGGATTGACGATCACCGAGCCGACCGGTCCGGTGAAGCCGTCCGGGATCATCCAGTCCGGGATGTCGTCGGGGTTGATCCAGCGGGCCGGGACGGGCGGGAAGCCCTGCAGCGCCTCGGCGAGGCCGGGCACGCCGTGCGCGTCGACCTGCCGCAGGACCTGGGTGACGGGCCCGTTGCGGCGGGCGTGGGTCAGGGGGTGGCGGCGGCCCTGGGCCGGGGCGACGAGCACGGCGCCCTCGGCGAGGTGTTCCGCGGCCATGGCCGCGACGACCTCCATGCAGCGCGCCACGTTGAGCGTCGACAGCAGCGTGGAGGAGACGTCGGACAGGATGGTGGAACGCATCCGCGCGCTGTGCAGGGCGGCCTCGGCGAGGCGGCGGTCGGTGTCGTCGACCAGCCACCACACCACGTCGCCGTCGGCCGCGGCCGTGGGGTGCGCCTCGAAGAGCCGGTCGTGGATGGATCCGGTGAGCGGCTTCGCGGGGAAGCCCTGCGAGCCGTCGCTGATGTGCCGGTGTGCCTCGGAGAGCCAGGACGGCACCGTGCCGTGCAGCGGGTCTCCGCTCGCCGCCTGCGGCAGGAGCAGCCGGGCAGCCTCGTTCATCTGCAGCAGGCCGCCGCACCGGTCGACGACCAGCACGGGACAAGGGGCGTCACCCCAGGTGGCACCGACCGTGACGTCAGCGTCGTGCGGACTGGCTGAGGGACTGCGAGTAGCACACACAAATGAAGGCACGCATCGTGCGCACCCCACCACCTTCCGACTGAGTCAGACAATTGTCCTTCGGCAACCATCGCGCACCCACTCCGTCGATGCAACCCGCCCCGGAAAGCCACACTCAAACCGCACATTCACCGCTCGGATCAGGTGATAAAACGCACGAGGGGGCATGCGGTCCTGGACCGGTGCCGACCCGAGTAATCTGGTCATCCGGTCCCCCGGCTCCGAGCGCCGGCGGGTTGTTCCCGGGCAGGCTCTCACCGCGGATGCGGAGGTACGACTGTGCTGCACGTCACGGCGCGCACGGGCGACCACGTGACCGCCCGGCTCCCCGTGGACGTGGACCTCTTCACCACACCGGGCCTGCGGGCCCTGGCCGACCGCATCATCGACGAGGGCTGCCGCCACTTCACCCTGGACGCCTCCCGGACCCTGCACCTGGACTCCACCGGCATCACGGCCCTCATCACCTGGTACCGGCGCCTGGACGGACTGGACGGCACGCTCCGGGTGGAGGGAGTGGACGTCCACCTCTACTGCCTGCTCCAGCGACTCGGCCTCGACACCGTCATGACCATCACGGCCCGCACCTCCACCTCCGACCCACCGGGCGCGTGAGCCGACGAGCTGCTCGGCGAGCGCCGTACCAGGCACGGTGCCGCCCGGCGTGGAGTGCCCTGGAGTGACCTTCCGGACGGCGGCTACGGGGTGAACCCGTCCAGGAGTTCGGGGCCGTTGTTGCGGACGTTGTTGACCGCGGGGGAGACCGGGCGGACGTCCAGGTGACCGTCGGCGGGGCGGGTCAGCAGGGCGCGCAGTTCCGCCGGGTCCTGGTGGCGGGGGTCGAGCCAGGCGTCGTAGTGGTCCGGGGTGAGCGCCAGCGGCATGCGGGGGTGGACGCGGCCGGCGGCGTCGGTGGCCTCGGTGGTGATGATGGTGCAGGTCGTCAGCCAGGCGGCCGGGTCGCCGTCCTCGACCTGCGGGTCGCGCCAGTACTCGTACAGCCCGGCGAGCGCCATGACCGTACCGTCCTCGGGCCGGATGAAGTACGGCTGCTTGCGGGCCTTGCCCGTGGCGGGGTCCTGGGCCTGCTGCCACTCGTAGAAGCCGTCGGCCGGCAGGAGGCAGCGGCGCTTGACGAGGGCGCCGCGGAAGGCGGGCTTCTCGTGCACGGTCTCCACGCGGGCGTTGATCATCCGCGCGCCGATCCTCACGTCCTTGGCCCACGACGGCACCAGCCCCCAGCGCAGCGGGCGCAGCTGCCGCGCGACGGGCGCGGTCTCGGGCTCCTCCCGGGCGGTGCGTTCCAGGACGGCCCACACCTCGTCGGTCGGGGCCACGTTCCAGCTCGGGGCGAGCGCCTCCTCGGGATGCCAGTCGGTGACCCCGAAGAGCTGCACCAGATCCTGGGGGCTGCGGGTGGCTGCGTAACGGCCGCACATGCCGCCACTCTCTCATCCGGCGCCGACCGGGGTGAGGAGATCGGGCGGTCGCGTGATCAGGCGTGGCGGCGGTCGGGCCCGGGGAGCGAGCCGTACGACGCAACACCCCCTTCACTCCTTCTTCACGAAGTCGTCACGCGGCGTACGCGATCTGTGTAAGCTCCACCCGCTCCATCCGCATCATCGAGGGGGGACCTCATGCGTACCCGCTACACCTTGGCGCTCGCCGCCACCGCCGCCGCCACCGCCGTGCTCACCGCCGCACCGGCGCAGGCCGCCGAGTACAGCTCCGCCCTGAAGATCAAGGGCGTGCAGTACGACGCACCCGGCCCCGACTCCAACCGCTGCTCGGGCGGCAACACCAGGAGCGAGTACCTGACGATCAAGAACTACTCGCGCAGCAGCACCGTCAACCTCAAGGGCTACGTCGTGAAGGACGCGGTGGGCAACCGCTTCACCTTCCCGGCCAACCACTACCTGCAGCCCGGTGACTACGTGAAGCTGCGCGGCGGCCACGGCACCGACTCCGACACCCACAACGTCGTGTACCGCCAGAACTGCAACTTCATCTGGAACAACGACAAGGACACCATCTACCTGTACAAGCCGTCCGGCGCCCACGCGGACACCCACGCCTACACCGCCGGCCACGACGACCCCGACGGCAACGGCTACATCACGTACCACGGCTGACGCCGATCCGGCGCGGCGAGCGGCGGCGACTCCCGCGTGAGGGGGCCGCCGCTCGCTGTCCGGCCCGCGCTCAGGCCTCGCCGGCCGGGCCGTCCTGCCCCGTGAGGGCCTGCTCGACGGTGGGACAGCAGTCGATCACGGCGTCGATGCCGACGATCTGCAGGGTGCGCAGCACCGTGTCGGTGGGCGCCGCCAGCCGCAGCCAGCCACCCGCCTCCGTCACGGCACGGTGCGCGGCGATCAGGATGTTGATACCGCTGGAGTCCATGAAGGTGACCTGGCTCAGGTCCACCACCAGGCGGGGGCGGGCGCTGCCGTAGACGTCCAGGGCCTGCCGGAGCCGGTCGCCGGTGTGGTGGTCGATCTCCCCGGCCGGGGTCAGCACGCGGACGCCGTCGGCGGCGTGGGACACGATGGACAGCCCGCCGGGCCGGTGGCCCCGCTCGTCCGGTTCGGTATCCGCCGTTCGTTCCTCTGCCATGTCGGTGATACTTGCACATCAAGACCCTCGCCCGGGGTGCCGCCCAGCACGGTACGGTGATGCCCTTGTGCGGGGTGGCCGACAGAAGGGCGTGAAGCGTGCACCGCGTAGGCGCAGGCACGCGCGGGGTACGGACGGGTGAGCGAAGGCGGTAGGCGTGGAATCAGTCCCGGTTGGTGAGGACAGCACCGCGCCGGACGAACAGACCCCGCAGCCCGGCGAGCCCGGCCCGCGGCCCGCCGCCGAGCTGCGCACCGCCGGGCCCGGCACCCGCCCCACCGAGCCCGGCATACGCGCCGCACAGCCCGCCGTACAGGCCGCCGAACCGCCCGTGCACACCGGCGAGCGGACCCGGTCGGCCGCCGCGCCGCTCCCGCGGACCGCGGTAGCGCTGGACGGGGACGGGGCGTGCATCGCCCGGGCCCGCCATCTGGCCGCGGACTTCCTGGCCGGGGTGCGGACCGACCACGGACTGCACGTCTCGCAGCGCGCCATGGACCTGACCCAGCTGGTGGTCAGCGAACTGGTCACCAACGCCTGCAAGTACGCTCCCGGCCCGCTGCTCATGGAGCTGCGGATCGCCGACGACGTGATCGAGGTCATGGTCCGGGACACCGCCCCCGCGCTGCCGGTGGCCCGGGCGACGGACGCGGGACGGGTCGGGCAGCACGGTCTCGAGATCGTGATGGCGGTGGTCCAGGGCTTCGAGGTCCGGCAGGAGCCGGTCGGCAAGCGCGTCACCGCCCGTATCTCGCGCCTGGACGCCCCCGCCGGCCCGAGCCCCGAACACCACCGCCCCGCCTAGGGCCTTTCGTTCGGGTCAGGCCGGGCCCGTGGCGTCCGGCACCGCGACCGGCGGCAACAGCGGCGCCGGAACGGGGTAGCCGCGACGTATGGGATCTTGGAGTTCTCCACTACTGCTGTTGTCGTTCGCGGCCAGTGCGGCCGTGATCTGGTACGCGGGCGTCAAGCTGTCCGACACCACCGACGTGCTCGCCGAACGCCTGGGTCTCGGCAGCGCCCTCGGCGGCCTCGTGCTCCTCGCGATCGCGACCAACCTGCCGGAGATCGCGATCACCGTCTCGGCCGCCCTGGCCGGTCAGCTGGACGTCGCGGTCGGCAACATCCTCGGCGGCATCGCCATCCAGACGGTCGTGCTGGCCGTCCTCGACGCGGCCGGGGTCCGCCCCCGCGCTCCGCTGACCCGGCTGGCCGCGAGCCTCCAGCTGGTGCTGGAGGGCGCGCTGGTCGTGGCGATCCTCGCCGTGGTCGTCATGGGCACCCAGCTCCCGGCCGGCCTGCACGCCGGCCGGCTGGCCCCGGCGTCCGTGGTGATCGCGGTGCTGTGGGTGGTCGGGCTGGTGCTGCTGAACCGGGCCGGCCGGGGGCTGCCCTGGCGGGAGGGCGGGGACGCCCCGGAAGGCCAGCCCGAGCCCCGCGGCCACTCGCGCGGGAAGAAGGAGAAGGCAGCCACCGACCAGGGCGTCAGCACCCGGCGCGCCGCCCTCGTCTTCGGCGCGGCGGCCGTGGCCACGCTGGTGGCGGGTGTGTTCATCGAGCGCAGCGGCGAGGAGTTCTTCGCCCGGCAGGGACTCAGCGGTGTCCTGTTCGGTGCCACGGTCCTGGCGGCGGCCACCTCCCTGCCCGAGGTCAGCACCGGTCTGACCTCCACCGGGCTCGGTGACTACCAGCTCGCCGTCAGCGACATCTTCGGCGGCAACGCCTTCCTGCCCGTGCTGTTCCTGCCGGCCACCCTCGTCTCCGGCAAGCCGGTCCTGCCGGCCGCCCACGCCACCGACGTCTACCTCACCGCGCTGGGCATCATCCTCACCGTCGTCTACATGGCCGGACTCGTCTTCCGGCCCCGGCGCCAGTACGCCCGTATGGGCATCGACAGCGTCACCGCCATCGTCGTCTACCTCGTGGGCATCGCCGGACTGGCCACCATCGCCACCTGACCCGGGTGCGCGGCGGGCCGTTCACCCGGCGGGCTTGTCCCAGACCACCGAGTAGCGCCACAGCAGATGCCGGCGGTAGGGGCGCCCGGGCAGCAGGCGGCCCGTCTCCCGGCGCACCTCGCCCCAGCTCATGGTGGGCGGCCGCAGGGGCATGCCCTCCGGGTCGGTCTTGCCGCCGTGGCGCAGGGCGTGCAGCGCGGCCGCCGGGACACCGGCGGCGCCGGCGATCCAGTCCAGCGGCGTCCGCTCACGGGCGAGGTCGACGATCACCAGGCGTCCGCCCGGGGCGAGCAGGCGGACCATCGCCGTGACCGCCGCCGAGAAGTCGACGTGATGGACCACGGCAACGGCACTGACGAAGTCGAAGGCACCGGGCGCGAGCAACTCGTGCGAGTCGCCGCCGTGCGGGTCGCCCAGGAAGTCCGCCTCCACGAAGACCGGTTGACCCGTCGGCGCGCCCTGCCGGCGGGCCCGGCGGATCATCTCGCCGGAGGTGTCCACGCCGATCACCACACGAGCGCGCCGCACCAGTTCGCGTACCAGCAGCCCCTCACCGCACCCGATGTCCAGGGCCGCACCGCATGCCTCCGGCACGGCTCGCAGGACCAGCGGGTGATAGTGCACGTTGTGGTTCCAGTAGTCCATCGCAACACCGTAGTGGCCGCGGTCACTCGCGACGGCCGGGCAGGACGGAGCGCCGGCCGGTGAACTGGGCCGCGACGGAGCGCGGTTGGGCCCGGCAGCTCCCCGGACACGGAGCCGTCTGCTCCCCGGGGCCCTCGCGCACACGGTGACCATGGCTCCGGCTCGCCCCATGCCCGACAGCCCCACCGAGTGGTGGCTCTTCGCTGCGCGTCACGCCCCTTCTGGATCGTCGCTCCGCTGCTGGTGACGGCGTCCCCCGGCACAGTCCGGATGAAACGGACTTTTCGGGTGATGACTCGCTTCCTGGGGGGACTCGTGGTGCGGCGACCGGCAGGCACCGAGACGGCCGGCCACCGGCACAACGAGTTGCCCAGCACACTCCATGAAGGTGAGCCCCATGACCACTTCTCCCCAGCCATCGATGGAGACGCATCCGGACATCGTCGACATGCGCCTCCGCCACGAGATGGCCGAGCGCGCGACGAGCACCCCCAAGGGCCAGGCCATCGAGACGCTGGCCCTGCTCACCGGTCTGTACCTCGCGGCGTCGCCCTGGATCGTCGGGTTCAACGGCCTGTCGACCCTGGCCGTCACCAACCTGGTCACCGGCATCGCCTACGCGCTGCTCATGAGCGGTGGATTCGGCCGCGCCTACGAGCGGACCCACAGCATGGCCTGGGCGGCGTGCGCCCTCGGCGTGTGGGCGATCTTCGCGCCCTGGGTCGTCGCCGGTGACGTCAGCACCACGAGGACCGTCGTGAACAACATCATCACCGGAGCGGTGGCCTTCCTGCTGGCCCTGGCCGCCGCAGCGGCCGCACGGGCGGCGGAGGCGTCGAAGGGACGGCGCGGCATGTCGTCGTCGTCCTCTTTCCCGCCGGGCCGCGGCTGACCGCTCGGCCTCACTGAGCGACGGCCGGGTCACCGGGGCGACAGCACCCGGTGACCCGGCCGAGGCAGCTTTCCAGTACCGCCGCTCTGCCGTGCCCGCCTCAGCTCGCGGCCGGGCCGGCTTCTTCCGTGCCGGACAGCTCGGCCAGGAACTGGTGACAGCGGGCCGCGCGCTCCGAGTCCTGCTCCATGACCGTCCGGAAGAACTCGGCGATCTCCTTCTTGTTCGCGTTCTCCGCGTCACGCACGTACTGGCCGTAGTCGTGTCCGGCCTTCAGGGAGTGGTACTGCACCGAGATGAGGTCGAACACCACGTCGCTGAATCCGGTTTCACCGGTTGCCATGAGTCCTCCCGAAGTCCGTGAGTAAGGGGACAAGGGCTGAGTATCACCTTCTGGGCGGCTGAAACGGCATGAACGCACGCCGATCGGTCGCACCCGGCGGACCGGCGGGAGTCCGCTGTGCCGCGCATGCGAAGGCCCCCGGCGCGGTATGCGGCTACCGCGCCGGGGGCCTCGCACAGCCACTCCGATGGGAGCGCTTGGAGTTAACGCCGCCACTGTGGCACGACCGGGTCGCCCGGGCCGGGAGGCGACGCCTCCGTGTCACCGGACCGGCTCAGACCTCGCCGCGCCAGGCGCCGGTCTCCATGCCGCCGCGGGTCTCGATGAACTCCTTGAACCGCTTCAGGTCGCCGGTGACCTGCCGCTTCACGAAACCCAGCTTGTCGCCGACGGTCTCCGCCAGGCCTTCGGGGTCGTAGTCCAGCTGGAGCATCACCTTGGTGCGGGCCTCGTCCAGGCGGTGGAAGGTGACCACACCGGCCTGCTTGGCCTCGCCGTTCACGGTGGTCCAGGCGACCCGCTCGTCGGGGATCTGTTCCGTGACCTCCGCGTCGAACTCGCGCGCGACACCGCCGATCTTCGTCACCCAGTGGGTGAGGGTGTCGGTGCGCTGCTCGATGCGCTCGACACCGTCCATGAACTCGGGGAAGGACTCGAACTGGGTCCACTGGTTGTAGGCCGTGCGGACGGGGACGTCGACCTCTACGGATTCCTCGACCTGAGACATCTTCGTTCTCCTCCTGCGTGCGGCGGGACACCGGGCGGGACGACCGCCGGGCTCCCGGGTGTGCTTCGATCACTTCCCGCTTGCCACCGCTGCGGCCGACCATGCGTCCGTACCCCCCACGAATGACGATCCGGGGCGTCGGCCGTGCGGGGGCGCCGTCGGCACGGACGGGGCCGGGAGAGCGCTCTATGCCTCATCAGCGGCAGGCGGTTAGGGTGCGGGCATGAACAGACGGGGGCCGACCCTGGAGGATGTCGCCCGGGAGGCGGGGGTGTCCCGGGCGACCGTCTCCCGGGTGGTGAACGGCGTGCGCAACGTGGATCCCGCGATCCAGGAAGTGGTCCACCGGGCCATCGAGCAGACCGGCTACGCGCCCAACCGGGCCGCCCGGTCCCTGGTGACCCGGCGCACCGAGACCGTCGCGCTGGTCGTCTCCGGATCGGGCGGCGGACCGGGCGGGAGCGCGACCGACTTCGCCGCCGGGGTGTTGTCGGACCCTTTCTTCGGGCGCGTGGTCAGCGGCGTCGTCGGGTTCCTGCGGCCGCGCTCCATGCATCCGGTGCTGATGTTCGCGGAGTCGGCCGAGGACCGGCAGGAGGTGCTCACCTATCTGCGCCAGGGCCGCGCCGACGGCGCGCTGGTGGTCTCCACGCACCCCGACGACGCGCTGCCCGCCCTACTGGCCGGGGCCGGGCTGCCGACCGTCCTGTTCGCCCGTCCTGGGCACCCGGTCCCGCTGAGCCACGTGGATCTGGACCACTGGAACGGCGGCCGGCTCGCGGCGCGGCACCTGCTGGCGCGGGGCTGCCGCCGGCCGGCCACCGTGACCGGCCCGCTCGCCGTGGCCGCGAGCCGGCAGCGGCTCGCCGGTTTCCGCGACACCCTGGCCCGCGACGGCCATGCGAGCGTGCCGGTCGCCGAGGGCGGCTTCACCCTCGACAGCGGCATCGCCGCCATGACCCGGCTGCTCGGCGAACACCCGGACGTGGACGGCGTGTTCGCCGCCAACGACCTCATGGCCCAGGGCGCCTGCCAGGTGCTGCTGGAGCGGGGACTGCGGGTGCCCGAGGACGTCGCGGTGATCGGCTTCGACGACTCAGGCGTCGCCCTGTCCTGCCGCCCCCGGCTCACCACCGTCCGCCAGCCGGTCGAGCTGATGGCCGCGGAGATGGCCCGGCTGCTGGACGAGCACGTCCGGGGACGGCGCACCGAGCCGGCGTCGGTCGTCTTCGAGCCGGAACTCGTCGTACGGGAATCGGCATAGCCGCCCCACCGCACTCCCCCCGCGATGCCGGACGGCCCGGCCGCCCCCTGTGCCGACCGGGACGACCGGGCCTTGCTCGGTGGAGCGCGGTGGACCGGAGCGGAGGTTACGGCAGCCGGTAGTCCGTGTTCAGGGCCGCGCCCGCCTCCGGGTGCGTCTGGTCGTACCCGCGGGCGTCGCACTGGAGGCCGCCCACGATGCAGTGGTCGACCATGGCCTTGAGCGTGCGCTCCTCCCACGCGTTGAAGAAGTCGTAGTGGAAGGAGTAGCCGCGGCCGCTGGCCAGGCGCACCTGGGACATGTCGCCGTTGACCGGGAACGCCATCTTGAACTCGATCATCGGCAGCGCCACCGGGTGGTCGGCGGGACACATGTTGTCGTTGGTGCCGGGCTTGACGACCGGGTAGGCCATGTGGCTCTTGTGGTCCGGCGTGTCCAGGTACTTGCCGTCCCAGCAACTCGGGGCCTGGAAGCGGATGTTGAGCTGTACGTCGGCCCGGTTGGGGCAACTGGCGGGGAAGTCGGTGTTGAAGTAGCTGTCACCGCACTCCCAGCCCTCGACGAAGCCGCGGTGGTGGCGGAACTCGTCGGCGCTCTGCATCGGGTTGCCCACGACGAACCGCAGGCCCTTGGGGAAGGGCCGCACGCTGGTGTAGTCGGTGACGCCGGCCTTGTAGTAGATCGTCTGGGGACCGACGGGCAGGATCTTCTGGTCGCCCTTGTACAGCGAGGGCATCCAGTAGCCCGAGGCGTCGGCGGGCGCCTTGCAGGTGGTGCCGCCGCCGTACAGGGAGGCCGTGGTGCTGCCCGCGTTCGTCGAGGTGTTGCCCATGAAGGTGTGGTCGTGGGACTTGCCGGGCTGGCCCGGGTAGACGATCGGGTCGTCCGCAGCGGTGTGCGTGACCGAGCAGTTGGCCTGGAACTCGTGGAAGTAGCGCGAGGGCGGGGTGGCCGTGGACGGTGTGACGCCGGTGACCTGCGGGACGGCCGGGATGTAGCCGTCGCCGTCCGGGTCGTCGCCGGACGCCTGGGTGGACACCGCCATCAGGTGCCCGGCGTGGGCGACGGACGCCGTGGCGGCAGCGCCCCGGCCGGTGTCGGTGCCGGCGGAGGCGATGGTGCCGACACCGAGGACGCCGGCCAGCAGCGCGGTGCCGAGGAGGAGTGCGGGGAGTCGTTTCGGACTCGATCTCATGGGATCTCCTGCCCGTGGGGTGGGAAGAGGGACCGCGCGCGCGGGAGGGCGGCACGCGGCTGGTGCGACCGGTGCGGCGGTGGCGGGGCGTGGTGCGGGCCGCGCCACCGCCGGCCGGACAGCCGTCAGCTGTAGATGCCGATCTCGTGCAGCGAGTAGCCCCAGCCGGTGCCGCGCGCCGTCAGCTGAAGGCGCACGTAGCGGGCGGTGGCCGAGACGTCGAGGGTGTCGACGTCACCGTCGCCGGCGGTGGTGGAGTACACCGACCGCCAGGTGCTCGCGTCGTCGGACACCTGGACCTGGTAGGCCTTGGCGTAGGCCGGGTCCCAGACGAGCTGGAGCTTGCGCAGCGTCTTCGACGCGCCCAGGTCGACCTGGATCCACTGCGGGTCGCTCCAGTCGCTGGCCCAGCGGGTGTCCGCGCGGCCGTCGACGGCCAGGGCCGGGGTGCAGGGGCAGTCGCCGTAGGACTGCTGGGAGGACGAGGCGGTCGCGGGCCGGTTCAGGGCGAGGTTCGTGCCGCTCACCGGCGGGGCGACGACCTTGACGGACTTCGTCTCGATGCCGGCGTTGCCGTGGCCGTCCTCGGCCTGGATGTACACCTTCCACACACCGAGCTTCTGAGGCGCCGTGACGGCGAAGGTGCCGTTGCCGGTGGAGCGCCACTGCGCCGGGACGAGGCTCTTGTCACCGCTCGCGTAGTTGCCGCTGAGGAAGACCTTGTAGGTGATCGCGTCGCCCTCGGGGTCGCGGACGTCGGCGTGCACGCTGAACTCGCCGCCGGCCGGGGCGGAGGAGGCGGGGCTGACGGTCATGTTGCTGATGACCGGGGGTGTGTTGGTGCCGGACGAGCCGGTGTAGGCCTTCTTGACGGCGTAGTACGACAGTCTCTTCAGCCCGTCGGGCACGAGGTTGAACCAGATGCCGCCGAAGTCGTGCTCGGTGCCGTAGTGGAAGAGGGTGGCGCCGAGGGCGACGCCCTGGTGGCCGGTGACGCAGTTCCAGGCCTTGGTGTACCCGTCCGCCTTCTGCACGTCGGTCGGTTCGTCGGGGATGCCGTTGACGTCGTCGGGCACCTCCCACTCCCCCGCCGGACCGGTCTCGGTGATGAGGTACGGCTTGGTGTAACCACCGTCGATCCAGTCCTGGCGGACCTTGCACACGTTGCTGTAGCTGTTCATCGAGTACAGGTCGAGGTCGGGCGCGTTGCGCTTGTAGTACGGCCAGGCGCCGGTCCAGGCGTCGGTGGAGGTCACCGGGTGGTCCGGGTCGATGCTGTGGATCTTCTTGGCGACGTCGTTGACGAAGCTCGTGTAGGCGTTGCGCTGCGCCTCCAGCTCGGTGCCGCTGTAGCAGTTCTGCAGGCCGAGGACGGATTCGTTGCCGACGTTCCACATCAGCGTCGCGGGGTGGCTCTTGTAGGCCTCCACCCATTTGGCGAACTCCGTCAGGGAGTTGTTCTTGTACGTGGTGTCGGTGACGTAGTTGACGCACCCGCCGGCGCCCGGTCCGCCGCCCGGCTGGAGCCAGAAGCCGTTCACCACGCGGATCCCGTTGGCGGCCGCGGCGTCCAGGAGCGGCTTGGTGCCGCCGTCGGTGCCCCAGGTGCGGATCGTGTTGGCGCCCATGGCCTTCACGTCCGGCAGGTACTTGGGCGCGTCCGAGATCGCCGGCCCCCAGGTCACTCCCTTCACGGTGTACGGCTGCCCGCCCGCCGTGAGCCGCCAGTTGCCCTGGCTGCCCTCGACCTTGACGGCGCCGGAGGAGGGGGGCGGGGTGGTGGTGTCGCCGGTGGAGCCGTACACCTGGAACTCCCACAGGGAGTAGCCGTAGCCGCTGGAGCGGGCCAGGCCCTGCATGCGGACGTAGCGGCCGCCGCCGGACACGGCCAGGTCGTCGGTGCCGCCGTCGCCGCCGGTGACGGACTTCAGGGTGCGCCAGTCGGTGCCGTTGTCGGACGCCTGGATCTCGTAGCTCTTGCCGTAGGCGGACTCCCAGGTGAGCACGACCCGGCTGAGGTCCGACTGCCGGCCCAGGTCGACCTGAAGCCACTGCTGGTCGCTCCACTGGCTGGCCCACCGGGTGCCGGTCAGGTCCCCGTCCACGGCGGCGGCCGCGGAGTAGCCGGCGCCCTCCGACGAGGAGGCGGTGGCGGTCTTGCCCTGGGAGAGCAGGGCGTCGGCCGCGTGCGCGCTCGGGGCGAGCGTGAAGGTGATCGTCGAGGCGAGGAGGGCACCGAGCGCGAGGAGGGGGATCGCGGCGCGGCTCGGGCGTGGCGCGGTCGTGGACCTCGCCGGACACGGGGTCGTGGACGTCGGTCTGGGCACGGGTGCTCCTGACGGGTCGTATCGCCGGGGGGAGGTGTGCTGGCGGAGGGGCGCGCGGTGGCCCGGGCCCTTCGCCCCCGTTCGGCGACGGTGGCGGGTTGCGTCGGCCGCGCTCCGGTGGAGGGGGCCGTCCATGTACGCGGGAGGTGAGCGGTGGTGCCCCTCCGGGCCGGGGGTGCGGGGCGGGCGTCTCCGGCCCGGAGGGGAGTGTGGGTGCCGGGTCCGCCGGGGAGGGCGCGGACCCGCGGGGTTGATCTCGGGTGGATCAGGGGCGGAAGCCCGTCGGCCGCGGGCCGGTGGGCAGCGTGGCCGGCTCAGCCGGAGGTGACCGGTCGGGGCCGTCGGGGCCCTCGGAGATGGACGGGCTGCTGCCCGGTGGCATCGTCGCCACGGACGTACCGGCTGCGGACACGAGGGGTCTCCTTGGGGGGAGGAGTCGGGAGCGCGACGGGAGAGCGCTCTCCCGCACCATGCCCGGCGGTCATGCATCGGTCAAGGAGTTGCGCAGCCTTTTCTTTTGACTTGACTTAAGGCGCAGGCCAGCGCGGAGGGCTGCTCTGCCTCCGGGCACACGGAAAGGCGGGCCCGCCGGACCGTACGGCCCGGCAGACCCGCCTTGTCGCTGCTTGTCGCTCCCTTTCGCCCTAGTTGCGGCGGCCCAGTGAATCGGGTGCGACCGTGTCCTCGGCTTCCCCGGAAGCGGCCGGCGCGGAGGCGGTGGACGTTCCGGCGGTGCCGGCCGCCGGTGTGGCCGCACGGTCTCCGTGGCCCGGCCACCACGCGGCGTGGCCGATCAGCGCGGTGAGGCTGGGGGTGAAGAACATCGCCATCACGAAGGCGGCGACCGCGATGCCGAAGGAGACGGCGAATCCCATCTCCGTGAGCAGCGCGTTGCCAGCGAGCATCATCGTGGCGAAGGTGGCGGCCAGGATGAAGCCCGCCGCGGCCACGGTCGGCCCGGCGTGTCGCAGGGCCATGCCCGCCGCCTCGCGCGGATCGCGGCCCTCGCGGGCCTCCTCACGGAGCCGGGCGATCATGAGGATGTTGTAGTCGGTGCCGATGGCGACCACGAACAGGTACATGATCACCGGGAGCATGAACATCAGGCCCGAGTGGCCCTGTCCCTCCTGGAAGATCCAGACGGTCGCCCCGAGCGTGGCGCCGAACCCGAGGCCCACCGAGGCCATCAGGTACAGCGGAGCGACCACACTGCGCAGCAGCAGCCCCAGGATGAGCATGATCAGCACGGCCGCGACGGGGAAGACCGTGCGGTAGTCGTGGTTGACCGCGGCGTTGATGTCCTTGTAGATCGACGACATGCCGCCGACGAGGGCCTCGGTGCCGTCGGGCGCGGAGTCGTGGGCGACGTCGCGGACCCGGCCCACGGTCTCGATCGCCTTGTCCGTGGAGGCCTCGTACTTGAGGGTGACGGTGAAGTCGGCGGTGGTGCCGTCCTTGTTCACCTGGGTCATGCGGGCGCCGGCGACTCCGTCCACGGCCCCGAGCTTGCGGGCGTACGCGTCGAAGGCGGAGGTGTCGAGCGGCTTGCCGTCGGTCGCGGAGAGGTAGACGTCGGTGGGTGCCGCGGCGCCCGCCGAGTACGCCTTCTGCATCTGGTCCTGGACGACCATCGACTCCTTCGTCTTCGGCATCGAGCCCGACGCCAGGTCGAAGGTGGCGTGGTAGCCGAACACGCCGATCGACAGCGCGACCAGGATCAGGCCGGACACCGCGGCGGTGCGCGCGGGGCGGCGCTGCACGCCGCGGCCGAAGGCGGCGAAGCGGGCGTTCTCCGGCTCGCTCTGCCAGGACTTGGAGGGCCAGAAGACCTTCGGTCCGATGAGCGAGACCACCGCGGGAATCAGGGTCAGACCCGCGACCAGGGTGACGGCCACCGCGATGGCGAGCGCCGGGCCCATCTGCTTGAGGAAGCCCAGCGTGGACAGCACCAGCGCGAGGAAGGCGATGATGACCGCTCCGGCGGCCGAGGCGATGGCTTCGCCGACCCGGCCGACCGCGTTGATCATGGCCTCCTTGGGTTCGTCGCCCAGGCGCAGGCGTTCTCGGTAGCGGAACATCAGGAACAGGAAGTAGTCCGTTCCCACACCGAAGAGCACGACGATCAGGATCGACGAGATGGAGCTGTTGGCCTGGAGGTCGAACAGCTTGGTGGCGTACGCGATGAGGCCGTTGGCGATGGCCGACACCAGGCCGATCAGGATCAGCGGCAGGAACGCCAGGATCGGCGCCCGGAAGATGATCAGCAGCGTCACCAGGATGATCACGAAGGTGCCGATGCCGATCAGCGCCTGGCCGCGCTTGGAGGAGTCCTGCTGGTCCAGTGCCTGGGCGGCGGAACCACCGAGCTTGACGTCGAGGTCGGTGCCCTTGGCGAGCGCCTTGACGTCGTCACGCACCACCTTGGCCGCGTCCGCCTGTTTGGGCTGGCCGGCGTTCTTGCTGTCCATCTGGACCAGGGTCAGGGCGTACTTGCCGTCCTTGGACGGCTGCCCGGGGACCACCTTCTGCACCTGGTCGATGTGCTTCTTGCCCAGCTCGGAGGTGATCCGGGCGATGTCCTTCTGGTCGGCGGCGGTCAACTTGCCGCCGTCGGTGCGCTGGTAGAGCGCGATGGCGGACGGGGTGAAGGCACTGGGGAACGCCTTCTGCTGCACCTCCGCGGCCTTGATGGACTGGTAACTCTTCGGCAGGAAACTGCTCTCGTCACTGTTCGAGGGCAGGCTCGGTGCGGTGGCGACGATCGCCACCGCCGCGATCAGCCATGCCACGATCGTCCAGACAGGATGTCGGACGACAGCGTTCCCAATGCGTCGGAACATGCGGGGGGTCCTCCTGGTAGGAAGATCACCGCAGCCCGGGGAGCGGACCCTGGCATCGGCGACCCCGACCGGCACTCTCCCGTGGGCCGGTCGAATGGTTGTCATCGGATCCGATCGTAGTGACCGGACGCGGAGATCATTCCATCAGGCCGGTACTCGCGTGAGAAACGGATTTCCGGTGCCGAGGCGCCCACGGGCTCCGTCCACCCCTTCCGCGAGGGGGAGTTGGGCACGGGACCGGCGAGCCGTTCACAGGACCCGGGAGACCGCGTAGGCGATCCCCCCGTCGACCAGGTAGCCCGTTCCCACGCACACGATGTCGTTGAGCCAGGTGTACGGGCGCGCGCCGGTCTCGAAGAACGGAGCCGTGCGGAAGTAGTAGCGGGACGGGTCGACGTGGTGCCGCACGGCGGGATCGGCCAGCTCGGCGCCGAGTCCGGGCGGCGTGACCCAGCGGCCGTCGTAGGTCATGTGCACGAGGTGGTCGTCGTGCGTGCGCAGGGTCAGCCGGACATCGAGCCGCATGACGCCGTCGGGGCGGAACAGCGCCCAGTCGCCGCCGCCCGCCAGGACCGTGCCGCGCAGCCGTGGGCCCTCGAAGGTGCCGCCGGCCGCGCCGAACAGCACGCGCCGGCCGCTCGGCCCGTCCCCCATGTCCAGCCGGGGGGCGAGGTCGACGACGATGTCGAACAGCGGCTCGGTCCTGATGCCGGCGACCGCCTTCACCCGTGGGTCCGCCGCCACGGCCACCACCCCTCGCCGTCGGCCCGGCCATGGCCGCCGGCCGCCGCACCGGTCCGAGGCGGTGGCGGTGGCAGTGGCAGTGACAGTGGCGGTGGCCCGGACGGATCGGTGACCGCGAAGATGCTGCGTCGCACGGCGTCGGTGGAGACGCCCGAGTGGGCGCAGAGCACGGACAGGTCGAAGAAGAACCGCTCCGCGGCGATGAGGTCGTCCGCGAACGCGAACCGGATGAACACCGGCAGTTCGGCGCGCCTGCCGTTGGGCGTCACCCCGAACCGGTCGCCCGTCATCGTCATGCGCGCGGTGCCCCAGCAGACGAGGTTCTCCCCGTCGTCCGCGTGGCCTTCGAGGGTGACGCCGTAGTCCGGGAAGGAGGCGAAGAACCGGCGCAGCGCCTTCTCGTTCGCGGCGCGGCCGCGCACCGCCGTGCCCAGCGCGGGAGCCTCCAGCACCATGTCGGGGTGCAGCAGTTCCAGGGCCGCGGGCACGTCCTGGCGGCCCTTGGCGGCGGCCAGCGCCTGCGCGAGTTCGACCATACGTCGGCTGTTCACCGTGTCACCTCCGGTCGCCGCCCCGGGGACACCGGCACGGTCGCGGGCTGATGTGGACCTCCGTGCGGCGTTCATGGAAAGTAAACGTACGACCGGACGTATGCTTTGGCAAGAGGTCATGGCAGGATCAGGGTGATGAGCGGATTCGAGCAGCACTCCCGGACCGGTACCGGCGTCCCCGCCACCCTCCCCGCGGGCGGCGGCCCCGAGGCGGCCACGACGGACCAGCGCCTGTTGCGCGGGGCGCGCTCACGGCGGCTGATCCTCGCTCACGCCGTCGACCTGGCCTCGCTGGAAGGGCTGAGCGGGCTCAGCCTGGGCCGCCTGGCCACGGACCTCGGACTGAGCAAGAGCGGGGTGCAGACCCTGTTCAGGACGAAGGAGAACCTCCAGGTCGCCGCCGTCGAACACGCCCGGGTCGCCTTCACCGGGGCCGTGATCGAGCCCGCCGGGACCGCGCCGCGCGGTGCGGCGCGGCTGCGGGCGCTCGTCGAGCGGTGGATCGACTACGCGCGCGAGCCCCTCTTCCCGGGCGGCTGCTTCTGGGCGGCGAACCAGGCCGACTTCGACAGCCGCCCCGGGCCGGTCCGCGACGCCCTGTTCCGGTGCCAGGAGAACTGGCGCGGTCTCCTCGCCGCCGAGCTGCGGCACGCCGCCGCTACCGGTGAGATCGCCGGCCTCGACGCCGACCTGGCGGCCTTCCAGATCGACGCGGTGCTCGTCGCCGCCAACACCGCGCTGCGGCTGGGCCGGGCGGGCGCGGTGGACGCGGTGGACGCGGTCCGCCGCGTGACCGAAGGGTTCCTCGGCGCGCCGGCCCGGCCGTGAGGCAGAGGGTTGCCCACGGCCGTCAGGGGCAGGCGTCGGTCTGTCGGCACGGTCGGACGAGCCGTGCCGGCACGGACGGTGACGGGTGCCGGCACCGACGGGTGAGAGGTGCCGGCGCGGACGGGAGGGGCGAGCCGTGTTCGAAGGCTTCACGGCCACACAGGTCGAGGTCGACGAGGCATCCGTGTTCGTGCGCCACGGCGGGGACGGCCCGCCGGTGGTGCTGCTGCACGGTCATCCGAGGACGTCCGCGACCTGGCACCGGGTGGCCCCGCTCCTGGTCGCGCGCGGCTTCACCGTCGTCTGCCCCGACCTGCGCGGCTACGGCCGCTCCCGGGGACCGGCGCCCACGGCCGACCACACCGGGTACGCCAAGCGGGCCGTCGCGGCCGACGTCGTCGCGGTGCTGCGCTCCCTCGGCCACACCCGCTTCGCGCTCGCCGGGCACGACCGCGGCGGCAGCGTCGCGCTGCGCCTGGCCCTCGACCACCCGGACGCCGTCTCGCGGGTGGCCCTGATCGACTGCCTGCCGCTGACGGAGCACCTGTCCCGCATCACCCCCGAGTTCGCCACCCAGTGGTGGCACTGGTTCTTCTTCGCCCAGCCGGAGACACCCGAGCGGGTCATCAGCGCCGACCCGGACAGCTGGTACCGCGGGGATCCGCTGAGCATGGGACAGGAGAACTACGACGAGTGGCGCCAGGCCACCAGGAACCCCGACGTGGTGCGGGCGATGCTGGAGGACTACCGGGCCGGTCTCACCGTCGACCGGCGCCACGAGGAGCGGGACCGCGCCGCCGGAGCGCGTGTCCGGTGCCCCGCGCTGATCCTCTGGTCGCTCCGGGACGACCTGGAGGACCTGTACGGCGATCCGGTCGCCGTCTGGCGGGAGTGGGCGGCGGACGTACGCGGGCACGGGATCGACTCCGGGCACCACGTGGCCGAAGAGGCGCCGGAGGCGCTCGCCTCCTCGCTGGCCGACTTCTTCACCGAGGCGCCGGAGTGCGGACTTTGACGTAGATATGAAGGCATACCTATACTCGTAGACATGTCTCCGTCCAGCGCGTCCGTCCAGGACCTCGACCGGGTGGCCGCCGGCCTCGTGTCGTGCCTGCCCGCGCTGTCCCGGACGCTCGACCGGCAGGTCGGCCTGGACTACGCGCGCCCCAAGCCCTCCGATGCGCAGATCGCCGTGCTCCGGCACGTCGAGGCCCACGACGGTGTCACCGTGCGGGCGACCGCCGAAGCGCTGCTGATGAAGCCGAACAACGTCAGCGCCCTGGTCACCCAGCTGACCGAGCAGGGACTGCTGGAACGTCGCCAGGACCCGGCCGACAAGCGGGTCGCACACCTGCACCTCACCGCGACCGCCCGGCGGGAACTGGCCGAGGTCACGCGAGTGATGAGCGCGCACGTCACACGGGCCCTGGGGGCGCTGACCGAAGGTGAGCTGGGCGCCATCGGCTCCGCCCTGGGCGCGCTCCACGCGTTGAACGAGCAGCTGCACCTCCGCGCCCGCTGACCGCGCGGTCCGGCCCCGCGCGACCGGGTACGCGGCACTGCCGCGCCGAGACCTCCCTCGGTCCGCGGTCCGCGGTCCGCGGTCCTCGGTCACCGTACCCCCGTGCCCTCGTGGAGCGGGCCGCCGCGCCCGCCCACGCCTCCTCATGACAGACGAAGGACAGCACAGCCATGCCCTCCGTGGCCACGAATCCCTCCACCCCGTCCCCCCAGGCCCCGCCCGCCGACCGCCCGCAAGGCCGGCGGGCCAACCCGTGGCTGACCCTGGTCGCCGTGGCGTTCGGCCTCTTCATGGTCGGCCTCGACGGCTCGGTCGTCTCGATCGCCAACCCCGAGATCGGCCGGGACCTCCACGCGTCCACCGCGGACCTGCAATGGGTCACCAACTCCTACCTGCTGGCCCTGGCCGCCGCGCTGATCCTCGGCGGCAAGCTGGGTGACCGGTTCGGGCGCCGTACCTTCTACCTGGCCGGCGTCGCCGGGTTCACCGCCTCCTCCGTCGCGATCGGCCTCGCCGGGTCCATCGAGGGCGTCATCGCCTTCCGCGCCCTGCAGGGCTTCTTCGGCGCGCTGCTGATGCCGAACACGCTCGGCATGCTGCGGGCGGTCTTCCCGCCCAGGAAGTTCGGCATGGCCGTCGGCGTCTGGGCCATGGTCTCCTCGGTCTCCACCGCTCTCGGCCCCATCGTCGGCGGCCTGCTCGTGCAGCACGTGAACTGGGAGTCCGTCTTCTACGTCAACGCGCCCATCGGCATCGCCGCGCTCGTCTTCAGCGCCGTCGTCCTTCCGCAGAGCAGGAGCGACGCCGCCGCCGGTGACCGGTTCGACATCGCCGGCGTGCTCCTGCTGGCCGTGGGGCTGCTCGCCGTCGTGTTCGGTGTCGTCAAGGGCGAGAGCTGGGGCTGGACCTCGGGCGGCACCCTGGGTTCCATGGCGGCCGGCGTGGTCGTCCTGCTGGTCTTCGGACTGTACGAGAGCCGGGTCGCGGCGCCGTTGCTGCCCATGCGCCTGTTCCGCAACCCGGCGCTGACCATCGGCACGGTCATCACCGCGCTGAACTTCTTCATCCTGCTCGGCGTGATCTTCTTCGTCATGCTCTACCTCCAGAACGTACGGGGGTTCAGCCCCGTCGAGGCCGGGGTGCGCACCCTGCCGCTCAGCCTGGCCTCGGTCGTCGCCTCCCCGCTGGGCGCGGCGCTCACCGACAGGTTCGGCCCCCGGTTCACCATGCCGCTCGGCATGGCACTCCAGGCGATCGCCTGCTTCGTGATGCTGAGCTGGACGGCCGACTCCTCCTACGCCACGATGTGGCCGCCCTTCATCGCGCTGGGCCTGGGTGTGGGCATGGTGATGTCGTCCTCGTCCGACGCGATCGTCGGCAACGCGCCGGTCAGCGACGGCGGCGTGGCGGGTGGCCTGCAGGCGACCGCGCTGCAGATCGGCGGCGCGCTGGGCACGTCCGTGCTCGTCTCCCTCATCAGCGGCCGGGTCGGCTCCACGCTGACCGGTGAGCTGACCTCCGCCGGTGTGCCCGTGCGCGCCGCGGCGGGCCTGGGCGAGGCGAAGGACGCCGTGGCGATGGGCGTCGCCCCCGTCTCCGGCACCATGCCGGCCCAGCTGCGGGCCGCGGTCGCCCAGGGGAGCCACCAGGCGTTCATGAACGGCGTGCACACCGCCGTGCTGGTCGCCGGCGCGCTGGGTGTCCTCGGCGCCGTGCTGGCCGCGGCCGGCGTGCGGCGCACCCCCGGAACGTCCCGCCACTGAGCTGATCGTCCGGGGCCTCGCCTGCGTTGGCGCGGCCGCCGGAGGCTGGTACGTCGTCGTGCACAGCCACCCCTCGGCCCTGTCGGACAGCCCCTGGGTCCGGTTTTCCGCCCGCACCCGGACGGGGACGGTCGGAGCCGGTCACCCTGCGGCAGCTTCTGTCGCCCCGGGTGGGGGAATCAGGTTGACTTCGCGGGGCCCTGCGGACAGGTGCGAGGATGGCTGGCATGGACATCCAGCGCAGGAACAACGTGACGGTCGTCGGTCCCGAGGGCCGCCCGGTGGTGGTGCTTGCGCATGGGTTCGGCTGTGACCAGAACATGTGGCGGCTGATCGTGCCGGCGCTGGCCGAGCGCTACCGGGTGGTGCTGTTCGACTACGTCGGCTCCGGCGGCTCGGACCTGGCGTCGTGGAACGAGGAGCGGTACTCCTCCCTGGAGGGGTACGCCCGGGACGTGGTCGAGGTCTGCGAGGCGCTGAAACTGGAGCGCGCGGTGTTCGTGGGGCACTCGGTCAGTGCCATGGTGGGGGTGCTGGCGGCGCGGGCGGTGCCGGAGCGGATCGGGGCGCTGGTGATGGTGGCGCCCTCGCCCTGCTACATCGACGGTGACGGCTACCGCGGCGGGTTCAGCGCGGAGGACATCGACGAGCTGCTGGCGTCCCTGGAGTCGAACTACCTGGGCTGGTCCTCGGCGATGGCCCCGGTGATCATGGGCAACCCCGACCGCCCGGAGCTGGGCCAGGAGCTGACCAACAGCTTCTGCGCCACCGACCCCGACATCGCCCGGGTCTTCGCCCGCACCACGTTCCTGACCGACAGCCGCGGCGACCTGGCGGGCGTGCGCGTGCCGACCCTGGTGCTCGAGTGCGCCCAGGACGCCATCGCACCCAGAGAGGTCGGCGCCTACGTGCACGCCGCGATCCCCGCCTCCCGCCTGGTCACCCTGCCCGCCACCGGCCACTGCCCCCAGCTCAGCGCCCCGGAGGCCACCGCGCAGGCCGTCCTCGACTTCCTGGCGGACCATCAGTGATGTGCCGTACGGGCGGCGAACCCGACCCGGCCGGCGGCGGCGACGAGCCCGGCGGGGAGGCGGCGTTCACCGCCCTGCTGGAGGACAGCGCCATAGAGCTGTACGAGGCGGCGCCCTGCGGTTACCTCTCCACGCTGATGGACGGCACCATCGCCAAGATCAACGCCACCCTGCTGGACTGGCTCGGCCTCCCCCGGGACGCCGTGGTGGGCAAGATGCGGTTCGCCGATCTGCTGACCGTGGGCGGCAGGCTCTACCACGAGACGCACTTCGCCCCGCTGCTGCGCATGCAGGGCGAGCTGCGCGGCATCGCCCTGGAGCTGAAGACGCGGGACGGCGGCCGGCTGCCCGTGCTGGTGTCCTCCGTGGTCAAGCACGGCAGCGACGGCGAGCCGCTGCTGATCCGCACGACCGTCTTCGACGCCGCCGACCGGCGTACCTACGAGGAGGAGCTGCTGCGCCGCCGCCAGGACGCCGAGCAGGCGCACGCCGAGGCGGACCGGGCGCGCGCGGAAGCGGAGAAGGCCAGCACCGAGGCGGAGCGGGCGCGCGCGGAAGCGGAGCGGGCCCGGGCCGAGGCCGAACAGGCCCGGGCCGAGGCCGAACGGGCGCGCGCCGAGGCGGAGGAGGCACGCGGGCAGGCCGACGCCGACCGGGCGCGGATGACCGAGGCCCTGGCCGTCCTCCAGGACTCCCTGGTGCCGACCTCGCTGCCCGCCGTCCCGGGCATGGAGACGGCCTTCCACTACCGCCCGGCCGGTCCCGACCGGCTCGGCGGCGACTTCTACGACCTGTTCCCCGTCGACGGCAGGCGCTGGGCGTTCTTCCTCGGTGACGTCTCCGGCAAGGGGCCGCAGGCGGCGGCCGTCACCTCCCTCACCCGCTACACCCTGCGCGCCGCCGGCCACCACGACCCGGACCCGGTGACCGCGCTGACCACGCTGAACGCCGCCCTGCAGGAGCGGTACACGGCCGGCGGCGACCCGCGCTACTGCACCTGCCTGTTCGGCATCGTGGAACCCGGCGGGGACGACGGGTCCGCGGTGGTCCGGCTCGCCTCCGGCGGCCATCCGCCGGCCCTCGTCCTGCGGGCCGACGGGCACACCGACTACCTGCCCACCCCGGGCGGCATGCTGGTCGGCATCCTGCCCGACGCCCCGTTCGCCGCCACGGAGACCACCCTGGCTCCCGGCGACACCCTGCTGCTGTACACCGACGGTCTCACCGAGGCCCGTACCGGACACACCCGCACCACCCTCTTCGGCGAGGACGCCCTGCTCACCTTCGCGGCCGACCGGGCACCGGCCCGCCCGCACGAGGTGATCTCCTCCCTGACCGCGCTGCTGGAGAGCTTCGGCGACGGTCTGGACGACGACACGGCCCTGCTCGCCCTCGGCGTCCCCGCCGCCCCTCCCCACGCCCGCCCGGCCACGTGACACACGGGCCGGCCCGGGAAACGCGGGACCGGTCAGGCGGGGCGGCGCCCGGCCCAGCCCAGGGAACGTTCCACGGCCCGCTGCCAGTCCTCGTACTCCGCCTCGCGCCGGCCGGGGTCCATGTCAGGCAGCCACTGCGCGGCCCGGTGCCAGTTGCGGCGCAGCACCTCCAGGTCCGGCCAGTAGCCCGCCGCGAGCCCGGCGGCGTACGCGGCGCCGAGGGAGACCGTCTCGGCGACCATGGGCCGTACGACGGGCACGTCGAGCACGTCCGCGACGAACTGCATCAGCAGGTTGTCGGACGTCATGCCGCCGTCCACCTTCAGCTCCTTCAGGGGGACCGGGTAGTCGGCGTTCATGGCGTCCACGACCTCCCGGGTCTGCCAGCCGGTCGCCTCCAGCACGGCCCGGGCCAGGTGGCCCTTGGTGATGTACGAGGTGAGGCCGACGATCACCCCGCGCGCGTCGCTGCGCCAGCGGGGCGCGAAGAGGCCGGAGAAGGCGGGGACGATGTAGCAGCCGCCGTTGTCCTCGACCGTCCGGGCGAGTGTCTCGATCTCCGGCGCGCTGCTGATCAGTCCCAGGCGGTCCCGGAACCACTGGACGAGGGAGCCGGTGACGGCCATCGAGCCCTCGAGCGCGTAGACGGGGCGCTGGTCGCCGATCTGGTAGGCGACGGTGGTCAGGAGCCCGTGCCGGGAGCGCACCACGTCGGTACCGGTGTTGAGCAGCAGGAAGCTGCCCGTGCCGTAGGTGCACTTCGCCTCGCCCGGGGAGAAGCAGGTCTGGCCGAAGAGGGCCGCCTGCTGGTCGCCGAGGGCGGCGGTGATGCGGACGCCCGGCAGCAGTGCGCGGGCGGTGCCGTAACAGCCGGCGGAGGGTCTGATCGCGGGCAGCATCGGGCGGGGCACACCGAAGCAGGCCAGCAGCTCCTCGTCCCAGGCGAGCGTGCGGATGTTCATCAGCATGGTGCGGCTGGCGTTGGTGGCGTCGGTGATGTGCAGGCCGCCGTCGGCGCCGCCGGTGAGGTTCCAGACCAGCCAGCTCTCCATCGTGCCGAACAGCACCTCGCCGTCCCTGGCCCGCTGCTCCAGCCCCTTGACGTGGTCGAAGAGCCAGCGGATGCGCAGCGCCGAGAAGTAGGTCGAGGGCGGCAGGCCGCAGCGTTCGAGGAAGAAGGCGTCCCCGGGGTCCTTTCCGAGGTCCTCGACGAGGGATGCGGTGCGGGTGTCCTGCCAGACGAGGGACCGGCCGACGGGGGCGCCGGTCCGCCGGTCCCACAGCACCGTCGTCTCGCGCTGGTTGGCGATCCCGACGGCGACGATGTCCGTGACGTCGGCACCGGCGGAGGACAGCGCGTCGGGCACCACCCGCTGGAGGTTGCGCCAGATCTCCGCGGCGTCGTGCTCGACCCAGCCCGGCTTCGGGAAGTGCTGCTGGTGCTCCCGCTGGGCCACCGACACGAGCCGCCCCTGGTGGTCGAAAAGGATGCACCGGGTGGAGTTGGTGCCCTGGTCGATCGACATCACGTACCGCTCAACCATGACGGGATCTGCCTTCCGACGTGTCGAGGGGGCGGTGGGGATTCACCAGCGGGCGGCGCCCAGGTCCCTGGAGACGGCGCGCGCGGCCTCACGGAGCAGGGTCACGAGGTCGGTCCGGGGGCGGCACCTGTTGTCACAGATCCGCTCGACGGGCCCGGACAGTCCGATGGCGCCCACGACCAGCCCGCCGTGGCCCCGGATCGGTGCCGCGACACCGGCCTCGCCCATGCTCATCTCCTGGATCTCGGCGGCCCAGCCGAGGTCCCGGACCTCGGTCAGGGCCCGGGTGAGCTGCTCCGGGGCGGTGAGCGTGTGCCGGGTGTAGGTCTCCGGACCCGACCCGAGTGCCTCCTCCACGGACGCGGCCCCGTAGGCGAGCAGGATCTTGCCGAGCGAGGAGGCGTGCAACGGGAGCAGCGCGCCCACGTCGAGGGTCTGGAGCGTGTCGTCGGGCCGGAAGACATGGTGGACGATGAGGACCCGGCCTTCCAGCGGGGTGCCCAGCCGGACCGCCTCCCCGCTGCGCGCCGCCAGGGCGTCGGCCCAGTTGATGGACCGCGACCGCAGCTCGTTGACGTCTAGGTAGCTGGTGCCCAGGTGCAGCAGCGCGGCGCCGAGCTGGTACTTCCCGGTAGCCGCGTCCTGTTCCACGAAGTCCACGTGCTGGAGTGTGCGCAGGATGCCGTGGGCGGTGCCCTTGGCCAGCCCGAGCGAGGCCGCCACTTCGCCGAGCCCCAGCCGACGGGGTCCGCCGGCCAGCAGACGCAGAATCGCTGCCGCCCGTTCGATCGACTGGACTGGGCCGGTCATGTCTCGAGCGTATTACCGGCGTCGGCCGTCCGCCGTACGGGGCGGGGGACGTCTCCGCAGCCGCCGCCGTGCTGCCGTTCGGTAATGCCGACCTGCGTTCATTGACCGATTTGAGCGGACTCCTTAGCGTCTATCCAGGCCCGGTTCCCCGCCGTGCCCGACCAGCGGCCCACAGCGCTCACCGGAGGAGTGAACATGGCGGTACAGCTCACCACACTGCTTCCGGAGACGTCCGAGCACGTCTGTCCGATCCCGCCCGTCCCCCAGGCCGTCTCGGCCGTACGCCGGCGGGTGTGCGCGGTGCTGGCCGGCTGGCAGGTGTGCCCGGAGGTCGTCGAGGAGTCTTTGCTGGTGGTGTCCGAGCTGGTCACGAACGCGATCGTGCACGCCCTGCCCCCGGCGGAGCTGCGGCTGTCCTGCGTGCGGGGCGAGGGGCTCGACAGCCTGCGCGTCGAGGTCACGGACGCCGGCCCCGTACGGCCGGCCGGGCAGTGCCCCGCGGGCGTCGACCCGGACGAGCACGGCCGGGGCGAGGACATCGTGCACGCGCTGGCCGTCCAGCACGGCATACAGGTGCACGCCCACGGGATCACCCGGTGGGCGGAACTGGTCGCGTCCTGAGCCGGCCGCACGCTTACCGCGGGGGCGCGCAGCAGGGTTCCGGCGCGGCCGCCGCGGCCAGTGCCCGCGGGGCGGAAGCGGACTCCGGCGGGACGGATGCCGGTGGGCCGGGCTCGCTCGCGGTGCGCTTGCGCAGCAGCAGGAGCGCGGCGTCGTCGTGCAGCCGGCCTCCGACGTGCGCCAGCAGTTCGTCGGTGAGCGCGGTGAGCGTGTGCGCCGGTTCGTCGGTGACATGCCGCGCCACCCCTTCGGCCAGCGGGTAGAACGCCCGGTCCCGGTCGCGGGCCTCGGTGACGCCGTCGGTGTAGAGCAGCAGCTGGTCCCCGTCGGCGAAGGGCAGCACCTGGAGGGCGGGGACCTCGCCGGACAGGGCGCGCAGCCCGAGCGGCGGAGCCGGGTGGGCGAGCTCCACCGGTGAGACGCTCCCGGAGCCGGATATCAGCAACGGCGGCGCGTGCCCGCAGTTGACGACCTCCAGATGCCCTGACCCGGTGTGCCCGGCTACGACGGCGGTGACGAAGTCGTCCGTGCCGAGGTTGCGCGCCAGGCTCCGTTCGATGCGGTCGACGACGCGGAGCAGATCCGGTTCGTCGTAGGCGGCCTCCCGGAAGACACCGAGGACGAGCGCGGCGGTCCCCACGGCCGGAAGCCCCTTGCCCCGCACGTCGCCGACGATCAGCCGCACCCCGAACGGGGTGGGCACCAGGGCGTAGAGGTCTCCGCCGATGCGGGCCTCGGCGGCCGCTGCGCTGTAGCGGACGGCGACCTGGAACGGGCCGACGGTCGCGGGCACCGGCTTCAGCAGCGCCTGCTGGGCGGCCTCCGCGACCGAGCGGACGGCGGCGAGCACCCGGTCCCGGCGTTCCCGCAGCGCGCTGGCCAGGGCGCCGGCCAGGGTCACGGCGACCAGGGCCGACATGGTGGCGGCCAGTGCGGTGACCGGGCCGCCGTGCCGGATGCCGAGGGTCGTGCCCAGGACGGTGGCGAGGAGGCCCACGCAGAGGACACCGCGCGGTCCGTTGGTGGTGGCGGCCAGCGCGGGCCCTGCCGCCAGCAGCGGCAGGCACAGCGTCCCGGTGCCGCCGACGACGTCGGTCAGGACGACGCCGGAGACGAAGAGCACCGGCAGCATGGGCAGCCCGGCGGTCAGCACCGGCATCCCGCCGGCCAGCCGCGCGGCGGCCAGCCTGCGGACCGGAGCGCCGGAGCCGTGCTCCTGGCTCCCGAACGGCCGCGTCGGCCGGTGGTCGCCCCCATGGTCGTGCACCCGCTTCATGTCGCCTCAGTAGTCCTCACGTGGGTGGGGTCACTCCTGCTTCCTCCGTTCCATCCAGGAAAGATGCAGGGCGAGGCCCCCACAAGAAGCGGATTTTCAGATAGTGAACGACAGGCCCCTCGTGACCCGGCCCGCGGCCGGGATCAGCCGGGAGCGGATCTCCCGGACCCGGGCGAGCCGGTCGGCCGGAAGCGAGACGCCGAGCGAGCCGATCGTGTCGCCCCAGTACACCGGCACGGCGACGCACACCGTGCCCAGGGTGTACTCCTCCATGTCCATCACGGCCGGAGCGGTGGGCGCGGAGTCGATCCGGCGCAGCAGCTCGCAGGGGCTGGTGATGGTCCGGGGCGTGAGGTCGGCGAGCGAGTGCCGGGAGAGGTACTCCCGGCGGCCCTCGTCGTCCAGTTCCCGCAGCACGGACTTGCCGAGCGCGGTGGCGTGTCCGGCGTCCTCGAACCCCACCCACAGCTCGGCCCGGGGCGCGCGGGGGCCGTCGACGATCTCGGCGACCCGGATCTCGCCCTCCTCGTAGAACGTGAGGTAGGCGGCGGTGGCCAGTTCGTCGCGCAGGGTGGTGAGCGTGGGACGGACCCGGCTGAGCAGGACCTGCGCGCTGTTCGTGGTCCGAAGCGTCTGGAGCCTGTCGCCCAGGACGAAGCCGCCGTCGTCCAGTTTCCGCAGGTAGCCGTCGTGGACCAGGGTCCGCAGCAGGTGGTAGGTGGTGGCCAGGGGCAGCCCGGCCTCGCGCGCCAGCTGTTTCGCCGGTGCGCCGTTGTCGTGCCCGCTCACCACCTCCAGCAGGCGGAAGGCCCGCTGCACGGACGAGATGAGCGTGGGACCGTCCGGGGCTCCCATAGGGCCAGCGTGCGCCGGCCGCCCGGCGCAGGCAAGGCCCGGAGGGCATCCGGCGCGGTGGGGCGCACGGCTCGGATTGCGCCGCGGGACGGGGCGAGGACGATGGTCGGTGGAGCGGCGTGTCGACGGCCCGCTCCCTCCAGGTCGCGGGCTCGCCCTTCCCCCTCGCGGCACAGGTCCCCGGCCCGGCTCCCCTCCCCCGCGAAAGGACGCCGGCATGCCCACGTGCACGACCCGCGACGGTGTTGAGATCTTCTACCAGGACTGGGGCCGTGGCCGGCCGGTGGTGTTCAGCCACGGCTGGCCGCTGAACGGCGACGCCTGGCAGGACCAGCTGAAGGCGGTGGCCGACGCCGGGTACCGGGGCATCGCCCACGACCGCCGCGGCCACGGCCGCTCCACGCCCGTCTACGACGGCTACGACTTCGACACCTTCGCCGACGACCTCGCCGACCAGATCACCGGCCTCGACCTGCGGGACGTCACCCTGGTGGCGCACTCCACCGGCGGCGGGGAGCCGGCCCGTACATCGGCCGGCACGGCACGGAGCGGGTCCGCTCCGCGGTCCTGCTGTCGGCGATCACCCCGCTGATGCTCCAGGGACCCGGCAATTCCGAGGGCGTGCCTCAGTCGGTGTTCGACGACATCAAGGCCGGCATCCAGGTGTCCCCCTGGACGCCGCCGGCCGCAAGACCGCCGGGCTCGTGCCGGGCGCCGAGCTGAAGGTCTACGAGCACGGCTCCCACGGCATCGCGATGGTGCCGGGCGACAAGGAGCGGTTCAACCGGGACCTGCTGCACTTCCTCGGGTCCTGACCGGCCCGGCCGTACTCCCGCCGCCCCCCGGCAGCGCCCATTCGGGCGATCCACTTTCCGCTCGCGGCGGCGGCCGGAAACCAGGGAGTACGGGCCCACGGGGTATTTCCGGTCCGCGGGACGGGTTGTTCGAAGTGGCAATGTGGCGGTGGCCGACACAGACTGAAGCCGACGGTCCGTGATCAGGAAACACCACACCCCGGGCTCTCGGAACGCACCGGACCGTCTTCTGAAGCCCCGGGAATCCGGACCAGCCACCGGGTTGTCGCCGCGATCCACTCGTCCTCCAGGAGATCGAATGGTGCAGCAGTCCTCCGAGGCCCCCATAACAGGGCCGGAAGAAGGCGCCGTCACCAGACGGAACGACGCCGGTGCGGCGAGGACGGACACCGAGAAGGAGTTCGCGGCCGCGCTGGCCGACGTCGTCGGCGTCGCGCAGGTGTCGCCGGACGGTCATTTCTTCACCGATCTCGGCGCCAATTCCCTGGTGATGGCCCAGTTCTGCGCCCGGGTGCGCAAGCGGGCCGACCTGCCGTCCCCGTCCATGAGGGACATCTACCGGTATCCCACGGTCCGCAGCCTGGCGGCGGCCCTCGCGCAGCCCGATCCGCCCGCCGACGGGCCGTCGGCCGCCCCGGCGCCGCCCGCGCCCGCGGCGCCGGCGAAACCCGCGGACCGCCCCGGAAAGCTGAACCACGTCCTGTGCGGGACGTTCCAGCTGCTGGTGTTCCTCGGTTACTCCTTCGTCGCCGGATTCGCCGCCGACGGCGGATACCGGTGGATCGCCGACGGCGTCGGACTGGTCGACACCTATCTGCGCTCGCTCGCGTTCGGCGGTATCGGATTCATCGCCCTGTGCGCGTTCCCGGTGCTCGCCAAATGGATTCTCGTCGGACGCTGGAAACCCCGTGAATTCCCCGTCTGGGGCCTGACGTACGCGCGCTTCTGGCTGGTCAAGGTACTGCTCCACGCCAACCCGATGGTCTTCTTCGTCGGCAATCCGCTCTACGTCCTCTATCTGCGGGCGCTGGGCGCGCGGATCGGAAAGGGAGTCACGATCCTCTCCCGCTCCGTCCCGGTCTGCACCGACCTGATCACGATCGGCGCCGGAACGGTGATCCGCAAGGAGTCGTACTTCCTCGGCTACCGGGCGCACGCGGGGCGCATCCAGACCGGCCGGGTCACCCTGGGCCGCGACGTGTACATCGGTGAGAAGACCGTCCTGGACATCGACACGTCGATGGGCGACCGCACCCAGCTCGGCCACTCCTCCGCCCTGCACCGCGGCCAGGCCGTGCCGGACGGTGAGCACTGGCACGGCTCCCCGGGGCAGCCCACGCGAGTCGACCACGTGCGGGTCCCGCCGGCCAGGTGCGGCACCCCGCGCCGGGCCTGGTTCGCCGTCGTCACGCTGGTGCAGCTGTTCCTGCTGTACGTCCCGGTGACCGTCGGCGGCGTGTACATGCTGTTCACGCAGGTGCCGGCGCTCGGTGCGCGGCTGGACCCGCAGACGGCCGTGCTGAAGCGGTCGGAGCTGATCCCCGACGCGCTGGGCCTCTCCCTCGTGCTGTTCTTCGGCTTCGTCGTCGGAGGCCTCGTGGTCATGTACACCGTTCCGCGGGTGATGCACCTGGCGGTCAAGCCCGGCCGGGTCTATCCGCTCTATGGCTTCCACTACGCGGCGCACCGGGCCATGGCCCGCCTGACCAACATCAAGTTCTTCGCCTGGCTGTTCGGTGACAGCTCCTACATCGTGCACTACCTCAGCGGGCTCGGGTACGACCTGTCACGGGTGGAGCAGACCGGATCGAACTTCGGCACCGAGATGCAGCACGACAGCCCCTTCCTGGTGTCCGTGGGTACCGGGACGATGGTGGCCGACGGTCTCTCGGTCATCAACGCGGACGTCTCCAGCACCTCCTTCCGGCTGAGCCGGACGGCGATCGGGCCGCGCAACTTCCTGGGCAACAACATCGCCTACCCGCCCGGCGGCAGGACGGGCGAGAACTGCCTGCTCGCGACGAAGGTGATGATCCCCCTCGACGGGGAGGTGCGCGAAGGCGTAGGGCTGCTCGGCTCGCCGTGCTTCGAGATCCCCCGCTCGGTGGAGCGTGACTCCCGCTTCGACGACCTGCGCACCGGTGACACGCTGCGCCGCCGTCTCGCCGCGAAGAACCGCTACAACCTGCGCTCGATGGCCGGCATGCTCCTGGTGCGGTGGCTGCACACCTTCGCGCTGACGCTGCTCGCCCTGGCCTCCGTCGACCTGTACGGCGTGCTCGGGCACGTGGTGATCGCCGGGTACCTGGCGCTGACGCTCGCCCTGTCCACCGCGTACTACGTCCTGGTGGAACGCTGCACCCTGTCGTTCGGCAGGCTGCGCCCGCAGCTGTGCTCCATCTACGACCGGACGTTCTGGCGGCACGAGCGGCTGTGGAAGATGCCGGACCAGTACCTCAACGTGTACAACGGGACCCCCTTCAAGAGCCTCGTGTGGCGGCTGCTGGGCGTGCGCATCGGCAGCCGGGTGTTCGACGACGGCTGCTACCTGACGGAGCGGACCCTCGCCACCATCGGCGACGACTGCACCCTGAACATCGGCAGCAAGATCCAGTGCCACTCGCAGGAGGACGGCACCTTCAAGTCCGAGGGCACCACGCTGGGCGCGGGCTGCACGCTGGGGGTCGCCGCCCACGTCCACTACGGCGTGACGCTGGGCGAGGGCGCGGTGCTGGTGGCCGACTCCTTCCTGATGAAGGGCGAGGAGGTGCCCCCGCACGCCCGGTGGGGCGGCAACCCGGCCGTGGACATGCCCGATGCCGCCGACCAGTCCCCCGGCGGCGCGGCACCGCGGCGGCCGGCCGACGGCCCCGCCCTGCCGGTGAGTTGAGAAGAGGTCAGTCGATGGGAGCGCGCGTGGATGCGGACCGGGAGTTCTGGAGCCGGGTGCTGACCGCCGGCGGGACCACGGCGGTGCCGCGGTGGGCGGGGACGCCGGCCCCGGGCACGGCCGAGCACACGGTAACGGTGCCGGACGACGTGGCGGCCGGGGTGCGGGAGCTGGTCCAGCGGCTGGAGGTGCCGGCCGGCGCGCTGCTGCTGGCGGCCCACGCCAAGGTGCTGGCCGTGCTGTCCGCCGAGCCGGAGGTGGTGACCGGCTACGCCGCCGGCGCGCACGGCGAGCCGCTGCCGTGCCGGCTGACCGTCCCCGCGGGCTCCTGGCACGACCTGGTGACGGCCGCGCGCCACGCCGAGGCCGACCTGCTCGCCCACCGGGAGTTCCGGGTGGCGGCGCTGCGGCGGGAACTGGGCCGGGAACAGCCGCCGTACGAGGTCGTGTTCGGACCCATGGAGAGCGCGGTCCCGCTGGGCGGGCACGGCGTGCTGCACGTGCACTGGTGCGACCGCGGCGGGCACCTGACGCTGCGGCTGCGCTATCGCACGGACGTGCTGGACGCCGAGGCGGCCGCGCGGATCGGCGGCTACCACCTCACGGCGCTGCGGCTGCTGACGGCCGACGTGGACGCCGGGCACACCGGCCAGAGCCTGCTGTCGGACGAGGAGGTGCGCGAGCAGCTGGAAGGTCTCGCCGGTCCCAGGCGGCCGCTGCCCGAGGCGCGGGTGCACGAACTGTTCGAGGGGCGGGTGCGGGCGCATCCGGACGCGGTGGCCGCGGTGCAGGGTGAGCGGCGGTGGACGTACCGGGAACTCAACGGGCGCGCCAACCGGCTGGCGCGGGCGCTGCTGGAGCGGGGCCTGGGCCGGGAGGACGTGGTCGCCGTGGTGACCGAGCGCACCCTGGACTGGCTGGCGGCGACCCTGGCGGTGTTCAAGGCGGGCGGCACCTATTTGCCGATCGAGCCGCACTTCCCCGCCGGCCGGATCGCGACCACCCTCGCGCGCGCCGGATGCCGGCTGGTGCTGAGCGAGGACGGCAGCGACGCCACCCTCGACCAGGCGCTGGCGACGTTGCCCGGCGGCGCCGAGAAGCTGCTGATCGAGGCCGCGTACGCGGAGCCGCACGCCGACGGTGACCTCGGTGTGCGGGTCGACGCCGGTCAGCTGGCCTACATCTACTTCACGTCCGGCTCCACCGGCGAGCCCAAGGGGGCCATGTGCGAGCACGCCGGTCTGCTCAACCATCTCTACGCCAAGATCGACGACCTGGGGATCGACGAGGGCTGCGTGGTGGCGCAGACCGCCCCGCAGTGCTTCGACATCTCGCTGTGGCAGCTGGTGTCCGCGCTGCTGGTGGGCGGCCGGACCCTGCTGGTCGGCCAGGACGTCGTCGTCGACGTGGCCCGGTTCGTCGACACGCTCGTGCGCGGCCGGGTCGCCGTGGCCCAGCTCGTGCCCTCCTACCTGGAGGTCGTGGTCTCCTACCTGGAGCGGCACCCCCGCACGCTGGCGGACCTGCGGTGCGTCTCGGTGACCGGCGAGGCACTGAAGCGGGAGCTGATCCAGCGCTGGTTCGCCGTCCAGCCCGGCATCCGGCTCGTCAACGCCTACGGGCTGACCGAGACGTCGGACGACACCAACCACGAAGTGATGACGTCGGTGCCGGAGCGCGTGCTGCTCGGGCGTGCCGTCAACAACGTGCACGTCCACGTGGTGGACGAGGACCTGTCGCTGGTGCCCCTGGGCGCCCCGGGGCTGATCGCGTTCTCCGGTGTCTGCGTGGGCCGCGGCTACGTCAACGACCCCGAGCGGACCCGCGAGGCCTACCGGGAGAACCCCTACCGGCCGGGCGAGCGGCTCTACCTCGGGGGTGACTGGGGACGCTGGCACCCGGGCGGCAAGCTGGAGTTCCTGGGCCGCCGCGACAACCAGGTCAAGATCCGCGGCTTCCGCATCGAGATCGGCGAGATCGAGAACGCGCTGCTGCGGGTGCCCGGGGTCCGGGACGCCGCGGTGGTCGTCGCCGAGCGGGCGGCCGGCAGCAAGCAGCTGATCGCCTTCCACACCGGCGAGCGGCCCGACGCGGAGGAACTGCGGGCCGCCCTCGGTGCCGTGCTGCCCGGCTACATGGTTCCCGCCGCCTTCCACTGGCGGCCCGAGCTGCCGCTGACCGCCAACGGCAAGACGGACCGCAAGGCGCTGACCGCCGCGGCCGAACAGGCGGCGCCCACCGCGGAGGGCGACGGCGCCGGCGACGCGCAGGGCACCGGCGGACCCGGCGAACTCCCGCTCACCCCGGCCGAACGCAGGCTCGCGGCCGTCTGGGCCGACCTGCTGAGCCTGCCCGAGCGGCAGCTCGGCCGGACGGCCCATTTCTTCGACATCGGCGGCACCTCGCTGACGGCGGTCCGGCTCACCATCGCCCTGGACCGCGCGGTGTCCCTCAAGGACATCACCCGGCACCCCGTGCTCGCCGACCTGGCCGCCGTCCTCGACGGCACCGCCCGGCCGCACCAGGGGCTGCTGCAACCCCTGTCGGAAGCGGACGGCACCCCCGAGCGCGCACTGGTGTGCTTCCCCTACGCGGGCGGCAACGCGGTCAACTACCAGCCGATGGCGAGCGCGCTGGCCGGCAGCGGCACGGCCGTCCTCGCGGTGGACCTGCCCGGCCACGACCTGGCGGCCCACCGGGAGCCGTTCGCGCCGATCCGTCAGGTGGCGTCGCGGGTCGCCGACGAGATCACCGCACGGGGCCTCACCCGGGTGATGCTGTGGGGGCACTCCTCGGGCGCCGCACCGGCCCTGGAGACAGCCAGGCAGCTGCAGGAGCGCGGCGTGCGGGTGACGCGGGTGTTCCTCGGGGCGCAGCTGCTCGGCACCGCGGCCGGCCGGCGCGCCGCCGTGACCGAGCTGACGGCCCGCAGCGACGCCGAGATCGCCGCGCGGCTCACCGCGGACAGCGGGCACACCGAACTCGCCGAGCTGAACACGCGGCACGCCGAGCACATCGGGGCCGCCTACCGACATGACTGCATCGGCGCCCACCGCTACTTCCTGGCCGCCATGGAAGGGCCGCCGCCGGTGAAGCTGTCCGCGCCGGTGACGGTGGTGCTCGCCGCCGACGACCCGCACACGGCCGGGCCGCCCGGCCGCCACCGGGACTGGCTGCTGCTGGCCGACCACGTCGACCTGCACGAACTGCCGGACGGCGGTCACTACTTCCCGCGCACCCGCCCCGCCGGGGCAGCACAGGCCGTCCTGGGTGCCGTCGTACCACTGGCCCCTTCCTGAGCCTCACCGAGCCTCGGGACCGGCTACCGAAAGGAAACCGAGATGTCGTCCTCACCTCTGGCACCACCGCTCGACGTGGAGCTGCGGCCGGACAGACCCGCGATCCTGCACGTCGACCCGCCCGGCGACGCGGCGGGCTGGGCGGCCGCCCACCGCGAGTCGCTGCGGGCGCGGGTCACCGAGCACGGGGCACTGGTCGTGCGCGGCCTGGACCTGCGCGAGACGTCCCGGGCCGGTGCGGTGTTCACGGAGCTGGCCGGCGGGCTGATGACGGAACGGGAGGCCTTCGCCACCCGTGACACCTACGGCCCCGGGCTGTACTCCTCCACCAGCTGGCCCGCCAACCAGCCGATGTGCATGCACCACGAGCTGAGTTACCTGCTGGAGGTGCCCGGCCTGCTGCTGTTCGCCTGCCTGACGGCGCCCGGCCAGGGCGGGGCGACGGCGGTGGCCGACGCCGAAGAGGTGCTCCAGGCGCTGCCCAGCGCGCTGACCGAGCGGTTCGAGCGGGAGGGCTGGCTGCTGACCCGCTCCTACAACGACGAGATCGGCGCCTCCCTGGCGGAGTCGTTCGGCACGCAGGACCGCGCCGAGATCGACCGCTACTGCCGGGCCCACGGCATCGACGCCACCTGGCGGCCCGACGGCTCCCTGCGCACCGAGCAGCGCCGCAGCGCGGTGGTGCGGCACCCGCTCACCGGGCGGCGCTGCTGGTTCAACCAGATCGCCTTCCTCAACGAGTGGACGCTGGCGCCGGAGGTGCGCGAGTACCTGACCGACGTCTACGGCGAGGACGGCCTGCCGTTCAACACGCGCTACGGCGACGGCAGTCCGATCGGCGAGGAGGTGGTCCAGCTGCTCAACGCCACCTACGAGGAGCACACCAGGCGCGAGCCGTGGCAGGCCGGTGACCTGCTGCTCGTGGACAACATCCGCACCGCGCACAGCAGGGAGGCCTACACCGGGGAGCGCCAGGTCCTCGTCGGCATGGCCGAGCCGCAGCGCCTGCCCGACGGGTGCCCGACCCCGGAAGCGAGCCGGCGATGACCCACGTGCTGTCCGAGCCCACCCAGCCGGCCGGCTCGCGGCCCGCTCCGCCCCCGACGTTCGCGGTGATCTCCGGCGAGCAGGTCCAGCAGGCCCTGCGCGGGCGCGAGAAGCAGATCGTGGAGCTGGTCGCGGCCACCTACCGGCTGCACGGGGCCGGGGACTCCGTCAACCCGCCGTCGTACTTCCTGCGCTTCCCCGACCGTCCCGCGTCGCGCATCATCGCGCTGCCCGCCTCCCTCGGCGGGCCGGACCCCGTGGACGGCCTGAAGTGGATCTCCAGCTTCCCCGAGAACGTCGGTGCCGGGCTGCCCCGGGCCTCCGCGGTCCTGGTCCTCAACGACCACGACACCGGCTACCCCTTCGCCTGCCTGGAGAGCTCCATCATCAGCGCGACCCGGACGGCCGCCTCGGCGGCGCTGGCGGCCGACCGGCTCAGCCGCACCCGGGCCCGGCCGACCCGCGTCGGGTTCTTCGGCACCGGCCTGATCGCCCGCTACATCCACACCTTCCTCACCGGCACCGGCTGGACCTTCGACGACGTCGGCGTGCACGACGTCTCGGCGGACAGCGCGGCCGGCTTCCGCGGCTACCTGGAGCAGGCCGGCGCCCCCGGACAGGTCACCGTCCACGACAGCGCCGAGAGCCTCGTCCGCTCCAGCGACCTGGTGGTCTTCGCCACCGTGGCCGGCTCACCGCACGTGAGCGACCCGGACTGGTTCGGCCACAACCCGCTGGTGCTGCACGTGTCCCTGCGTGACCTGGCCCCCGAGATCCTGCTCGCCTCGGCGAACTACGTCGATGACGTCGAGCACTGCCTGAAGGCCGACACCTCCCCCCATCTCGTCGAGCAGCGCACCGGCAACCGGGACTTCCTGGACGGCACCCTCGACGACGTCATGACCGGCCGGGCCGTCCCGCCGGCGGACCGCCCGGTGATCTTCTCGCCCTTCGGGCTGGGCGTCCTCGACCTCGCCGTCGGCAAGTACGTCTACGACGAAGTGGCCCGGGCGGGCCGGCTCCGCCTCATCGACGACTTCTTCCACGACCTGCGCCGCTACGGCTGAGGCCGTCCTCAGCCCGGTGACAGGAGGTCCACCGTGCCCGTCATATCCACCCCCGATGCTTTCAACGAAGGCCATCTCTTCGTCGACCTGGAGTCGATCTTCGGACATCCGCTCTACCTGAAGTGCGAGGGCTTCAACTTCGCGGGTTCCATCAAGCTGAAGGCCGCCAAGGAGATGGTGGAGAGCGCCGAGCGTGACGGAACCCTGACGCCGGACTCCATCCTGGTCGAATCCTCGTCCGGGAACCTGGGAGTGGCGCTCAGCATGATCGCCGCGAGCAAGGGTTACCGGTTCCTGTGCGTGACCGACTCCCGCTGCAATCTCTCCACCCGGCTGCTCATGGAGGCGCTCGGCAGCCAGGTCCACGTCGTGGCCGACCTCGACGCCAACGGCGGGTTCCTCGGCACCCGCATCGAATACGTCCGCGGCCTGTGCGCGTCCGACGAGCGGTACGTATGGCTCAGCCAGTACACCAACGCAGGCAACTGGCGGGCGCACTACCGTACGACGGCACCCGAGATCGCGAACCAGTTCCCGCGGCTGGACGTCCTGTTCGTCGGCGCCGGCACCACGGGCACGCTGATGGGCTGCGCCCGCTGGTTCCGGCAGTGGCACCGGCCGGTGCGGATCGTCGCCGTGGACAGCGTGGGCTCGGTGGCCTTCGGCGGCCCGCCCGGCCGCCGGATGATCCCGGGCCTGGGCATGAGCATGCGCCCGCCGCTGCTGAACGAGTCGTACGTGGACGAGGTGATCCGGGTGGAGGAGGCGGACACCATCCGCACCTGCCACCGGCTGGCCCGCGGCGGTTTCCTGTTCGGCGGCTCCACGGGCACGGTGGTCAGCGGTGCCACGAACTGGCTAGCCCGGCACAACACCCAGGGCCTGACCGCCGTGGCCATCGCAGCCGACCTCGGCGAGCGCTACCTCGACACCATCTACCAGACCAACTGGCTCCAGGACCTGTACGGCGACCACGTACTCGACCCAGGCGAGGAGGACCCGCCGCGCCGGGAGGTCAAGTCCGTGGTGCGCGGGATGAAGTCGGCGTCCAGGGCGCCGGGCCGGCGCCGCAAGTCCTGACCGCCGTCCGCCGCACCGCGCGAAGGGCCCGCCGTGACCGGCGGGCCCTTCGCGGCGGACGGGAGGTGTCAGCTCTCGGTGAGCATGCCCTCGCGCAGCCGGGCCAGGGTGCGGGAGAGCAGGCGGGAGACGTGCATCTGGGAGACGCCGAGGCGCTCGCCGATCTGGGCCTGGGTCAGTTCCTCAACGAACCGCATGTGGATGATCTGCCGGTCGCGCTCGCCGAGCTGGGCGATCAGGGGGGCCAGGGCGTGGAAGTCCTCCACCAGCTCCAGCGCGGTGTCGTCGGTGCCGATGAAGTCCGCGAGCGCGGTCTCGCCGTCCTCGCTGCCACCGAGGGCGGCGTCCAGGGAGGAGGAGTTGTAGCCGTTGGAGGCCAGCCGGGCCTCGATGACCTCCTCCTCGGACAGGCACATCAGTTCCGACAGTTCCCTGACCGACGGGCTGCGCCCGAGCCGGCTGCGCAGTTCCTCGGTGGCGCGCGCCAGCTGGACCCGGGCCTCCTGCAGGCGCCGCGGCACGTGCACCGCCCAGGACGTGTCGCGGAAGAAGCGCTTGATCTCGCCGACGATGTAGGGCACGGCGAAGGAGGTGAACTCCACCTCGCGGGTCAGCTCGAACCGGTCGATCGCCTTGATCAGGCCGATCATGCCGACCTGGACGATGTCCTCCATCTCGTCCCGGCCCCGGCTGCGGAACCGGGCCGCCGCGAAGCGGACGAGGGACATGTTCATCTCGATCAGCGTGTTGCGCGCGTACTGGTATCCGGGCGTCCCCTCCTCCAGCACGGCCAGCTGGTCGAAGAACAGCTTCGACAGTTCACGGGCGTCCTTGGGAGCCATCCTGGAGGGGTCGGCGACCTCCGGCAGCTCAGCCATGGGCACGTCCGTCCGCGCTGTGGTCACCGCCGTCATGAATACCTCCCGAGACTCGCCCTGCCTGTCTGGCACGGGCCGACGCCCACGCTGCTACCCAGACTTCCGCCGCGCATGCCGGTCTTTCAGCAGCCGACATAGAAACGGATCGTGGTGCCGTCGGCGCCGGTGTGCACCCGGACGAGGTCGGCGATGTGGTTGACGAGCAGCAGTCCGCGCCCACCCGGCTCCGTCCGGTGCGGCGGCCGGCGGCCGGCGAGGGGGTCGGTGAGCCGGCCCGCGTCGTGGACCTCGCAGAGGGTCTGCCCGTCCTCGGCCCAGATCCGCAGCGTTCCGACGCCGCCGCCGTGCACGACGCTGTTGGTCGTCAACTCCGCCACCGCCAGGGCGACATCGTCCAGTCGCAGGCCCGACAGGCCCAGTCGCCGCGCCTCGGCGACGGCGAAGGAGCGCACCTCGGGCAGCGTCTCGGCGGTGAAGGACCGCGAGGGGACGCCCGGCGGGTGCGGCAGGGGCTGGTTGTAGCGGGCTATCACCCGCTCGGGGTCGTAGTCGGCCGAGGCCTGCGCGCGCGTGCCGTCGATGACGACGGGATGGGTGGCCCGGGCGTCCGCGATGACCCGCTCCGGGAGTCCATCCGTGTCGTACGGACACAGGATGGTCACCTCCCGGCCGGTGAACGCCGCGTTGATGAGCGCCTCGTGCTGGACGCAGGCCGGGTACTCGGTGTCCGAGCGGCCCGCCCAGATCGGCTCGCCGATGATGCGCACCCGGCCGGGTGCCTGGGCGTCGGCGAACCTGCGCAGGACGTCGGGGATGATCCGGCCGGGGTTGCGGCCGGCCTGCGTCATGTCGACCAGCGTGACGTCCGCCGCACGGGGGCCGAGCCCGTCGCGGATCAGCTCCAGCCGGTCCGGCGGGGCGGCGACGGCGGCCGGCTCACCGGCCTCCAGGCCCTCCAGCAGGAACGGCACGGTGCCTTTGACGTACGCGCTGTCCCCGCCGTAGAACAGCGCGGGATGGACGAACGGCTCATGTGCGGTGGCTGTCTGCGTCACCGTGCCACCTCGATCGAGGGAAGTCCGGGCCAGAAGAGGTCCAGGATGCGCGTCAGCTGACGCGGAGGCTGCCGCACGAGGATGCGCCGCCCGTCCGGCAGCCCCTGCGCGGCGACCGCGAGGTCCGTCACCCCGGCGACGTCCACGAACCGGACCTGGGACAGGTCCATGTGCAGCACGTCGGTGGGGCTGCTCACCAGTTCCCCCAGGGCCTGCCGCCAGGTGGCGCGTGTGGTCATGCTGATCTCCCCGATCGCGCGCACCCCGGGCGGCTCGGGCAGGGGCTGGAACCGCAGTCCGGGCGGGGCGTCCGGCATCGCGGGCAGGGTTCTGCCCGGGCCGTGCGGGCTGTCCACACTCGTCCCCCCTCGTTCACGGGCTCGCGGCCACCGTGTCGGTCGTACCCATTGTGCATCCACAGTCTGACACCTCCTGCCCACCGGTGACCGACCGAGACCGTCCGGACGCCGCCGGCGGGTGCGGCACGCGCCGGTCGCCGGCGCCCCGCGGGCCGCCGCACACGGCACAGTGAGGGCATGGACACAGACGACAGCGACGCTCTGGCCCGCGCCCACGTGGCGACCAGGCTGCCGGCCCAGGACCTCGGCCGGGCGCGGCGCTTCTACCGCGAACAGCTCGGTCTGGAGCCCGTCGACGAACGGCCCGGGGGGCTGCTGTACCGCTGCTCCGGCACGGAGTTCGTGCTCTTCAGGTCGACGGGGGTCTCACCCGGCACCTTCACCCAGATGGCTTTCACGGTCGACGACATCGAGGTGGTCGTGGCGGAGCTGCGCCGGCGGGGCGTGGTGTTCGAGGAGGTCGACGCACCCGGGTTCCGGACGCGGGACGGGATCGCCGAGGTCGAGGGGAACTACCCGAGCAAGGGCGCGCGCGGGGAGCGCGGCGCCTGGTTCCGCGACAGCGAGGGGAACCTGCTGGGCATCGGCGAGCCGGTCGTCTAGGAGGCCGGGCACTGTGGCGGCGCGGGTGGCCACGGTTGCGCAACGAGGCCGCAACGGGATGACCCGCGCCGGCGCCCACGGGCCCGGAGGCTTCCTACCATCGGGGAGACGGGGGCACTTGGGGGTCCCCGGAGGGGGGAAGACTCCATGTCGGTGCGGTCGGCCGGGTCCGGGAGCAGGTACGGGCGTCTCGCCGGCGCCGTCGCGGTGGGGGTGGCGCTGACCGGCGCTTCGGGGTGCACGGTCCCCGTCGACGCCGTCGCGGGCATCTCCGTGACCGGTGACGGCCGGCTGCTCGGCGTCCTGATGGTGTGCGGGCACCGGATCGACGGCGCGACCCTGTACCGGGACACCGGCTCCGACCGGTCGGTGACGGTCGGCTCCTGGACGGCGAACCCGCCCCGCACCGGCGGACTGGCCACCTGGAACCTGGAGTCCCCCTCCGGCGGCTGGGCCGCGAAGCGGTCCCTCGCCCCCCTCCGGGCCGGTGTCACCTACAGCCTCTACGGCTGGACCGAGGACAACGCGTGGTCGTCGAGCAGTGTCTCCTTCAGCGCGGCCGACCGTGACCGGCTCACCCCGGGAACGGTCCGCTACGAGGACGTCTCGGCCGACGGCGACGAGATCGCCCGCACCGTGCCGCTCGCGGAGTTCGAAGCCCGGGCCTGCGAGGGCGACTGAACCACCGTCACCTCCTCGGGCTCACGGCCGGAGACCTGCCCTGGGGCTCGCCGCCGGCTTCCCGCACGGCGGCGCCGGTGACGGCCAGGGCGGCCGCCATGATGCTCAGCTGCGGGTTGACCTCGGGACAGCTGGGCAGCACGGAGCCGTCGGCGATCAGCACGCCGCGCACGCCGCGCAGCCGGCCGTGCGGGTCGGCCGGTGACCGCTCGGGATCGGCGCCGGCCGCGACCGTACCGGTGGGGTGGAACGCCGACAGGTGCAGGTGGCGCACGGTGACCGTGCCCAGGAGGGCGTCCAGTTCGGCCGGGGTCCGGGCGCGCGGCGCGTGCGGGACGCCGGTGAGCACCTCCTCGGCGCCCGCGGCGAACAGCAGCCTGCCCATGGCCCGGTGGGCGCGCAGCAGGCGGCCGGCGTCACGCGGCGCCAGGTCGTAGCGCGGCAGGGTGCGCTCCCGTCCGAGGACGCGGCCCGAGGGGCGGTCGGCGATCATGGCGCCGAGGGTCGCCAGCCGGTCCGCCCCTTCCAGCTCGCGGCGCAGTGCGCGGCCGACGCCGGGCAGCACGAAGGAACTCATGCCCGGGGGTGCCGCGGTGGCCTCGATCAGGATGCCGTCGTCGCGCAGGTGCTCCACGGCGGCGCTCTGCACGGCGCCCGGCCCGGCGGTGACCGGGTGGCCGAACCGGCCGGCGACGCTGATCGCCGGGTGCACGCTGAGGTTGCGGCCGAGCCGTGGGTGGTGTCCGAGGCCGGAGCGGCGCAGCAGCGGCGGGGTCTGGAGGGCGCCGGCGGCGACCACGACGAGAGGGCTGAGGATCTCCAGCGCGCTGCCGTCCGGGCGGTGCGCCAGCACCCCGGCGGCCCGGCGCCCGCCCGGCCGGTCGTGGTCGGTGAGGATCCGCCGGACCCGGGCGCCCGTGACGATGCGGGCGCCGGCCGCGCAGGCGTCGGGGAGCACGGACAGCTGGACGCTCTGTTTGGCGCCCGTGGGGCAGCCGACGACGCACTGGCAGGAGCCCGCGCAGCCCGGCGCGTTGCGCCGCAGCGGGGCCGCCGCCCAGCCGAGTTCCCTCGCTCCGGCCAGCGTCAGCCGTCCGTTCTCGCCGAGGACCGCCGGCGGCTGGGGGGCCACCCGGAGGGTGCGTTCGACGTCGTCGAGGTGGACGTCGAGGCCCTCGGCGGCAGCGAACCCGTACCGGTGCAGCCAGCGCGCGCGGACCTGTTCCGGAGTGCGGTAGCAGGTGCCGGAGTTGACGACGGTGGTGCCGCCGACCGCGCGGCCCACGGGCAGGACCAGCGGAGGGCGGCCGAGGGCTACGGTCGCGCCGCCGTCGCGGTACAGGTCGGTGAAGCGGTCGAGCGGGGCGCGGCGGGCGAACGACGCCGTGGTGTGGTGCTCGCCCTCCTCCAGGACGACGACGCGCAGCCCTGCGCGGGCGAGGGTCCGGGCGGCCATGGCCCCGCCGGCGCCCGATCCCACGACGACGGCGTCGGCGGCGGACCGCGTCGGCCACTCACGGGAGGGCGTGCAGTTCAGCGGCGGGTCGCCCGGCGCGGGCGGCGCGGCGGCAGCGCCGCGCAGGTGCAGGGTCCGTTCGGTGCCGGCCGCCAGCAGCAGCGGCAGCTTGACCGCGTCGAGGAGCGGCAGCAGGGGCGGCCGGGAGGCGAGCGCCGCCATGACCCGCTCGCGCCCCGCCGCGTCCAGGGCCGCCAGCCGGCTGCCGGTGCGGGCCACGGCGTAGGCGTCGATCGCCGCGGCCGCGCCGCGCACCGCCGCCCGGGCGGGTGCGGGCATGGCCGCCAGCAGCGTCCGGGCCCGCGCCGGCACGGCCCGCGTCCAGGCGGCCGTGCCGTCGTCCGCGAGGAGCGCCGCGGCGAGGCCGGCCAGGGCGGTGGTGTCCGACGTCCTCATCGCTCACCGACCTCGGCGTGCGCGGTGCCGCGCAGCCGCCAGGTGGCCGCCGGCCGCCAGCCGCCCCGCCAGCGCTCGACGCGGATCACCGCGTCCGCGCGCTCGCTGTTGCGGCAGACCGCGGTGGCGCCGTCGGGGTCGGTGTAGCCGAGGGTCAGCGTCCGTTGCGGCGGCTGGGTCACGGCGACCCGGATGCGGGTCAGGCCCGCCCTGCCCGTCACCCGCCACTCGGGCAGGCCGATGTCCGCGCGGAACCGGCCGGGTCCGGCCCAGCCCACGGCGGAGCGCTCCGCGCGCCGGGGCCAGGTACGGCCGCCGCGGCGCAGCCGCAGGAAGACCAGGGGCGGCAGCCGGTCCAGTCCGCGCCGCCGGGACACCGCGGCGACGATCTCCAGGACGTCGCCGCCGCCCAGGTCCGCGTGGAGCCAGGCCCAGCGGTGGGCGTTGCCGTGCCCGTAGATGCGGGCGGAGGCGCCCCGGGCGCCGGTCAGGCGCAGTTCGCCGGCGCCGTGGCGGACGGTTCCGCTGTAGCGGGCGTGGGTGGCGGGCAACATGTGGGAGGCCGGCAGCCAGGGGTGGCGCCAGGACCAGCGGGGGAAGGTGTGCAGCGGCGGGCCCTCCGGCCGCTCGGTGAGCGCCCAGGTCAGCGTCCCGGCGGAGCCGGTCAGCCGGCCGGGGCGGGCGCTGACGTCGCCGGCGGCGAAGCCCTCCGGGGGTGAGTCCCACGGGAGGGGTCCGAAGCGCGCGTGCTCGGGGGGCCCGTCCGGGGGGAAGACGGCGGCCCAGCCGTGCGCGTAGGGGGCGCGGCCGTCGGACGGCGCGACCAGCTCGTGGTGCAGCCACACCCCGCTGCCGGTCGCCGGGTCGGTGAGGGTCGTGTACCAGACCTCGGTCCGCCCGGGCCGGCCGTCCCAGCGGGCCGCCGGCCGGGGTACGGCGGTGGGCGCGGCCGTGCGGGGGAAGCGGAAGCTCGCCAGGAAGGGCAGCAGGCCGGTCGTGACGGGGAAGCGCAGGGTGCCCTCGCCGACGGGGGTGCCGTCCGCGTCGTCGTACAGGGTGTACGGCAGGACGGTCATCGAGGTGAGCGGGTGCCGGGGCGACATGGACTTCCAGCCGTCCAGGGTGAGGCGCCGGCCCGCCATGGTGAAGGTGATCCGGTAGCGGATCCTGCGGCGGGCCAGCGGCGATATCTCCATCTCGCCGGCGGCCGCCGCGTCGTCGGCCCGGCCCGCGATCCGCACCCGTCCGGTGATCCGGGCCCGCGTCGTGCGCCGGGGCAGCGGTACGGCGTCGGCGCCGACCAGCAGGTCGAGCCGCACCGGGCGCTCGCGGTCCGCGCCGGCCAGGCGTACCCGGCCCAGCATCGTCTCCCGGAACACCGTCCCGCGCGCGGTCACCGGACACCGTCCCGGTGTCCCCGGCCGGCCGCCAGGCCGTCGAGCATGACGCGTTCCGTCTCCGACAGGTACGCGTCCGCCGCGGTGCGCGCCGCCGCCCGGTCGCCGGCGGCCACGGCCTCCACGACCGGTGCGAGACGGTCGTGCGCGGCCCGGGCGTCCTGGAAGGGCCCGGCGAGCGCCGAGCGCAGCGGGAGGTAGGCGTTGAACAGGGTGTTGGTCAGCAGGACGTACACCCGGTTGCCGGTGGCGCGGGCCAGCGCGCGGTGCACCTCCACGTCCGCCAGCTGCACCGGCTCGCCGCCGGCCGCCTCCCTCACGGCCGCGAGCAGCGCCCGTACCTCGGCGACCTGGGCCTTCGTGGCCCGGGCCGCCGCGCGTTCGGCGATCAGCGCGCCGATGCCGCGCCGCACCTCGAAGATCTCGTCGAGCCAGTCGGGGCTGTGCCGCACCAGCATCGGCAGGAGGTCGGCGCCGCCCAGCCGCAGGAAGTCCCGCACCCGTGTGCCGACGCCGTGCCGCGTCTCCAGCAGTCCGGCGTGCGCCAGCCGGCCGAAGGCGTGCTTGAGGGTGGTGCGGGTGACCCCGAACCCGTCGGCCAGTTCCCGTTCGGGTGGCAGATAGCTCCCGGCCGGATGCCGCCCGGCGAGGATGTCCTCGCGCAGGCGCTGTTCCAGCACATCGACGATCGTCTCGCGCGGCAGTGCGTCCACCCGGGCCCCCAACGAGTCAGTGGTTCAGTGGCTGAGCCACTGAACCACCACGACCGACCGCCGTCAACAGGTGCGACAGGGAAGGGACTTCACGTCCCTGGCCGGCTGCCCGCCGGTGCCCGTACAGCCCTCAGCCCCTGGGGGTGGGACCGGGTGAGCCGCTGGGGCTCACCCGGTCCCCCCGCGCAGGGGCTGAGGATCACGCGACCGGCTCAGGCGGTCGCGGTCAGGCGGGGGTGATGTTCTCCGCCTGCGGGCCCTTCTGGCCCTGGGTGATGTCGAAGGTGACGGCCTGGCCTTCCTGGAGCTCGCGGAAGCCGCTGGCGTTGATGTTCGAGTAGTGCGCGAAGACGTCGGGACCGCCGCCGTCCTGCGCGATGAAGCCGAAGCCCTTTTCAGAGTTGAACCACTTGACGGTTCCGCTGGCCATGCCGTGCCTCTCAGTCGATGTCGGGTCCGCACCGTGCAGACCCGGGGTGGTGATCGTCCTGGTCCTCAAGCACTTGCACAGCAAAACGCCCGCACCACGGCGCGGGCAGGTACTGCGAACCACGACATCTGCGAACGACGCTACACGCCAAATCCGCTCAACTCCAGAGAGCAACAACCCCGAGGTGGTGGGAAATCGACCCCGGCGCCACCCCGCCGGCCTGCAATGCTGCTGATTGCTGCCGGATCGCGGCGATTCGTTCGGTGCGCACCGGGGTGAGCCGCGTGTCGCCGGCCGGACCTCCCGTCCACCGCGGGTCACCCGGTCGCCGAGGGCACCCGGACCCGTCCTCGAGCGGATCTCCGTCACGAACCGGACACCGGTGCCGGCGCTCCGGCGAGGCGGCGCCGGTGTGTGCTTGCCCTGGCACAGGCGCCGGTGTTCACGCGGAGCGCGAAGCGTCCGGCCGGCCAAAGGGTGAAGTCGCGGACCCGGAGGTCCGCTGCGGCCACTGTGCCAGGGCAGCTGCGCCGCGCGGCACGACTGCCACGTTACGACGGCCCCGACCGCTCGGCACCCCGGCCGTCTCCCGAACAGCCCTGGTCCGCGCCGGGCTGCTCCGCGTGCCGCACCCGGCGCGCGCGGCACGGCAGGCGGTGCCGGCGTGGAGGGGACGGGCAGGGCCTCGGAGCCGGCGACCGCCCGAAGAAGGATTTGCGGGGGCTGAGCAAGGCGGAGCTGTACCGGCGGGCCACCGAGCAGGGTGTCCCGGGCCGGTCCGGCATGAGCCGTGCGCAGCTGGTGGACGCTCTCGCCCGGGCCGGTCGTGCCGCACGCCGGGGCGATGGGGTGGCAGCACTGACCGGGCCCCGCTCAGTGCTGCCACACCTCCGCGCCGCCGCCGCGCCACTCGATCGCGCCGGACCGCCGTACCCAGTCCTCGTCCACGTCGTCGAGGCCCGCGAGGCGGAGGAACTCGACGACGTCCAGTGGTCCGTACGCCATCCCCAGGAAGCGCTCCCGGGCGCGGACCCGGCGGCCGCCGTCCTCGGCGGGGGGATAGATCACGATGAGCTGATCGTCGGCCATGACACCCACTGTGGGGGCGGTCCGGGCCGCCCGCATGCGGAGAGAGCTGACGCCGGGCCGGGCGGCATGCGCCACCGCGTCCCTGCGCCAGCTCTCCGGCCGGTGGGTCGGTCAGCTCACCACGATCACCACGACACCAGTGCCGACGAGGCCGCTGTGGAAGATGTCCCCGCCGCCCACTCGTCCGTAGTTGCAGTTGCCGTACCACCAGCCACCGCGGTTGAAGCAGTCACGGCCCACGTTGCTGGTCGCTCCGGCCGGGGTGGCCGCCGAGGCCGAACCTGCTGCACCGATGGCAGCACCACTGGCCATGAGAAGGCCCACCGCGGACGCTGCGACGAGACGCCTGGCGCGTTGTGTGTTCATGTGTCTACCTTCCTTCCATCCCCTCGTCGGGTTTCGCCGGTACGAGACGGATGGCCGCGACCGCCGTGGACGGAGCACGACGCGGTCGTAGGGGGTGCCGCGCGAGGTGGGAGGCGCCGCCTGTGCGGCCGGCCTGCCGGCCCCCGCGTACGGGACCGGTGCCGGCGGCGACGGGCGCACCGCCCGGAACGCGGCCTTCCCCTCCACGCTAGCCGTCCGGCGACCACCCAGCATCTCGAGGCGATCTCGCCCCGGGCCGCGGGCGGCCGCACCGGCCGTGGCCCCGGGCGCGGGTCAGGCGAGGGGGCCGACGAAGTTCCCGGGGCGCGCGGCGGCCTCCTGGCGGGTGATCCGGCCCCACGTCCAGTGCAGGGTCTTGACGGTGCCGCCGGGGAGGGTGACGACGGCCTGGTCGGGCCGGATGGTCTGGTTGCCCTTCGTGCCGCTGTCGTTGAGGAAGGTGATCGTGAACGTCGCGGACCTGCCGGCGCTCAGGTAGACGCTGTTGCCGCCCGGCTGCTGCATCAGCGACTCCGGCCGGCCGTTCGTGGTGAGGGTGACCGCGGGGGCGCCCAGGAGGGCGCAGGCCTGGCGGCCGGTGTTCGTCACCCGGACGACGGCCGTCCGCTGCCGGTCTCCCCCGCCCCCGGCCCGTGCGGTGCCGCCGGCCCACGCGAGGGTGACGTTCTTGCAGGCGGGCGCGGTGGCGGCCGCCGGGGCGAGGGCCTCGGCCGGGACGGCGGCGACCAGGGACGAAACCAGAGCGCCGGTCACGGCGCACAGGACGATATTGGAGGTGCGTGGCATGGGTGCCTCCGCGGATCGGGGCTGGTGTGACAGCAGGTACGAGGTACCGCGTGCGCGGCGGCATACCCCTCTTGAAAGCTGAACGACCTGCCGCTGCCCGGGGCAGGTCCACCGGGGCCGGGTTCAGGTCCGCGAGAGCACGGCGGGCGGGCCGGGAGGCGGGGCCGGCTGGTCGAAGAGATCCGCGGCGCCCGTCAGCTCCAGCAGGCGCCGCACCGCGGGGCCGGGTGACGCGACGGTGAGGCATTTGCCCTGGGCGAGGGCCCGGTGGCGCAGGGCGAGCAGGACGTTCAGCCCGGCGCAGTCACAGAACCCGACCGCGCTCATGTCCACGTCGATGCCCCCGGCCGAGGCGCCGAGCGCGTCGTCCAGTTCGCGCTGGATCCAGCGGGCGGCGTCGAAGTCCAGTTCACCCCTCAGCACCGCACGCGTGCGCTCACCGTCCGGCACCACCGCGAGTGCCGCCCGGCACGGCACGGGCGCGCGACCGCTCCCGCCGTCCCTGCCTGCGGCGTCCTCCACGATGCGGGACTGCGCCCGCGGCGCAGACTCCGGCATTGCCTTCTCCCTCGCCCGATCACCGGTCTCCTGCCGGCTTCCAGCCTCCACCGGTACACCCATTCCCGTCAACCAATACACGAAAGACAGTACGTGCTTTTGTAATCGTGAATCGCGGCGGGTTATGGTGGAGCCATGGATGGAGTGCCCGAGCCGCACATCGGATGGACGTTTCTGACCAATCACGCTCGCGTCCTGGCTGCCATCGCCGACAACCCGAGCACCCGCATCCGTGACATCGCCGCGCACTGCCGGCTGACCGAGCGTGCGGTGCAAAAGATCATCGGCGACCTGGAACGCGACGGTTACCTCTCCCACACCCGGGAGGGACGCACCAACAACTACCGGATAGACCCCGGCAGGATCCTGCGCCACCCGGCCGAAGCGGGCCTCACGGTGGCCTCGTTGCTCTCGCTGCTGGTCCAGGACGAGGCCGACCGCGGCACGCCCGCCGACTCCCACGGCGACTCCCAGGCCACGGCGGACGCCTGACCCTCCCGGGTGGCACGGGAGTCCGGACCGCCGGGACCCGTTCCGGCCGTTGTCCCGTCCCGGCCGCCGGGGCTCTCGCGGAGGTGGCTGGATCACAACGCTCGGCGGTGGCGCCGGGTCGGCCGTGCTCTTGGCCGTCGTGACCGACCGGTACGGTTTGGCCATGGACGCATCCGGAACTCGCGCCGCCGAGGACAACACCAGTCTCCCGGCGGCCATCAAGGCCACGGCCCGCCGTCTGCTCGCCGAACTGGGCGCGAGCGGGCTGTCGTCGGACGCCGTCGCCAAGGGCGGCAATCTGGCCGCCGGTGATGTGGAGGCCGTCTTCCCGCACCGGGACGACCTGTTGACCGCCCTGCTGATCGACGCCTACAACGCGTCCGGCGCGGCGATGGAACAGGCGGATCAGGCCGCGCGGGCCGCCGGCGCGCCGGCGGGTGCGCGACTCCTCGCGGCCGCACGCGCGTTGCGGCAGTGGTCCTTCGACCACCCCGCCGAGTTCGCCCTGGTGTACGGCTCCCCCGTGCCGGGCTACGACGCCCCGCAGGACACGGTAGCGCCCGCCTCTCGCACCCCCGCCGTGCTGGCCGGCATCGTGGGCGCGGCGCTGGAGGCCGGCGAACTGACCCCGCCGCGGCGGCCCTTGCCCGGGCCGTCCGTACTGCTGCCGGCCGCCGTGGAACTCTTCGGCGGGACGCCCGGGGAACCGTTCTCGGACATCATCGAGCGCGGCATCGTGCTGTGGAGCAGCCTCATCGGTCTGCTGGTGTTCCAGGTCTTCAGCCGCACCCACGACAGCGTCCGCGACGAGGTGGTGTTCTTCGACCACGCCGTCGCCGTCGCGGCCGAGGGCATCGGTCTCGACGTCCCCCTGGCCGACGCGGCCGCCGCCGGCGCCTCCGGCCACTGATCCGTCCACCGCCGCCCACGGCACCCGTGAGAATCAGGTCGTGAACACCACAAGAACCCTCTGCTTCGTCATCGCGGCGCTGTCGTCCTACGCCGCGCTCGTGTACCGGCTGTGCCAGGCACGGCGCAGCCGGCGGGACAGTGCCTACCGCACCCTGGTGATCACTCTGCTGCTTCAGTGCCTCACCTTCACCATGGGTGCCGTAGCCCTGAGCAGCGACAGCTTCCTCGGCGTCGGCAACCTCGCCATCCTGGTGATGCACCTGTCCGCCGTCGCCTTCTGCGTCAGCGCCCAGATCATCCTGCTGCGCTGGGCGGCCGACGACGAGGAGGCCGCGCGCAAGACCCGCTACTGGCTGATCACCGGTGTCACCCTGGACGCGCTGCTGACGGCGCTGTTCTTCGTCGCCGACGGACCCGGCCGCCCGGCGTCGGACTTCGACGGCAGCGGGGAACCGCTGGTCCTGACCTATCTGCTGCTGTTCGTCGTCTCGCAGGCGGTGCCGTGCGTGACGATCTTCCGCCAGTGCGGCCCCTACGCCCGGATGACGGACAAGACCTCGCTGCGGCAGGCGCTGCGGATGCTGTCCGTCGCGGCGGTGATCCTCTTCCTGTACTGCCTGGCGCGGACCGTCAACATCCTCACCGCGGCGGCCGGAACCGACATCGGCGCCTGGAAGGTGGCCGCGTCGGTCTTCAGCGCGGCGGGCATCGTCACGCTCTCCCTCAGCCTGACCATGCCCTCGTGGGCGGCCTACGCGGGCAGGCCGCTGGAGTGGGTGCACAGCTACCGGTCGTACCGGGCCCTGTATCCGCTGTGGCGGGATCTGTACGAGTCCTCGCCGGACATCGTGCTGGAGCCGCCCGGCGCCGCCGTCTCGGACCTCAACTACCGCCTGCACCGGCGCGTGGTGGAGATACGCGACGGCTGGCGCGATCTGCGCCCCTACATCGACCGCACCTTCCACGGCGCCGGACCGGCCGCGCAGGGCGCGAGCGAGGAGTCACGGCAGGCCTTCGCCGAGGCGGCACAGATCAGGCAGGCTCTTCTCGCCAAGCGCACCGGCACGATTCCCGACGACAACAAGGACGTCGGCGATTTCGAGGACCGGGATACGGACAACTTCAGCGCCGAGGTCGCCTGGCTCACCAAAGTCGCCTCCGCCTACAGTAGGCTCGGCAAGGCGGGTTGAGAAACTCCCGCCCGGTCCGCATCCCCCGTCGGACCGGGCGGGTTCTCCCCGCCGGCGTTTCCCCGCTCTCCCGTTCCCCCGTTTCCGCGCCGACGCTCCCCCGTGCCCACCGGCGGTGTCCTCATGAAGCGGACGCCGTGCCCGGTGGTGTTGCCGGGCCTGGCACGACCCATCCCCCGCGGGCCGCGCCAGGCCACCTCGGCCGGCAGTCAACTCGGCCACCCCCGTGAGCCAAGTTAACTGCCAGCTATTGGCGAGGTCCACGGTGGCGGAGTCCTGGCCAATTGTCAACTGACAGCTAATCTGCGAGACTTGCCGATAGCCGAGGGCAAGTCCGAGGAGGTGACGGGAGGGAGAATCGCAGTGTCCGAACCTGACGACCGGCCTCTGCTCGCAGTGCGTCTGGACGACCTCTTCAAGACCGTCCGGCCCAAGGGCAGACACTGGACCAACGCCGAGGTGGCGGAGGAACTGAAGCGGGCCAACCCCGAATTGAAGGTCGGGGGTGTGTATCTGTCGCAGCTGCGGACGGGCAAACGCTCCAACCCCTCACCGGATCTGCTGGCCGCCCTCGCCCGGTTCTTCGGCGTCTCGGTCGCCTACTTCTTCGACGAAAAGGTCGCCGAGTCGGTCCTCAGCGAGATCGCCGCGATCGAGGCACTGCGCCAGGCGGGCGTCCGCGCGGTGGCGATGCGGGCGGCCGGCATGAAGAAGGAGAACCTCCAGGCCATCACGGCCATCATGGACCAGTACCGCCAGTTGCAGGGCCTGCCGCCGGTCACCGACGCGTCGGGGCCCGAGTGAGGGCCCCCAAGATCGGCCGGTCCGCCGACCAGGACCGCCGCAGCCAGCTCAAGAAGCTGCGCAAGGCCGGCGCGCGGCGCATCGCCGCACTCGACCTGCCGAAGGTGGACGACGTGGCCGAGCTGTGCCGCCACCTCGGGCAGGTCCGCGGCCGCCCGATCACGCTGGTCCCGCTCCAGATGCCCGCCTCGCACCCGTGCGGCATGTGGGTCGCCGCCCGCGACGAGGACCTGATCTTCTACGACGCCAACACGACCAGCGCGCATCAGGAGCACATCATCTTGCACGAGCTGGGCCACATCATCTGCTGCCACCGCGGGGCGGGCTGGCTGGACGAGGCGACCGCACGCCTCCTCTTCCCCAACCTCGACCCCGACCTCGTGCGTGACATGCTCCTGCGCGCGACCTACGACGACGTCCAGGAGCAGGAGGCGGAAATCATCGCCTACCTGCTCTCCCAGCGCGTGGGCAGCACCATGGAACGGCAGGGCCCCGCACCCGCCGAGGAGGGCGCCGGCGGCAGGGACGCCGGGAAGAGCGCCACCCTCAGCCGGATCGAACGCACCCTCATCTGACGTGCCGAGGTCATCCGCCGGCGGCCGCCACCTCCTCGGCGAGCACGGACACGGCGTGCCGGACGTCGTCCTCCTGGTGTTCGCTGGTGAGGAAGAACCGCAGCCGCGCGAGGCCTTCCTCGACCACCGGGTGGAAGATCGGGTCGGCGATCACCCCCCGGTCGAACAGCCGGTCCGCGACGCGCAGCACCCGCGCCGAGTCGCCGAGGACGCAGGGCACGATCGGGGTGTGCGCGCTGGAGCCCGTCCGCAGGCCCGCCGCGGAGGCCAGCGTGCGGAAGAGTTCCGCGTTGCGCCGCAGCGCGCGCACCCGGTGCGGCTCGGCCGTCATCAGCTCGGTGGCGGCCAGCGCCGCGGCCGCGTTGGCCGGGGTCAGTCCGACGCTGTACACGAAGCCGGGCAGGGTGTGCCGCAGCCACCGCACCATCCGGGCCGAGCCGCCCAGGTAACCGCCGCAGCTGGCGAAGGCCTTGGACAGGGTGCCCATCCAGAGGTCCACCCCGGAGCGGTCGACGCCGAAGAACTCGCCGACGCCGCGGCCGTGTTCGCCCACCGTGCCGATGCTGTGCGCCTCGTCGACCATCAGCAGGGCGCCGTAGCGCCGCTTCAGCTCGATGACGGCGGGCAGGTCGACGAGGTCGCCGTCCATGCTGTACGCGCCCTCGACGGCGATCAGCACCCGCCGGAACCGGGAGCGGTTGAGCCGCAGCATGTGCTCCAGCCGGTCGATGTCGTTGTGCGCGAACGGTCTGCGCGCCGCCCCCGACAGCGCGCAGCCCTGGAGGATGCTGTCGTGGGCCAGGGCGTCGTGCACCACGAGGTCTCCGGCGCCGACGAGGTGCCCGATCGCGGTCACGTTGGTGGCGTGGCCGCTCACCAGCGCCAGGCAGTCCTCGACGCCGAGGAAGCCGGCGAGGGCCCGCTCCAGGCGCACGGTCAGGTCCCGTTCGCCGGACAGCGGCCGGCTCGCGGAGACGGAGGTGCCGTACCGGTCCACCGCCCGGTGCACGGCCTCGTTGACCGCCGGATGGCCGGAGAGCCCCAGGTAGTTGTAGCTGCCGAAGGACAGGTAGCGCCGGCCTCCGATCACGGTGGTGTCGCGGATGTTGCCCTCGTGGACCCGGAAGTACGGGAAGTCGGCGCCGCTGCCGGTGATCGACTCGAGACGCTGCTCGAACTGGCGGACCTCGGGGAAGTCGTCGACCAGGGCCGTGTCGGCGGCCCAGTCCGCCTGCCGCTGCCCGGGCGGCGGCGCACCGGGACCCGGCTGCCGGGGGAGGTCCGGTTCGGCCAGGGTGATCAGGCGCTCGATGGTGAGGCCGGGCGAGAACAGCTCCTCGGTGCGGAACCCCGGTATCCGCTTGCCGATGCCGACCTCCAGCTCCTGGAGCATCAGCGAGTCGAAGCCGAGGTCGGCGACCAGCGCCATCCGCTCGTCCAGGTCGGACAGGGGGAAGATGCCGGTCCGCGCCACCTCCTCCAGGACGATGGACGCCCCGGACCCGGTGGCCGCGCGCACGGCCTCGGACGCGTCCGGCGCCGGGGACGCGCCAGAGGTGCCGGTTCGCGCGGCGGACGCCGCCGCCGTCTCGGGTGCGTCCGGGGTCGGCGGCCGGTCCGCCCGCTCGCGAGCCGACTCGTCCACCACCCAGTAGTGCCGTGGGGCGAGCGGGCTGGGCGGCAGTGTGCAGGGGGGTGTGCGCCGGTCCGCCGGACGGATGCCGGGACCGGTGACCGCTCGCTGCGCGAGCCGCGTCAGCGCGGCCGTGCGGGCCTGCGCGGACAGCGAACCCGGCGCCGGTACGGCGGCCGCGGGCTGCCCGTCGGCGGCCGCCGTGCCCACGACCAGCCCCGGTCCGAGATCCCCGCCGACGCCCGCCTCCACCGCCTCGGCCGCCGCGGTCAGCTTGCCGACCGCGTCCGCGGTGTCCTGAGCGACCACGGCGAGCCGTTCCGCCGAGGGCGTCCGGCGCGCCAGGGTGTCGGCCACCCCGGCCAGCGGTGGCCGCTCGTCGGCGAGGGTGCGTGCCAGGTCGCGCGCGTAGCGTGCCAGGCCGGCCCGGTCGCGGGCGCCGAGCAGCAGCAGCTGCGGCTCCCCGGCCGGTTCCGGGCGGGCCGGTGCCGCGGCGCACTCCTCCACGACCACGTGGACGCCGGTGCCGCCGAAGCCGAAGGCGCTCACCCCCGCCCGGCGCGGCCCGCCGGAGCGCGGCCACGGCGTCGGCTCGGTGGGGACGGTCAGTCCGGCGGCGTCGAGCGCGGAGCGGTTCGCGAGGTCGAACGCGGGCTGCGGCGGCACGACACCCCGGTGCACGGCCAGGACGGTCTTGACGAGGCCGGCGATGCCGGAGGCGTTCAGCGAGTGCCCGACCACCGCCTTCACCGCGCCGAGGTAGGCGGGCGCGGCCCGCTCACCGCGCAGTTCGCGCAGGACCCCGACCTCGACCGGATCGCCGACCGTGGTGCCGGTGCCGTGCGCCTCCAGGTAGTCGACGGCGCCCGGTGGCAGGCCCGCGTCCCGGTAGGCGCGGCGCAGCGCCCGCAGCTGGCCCTCGGCCTGGGGTTCCATGCCGCCGTGCACGGTGCCGTCGTTGGCCGTGCCGACGCCCCGGAGCACCGCGTAGACGCGGTCGCCGGCCGCCAGCGCGTCGGCCAGCGGCCGCAGCACCAGCACCCCGGCGCCCTCGCCGAGCACGAAGCCGTCGGCCTGCGAGCCGAACGGCAGGCACCGCCCGCTGCGCGAGACGGCGCCGATCCGGCACAGGCCCACCAGCAGGTCGGGCGTCAGCAGCAGTTGGGCGCCGCCGGCGAGCGCGATGCGGCACCGGCCCGCGCGCAGGGCGTGCACGGCGTTGGCCACGGCCATGAGGCCGCCGGAGCAGGCGGAGTCCAGGGCGTAGCTCTCGCCGTGCAGGTCGAACACCGAACTGATGCTGTTGGGGCCCATGTTGAGCAGCAGTCCGGCGACGGACGTGCCGTGCAGCGGCTCGACCGCGCGGATCGTCTCCGGCCACGCGGAGCCGGTCGCCCGGGCCCCGAACTCGCCGCCGCCGAGCTGCCGCATCCGGATGTGCATGGTGCTGATCTCGCGGTAACCGCTCTCGGTGAGCGAGGTGATCACCGAGGTCTCCTCGCGGTCGAAGCCCTCGCTCTCCCATCCGGCGTCCTGGATCGCCTCGCGGGCGAGGTCGATCAGCAGCCGGTGCTGGGGGTCCATCGCGCGGGCCCGGCGCGGCGGGATGCCGTAGTGCACGGCGTCGAAGTGCCCGACGTCCGGCAGCAGCGCCATGGTGTCGGTGTACGCCGCGGAGGAGTCGCGGAAGTTGTCGCTGAGGAAGGCGGCGGAGCGCCACCGGGAGTCGGGGACGGCACCGAACTGCGCCTGCGGATCGGTGAGCAGGCGCCAGTACTGGTTCACGTCCCGCGCCCCGGGGAAGCGGCAGGCCATGCCCACGACGGCGATGTCGTCCCGGCGCGCCGGCGGTGAACTCGCTAAAGCGGCACCGGAGTCGGCGGGCGCCGCGGCTGGGGGCCCGGACGGGGAGGAGGGTATGGACGGATGGGAGAGGTCTGAGGAATCCACTACGGAACCCACGGAGGAATCCTTCGCTGTCACGGATGTCACCCGGTGGCGGCCAGTCGTCCGCGCCACCACTCCACGGTCGCCTCGAGCTGCTCGTCGAGGGGCGTGGCGCGGACCGCGAACTCCGCTTCGTAGGCGCTGGAGTCGATGACGAACGGGCGGTCGAACTGGTAGCGCACTTCCTTGAGTTCGCGCACCAGCGGGGAGAAGAGGCCGACGGCGCCGAGGACCGCCGGAGGCACCCTGCGGACCGCGACCGGCCCCGTCCCCGCCCGGGCGGCGAGGCGGTCGACCATCTCCCGGGTGCTGAGCGGGGGCAGGGTCGGGACGTGCCAGGGGCTGCCCCAGGCCCGTTCCTCGGTGGCGACCTCCGCCATGGCCCTGGCGATGTCGGGGATGTAGGTCCAGCTGTGCGGGGCGTCCGGGTTGCCGAGCGTGGACACCGGCTTGCCGCGCAGCAGCGGGGGCATGACCCGCGCCGCGAGGTGTCCGGCGTCGGTGACGCCCGGTCCGAAGAAGTCCGAGGCCCGGACCTCGACGGCCCTGATGCGGCCCTGCTCGTGCAGCGTGCGCGCCTGCTCCCACAGCGCGGCGCGCACCCGCCCCTTGGGTCCGGTGGCCGCCGGTGGCAGGTCCTCGGTCAGCGGGCCGTCCACCGGGCCGTACGCGTAGAGGTTGCCCAGCATGACCAGGACGGCCCCGGTCTCCTCGGACGCCGTACAGACGGACGAGGCAAGGGGGGGCCATTCGCTCGCCCACCGGTGGTAGGGCGGTGCGGCGCAGTTGTGGATGGCGGCCGCGCCGCGCGCCGCGTCGGCCAGCCGGCGGCTGTCCGTCGCGTCCAGGGCGACGTGCTCGATGCCGGGCTCGGGTTCTCGCCCCGACCGCGTGACGACCCGTACGGAATGACCCTGTTCGGCCAGCAGCCGGGCGGTTGCCGCCCCGGCGGGCCCGAAACCAATAACCACATGAAGACTCACGCTCGCACACTAGCGCGAGTGTGTGCCGCTTCTGTGTCAGCTTCGTCAGGGGTATGCCACGCGCAGCTGCGGGCCCGGATCACGGCCGGAGACGGATGACGAGTTGCCTGAGCGCGCATCAGGGGCAACTGTGGCGGTATGGGCAAGACCGCACTCATCGTCATCGACATGATCAACACGTACGACTTCGAGGATGCCGAACAGCTGCTCCCCTCGGTCGGATCCGTCCTGCCGGCGGTGACCGAGCTGCTGGAGCGGGCCCGGAGCAGTGACGCGCCGGTCATCTACGTCAACGACAACTTCGGCGAGTGGCGTTCGCACCACGGGGAGATGCTGGACCACGCGCTCTCCGGGCCGCACGCCAAGCTCGTCGAGCCGGTGAAACCGGACGAGAACTCCCTCTTCGTGGTCAAGGCCCGCCACTCGATCTTCTACGAGACACCGCTGACCTACCTGCTGCGCCAGCAGGGCATCGAGCGGCTCGTGCTGTGCGGTCAGGTGACGGAGCAGTGCGTGCTGTACTCGGCCCTCGACGCCCACATCCGGCACTTCGACGTCGTCGTGCCCCGGGACGCCGTGGCCCACATCCACGAGGACCTGGCGGACGCCGCGCTGCACATGATGGAGCGCAACATGGGGGCGCGGGTGTGCGAGAGCGGGGAGCTGTGGGCGTGAGCCCGCCGCCCTGAGCGCCACCGGGGTGACGGCCGGACCGGACCGGTGGCGGCTGACCGACGGCCGGCCTGCGCACCGTCAGGCCGGCCGGCCCGGCGCCCGCCGCCCGGGGCCCGCCGCCCGGGGCCCTGGACGACGGGCCTCTGCGATGAGGCGTGGGCCACGGCCCTGCGCACCGGGCCTGGACAATAGGCCCTGCCGGATGGTCTGCGGGATCCGGCGCCGTCAGCGGCGGGGGCGGCGGCCGCGGGCAGCGGCTCAGCCGCCCCCGGCCAGGGACCTCAGCTCGGCCAGGGACTCCCGCATCAGCTCCGCCATCCCGCGCTCCTCGGCCGCCGTGACCCAGCGCTCGAAGCCGACCTTGAAGACGGCGACACCGGCCTCGGCGGCCAGGCTCGCGGCGGGCTCCGCGACGCCGCGCCCGCGCAGGGCCTCGGTGAGCGCGGCGGAGATCGAGGCGAGTTTGATCAGCTCGCGCTCGCGCAGTTCCGCGTTGGCCGCGATGACGGCGTACCGCTGCCGGGCGTGCGCGCGGCCGCCGGCGAACGCCCCGGCGACCGCCTCCAGGCCCGCCGCCACGGCGTCGATCGGCGCTTCCGACGGCCCGGCGGCGGCGACCGCGTCCACGAACAGGTCCCGCAGCGCGCCGGAGCCGTCGAACAGCACCTCGCGCTTGTCGGCGTAGTGCCGGAAGAAGGTCCGTTCGGTGAGGCCGGCCCGTCCGGCGATCTCCGCGACCGTGGTCTGTTCGTACCCGCGCTCGCTGTACAGCTCCAGCGCCGCCTTCGCCAGGCGTCCGCGCGCTCCCGGCTCCCATCTGCCCATGCGCAGATCCTACGTGATGACAGGTGCTGACATCAGGTGTAGCGTCGATGACAGCAACTGACATCACCAGCGCTCGACCGTCTGGAGAACCTCCATGCGCATCTTCGTGACCGGCGCGTCCGGCTGGATCGGCTCCGCCGTCGTCCCGGAACTCATCGGCTCGGGGCACCAGGTCGTCGGACTCGCCCGCTCCGACGCCTCCGCCGCCCGGCTCACCGCGGCCGGGGCCGAGGTGGTCCGCGGCACCGTGGACGACCTCGGCGTACTGCGGGACGCGGCCGCCTCGTCGGACGGCGTGATCCACCTCGCCTTCAAGCACGACATCGCCTTCGGCGGCGACTTCCGGGGCGCCGCCGAGGCCGACCGGCGTGCCGTCGACACCCTCGGTGACGCGCTCGCCGGCACCGGCCGGCCCTTCGTCCTCGCCTCCGGCCTGATGGGCCTGGCGTGCGGGCGGCCGGCGACCGAGCGGGACCGGCCGGAGATCGACGGATCGCCCCTCTCGGTCCGGGCGGCCACCGCCGAGGCGGTGCTCGGGCTCGCCTCGCGCGGTGTCCGCTCCTCCGTGGTACGGCTGTCCCCGACCTGTCACGGCGAGGGCGACAACGGTTTCCTGGCGAGCCTGGCCGCCATCGCCCGGGACAAGGACCTCTCCGGCTACCTCGGCGACGGGTCCAACCGCTGGCCGGCCGTCCACCGCCTGGACGCGGCGCGGCTGTTCCGCCTGGCGGCCGAGCGGGCCCCGGCCGGGTCGGTGCTGCACGGGGTGGCGGAGGAAGGGGTGGCGATCCGTGACGTCGCCGAGGTGATGGGCCGCCACCTCGGGGTGCCGGTGGCCTCCGTGGCCCCCGGGGCGGCCGCCGGGCACTTCACCTGGCTGAGCGACTTCATCGGGCGCGATCTCGCGGCGTCCAGCGACCACACCCGCGCCCTGCTCGACTGGCACCCGGCCCAGCCCGGCCTGCTGGACGACCTCGACAAGGGGCACTACTTCGGCTCCCCGGCCGCCGGCGCCTGACCGGCCGCACCGGCGCCGCCGCCGGTGCCCCCCGCACCGGGACCCCGCGCGCCTCGGGAGCCCCGGCGGGCGCCCGCGGGCGCGGGGAAGGCGCGGCAGAGGTCACCAGCCGCGCCGGCCGTGCGCGGACACCCGGGGCTGCGGCGGGAGGTAGGCGGCGCGGAGCCTGGCGACCAGGTCGCGGCGGAGTTCCCGGTCCTGGTCGGTCTCCGCGGCCATGTCCAGCTGGACGATGTCCACCCCGGCCGCGCGCAGCCAGCCGATGCGGGCGGCCACCGTCTCCGGGGAACCGACGTAGGCGCCGGCCAGCGACCGGTCGACGTAGGCGGACAGCTGGCGGGTGCCGGCCTCCAGGCCGGCGCGCCCGCGCTCGCGGTCGCGGTCGAGTTGGACGGCGTCCACCCACCGGCCGGAGCCGGAGGCCAGCCGGACCGCGTCCCGCCGGATGCCGCGGACCCGTGCCTCGGCCTCCTCGTCGGTGGCCGCGGTGACGACGGTGACGTGCCGCCAGATCCGCAGGGTCCGGCCGTGCGCCGCGGCCGCCGCACGGGCCCGGGTGATGTGCCGGCGCGTGGCCGTCAGCGGCGTGCTGGGGATGGCGTACACCTCGGCGTGCCGGGCGGCGAGTTCGACGCCCTCGGGCGAGGAGCCGCCGAACGACAGAAGTTCCGCGCCCGGCCGCGGCAGCACCCCCGAGCGGGCACCGCGGACCGTGTAGAACTCCCCCTCGTGGTCAAAGCTCTGATGATCCGTCAGGGCGCGTCGAAAGACGTCGAGGTACTCCCCCGCCCTGCGGTAGCGCGCCGCCTTGTCCAGCAGGTCGCCGTCGCGCGCCACGTCGGCGTCGCTGGAGCCGACGATGACGTGGGCGGCGGCCCGGCCCCCGGAGAGCCGGTCCAGGGTGGCGAGCGTCCGCGCGGCCACGGTGGGCGCGGTGGTGCCCACCCGGTGGGCCACCGCGATCCGCAGCCGCCGGGTGGCCGCCAGCGCCCAGCCGGCCACCAGCCAGGGGTCGGGCCACGAACTCGACTGCACCACGAGGGCGCTGTCGAACCCGTCCTCCTCGTTCTCGCGGGCGGTGCGCGCGACGTGCTCCGGGTCGGCGTCACGCTCCGGCGGGTCGGGGGCGAAGCGCAGGGCCTGCCGCTGCGCGGGCGTGTCGCCCCGCACGGGCGCGGCGCGGACACCACCGCGTATGTCGAGTTCCATCCGGGTACCTCCGCGGGGGAGCACGGGTATCAGGCCGCGGCCGGGCCGAGCCTGGTCAGGGTGTCCAGCACCTTGGCCCGGCTGACGAAGACCTCCGGCGGGAGCGACACGTACAGCTGGATCGTCGTCACGCCGGGGCGGTGGTAGCGCAGGATCTTCTCCCGGCACTCCTCCGGGGAGCCGCTGATGAACAGCCCGTCCACGACCTCGTCCGGCAGCGCCTTCTGGGCGCCGTCGATGTCGCCGTCGGCCCACTTCTCGTGCGACTCGCGCAGCAGCTCGCCGTGGCCGAGCCACTCGTGGAACTTGCGGTAGGGCTCGCGGTTGAGGATCCAGGCGAGGAAGGGCCGGGTGGCCCGGTGGGCGTAGTCGGTGTCCTCGGTGGGGCAGACGAACACCTTGACGACGAGTTCCTTGCCGGGCGGCTGCGGGCCGACGGCGTCCAGGATCTTGGGCACGTCCTGCGGGAAGAGCAGGTTGGTGATGGCCCCGTCGCCCTCGCCGAAGCCCAGGCGCAGCATGCCCGGCCGCAGCGCGCCGAGGATCACCTTCACCGGGTCCTGCGGCGGGTGCGGCAGGCGGTAGCCGGTGATGGAGAAGGTGTCGAAGTCGCCGGCGATGTGCTCGCCGCGCAGGGCGCGGGTGACGAACCGCAGGACGTCCCGGGTGCGCTTGTAGGGCTCGTCGAACGGGATGCCGTTGATGTCCGTGACGTGGGCGGGCACCGAGGCGCCGAGCCCCAGCAGCAGCCGTCCCGGAGCGAGCTGGGCGAGGGTGGCGGCGGTCTGGGCGAGGACGGCGGGGCCGCGGGTGTGCACCGGGACGATACCGGTGGCGATGCGCAGGCCCGGCGCCCAGGCGGCGACGGTCGCGAGCGGGGTGAAGGCGTCGGTGCCGCCGCCCTCCGCGCTCCACACGTCGGTGTAGCCGAGGTCGGACAGCCGCTCGACGAGGAAGCGGTGCCGGTCGATGGTGAGCCCGGGCAGCGGCAGGGTGAGACCCCACTTGGGCGGCAGGCCGGGTGCGGGGGTGTGGGAGAGAGTCATGAGGACACCGATACGGTCGTGAGGTCGAGGAACCAGGACTGCGGCTGGACGATCCCGTGCACCTTGGGGGACACGGCCCGGGGGTTGCGGTCGTTGACGACGAACAGCCAGGGGGCATCCGCGGTGACGAGTTGCAGGGCGCGCTTGTAGTCGGCCTCCCGCGCCGTGCGGTCGGTCGCGGCTCCGGCCGAGGCCAGCAACTTGTCGACCTGCGGGTTGCTGTAGTGCCCGGTCCAGAACGGGCTGCCGGTGCCGATGAACAGCGGCAGCAGCGCCTCCGACTGGAAGAGGGTGGTGGACTGCGCGATGGCCTGCGAGTCCCGGGCCACCTTGCCCTTGGCCTCCGCGCCGATCAGCGTCGACCAGTCGGTCGTGCGGATCGTCACCTTGATGCCGACGGCGGCCAGGTCGCGCTGTACGGCCTCGGCGATCGGCACCGGGACGAGGTTGCCGGAACCGCCGGTGGGGACGGTGACGGTGGTCGAGAACCCCTTGGCGTAGCCGGCCTCGGCGAGCAGCCGGCGGGCCTTGGCGGGATCGTGGTCGTAGGTGTCGCCGGCCGGGTCGTAGGCGAAGGTGCCGCGCGGGACGGCCTGCCGGGCGGGGTCGGCGGTGCCGTGCAGCAGGTTCTTCGCGATGACGTCGCGGTCGATGGCGTAGTTCGCGGCCCTGCGCACCCGGGGGTCGCTCCAGGGCTTCTGCGCGGTGTCCAGGATCCAGTACCAGAGGTGGTCGTAGCTGTTGGTGACGATCTTGGCGCCGTCGGCCTCCAGGCTCGGGATGTCGTCGGGGTTCGGGTACTCGATCCAGTTGACGCTGCCCGAGCGCAGGGCGGCGGTCCGCGCGGCGGCGTCGGGCAGCGCCTTCACCACGAGCTTGTCCAGCTTGGGGGCGCCGCGCCAGTAGTCGTCGAAGCGCGCGAGCTCGATCTGCTCCCCGGCCTGCTGGCGGACGAAGCGGAACGGGCCGGTGCCGACGGGGTGCTGGGAGAACGTGGCCGATCCGGTCTTGCGGACGGCGGTGGGGCTGGCGATGAGGACGTGCGCGAGGTCCTGCGGGAAGTGCCCGTTGGGCTGCTTCGTGACCAGCCGTACGCGGTCGCCGGGCAGCTTCTTGTACGAGGTGATGTCGCCCGCGTACTCACCGGCGGCCGCGCCGAGGGCGTCCGTGTAGTAAGGGCTCTTCTTGTCGAGGTAGCGGTCGAGGTTGAACAGGACCGCGTCGGCGTCGAAGGCGGTACCGTCCTGGAACTTCACATGCTTGCGCAGGGTGAAGGTCCAGGTCCTGTGGTCCCCCGCGACCTTCCAGGAGGTGGCCAGGGCGCCGGTGATCTCGGACGGGCCGTCGGTCTTCGACAGGTCGTAGCGGGTGAGGCCCTCGTACAGCTGGAAGCTGACGAGCCGCTTGCCCTCGAAGCCGGCGCCGCCGATGACGGTGTCGGGGTTGGGCAGCTTGCCCGTGGCGCCGATGACGAGGGTGCCGCCGGACCCGGCGCCGCCCGAGCCGCCGTCCGCGGCGGAGCCGGTGCCGCAGCCGGCCGCGGCGAACGGCAGCAGCAGCGCGGCGGCCAGGGCGGCCGCGCGCGGGCGGCTGCGTCGTCGGCGGCGCACCGCGAGGTGGCCGGATGGGTGCTGGTGGTGCGTCATGGAGTCCTCGTCGTTCTTCACGGGTCGGTCGGTGTGGTGCGCTCGGTGTGGTGCGGTCGGTGTCGTGCTCGGGCGGGTGTCTCGGTGTCGTGCCCTGGCGGGCGTTCGGTGGGCCGGTCCGGCGGGGAGCGGCGGTCCGGACTTCAGCGGGTGGTCGGTTCGCCGGCCGGGGCCGGCTGGGAGGGTTCGGGGCTGCCGTCGCCGTCGGCGGCGAGCAGCGCCCGGGTGTAGGGGTGGCGGGGGGCCTGCCACAGCTCGGCCGTGCCGGCCTCCTCCACGACGCGCCCGTGGCGCAGCACCACGACCCGGTGGGCCAGTTGCCGTACGACGGCCAGGTCGTGGGAGATGAACAGGTAGGCCAGGCCAAGGCGTTGCTGGAGGTCGGCGAGCAGGTCGAGGACCTGGGCCTGGACGGTGGTGTCCAGGGCGGAGGTCGGCTCGTCGCAGACCAGAAGGTCCGGCCCGGTCGCCAGGGCACGGGCGATGGCCACGCGCTGGACCTGCCCGCCCGACAGCTCGCGCGGGAAGCGGCGGCCCAGGGCGGGGTCCAGGCCGACCTTGCGGAAGAGGTCGGCGACGATCGCGGGCCGTTCGGCGCGCGGGGTGCCGTGGACACGCAGCGGGAACGCGACCGCTTCCGCTGCGCGCAGCGCGGGGTTGAGGGAGCCGCGGGGGTGCTGCGGCACGAACTGCAACCGGGCGCGGTCGCGGCGCCCCGCGGGTCCGCGCAGCCGTCGGGGGTCCAGGCCGTCGAAGCGTACGGTGCCCGAGTCGGGGGCGAGCAGGCCGAGCGCCAGCCGGGCCAGGGTCGACTTGCCGGAGCCGGACTCGCCGACGAGCCCGACGGTCTCGGCGCCCGCCACGCGGAGGGAGACGCCGTCGACGGCGAGGTGTCCGTGCCGGTAGCGCTTGGACACCTGGTCGACGCGCAGGAGGTCACGGGTCGGCGCGGCCGTCGGGGCCGGTTCGGCGGCCGGGGCCGGTCCGGCCGCCGGGGCCGGTCCGGCCGCCGGGGATGTCCGGGTCATCGGGTTCCTCCCGGCCGAGCGGCCACCAGTGCGGCGGCGTAGGGGTGTTCGGGGGCGCTGAGCAGTCGGTGCACGGGGCCGCTCTCGACGATCCGTCCGGCGCGCATCACCGCCGCGCGGTGGCCGATGCGGCGGGCGACGCCGATGTCGTGCGTGACCAGCAGCAGGGCGATGCCGCGTTCGGTGAGCAGACGGCCGAACAGGTCGACGACGCGGGCGCGCACCAGGGCGTCCAGCGCGGTGGTGGGTTCGTCGGCGATCAGCAGTCCCGGTGCGCAGGCCAGGGCGAGGGCGAGGGCGGCGCGCTGGCGCTGTCCGCCGGACAGCTGGTGCGGATGGCTGCGGGCCACCCGGTCGGGTTCGGTGATCCCGGCGTCCGCCAGCAGCCCGGGCACGGCCTGCCGGGCGGCGCGGCGGCCGGTGACGACGCGGTGGCGCAGCAGTACCTCGGTGAGCTGCGCACCGATCCGGCGCAACGGGTCGAGTGCGGCGGCGGGGTCCTGCGGGACGTAGCCGATGCGGCGTCCGCGTACGTCGGACAGGGCGCGCTCGCCGAGGCCGAGCAGGTCGGTGCCGGACAGGCGCACGCTGCCGCTCACCCGGGCGCCGCGGCCGGCGAGACCGAGGACGGTGCGGGCCAGGGTGGACTTGCCGCTGCCGGACTCGCCGAGCAGCACCAGCGCCTCGCCGGGCGGCACGGTCAGCGACACGCCGTCCACGGCCCGCACCGCGCCGCCCGCCGCGCCGTGGGTGACCGTCAGGTTCTCCACCTCGAGGCGTTCCGGGGCCGGGGCACTCACCGCGCGGGCTCCCGTCTCCTGAGCGCTCGTCGTACGGGCACGGGGCGGGGCGGTCATCGTGCGGCCTCCGTGCGCGGGGTGCGGTCGGCGCCGGTGCCGCGGCGCAGCGCCTCACCGAGGGTGTTGAAGACGACGGAGACGAGGAGGATGGTGAGCGCGGGCAGCACCGCGACACCCGGGTGGGTCAGCAGGGCGGGCCTGAGTTCGTCGAGCATCGCGCCCCATTCGGCGGCCGGCGGCGGTACGCCCAGGCCGAGGAAGGACAGTCCGGCCGCGTAGACGATGGCCAGCCCCACCAGGGAGGACGCGTAGACGAGCAGCACCGGTGCGACGACCGGGGCGACCTGGCGCAGGCCGACGCTCAACGCGCCGGCCCCGCTGACTCGGGCGGCCTCCAGGTACTCGGCGGTGCGGATGCGCCGTACCTCGGAGAAGGCGACGCGGGTCACCGCCGGGGTGAGGACGACGGACAGGGACACCACGGTGGCGAGCAGGCCGGGCTGCATCACGGTGGCGACGGTGATCGCCAGCAGCACGCCCGGGAAGGCGTAGAGCACGTCCAGGGTGCGCAGCAGGGCGTGTTCGGTGAGGTGGCCGCCGAGTCCGGCGGCGATGCCGAGGAGGGCACCGGCGACAGTGGCGACGGCGACCGGGAGCACTCCGCCCAGCAGGGAGGGCCCCGCGGCGACCAGCAGGCGGCTCAGCACGTCGCGGCCCTGGGAGTCCGTGCCCAGCGGGTGCCCGGCGCTGCCCGGCGGCAGCAGCCGCTCCCGCAGGCTCCCGGCGTCGGGGTCGTCGGGCGCCAGCAGCGGGCCGGTGACGGCGAGGAGCAGCAGGACGGCGGCGAGGACCGCCGGGATCAGCAGCCCCGGGCGCACGCCGTACGGGAGGAACCGGCGCACGGAGCCGGACGGGCCGCCGGGGGGGCCGCCGCCGTCGGCGGGGTTCACGGCGCCCTTCGCGGTCGCCGCGGCGGGACTCCTGCCGGGGGCCGGGGTCACAGCGCACCTCGCAGCCGGGGGTCGATGAGGGCGTGCGCGGTGTCGACGACGATGTTGACGCCGACGAAGGCGACGGCGACCAGCAGGACGCCGGCCTGGATCAGCGGCAGGTCGCGCGCGGTGAGGGCGTCGTACAGCAGCCGGCCGACGCCGGGCCAGGCGAACAGGGTCTCCACGAACACCACCCCCTCCAGCAGGTAGGCCAGTTGGAGTCCGCCGATGGTGAGCAGCGCCGGGGCCGCGTTGTGCACGCAGTGGCGCAGTACGGCCGCGCGGCGCAGGCCCCGGGCGCGCAGGCCGTCGGCGAGGTCGGAGTGCAGGACGGCCGTCAGGGCGGCGCCGAAGACGCGGGCGGTCAGACCGAGCGGGACGAGTGCCGAGGCGAGGGCGGGCAGCACCAGGTGGCGCAGCCGGTCGGCGGTGCCGCCCCCGGCGAACAGGTCCTCGGTGCCGCCGGCCGGGAACCAGCGCAGCCCGACGGCGAACACGGCGATGAGCAGCAGCGCCACCGAGTACTGCGGGGCGGAGACGGCCAGCGTGCTCAGTCCTCGCGACAGCCGGGCCGCGGGCCCCTCGGGGCGGGCGGCGCCCAGGGCGCCCAGCAGGACGCCCCCGGTGAGCACGAGCAGGAAGGCGGCGCCCGCGAGGAGGAGGGTCTGCCCGAGGGCCGGCAGCAGCAGGTCGCCGACGGGCCGCTGCGCCGCGACGGAGACGCCGAGGTCGCCCTGGAGCGCGTGCCACAGCCAGTGCCCGTACCGCAGGGGCAGCGGCTCGCCCGTCCCGATCCGCTCGGCGAGCCGGCGCCTGGCCTCGGCGGGCGCACCGGGACCCAGCAGCGCGGTCACCGGGTCGCCGGGGACGAGGGCCACGGCGGCGAAGACGACGACGGTGACGCCCCAGAGCGTGGGAACGGCGAGCAGCAGGCGTCGTGCGAGGTACCGCCTCATCCGCCGGCCTCCCGGTGCGCGGCGCCGGGACGGCCGGCGGGCGGACGTGGGTGGGCGGTCATGCGGGGTGTCCTTCCTGGGGTGTTCGGCTCTCGGGTGATCCGTGCTCGGGGTGAGCGGCCGGGCAGGGCCGGCTCTCGCGGTCCGGCCCCGGGCCGCCGGCGCCCGGGGCGCGGCGCCGTGCGGCGGTGTGGTGGGTGCGGCGGGGGCGCGGTGCGGTGACCTGGTGGGCCAGGGCCGGTCTGGCAATTCCCGTCTGCCACGCGACGGGGGTGCGTGCCGAGTGGCACCGGGGCCCGCGGATCGCTGTGACCGAAGCGTGCGGGAGCGCGAAGTCCCCAGCCAGCCAGGCGTTGATGCTGATACCCGGGGTCATAGGATCAGCCGTACGGAATACACGCTTCCCTCATATCCGTGTGATCCGGCCATCATTGACCCCTCTGACGGGCCGAATTACGCTGTCACCATGGTCAAACGGCGAACCGGCTTCACCCTGGTCGGTATCGGCGGCTCGTGGCACCGCAGGTGTTTCGACGAGTCCTGTCGTCCGTGTACCGGGCGCTGATCCGCGGGATCTTCCCGTCGGGGCGCCCACTCCCTTGTCCGGCCCGGTCCGGCGCCTTCCGTCCTCTCCCCCCTCGGCTCGTGCCGGTACGGGGCTGCCGGGCGGTGCGCGACCGGGCCCGCGCTCGCCGCCGGGGCCGCCGTCCCGGCCCCGCCACCGCTGAGGGGACCACACGTGCCGTACCGTCACAGCCATACCGACTTCCCGCGCACAGGCGGGAGTTCGTGGTGACGACCCTGACCACCGCCGGTGTCGCCGCGTCCCGGTTCGGCGACCCGCACACCGTGCACGCCGAGATCGACAACCCGCTCGACCTGATGGCCGGGCACCAGATGCTGGCCGAGGCCGAGGAGCGGTCGCCCGGCCTGGCAGCGCCGCGCCGCCCCTGGGCGCAGTCCGGCTGCGACTGCGGGCATCCCGCCTGCGCCGGGCCGCACTCCCACCATCCCGCGGGCGTCACCCGCGTCTTCCTCGCCGAGCGGCATCCGGTGGCCAGCGCGGGTCTGCGCAGTGTCCTGAACGCCGACCCCGGCACGGTGGTGGTGGGCAGCTCCGGGGACCCGCTGCGGCTGCCGGACGCGCTGCGCCGGGTACGGCCGGACGTGGTCCTGCTGGGCCGCGGCGGCACGCTGGCGCAGGATCTGGCCCTGGTCGCCCGGCTGCGCGCCCCCGACGTCGTGCCCGAGGCACGGGTGCTGCTGCTGCGCCGGGCGGAGAGCACGGCCGAGGCGAGCCGCGTGCTGCTGGCGGGGGCGAGCGGCTGCTTCCCGCTGGACCTGCCCGAGGAGGGGATCATCAGGGCGGTGGGCATCGCCGGCGCCGGGGGTTCGGTGTTCCTGCCGGCTCCGCCCGCGGCCCGGGTGCAGGTCGCGGTGGCCGGGGAGAGCGCGGAGCCGCTGCCGCAGCACTGCGGGCTCACCGCGCGGGAGCGCCAGGTGCTCGCCCAGCTGGCCCGTGGTCTGAGCAACGCCGAGATCGGGCGGGAACTGGCGCTGGCGGAGGCGACGGTGAAGAAGCACCTGACGAACGCCATGCGCAAGACCGGGCAGTCCGACCGGCTGCGGGCCGCGCTGTACGCGCACCGCCACGGACTGGCGGGCTGAGCCGAAACGTTTCGCACGGGCGGGTGGGCACGCACAGGTGCCCGCCCGCCCGTGTTTTTCCGGTCGCCGTGAGGGCGACCTTCGGAGTAGTCCCGGTGCTCCGATGGTCGCCGCCGGCGCCGCCTTTCGGGGCTTCTTGGGTGGTCGGCCGCCTTCGTAGCGTTGCCGGCAGCAGGACCCGACCGGTCCGCTCCCCCACCGCGAAGGAGATCCGAGATGAGCGATGCGCCCAGAGGAGGCATCGCCCGCGGCGGTGCCGACGGGGTTCCGGCGCCCGCCGCGGACGACGACGCCGGCACCCGGGAGGCCGGCCGTCCCGTCACCGCCGTACTGGGCGGCCCACGCGCCGCCGGTCCGTCCCCGGCCCAGGCCGACCACCTGCGCAACGCCTACCGGGCCATGCCCGAGGCGGAGCGGTCGGCCCTGTGGCGCCAACGGCTGCACGAGGCGGAGTCCGGGCTGACCCGGCTGCTGGCCGCCCGCAGCAACACCACGCATCTGTCCGACTGGTTCGCGCTCCAGTCGGAGATCTTCGCCGACCTGCCGGACCGGGCGACCGGGACGGCCGTGGACTGGCAGCGGGTGTTCTTCCGCGGCCAGGCCCTGATGGAACGTTTCCTCGTCGCCCGCTACGGCGAACAGGCGCTCGCCGCCTGGGCCCAGGCCATCGCCGAGGTGCACCGCGACGTGGAGCCCGACCACGGCCGGGGCGCCGCCGACCCGGTGCACCGCATCGCCCGCCAGGCCGAACTGTACGGCTCCGACTACGAGTTCGACGACGGCATCGACACCGACGGGCCCACCCGGGCCGCACTAACCATCACGCACTGCGCGATCTGGGACTACCGCGAGAAGGCGCGCCGCTCCGGGGTCCGCATCACCCTGGCCTCCCCGTGCACGTACTGCACGAAGGCGCTGTCCGCGAACATCCGCGCCAAGGGCTTCGTCCCCACCCACCAGCTGCGCACCGGCCCCACCGGCCACGGCTGCCGCTGGGAGTCCGCCACCCCCGCCGCGGCCGACGCCGCTGCCGCCGCGGCCCAGGACGGTTCCGCCGAGTCCCCCGGGGAGCGCTGATGTGCGGCGTCACCGGCTGGCTCGACTGGGAGACCGACCTGCGCACCCGCGGCGACACCGTCCGCGCCATGACCGACACCCTGGCCTGCCGCGGACCGGACGCCTCCGGCACCTGGCTGTCCCGGCACGCGGCGCTCGGCCACCGCCGGCTGTCCGTCATCGACCTCGAGGGCGGCTCGCAGCCCGTCGACGCCCGGGAGACCGTCCTCGGCTACAACGGCGAGCTGTACAACCACACCGAGCTGCGCCGGGAACTGGAGGGCCTCGGCCACGTGTTCCGCACCCGCTCCGACACGGAGGTGGTACTCCGGGCGCACCTGCAATGGGGCGCCGACGCGCCCCGGCGGTTCAACGGCATCTTCGCCTACGCCCTGTGGGACGGGCGCGCCGAGGAACTGCTGCTGGTCCGCGACCACCTGGGCATCAAGCCCCTGTACTGGCACGCCCATTCCACCGGTGTCCTGTTCGGCTCGGAGCCGAAGGCGGTGCTCGCCAACCCGCTGTTCCGGGCCGAGCTGGACAACGAGGGCATCGCCGAGCTGTTCGCGCTGCCGGCCGCGCCCACCGCCGGACACGGGCTGTTCCGCGGACTGAACGAGGTGCGCCCCGGCCACCTGGTCTCCGTACGCCGGTCGGTCACCCGCGAGTCGCGGTACTGGCAGCTGGTCTCCCGCCCGCACACCGACGACCCGGCGACCACCCGCCGCACGGTGCGCGAACTGCTCGGCGACGCCGTCGAGCGCCAGCTGATGAGCGACGTCCCGCTGTGCACGCTGCTGTCCGGGGGCGTCGACTCCAGCGCCATCACCGCGCTGGCGGCGCTCGCCCGCGAACGGGCCGGGCAGGGCAAGGTCAGCAGCTTCTCCGTGGACTTCCCCGGCAGTGCCGACCGGGCGCCGGACGCCTGGCGCACCGGCGCCGACGCCCCGTTCGTCAAGGCGGCGGCGGAGCACATCGGCACCCTGCACACCTCCGTCGTCATCCCCGACGACGACCTCCTGGACGCCCGGCAGGCCGTGCTGCGCGCCCGGGACCGGCCCGGCTGGGGCGAGATGGACGCCTCGCTGCACCTGCTGTTCCGCGAGGTGCGCCGGCGCTCCACGGTCGCCCTGTCCGGAGAGGCCGCCGACGAGGTCTTCGGCGGATACCCCTACTTCCACGACCCCGCCGCCCGGGCCGCCGACACCTTCCCCTGGCTGCACGGCCGCGCCACCCCGGCCGAGCTGCTGCGTCCGGAGGTACGGGCGGCGGTCCGGCCGGACGAGTACACCGCCGAGCAGTACCGCGCCTCGGTGGCGGGGACGCCCGCGCTGCCCGGGGAGAGCGGCGCGGACCGCCGGGTGCGCGAACTGTTCCACCTGGCCCTGACGCGCTGGCTGCCGCCGCTGCTGGAGCGCGTCGACCGGGTCAGCATGTCCGTCGGCCTGGAGGTGCGCGTGCCGTTCTGCGACCACCGTCTGATCGAGTACGCCTGGAACGTGCCCTGGGCCCTGAAGGCGCCCGGCGGCCGGGCCAAGGGGCTGCTGCGCGACGCCGTGCGCGACCTGCTGCCGGCCGAGGTCGCCGACCGGCCCAAGAGCGGCTACCCGTCGACGCCGGCCGTGCGCTACGCCCAGGTGCTCACCGAGCGCGCCCGGGAGCTGCTCGCCGACCCGGCGGCCCCGGTGTTCGACCTGGTGGACCGGGACACCGTACGGCGCGCCCTGGCCGAGGGCCGCACCCTGCCCAGCCCGCGCACCGCGCCCAACCCGGTGGGCGGCCTCGACCACCTCGTGCAGGTCGACGAGTGGCTGCGCGCCTACCGCGTGGGGCTGCGGTGAGCGCCGCGCGCACCGGGCCGGGCGCCGGTCCCGGGCGCTCGGCCGCGGTGGGCGCCGCGCGCACCGGGCCCGGCGCGGCGGCCGTGGGGGTGTCCGCGGGCGGTCACGGCGCGCCGGGCGACGTGGTGCGCGCCGTCCGCGGCGACGCCGCCGCCGACGCCTTCCGGGACGCCGCCCGCCACTGGACCACGGGCGTCGCCGTGCTCACCGCCCGGCACGGCGACGAGGTCTTCGCCAAGACCGTCTCCTCCCTGTGCACCCTGTCCCTGGACCCGCTGCTGATCACGGTGTCGGTGAGCACCCGCAGCCCGCTGGTGGCCGCGGTCCGCGGCAGCGGCCGGTACGCGGTGTCGGTGCTCGCCGGTCACCAGGAGCCGCTGGCCCGGCACTTCGCCGCCCCCGGTGCGGGCCGGGCGCTGGGCCTGTTCACGACCGCGCCCATGCGTGCCGAGGCGACCGGGGCGCCCGTGCTGGAGGACTGCCTGGCCTGGTTCGACTGCCATCTGCACACCGTGCTGCCCGGCGGGGACCACGCGGTCCTGGTCGGCCGGGTCGCCGCCGCGGACGCGGGGCCCGGGGAGCCGCTGATCTACCACGGCGGCGCCTACCGCTCGCTCGCCCACCCGCCCATCCCCTCGACGGGAGCCCGTACATGACCCTCCTGGACACCTCCGCCCACACCGGCCGGGGGCTGCTCACCGGCGACCGGTACCGCGCCGAACTCGACGACGGACGCGAGCTGTACCTCGACGGCCGCCGGGTCACGGACCCGGCCGGGCACCCGGCCTTCCGCCCGGCGGTCGACGCCCTCGCCGACCTGCTGGACCTCCAGCACGACCCCGAGCACGAGGACCTGCTCACCTACAAGGACCCCGAGAGCGGTCAGCGCCTCGCCCGCGGCTACCAGCCGCCGCGCACCCTGGAGGAGCTGCGTCTGCAACGCCGCAGCGCCGAGTTCTGGCACTCACGGGCGTTCGGACAGCACGGCCGCTCCCCCGCCTTCATGGCCTCGATCGCCGTCGGCGTCTACGACTTCCGCAACCGGCTGGAGGCGGCCCGGCCCGGCTTCGGTGCCAACGCGGAGGCCTGGTACCGGTACTGCGCCACCAACGACCTGGTCCTCTCGCACGCGCTGGGCGATCCGCAGATCGACCGCTCCACCGACCCGGTGGACGACCCGGACCTGGCCCTGCGCGTGCTGTCGGAGAACGACGCCGGCATCGTGGTGCGCGGCGCCAAACAGCTCACCACCCTGGCGCCGTTCGCCCACGAGGTGCTGGTCTACCTCTCGGCCTCGTTCGCGCAGCGCCGCGGCGAGCAGTTCGTCGTGTGGTTCGCACTGCCGCTGAACACACCGGGCCTGGTCACGCTGTGCCGGGAGCCGCTGGGCAGCGAACCGCACGGCCACGCCCACCCGTTGGGCGCGCGCTACGACGAGCAGGACGCCATGCTCTTCTTCGACGACGTCCTCGTCCCCTGGGACCGGGTCTTCCTGCTGCGCGACGCCGGACTGGCCCGCACCGGGCTGGCCCGGATCAACGCCTGGTCCGCGTACATCGGCCACGTCCGCTACCGGGAGCGGCTGCGCACCCTGCTGGCCACGGCCACGCTGGTCGCCGAGAGTATCGGGGTGGACAGCTTCCGCAACATCCAGGAGGACCTGGGCCGGCTGGCGTCGTACGCGGAGCTGACGGAACTCTTCCTCGACGCCGCCGAGGCCCGCGCCGGCGTCACCGACGGCGGGCTGCTGGCGCCCGGCGACACCGCGGCGAGCCGGGTCTGGTCCGCGGAGGTCGCCGACAGCGCCGTGGACGTCGTGCGCCGCATCGGCGCCTCGGGACTGCTGATGCAGCCCACCGAGAGGGACCTCGCCAGTCCCCGGCTGCGGCCGCTGCTCGACCGATACATGCGCGGGCGCGGCATCGACGCCGAGCGCAAGTCCCGGCTGCTGCGCCTGGCCTGGGAGCTGACCGGCGACGGCTTCGGCCAGCGCCAGCACCTGTACGAGCTCGTCCACCGCGGCGACCTGGCCCGCAACCGGATCAACCTGTTCAAGCGGTACGACCAGAGTGACGTACGGCGCCGCGTCGAGGACTTCATCGCCACGCCGTACTCCGCCACCAGCACCTCCGAGGAGCGCCCGTGACCCTGTCCGACATCGAAGCCCAGGCCCGCACCCTCGGCGGGTACGACGACGCCAGCCGGCTGCGCCAGGTGCACGACCGCGACTGGGTCCTGGACCGGGTCACCGGGGAGCCGGAGGTGCTCGTCGACCTCGGCAGCGGCATCGGCCAGCTGCTGGAGGCCGCTCTGGAGCGGCACCCGTCGCTGCGGCTGGCGGTCGGTCTGGAGCGTTCGCAGCACCGCATCGCCGAGGCCGGCGAGCGGCTGCGGTCCTACGGCGGCCGGGTCGTCCTGCACCACGCGGACCTGACCGCGCCCGCGCCGCTGCCCTACCGCGCGGACGTGGTGACCATGACGTCGGTGCTGCACTGGCTGTACCCGGTGGAGCACCGCATCCTGGGCTGGGTGCGCGAGCAGCTGGCGCCGGGGGGCTCCTTCCTGCTGACGACGTATCACCCGGCGCGCGACGAGCAAGGCTTCGGCGGGGAGGACGAGATCGTGCGGGACGCGCTGGCCGAACTCGGCGTCGCCCGCGACGACGCGCCCCGGCTGCTCGCCGACCACGACGTCCTGCCCATCGCCACCCGGACCCGCACCACGGCGGAACTCGCCGCCGTCCTGGAGGAGTTCTTCGTCATCGAGGACCAGTGGGAGCGGGAGGCGGTGGTCACCGTGCGGGACGCGGCGCAGTACGAGCACTTCCACGCGGCGACCTTCGGCGACTACTACGCTTCCGTGCTCGAACCGGGCCGGCGGGCCGCGTTCTTCGAGGCCGTCGGCCGCGTGGCCTGGGCCCGGCAGAGCGAGCGGGGCCGGGTGAGCGCGATGCCGGTGCGGCTGTGGAAGCTCACCCCGCGTACCGGCGGCACCGCCTAGAGTGAGAGAACAGCGCGGGTCCGGACGGGCGCCGTCCGGACCCGCGCACCGCTGTCCGCGCCCGTCCACCACGCACGCCCGCACCCGCCGCCCACCGACCACCCACCGCCGACCGTCCGACGCAGGCCGAGGAGCCGTCGCCATGTCCACGCCCGAACCCGGACCCAGCCTGGAACTGGGTGCCTTCCTGCGAGCCCACCGCGAACTGCTCAAACCCGCGGACGTGGGCCTGACGGCCACGCCGCGCCGGCGCACCCCCGGTCTGCGCCGTGAGGAGGTCGCCTCGCTCTCCGGCGTCGGACTGGCCTGGTACACCTGGCTGGAGCAGGGCCGGGTCACCGCCTCCCGGCAGGTGCTGACCGCCGTCGCCAAGGCGCTGCGCCTGGACGCGGCGGGCCTGCGGCACGCGATGCGGCTGGCGGGACACCACGAACCGGCCGCCTTCGACGCCGAGCCGGACGGGCTGGCCGCCACCGTCCGCCCCGTGCTGGACTCCTGGCCGAGCAGCCCGGCGGCGCTGCTGGACCGCCACTTCGACCTGCTCGCCTGGAACGCCCCCTGGAGCGCCCTGTGGGGCAGCCCGGAGTCGGTGCCGGCCGACCGGCGCAACCTGATGTGGCTGATGGTCGCCGACCCCCGGCTGCGGACCGTGCTGCACGACTGGGAACCGCTGGCGATGAACATCTTCCAGCACTTCCGCGCCCAGGCGGGCCCGGCGCTCGCCGACCCGCGCACCGGGGAACTCTACGAGCGGCTCGAGGAGGACGCGCCGGAGCTGCGCCACTGGTGGGGCTGCCACTCGGTGGCGGAGCTGACGGCCCGTTCGGTGACGGTTCGGCCGCCGGGCTCCGCGCCCATGACGCTGTCGCTGTCGTCCTTCCACCCGGTGGACGACCCGTCGGCGCTGGTGCTGCTGTTCACGCCACTGACGGAGCAGGACCGGGGCCGGATGGCGGCGCTGTGCGAGCGGCCGCTGCGGGCGGTGGGCCCGGACGCGGCGGAGCGGCAGGCGGGCTGATCCCCGCCTGCCGCCGCGCCGGAGCGCCGGACGCCGTCAGGGCCGGGCGGGCTGCTCGACCGCCGGGTCCGCCACGGCGGCCGGGGCCGGCGTCCCGGCGGTGCGGCGCAGGCCGCCGGTGACGGCGAGGGCCGCGAGGGCCGCCACCAGGGCGAGGCCCGCGCCGACGACGAGGGTTCCGGTGCCGGCGTCCGCGAAGGCGCCGACGGCCCAGGCGCCCAGGCCCGTACCGGCGTACATCGTGGAGGTCAGCCAGGCGCTGGAGGTGGCCCGCAGGTCGGGCGCCGCGGTCCCCGCCAGGGTCTGCTGGTCGGTGACGAACCCACCGCTCGCCACGAACCAGACGACCACGCCCGCCAGGGCGAGCACGATGCCGGGTCCCTTGGCCGAGAGCGCGATGCCCACCGCGAGGAGCAGGCCCCACACCGGCAGCAGCGGCAGGTGGTCGCGGCCCGCCTCCCGGGCCCGGTCACCGAGCCGGCCGCCGAGCAGCGAGCCGGCCACACTGCCCGCCCCCACCAGGACGCCGACGAGGCCGAGCGCGGACACCGACAGATCGAACCGGTCGCCGAGCACCACGCCCAGGAAGGTGTACGCGCCCAGGTTGGCGGCGTGGAAGAGCGTGTTCACCCCGAGTGCCTTGCGCAGGCCGGGGTGGCCCCACGCCGCGAACACGGCGCCGAGCGCGGTCCCACCCGGCTGGGTCGCGGCCGGGGCGGTGGCGCCCACCTGACGCAGCAGCAGCGGAACGGCCAGCGCGGTGCCGATGGCGAGGGCGAGGAACGCCGACCGCCAGCCCGCGACCCCGGCCAGCAGGCCGCCGAGCGGCACGCCGACGACCTGGCCGCAGGAGAACAGGGCCATGCCCAGCCCGAGCGCCCGGCCGCGCACCTTCTCGGGGGCGGTCTCGGCGATGTGCGCCCAGATGGCCGGGCCCGCCGCGGCCGCCGCGAGTCCCGCCAGCGCCCGCGAGGCGATCAGCAGGGCCAGGCCGGTGGACAGGGCGGCGGCGCCGTTGGACAGCAGGAACACCGCGGTGCCGGCGAGCAGGGTGCGGCGGCGCCCGAAGCGGTCGCTGAGCAGCCCGAGGAAGGGGGCGCTGACGGCGTAGACGAGGACGTACGCGGTGACGCTCTGGGCGGCGGCCGACTCGGACACGTCGATGTCGTGGGCGATGGTCGGCAGCAGCGGGGAGACGAGGAAGGTCTCCGTGCCGAACAGGAACAGCAGCAGGAAGACACCGGCGTAGCGCCACCGGCCGAGCGGCTCCCGCTGCGGTTCGGCCGCGGGCTCGGCGGATGGATCGGGACGTCCGCTCCGGCTCACAGGGGATCACTGCCTTTCGTGGGGGGGCGGGGTAGGGCGGTTCATCGGGGGCCCGGGCCGTGCGGGCCCGGGGCGGGACGGCGGCACGCGCCGTCGGCGGCGTGCCCGGCCTGTCCCGCCCGCCCATCGTGTCCGCGTCCGGCGCCCGCAACCAGCAAGGCGTTTGTCCTGTTACCGCTGGTCATAGGCTGACCCACCGCACCCACGGCCCGGGCCGGCCACCGGGCTCGTCATCCTGTCCGGCACGACGTTCCCCCAGTACGGCCCCGCGGGGGCGGCCCTCGACATCGCGATGATGCTGCTCCACACCGCGGCCGTACTGCGGCTCGCCCGGCGCCGGGGCGTCGCGGCGGTGAGCCCGGACCCCTCACCACCTGGCCGGTGCGAGACGCACCCCGAACTGCCCGCCTGCCGCTCGCAGTTGCCTTCGCGAAGCCGAGCGCGCACAGCAATTGCGCAATGGTCAAGAATCGTTGACCATTAGGGCATGCCAACCGATGAGCCACCCGAGACGTTCCACGTCACCACGGACGAGCAGTTGCGCGCGGTCTCCAATCTCACGCGTCACCGGATCATGGCCGTGCTCCGCTTCGAGCCCGCGACGATCACCCAGATCGCCGAGAAGGTGGGCCTCGCGAAAGGGAGTTCCAGCTACCACGTCCGGCTGCTCGAACGGGCCGGCCTGGTGAAGGTGGTCCGCACGCGGAAGGTCCGGGGAGTCACCGAGCGGTACTACGCCATGGCCGCGCGGTCGATCGTGCTGCCGGACCCGGGCGAGGGAGGGCCGGACGTGCTGATGCGGCACGCGGTGGCGGACCTGGAGGCGGCTCCGGCCGACGGCGAGCGGCACGTGGGGATGGCGCATCTCCGGCTCACCGCGGAGCGGTTCACGGAGCTGGGGGCGCGGCTGCGGGCACTGGCGGACGAGTACCGGGAGCTGTCCGATCCGTCCCTGCCGGACGCGTCGCTCGTCTTCGCGCTGTTCCGTCCGGCGCCGCGCCAGCAGACCGAAGGGGAGACCGAGTGAGCTTAGTGACACGCAAGTTGACGACCGGGTTCGGACGGCTGTGGACCGCGCAGACGGTGTCCTCCCTGGGTGACGGGGTGTCGCACGCCGCGCTGCCGCTGCTCGCGCTGACGCTGACGCGGGAGCCGATGGCGCTCGCCGTCGTCACGGCCGCCGGAACGCTGCCGTGGCTGCTGTTCGGGGTGCTCGGCGGTGCGCTGGTGGACCGCTGGGACCGCCGGCGCACGATGTGGGTGATGGACGCGGCGCGTGCGGTGCTGCTCGCGACACCGGCGGCGGCCGCCGGACTCGACGTGCTCAGCATTCCGCTGCTCGCGGTCGTCGCCTTCCTGCTCGGCCTCGGCGGACTCTTCTTCGACACGGCCGCCACGGCCTACCTGCCGGACCTGCTCGGCCGCGACCCCGCGCTCCTGGAGCGCGCCAACTCCCGTCTGCGCGGCGCCCAGACCGCCGCGTCCGGCTTCGCCGGGCCACCCGCGGGCAGTGCCCTGCTCGCGCTCGGGCGGGCGGTCCCGCTGCTCGCCGACGCGGTGTCCTTCGCGCTCTCCGCGGTGCTCGTACGGTCGCTGCCCGCGGCGCCCCGGCCGGTACCGCAGGCCCGTGAGTCGCTGCTGAGGCAGGCGCGGGCCGGCGCCTCGTACGTGTTCCGGGACCGGCTGCTGCTCGGGCTCGCACTGCGCCCGGCGGTCGGGAACATCGCCTTCCTCGCCGTGGAGACCGTCCTCGCCCTGTTCGCGCACGACCGTCTCGGCGTCGGCTCCTTCGGCTTCGGCCTGCTCCTCACGGCGGAGGCGACCGGCGGTCTGCTCGGCGCGGGCATCGCCTCCTTCCTCGGCCGGCGGCTCGGCACCGGCGCCGCGCTGACCTGCACGGCCGCGGTCGAGGGACTCGCCATTCTGGGCCTCGCCGCCGCCCCGGACCCGTACGTCGCCGGCCTGGCGCTCGCCGTCTGCGGTGCGGGCATGGGCGCCACGATGGTGCTCGGCCCCTCCCTCCGGCAGGCGATCGTCCCCGCCCACCTGATGGGCCGGGTCGCCTCCACCTCGCGCATGCTCGCCATGTGCGCCGCCCCGTTCGGCGCCTTCCTCGGCGGCTGGCTGGCCACCGCCTACGGCGTACGCACCCCGCTGTACGCCGCCGCCGGCCTCCTGCTCACCATGACCGCCGTCACCTCGACCATGACCGGCAACCGCCACGTCGAGGCAGCCCTGCGCGCCGCCGCACCGGCCGACGCCCCGGGCCGGCCGGTGTCACGGGAGCCCGCCGCGGAATCCAGGTAGCGGGCGCTGCCCCGGGGACCGGTGTTCAGGACCGGACGGGGACGGCGAGCGGCCGCGGGCGTGGCCGGCGGGTGGGGCGCCAGGTGGAGACCAGGGCCGCGGCCAGCAGGAGTTCGGCCGTGTCGCCGCCGTAGTACATGATCTCCGCGCCGCCCCGCACCTGGTCGACGGGGGCGTGGATGTCGGCCCAGAAGCCGCCGTACATGAGCTGGGCGATCACGGCGTGCGCCGCGACGGCGACGCCCAGGTAGACCAGGCGGGCCCGGACGCCCGGCCGGGAGGGGGCCGGGTCGGGTCCGGCGACGGCGTGGGCGAACAGGCAGCCGGACAGCACGAAGTGCGCGTGCAGCAGCCAGTGGGCGGCTGGATGGTGCAGCCCCGCGTTGTACAGCGGGGTGAAGTACAGCACCGCCATACTGCCGGTGGACAGTGCCAGCGCGGTGCCCGGGTGGGCCAGGAACCGCGCCGGCCGGGTGTGCAGTACGGCGGACAGGCGCCGGGCGTGCGCGGTCGGCAGGGTGCGCAGCAGCAGGGTGACCGGGGCTCCCAGGACCAGGGCGAGCGGCGCGTACATGCCCAGGAGCATGTGCTGGGTCATGTGGCCGCGGAAGTCGTCGTGCGCCCACGGGCCCAGCGGGGGCAGCAGCGCGGCCGCCGTCAGGGCGAGGCCGGTGAGGAAGCTCGCCGTCCGGGCGGGCGCCCACCCCTGCGCGGAATTGCGGCGCCGGGCCCGGCGGGCGAGCAGGAGGTAGGCGGCGGCGAGGAGCGACAGGCCGAGCGCGGGCAGGCCCGTCTCCGCGAGCGTGCCGCCCATGGAGTGGCCGGACATGTGCTGGTCGTACATGTGGTGGCCGGACATATGGTGGCCGGACATGTGGTGGTGCATCAGGTGGCCCGGGGCGCACGCGGCGCGGCCGGGGCGTCGGGGTCGAAGAACTGCCCGCCGCGCTGGAGCAGGTGGCCGCCCGCGACCAGCAGGGCGCCCAGGACCAGGAAGGCGGCGTCCCACCACGCCTGGTGAGGGCCGGCGTGGACGTGGTGGATGCCGAGGATCTGGTGGTCCAGCAGGCCCTCGACGAGGTTGAACAGGCCCCAGCCGACCAGCGTCCAGCCCCACAGCACCCGTGAGGTCCACACGCGGCGGCGGTTGTGGGTGACCCGGGAGTACAGGATGGCGAGGCCCGACAGCACGGCGAGCCAGCAGACGGTGTGGAAGACGCCGTCCCACACGGTGTTCATCTCCAGGCCGGAGACGGACTTGGGGTCGTAGTACGTGACCCCGATGCGGTCGTGGTTGGTGCTGCTGAGCATGTGGTGCCACTGCAGGAGCTGGTGCAGCAGGATGCCGTCGACGAATCCGCCCAGCCCCACCCCCAGCACGATCCCCGGCAGCCGGATGCTCCGTGGCGCCGCCGTCGCCGCCCGGGCCCCGTCCACGGTTGCCGCCATCGCCGGCCTCCTTCTCCTGTTGTCGTCCTCGTCGTCGTGCCCCGGTCTCCCGAGGGGTGTTCCCGCCCAACGGTTGCCCAGGCACCCCTTCCGAGCGCAAGTACGCCGTCCAGGCCAGCAGCGGACGCCGGTGCCCGCGGGGCGGGTGGGGCGGGCGGAGGCGGGGGGCGGCCGGCGCGTATGCGGAGCGGTGGGGTGGGGTACCCCGGGCCCAGGGAACGAGTGCCGACGACGACAGACGGGCCCGCGGACCCGTCGGGCAAGGACCGCCGCCATGACCGACCTCGACGACACGCTGGACCTCCACTTCATCGGCAACGCGACGGTCCTGCTGCGCTACGGCGAGCTGACCCTGCTGACCGACCCGAACTTCCTGCACCGGGGTGAGCGCGCGCACCTGGGATACGGGCTGGTCAGCCGCCGGCTCACCGAGCCCGCCCTCGACCCGGGAGACCTGCCGCGCCTGGACGGGATCGTCCTGTCCCACCTGCACGGCGACCACTGGGACCGCCGGGCCCGCGCGGGCCTGGACCGCTCGGTGCCGGTCGTCACCACGCCGCACGCCGCACGGCACCTGCGTACCTGGCAGGGCTTCCACCGGGCGGGCGGCCTGCGCACCTGGGAGAGCTGCACCCTGCGGCAGGGCGGTCAGCAGGTGCGCGTGACCTCGCTGCCCGGACGGCACGCCCTCCAGCCCGTGTTGCGGCGGCTGATACCGCCGGTCATGGGCAGCATGCTGGAGTTCGGCCCCGCGGGCGGGCCGGTGCGCCTGCGGCTGTACGTCTCCGGCGACACCCTGCTGTACGACGGCCTGGAGGAGATCGGCCGGCGCTTCCCGGCCGCCGACCTGGCGGTGCTGCACCTCGGGGGCACCCAGCTCCCCGGCGGGTTCGTGGTCACCATGGACGGCGCGCAGGGCGCCGAACTCGCCCGGCGTCTCGATCCCCGGCACATCCTGCCGGTCCACTACGACGACTACACGGTCTTCCGCTCGCCGCTCGAGGACTTCCTGACCGAGGCGCGCGGGCTGGGACTGGAGGAGCGGCTGGTGCACTGCCGCCGGGGCCGGCACGCCCGGCTCACCCCGCTCGGCGACCGGCCCGCGGTCCACTGACCGGCACCGACCACCGCGCCCACCACCCGTCACCCGTAACCCGTAACCCGTCGCTGTCGCCCGGCACCGGTCACCCGGCACCCGCGCGGGTGTGGTCGAATCGACCGGCAGCGCGGATCGACCGGAGGCGGGCGGCCACCATGTTCGTGATCGTCACCGTGGTGGGTGCCGGTGTCCTGCGCCCCGGGTTCGCGCGCTTCACCCCGTGGGCGGTCGGTGCCATGATCACCGCCCAGATCGCCGCGTTCGGCGGGCTGACCGGCGGCGCCGCGAACCCGGCCCGGGCCTGGGGTCCGGCCCTGCTGTCGGGCAGCGCGCCGATGCCGGCGGTGTACCTGCCGGCCCCGTGTGCGGGGGCGTACGCCGCGGCGGCGTCGGTGTCCCGGCTGCGCTCCCGCCTCGGCGCCGGCGCCCTCGCCCCGGTGCCCGAAGGCGGCGCGTGACGGGACTTTTCGGGCGTGGCCGAATGGGCACGCGTGCGGGGTATCGATCCCGACCGGAGGAGCGGTTCCGCGATGGCCGAGTACGAACGTTCCCGCACGATGCCCGCCCAGCCCGAGCACGTCTTCGATCAGGCGGCGAACCCGGGGCAGCTCGACACCTGGCTGCCCGGCGCCCTGCACGTGCGGGTGGACGATCCGCCCGCCGTCACGGTGCACGAGGACCACACCGACCAGGACACCCCGGCGCTGATGCGCGCCCAGAGCGATCAGATGCGGATCGAGTGGGGCACCCGCGCGCAGGGCAGTTACGCCGGCTGGCTCCAGGTCGCCGGCATCGACAGCGGGGCCAGCGAGGTGACGGTGCACCTGTCGTTCTTCGAGGGGAGCCACGACCCGGGCGAGCAGGCGGTGTGCGAGGCCCTCGACGGCAGCCTGCGGCGCCTGGAGGAGCAGGTGCGGATGCGCGTCGAGCACGAGGCCGGCTGAGGGCGGCCCGCCGACGGGCGGACAACGCCGCGGGGCGCACGCGGACTTGACGGACCGTTGACATGGAAGTGCCCCCGAGGGGCATCCGGACGGTCGAGCGACAACCAAGGAGCGTGCGGTCCGCAGGGTCCGTACTACCGTCGATCTGGAGTGGTCATGACGAGTTACGGTGGTTCCTCTTCCGCTTCGACCGGGGCGCGCACCAACGGCCTGGCGATCGCGAGCCTGTGCTGCGGCATCATCGGGCTGTTCTTCCTGAACATCGTCCTGGGCCCGCTGGCCATCGTCTTCGGCGCCGTCGCGCTGCGCCAGGCGTCGGCCAGGAACGGGGCCGGCATGGCGAAGGCCGGCGTCATCCTGGGCATCGTCGACGTGGTCCTGTGGCTGGTGCTGCTGGCCGTCGCCGCGAGCAACGGCGGCTTCAGCTGGTACGTAGGCGGATGACACCGCCCACCACGCACATCCCTGGGGGGTGCGGCCTACCGTCCGGTGGGCCGCACCCCTCTCGCATGTCCTGGTCCGGGGCGGGCGTGGGCCAGGTCAGCCGAGGCCGAGGACGCTGATGGTGCGCTCGGCCATGCGCTGCTCCCCGAGGGTGTTGGGGTGGACCGGGACGACGTTCTGGCCGAACAGGAGCGGTTCTATCCATCTGGTGCCGGACGGCGCGCACGCGTCGTGTCCCTCGGACGCCTGCGCGAAGTCGACGTAGGCGGCTCCGCTCTCCTCGGCGGCGCGCCGGACGACGGCGTTGAGGTGGGTCTGCAGGGCGCGCAGATAGGGCACGTCGCCGGCGGCGATGGGCAGCTTGACGAAGCACGACGGGTCGGCGGTGGCCGGGGTGATCCAGGGATACCCCAGCACCGCCACGCGCGCGTTGGGAGCCTTGGCGCGGACGCTGCCCAGGGCCGACCGCAGCGCGGGGTAGGTGTTCGCGTCGATCGCGTCGTCGAACGAGGTGCCGTACGTGTCCTTGCAGGGGCTGCCGTGTCCGGCGGTGAGCAGGCCCGCGGTGCCGCAGGACAGGACGGCGTTGATGAAGGTGTTGTTGTCGTTGCCGCCGATGGTCAGGGTCACCAGGTCGGTGCCGGCGTCGAGGGCGTTCACCTGGGGGGCGACGCCCGGGTACTGGGACGCGGTGAAGTCCTTGGTCTGGGCGGCGCCGCAGGTGACGTCCGTCAGCCGGGCCCCGGTGCGGGCGGCGAGGACGTGGGGGTAGTTGGCCGTGGAGCGCAGACAGAGCAGGTTGCTCACGTCGACCGGCAGCACGCCGGAGCCGGCGCTGTAGCTGTCGCCGAGGGCGGCGTAGTCGAGCCTGGTGGTGGCCTGGGCGGAGGGCGCGGTGAGACCCAGGGTCAGCGCACCGGCGGCGGCGATTGATGCGGTCATGACACGACGAAAAGCAGGCATGGGCGGGTGCTCTCTCTTCTCGGGACGAGGACGCGGAGCGGGCGGGCCGGTGGCGGCCCGCGGGCTTGCTGGTTCGCGAGAATGCGGCGGCTCGAGCGGAAGGGCAGGTGCCGGCTGCCGGAGCGTGGCAGGACAGCGCACGCCGGCGGCCGCGGATCACCGGTGGCGGATTACCGCGCGGTTCTACCGATAAGTAATGTGCGTCCGCCGAAACGCCACGTCAACATCGTCGACCGAACTTCTTGAATTCCTCACGATCCGCGGCCGCGGCGCACGCTCCGGCGCCGGACCGGCGCTGTCACCAGGCCACTCGCCGGCCCGGGCGGACACGTCCCCGCCCGGGCCGGCGAACCGTCAGGAGCCGTGCGCCGCGAGGTACTCGTCGGCTCCCGGCACCGGGTGGGCGTCCTCCTCGCCGACCACGGCGCCCACGGCCTTCGCGTCCGGCCGCAGCACGTAGGTCCGGGTGCTCGACGGGCGGCCGGCGTCCGAGAAGTCCTGCGGGGTGCCGAGGCCGGTGTCCGCGCGCGGGGTGGAACGGTGCGCCCTGACGACGTCCTCCCGGGCCAGACTGCCGCCGGCACAGGCCTTCTTGAGGTCGGCGCCGAGCAGTTCCGCCGCGTTGTAGCCGGAGAGGACACCGGAGTCGACCAGCGATCCCGGGTACTTCTTCTGGTACGCGGCGACCATCCGCCGCACCCCGGGCAGGTCGGAGCTGACGGCCGGGGCCGCGCTCACCACGTGCAGCATCGCCTTCAGCGCCGCCGCCGCGGGGGTCTTCATCAGCTGCGGGGCGTACCCGGGCGCGCTGCTCACGATCGGCACGCGCAGCCCGCGGGAGGCCGCCACACCGGCCAGCGAGGCCGTCTGGGCGGGCCCGGCGCTGATCAGGACCGCCTTCACCTTCGCCTTGCGCAGCGCCGACACCTGGGCGGTCAGGTCGGTGTCGGTCGCCTTGATCCGCCGGCCCACGACCTTCAGGCCCGCCCGCTTCGCGGCCCAGGTGGAGCCCTCCAGGGCGTTGGCGCCGTAGTCGCCCTCGAAGTACACGTGCCCGATCGCGTCACCCTTGTCGACCTTCCGGGTCCGGGTCAGGTAGTCCACCGCGGCGATCATGTCGATGTCGTAGGTGGTGCCGAGGACCTGGACGGAGTCCTTGCCGAGCAGGGAGGCGGCCCAGGCCTGCGGGAAGGTCAGCATGTGGTCGCGGTCGATGTCGTCGAGGAGGGCCGCCATGACCGGTGACCCGATCACCTGGGGCAGCGCGACGACGTCGGAGGAGATGTCGGCGTAGGCGGTGACGGCCTTCTGCACGTCGTAGCCGTGGTCCTTGACGACGATGTGCACCGTGCGGCCGCAGATGCCGCCCTTGGCGTTGGTCTGGTCGGCCCACATCTGCTGGGCCTGGACGATGCTCTTGCCGAGGGTGGCGTACGGGCCGGACAGGTCGGTCAGCGCGCCCAGCCGGATGGCCGTCGCGGTGACGCCGGGGCCGCCCTTGACGCCGTCCGCGGCGCTCGCGGCGCTCTTGCCGTCCGCCTTCGAGCTGCAGGCGGTGCCCGCGAGCAGCAGCAGGGCCGCCACGCCGGCGGTGAGGGCCGCGCGCAGGCGTCCGGGGGGTGTGACGTTCACGGGGTGTGCTCCTTGGTTCGTGCGGGCGGGGCGGGCGGGTGCTCGGCGGGGCCGGACCCGGGGGCGGGGACGGGGGCGCGCGGGCGCCGGCGGGCGACGCGGGCGCGGAGGCGGCCGGGCAGGGTGTGCAGGCCGGCGGGGGCGTACAGCAGGACCAGGACGATCGCGGCTCCGTAGACGTAGCGGGCCGCCTCGGTGGGGCCGACCCCGCCCTCCGGGCCGGTGCCGGGGGCCGTCACCAGGGGCAGGTGGTCGGCGTACCGCGTCATCAGCAGCGGCAGCGCGGTGACGAAGACGGCTCCGGCGGCGGCCCCGGTGACCGAGCCCAGACCGCCCAGCACGATCATGGCGAGGTAGTCGACGGAGAGCGCGAGGCCGAAGTAGTCGGGGACGACGCGGCGGAAGACCAGCGCCAGCAGCGCCCCGGCCAGGCCCGCGTACATCGAGGACACCACGAACACCGCCGCGCGGTGGCGGGCGACGTCGACGCCCATCACCGCGGCCGCCGTCTCGCTGTCGCGCAGGGCGGCGAGGGCCCGGCCGGGGCGTCCGCGCAGCAGGCCGCGCGCGGTGAACCAGGTCAGGGCGAACAGGGCCAGGCCGAGGTACCACAGCCGTTCCTCGGCGCCGAAGGGCACGCCCAGGACGACGAGGCCGGCGTCGTCGGAGCTGAACGCGAAGCCGCCCAGGGTCAGCGGCGGGACCGAGCGGCCGTTGAAGCCGCCGGTGACGGAGTCCGCGGTCAGCAGCAGGTGGTGGCCGAGGAAGACCAGCGCGAGGGTGGCCACCCCGAGGTAGACGCCGCGCACGCGTCCGGCGACCGGGCTGAACAGCCCCCCGGCCAGCCCGGTGAGGAGCACGGCCAGCACCAGGGCGAGGGCCGGCGGCAGCCCCGCTCCGGGATCGCCGGCCAGCCACACGTACCCGTAGGCGCCGACCGCGAGGAAGAAGGCGTGGCCCAGGGAGAGCTGTCCGGCGGTCCCGGTCAGCAGGCCGAGTCCGACGGCGCCGATGGCGGCCGCCATGGAGAAGAGGCCGACGCGCAGCCAGAAGGCGTCGAGGTAGAACGGCAGCGCGCAGCACAGGGCGGCGGCCAGGGCGGTCACGGTCCGGCGGGGGAACCGGCGCCGCGAGGCGGTCTCAGACACGGGCCGCTCCCTTCGCGCCGAACAGCCCGGACGGCCGTACCAGGAGCACCACGAGCATCACCGCGTACGGGGCGACGTCGCCGAACCCGTCGCCCAGGACGTGCAGTTCGTCCTGGTAGCCGACGACGAAGGACTCGGTCAGGCCGATCAGCAGGCTGCCCGCCAGCGCGCCCGCCGGTGACGCCATGCCGCCGAGGACCGCCGCGGGGAAGGCCTTGAGGGCGATCTGCCCGGTGGCCCGCTCCAGGCCGGGTGCCGGGAACGCGGCGAGGAAGACGGCGGCCAGCGCGGCGAGCGCCCCGGCCAGGCACCAGGCGAGCGTGCGCACCCGGACGAGCCGTACGCCCATCAGTGCGGCCGCCTCCACGTCCTCGGCGGCGGCCCGCAGGGCCAGGCCCCAGCCGGTGAACCGGAAGAGGGCGAAGACCGCGCCGATGGTCACGGCCGACACGGCGACCGCGGCGATCCGGCTGTCGGCGACCGTCACCGGTCCCAGCCGGGTCACCGTATCGCCCCAGGGATCGCCCAGGGAGAGCAGGTCGCCCCCGATGCGCCGGGACAGATCGGTCACCAGGACGATGTCGATCCCGATGGTGGCGATGGTGCGCACGTGGGCGGACTCGGCGTCCTGTCCCCCGCCGCGCAGCACCAGCCGGTCCATGACGCCGGCCACGGCCGCCGTCAGCAGCACCGCGGCGGCCAGCGCCCCGGCGAAGCCGAGGCGGTCGTGCAGGACGGCGGTGAGGTAGCCGCCGAGCAGCAGCAGCGAGCCGTGGGCGAAGTTGAGTACGCCGGACGCCTTGAAGACGATGACGAAGCCGAGGGCGACCAGCGCGTAGACGGAACCGAGGGCGAGGCCGCCGACGAGGGTGTCGAGGAGGGTCGTCATGCCGCGTCCTCCCCCGCCGCCACGGTGCCCAGATAGGCCCGCAGCACCTCCGGGTCCCGGCGGACCTCGTCGGGGGTGCCCCGGGCGATGCGGCGTCCGAAGTCCAGGACGGTGACCTCGTCGGCGAGCCGCATCACCAGCCCCATGTCGTGCTCCACCAGCAGCAGCGACAGGCCCAGGTGCGCGCGCACGTCCCGGACGACCTGTGCGGTACGGGCCCGTTCGGCCGCGTTCATGCCGGCCACGGGTTCGTCGAGCAGCAGCACGCGCGGTTCCAGGCACAGGGCGCGGGCGAACTCGACCCGTTTGCGGTCGCCGTAGGACAGCAGGCCCACCGGTGTGTCCAGGTGCCCGGCCAGACCGGTGAGTTCGGCGATCTCCCGTACCCGGGCCAGGTGTTCGCGCTGTTCGCGCACCGCTCGCGGCAGCCGCAGGGCGCTCGCCGTGAACCCGGCGCGGGACAGCGCGTGCCGGCCGAGCATCAGGTTGTCGGCGACCGTGCCCCGGGTGGTGACGATGTTCTGGAACGTGCGGGCCACGCCGAGCGCCGCGACGCGGTGCGGGGCGAGCCGGGTCAGCTCGTCGGTGCCGAGCGTGACGGTGCCGCTCACCGGGCGGCACAGGCCCGACAGCACGTTGAAGCAGGTCGACTTCCCCGCCCCGTTGGGCCCGATGAGCGCGTGCACCGAGCCCGGTGCCACGGTGAAGGAGACCTCGTCGAGCGCGGTGAGACCGGCGAAGCGCACGGTGACGTCGCGCACGTGGAGCGCGGGTGGTGGCGCGCCGGGCCGGGATCGGGCGACGGGGGTGCGCGAGCGGGTGGTGCGGGCGTTCACATGGCCTCCTGGTCCAGGGCGGGCGCAGGGCCGGTGCCGGCCGTGTCGCCCAGGTAGAGCCGCCGTACGGCGTCGGTGCGGGCCAGTTCGCCGGCCGGGCCGGACAGCCGGACCTCGCCGACCTCCAGGACGTAGGCGTGGCCGGCCAGGGAGAGCGCCATGCCGGCGTTCTGCTCGACCAGCAGCACGGCCGTGCCCTGGGCGTGGATCTCGCGGACGACCTCGGCGATCCGCTGCACCATCCGCGGCGCCAGACCGAGCGACGGTTCGTCCAGGAGCAGCAGCCGGGGTGTCGCCATCAGGGCACGGCCGATGGCGAGCATCTGCTGTTCCCCGCCGGAGAGCAGGCCCGCGGGCTGGTGGGCGCGTTCGGCGAGCCGGGGGAAGAGGGTGAGGACCCGGTCGCGGGCCTGCCGGGTGCGGGCGGTGGCGCGGCCGCGCAGGCCCAGCGTGCCGGCCCGCAGGTTCTCCTCGACGGTGAGGCCGGCGAACACCCGCCTGCCCTCGGGGACCTGCACGACTCCGGCGCGTACGGCGGCGACCGGGTCGCGGCCGTCGAGGGTGGTGTGCCGGCAGCGGACCCGGCCCGCCGTGACCACGCCGCGGTGCAGCGGCAGGGTGCCCGACACCGCCCGCAGCAGGGTCGTCTTGCCCGCGCCGTTGGCGCCGAGCAGGGCGACGACACCGCCGTGCGGGACGGTCAGGGAGACCGACCGCAGGGCGGACACCGCGCCGCCGTAGGTGACGTCGAGGTGGTCCACGCACAGGGCGGGTTCGTCGTCCGGTGGTGCTTCGGGCATCGCTGCTCCTCGGAGAGGACCGGGCCGGGCGCCGTGGCGGGGGGCACGGGCTCGGGGGGGAAGGGCAGCTCACGACAGCATGGGCCCGGGCGACCGGTACAGGTGTGGCGGCGGGTGCGCGGCACCGTCCCAACGGCCGCCGGGACCGCTTGTGCGGGTGCCCAGGGGCGGGCCCGGCAGGGATGGGGCCGGGCGGCGGCCGCGGGGCTCGCCGGTCGCGTGCCCGGACGGGGGCGGCGGGCGGGCAGGGGCGGGCGTGCCGCCGGCGGCCTGCGGCGCCGCGGGGCCGCGCGGCCGGCACCGCGCGCCGGGGCCGCCGGGGCCGCCGCCGCGGGAAGCGGGCGGTGCCGGTGGGGACAGCCGCCGCGGGGACGGGTGCGCGCGTCAGTCGGGCAGGACGCGGCGGGCGGTGAGGGCCAGGCTGATCTCGGCGATGTCGGAGGGGCCGGCCAGGGAGCGGCCCGTCAGCTGCTCGAAGCGGCGCAGCCGGTTCAGGACGGTGTTGCGGTGGCAGTACAGGCGGGCCCCCGCCTCCCGCGCGGAGCCGTCGCACTCCAGCCAGGCGGTCAGGGTGTCCAGCAGTACGTCCCGGTCGCCCGGCTCCAGCCCGGCGAGGGCGCCGAGCACCCGGTCGGCGAGCGCCCTGGCCAGGCCGGGGCTGGAGACGACCAGCGCCGCGGGGAGATGCTCGGTCAGCCGTACGGTGCCGCCGTCGCGGGGGCACAGGCTCAGCGCGGTGTCCGCCGACCCGCGGGCGTCCCCGAGCGCGGCGAGCCCGTCGACGGCCGTACCGATGCCGATGCGCACCCCGGGTGCCGGTGCGGGCACCGCGGCCGGGGACACCGGCGGGTCCCCGTCCTCGGCCAGGACGATGGCGTGGTCGGTCTCCCCGCTGGTGTGCCAGTGGGCGCGCCGGGCCGGTACGGCGGCGAGGGCGGCGGCCCGGGCGCCGGGGTCGCCGGGCAGGTGGGTGCCGGCGACCGCGACGACGACGTACCGGCCGTGTTCCGGCAGGTCCAGCGCCTGGGCGGCCTCGGGCAGGTCGGCGATGCGGCTGGTGCCGTCGAGCAGGGCGGCGGCCAGCAGCCGCACCCGGTTCTCGCGCCGCCAGGCGAGCTGCCGTTCCACCTGCCGGTAGGCGTCCGCGACGAGGGTGCAGTGCTCGTCGACGAAGTTCCAGACGTCGGTGGCCACGTGGACGAGGAGGCGGACGTCCTCGGGGGCGGTCCGGGAGGTCTCCTCGATGAGCGCCTGCCACACCAGGGAGCCACCCAGCCGGAAGGCGTGCAGCAGCGCGTCCAGCGGCAGCCCCTGCTCGGCGCGCGCGGCGCCGATCTTCCACGAGCAGCGGCGCGCGGCGTCCCGGGCGTCGCGGGGGTCGAGCAGGGAGCTGACGCTGTGCCGCAGGGAGCGGTGCACCTCCCGCCAGATGCCGCCCGGGTCGCTCTCCAGGGCGGTCCGGTAGGCCGGTTCCTGGTCCCGGAGCACGGCCACCAGCCGGTCGGTCAGTTCGGGCAGGTCGTCGAGGAGCACCCGGGCGGCCCGGTGCAGGACCCGCAGCGCCTCCGCGTCGATGAGCGACCGGGTGCGCAGGCCCCGGGTGCGCGGCAGCGCCGCCGGTTGCGGGCGGACGGTCCGTGGCCGTACGGCGTGATGCATGGTCGCGCTCCCCCAGGTCGGCTCCGGGGCGGCACGCCCGTGACCGGTCTCCCGCCCGTCCTGTCCGGGCGAGGTGACCGCGGGGCGGGGCCGCCGCACTCCTCTTGCCCGGAAGGATGGCATACCGTCCGGTCGGTCCCTAGGGTCGTGCACCGGTCTTTTCAGCCTGCTCGACCATGCGCGCCAGTTCCACCCGGGAGCGGACGCCCAGCGCGGAGAAGACGTTGCGCAGGTGGTAGTCGACCGTACGGGTGCTCACGGACAGGCTCAGCGCCACCTCACGGTTGGTGGCCCCGTCGGCGACGTACCGCGCGATGCGCAGCTGCTGCGGGGTCAGCCGGGACAGCATTCCGTCGCGCCGGGGCCCCGGTGCCGTGCCGTTGGCCCGTGACTCCTCGCGTGCCTGCTGGGCCCACACCAGCGCGCCGCAGCGCTCGAATCCCACCAGGGCGGCCCCCAGGTGGTCCCGGGCCTCGCGCAGCCGGCGCCTGCGCCGCAGCCACTTGCCGTACAGCAGCTCCGTGCGCGCCCGTTCGAAGTCGCCGCCCGCCTCCTCGTGCAGGGCCAGCGCCCGCAGGAAGAGCGCGTCCGCCAGGTCGGGCGGGGCCAGCAGGGCACGGCAGCGCGCCAGTTGGGCGGGGGCCTGCGGATCGGCGCCGCACGCGGCCCAGCGCGCGAACTCCGCCACGGCCGCGCCGGACTCCCCGGTGCGGCCGGCGAGCACCGTGGCCTCCGTGAAGCACGGTACGGCGAGCATCCACACCGCGAAGTGCCCGCGCCGGGGGCCCGGGCGGACCAGGGGCGCGAGCCGGTCGGCGGCCTCCACGGGCCGGCCGCGGCCGAGATCGGCGCGGGCCGCCGCCCAGTGGGCGAGCGTCGCCGCCTGCACCAGCCCGTGCCGGCGGGCCGTGTCCAGCGCGGCCGCCACATGGTCGCCGACCAGGCCCGGCTCGCCCTCGATGGACGCGGCCAGGGCCAGCGCGGCGTGGTACTGGGCCGCGGTGTTGCGCTGCCCGGCGCGGCGCGCGGCCCGCAGACCCTCCTCGGCGTGCGCGCGGGCCTGCGCGTGGCGCCCGGCGCGCAGCTCCGCGTAGGCCAGGTACTCCAGGGCCTGCGTGGCGAGCGCGGTGGAGCCGAGCACCCGGGCCGTGGCCAGCGCCTGCGCACCGGCCCGGCAGGCGGCGCCGACGTCGCCCAGCAGCAGGGCGGCCGCCGCGGAGCGCACCAGGCCCTCGGGGCGGTCACCGGCCCCCGCCCGCGCCATGAGCCGCCGCAGCGGCGGCGCCGCCCGGTCGAACCGGGCCTCCAGTACGGCGCCCATGCCCCGGCGGTAGTCCTCCAGCAGCCCGGCCTCTGCGCATGCCGCCGTCGCTGCCCCCGGCTCCGCCGCGTCCGCCTCCGCCGGCGCGGCGGCCCGGTGTGGCCCTCGGCCGGTGTGGCCGAGGGCGGTGAGGCATCCGGTCGGGTCACCGGCGGCCCAGGCCGCGTCCGCGGCGGCGAGGGCGGCGAGCGCCGCCTGCCGGGGGGCCTCGGCGCCGAGCAGCGACGCGGCGCACAGCAGGGACGCGTGGGCGTCGGCCACGGCGCCGTCGCGCAGCACCGTCGTCCCCCGCACCAGCTCCGCCCGGCCGCGTACGACGTCGGGCGCGGCGCAGCCGAGGGCGGCGTCGGCCAGCCGCAGCGCCTGCGCCGGTTCCCCGGCCAGCAGCGCCTGTTCGGCCGCGGCCGTGTACCGCTCGGCCCGCACCGCCTCGCCCGGGGTCAGCTCGGCGGCCCGGCCGAGCGCCGCCGAGCGCAGCCGCGCCGGTGCCTGGACCGCCGGGTCGGCGGCGGCGCGCGCGAGCCGGTCCGCCAGCGGGGGTTCGGGGTGATCGGTGGACCACGACCGGTGCAGCAGGCGGGGCAGGAGGGGCCGGCCGGCCTCCTCGCCCGCCGGTTCCTCGGCGAGCGCGCGGTGCGCGAGGCGGCGCCGCTCCGGCCCGGCCGCGGCGTAGGCCGCCTCGCGGACCAGGGCGCTGTGGAAGGCGAACCGGCCGTCGCTCAGCGCCAGCGCCGCCGGTGTCGGTGCACGGACCGGCGCGGGCGCCCCGGCCGCCAGCCGCCGCGCCGCGCGCAGCACGGCCGCGGCGTCCACGGCCGGCTCCTGCGCGGCGCGCAGTGCGGCGGCGACCGTCAGCACCAGGCCACCGGCGTACGGGGAGAGACCGGTCAGCACCGAGCCCGCGACGCCGGTCAGTGCCTCGGGGCCGGCCAGCGGCCGGGGCAGGTCGCGTTCGCCCCGCAGCTGAGCCGGTGACAGCCGGCGGACCAGCGCGAGCGCCAGGGCGGGGTTGCCCGCCGCCGCCTCCACCAGCCGTTCCCGGACGGCCGGTTCCACCGCCCGGTCCGTCACCTCGTCGATCAGCGTGGCGGTCTCCGCCGGGGTCAGCGGGTCCAGGCCGGTCACCGGCAGCCCGGTGAACTCGGGGGCCAGGGCCCGGTCGGTGGCGGCCGAGAGGAGCAGTCCCATCCGGCCCGCCGTGTGCAGGCGGGGCACGGCGCGGCACAGCGCGGAGCGGGAGGGCGCGTCCCACAGGTGCGCGTCGTCCACGCACACCAGCAGCGGGAGCCCGCGGGAGGCGGCCCGCAGCAGGTCGAGCACCTCCTGCGGGCCGCCTCCCGTGCCGTCTGCCCCGGCGGCCCGGGGACCGGGGCCCGCCGCGGCGGCGCGTGCCAGGGCGCGCACCCCGCCGTACGGCACCCGGGTGCGGGCCGGGTCGGCCCGGACGTGCAGGACGGGTCCGGCGGCGAAGGACCGGGCCGCCCGGTCGAGCAGGGTGGTACGGCCGAGACCGGGTTCGCCGGTCACGAGGAGCACCGTCCCGGTGGGCACGGCACCGGCGGGTACGCACCCGGCGGGCGGGACGCCTCCGGGCGCGGCGCCCGGTACGGCGCCGCCCGTCGTCGCCAACCGGTCCAGCAGGCCCTGGACCCCTTGCCATGCGGCGTCCCGGCCGGTGGTCCGGGGGGCCGGTCGCGCGGTCGTCTGTCCGGTCATTTCCGCCACGTTAAGGACGGGTGACGCGAGGCGGAAGCCGTCGGTCCGCGCGGCCCGGGCCGGCGACACCCGTGTCACCTGGGCTTTCACCGCCCGTGCGGGACGAGAGAGTGTGCCGCTGCCCAGCCGGCCGGGCCGCCGGCCGGGCACGGGCACAACGCCCCGGGGGAACCTCCCGGCTCAGGAGGTGTGGGGGCAGTTGCCGCGGTACTCGTCGATGGTCGTACTCGGCTGCGGCAGCGGGCACAGGAACTGCTCGTAGCGGGTGTCGTTGTCGATGAAGCGCTTCAGCCACGCGATGCTGTACTCCGCGATCGTCGTGTTGGACGAGTTGGGCGTGAAGTGGGTGGCGTTGTTCAGCTCCAGGTAGGCGCGGTCGAGCGTGGCGGGCAGGGTGGAGTAGAACGGCTCGGCGTGGCTGGCGACGGGCGCGACCGTGTCACCGTCGGCCCCCACGACGAGGGTGGGCGTGGTGATCTCGGGCCAGGTCTTGTCGAGGTCCCACGGGGTCAGCGGGATCGCCGCCTGGAGCGACGGCCGGGCCTTGGCGGCCTCCAGGGTGCCGCCGCCGCCCATGGAGTGCCCCATGACACCGAGGCGGCTGCTGTCGACGCGGCCGCGCACCGGGCTGCTCCCGGTCAGGTAGTCGAGCGCCGCGAGCAGCTGGCGGCCCCGGGAGTCCGGCTGGTCCAGCGTGGTGAGGGTGTCGATGGTGAGGACGACGAAGCCCTGGGAGGCCAGGCGCGGGCCGAGCCAGGCGATGGAGGACTGGGTGGCGGTGTAGCCGGGCGCGACGGCGACGGCGCCGAAGGTTCCGTCGGCGGTGCTCGTCGGGTAGTAGACGGTGCCTCCGCCGAACCCGGTGACGGAGGCCGGTGACACCGTGGTCTGGGAGACGGCGTACGGGCCGCGGAGCGCCTCGATGCTCGACCGGGTGGGGGCCGGTCCCCGCTCGTAGGGGTTGCCGGCCGCGTGGGCCCCCGGTCCGCTGAGCGTGGTGAGGGCCACGGCCGCCGCGAAGGCGGCGGCGGCTCCGGCCAGCCGGCCGGTACGGCGGCGGGGGGTGACGGCACGGACCGGTGACAGGGTGCTGGGCTGCGGGTGCTGCACGACGGGTCGTCCTCTCGGTGGGGTCGGACCGCCCGGACGCCGCCGGCCGGCCCGGCCACTGTCGCCGCCGGGCGCGCCGCGCGGCACCGGCGATTTCACCTGTCCCGTGCGGCACCGCCGGGCCGGTGCGGGCGCGGCGGGCGGGAACCGGTGACTGCCCCGCGCGCGAGAACGTCGTCGAAACGGGTACACGGAGGGTGTAGCAGCACTCCTCTAGCGGGAGGATCTCATGATCGTCCTCGGCATCATCCTGCTCGTCATAGGCTTCCTCACCGGCATATCGATCCTGTGGACCATCGGCATCATCCTTGCCGTGGTCGGCGTGATCCTCTGGATCCTCGGGTCCATGGGGCACGCGGTGGCCGGCCGTCGCCATTATTGGTGAGCGTCAGCCCTGCCCTGGTGACAGGGCTCCGTGGGACTCGCGCGTCAGGCGGACGGGCAAGGAAGCCCGTCCCGCCTCGCCCAGCCACCACACCACAGCCCGGACCGCCCGCCCTGAGCGGCCCGGGCTGCCGCGTGCGCGGGCAGTCGTACGGGGATGCGCGAGCGGCTGTCCTGGGGCCTGTCGTTCGGATCATGCCGGCGTCGCGCGAAAGGCGCAGTTCCTCTCAGCCGACCTGATCCGAACGACAGGCCCTAGTCGAGCGCGGTGCCGAGGACCGGCCGCGCCCAGGCCGGCGGACGCCGGGGCGGGCCGGCGCGCCGTCCCGGCGCGGCCGGGCCGGCCGGGCGGGCGGTGCTCGCGGCGGCGCGGAGTGCGGCCGCGAACTCCAGGCAGGAGTCGTAGCGGTCCTCGGGCGCCTTGGCCAGCGCCCTGGCGAGGACGGCGTCGAGTCGCGGGGGCAGTCCGGGCCGGGCCTCGCTCAGGGGCGGCGGCTGGTCGTACTGGTGCGCCCACAGCAGCGCGACGTCCTCCTCGCGGCGGAACGGCGGGCTGCCGGTGAGCAGTTCGTGGACGAGGCAGGCGAGGCTGTACTCGTCGCACCGGCCGTCCACCGGGCGGCCGGAGATCTGCTCCGGCGCCACGTAGTCCAGGGTGCCCACGAACTCCCCCACGCTCGTGAACCCGGTGAGCGACAGCGACTTCTTCGTCAGCCCGAAGTCCGTGAGGTAGACGTGTTCGGGGTGGTCGCTGTCGGTGCCGCGCGCGACCAGGACGTTGCCCGGTTTGACGTCGCGGTGCACCAGGTCGTGCTCGTGCGCCGCGTCGAGCGCCGACGCCACCTGCCCGGTGATGCGCAGCGCGGTCTGCACCGTCAGCACGCCGTCCCGGTCCAGCAGGGCCCGCAGGTCGAGTCCGGAGACGTACCGCATCGCGATGTACAGCACACCGTCCGTCTCGCCCGCCTCGAAGATCGGCACGATGTGCGGGTGGTCGATCGCGGCGGCCACCCGCGACTCGTGCGTGAACCGCCGGCGGAACGTGTCGTTGCGGGCCATCTCCGGAGCCAGCAGCTTCAGGGCGACCGTGCGCTCCAGACGCAGGTCCCGGGCGCAGTACACGACCGCCATGCCGCCGCGGCCGATCTCGCTGCGGATCTCGTAGTCCGCGATCCGCGTCCCCACCAGGTCCAGCGCACCGCGCGCGTACACGCCCGAGCCGTCCGGGAGCTCGCCCATCGCTTCCACCTCCGTCCGGCGGCCACGGACGCGTCCCTTTCGGAATCGTATCCCCGATACGCACCCTGTGGCCCGGAATGCATCGTTCGCCGGATGGACAGCCGGAGCACCTCATTCCGGTTCACGCACGGTGTTTGTCCGTATGCCCACTGATACGCGGGGTAGGCGGAACATCCGGACCCTCAGGAGAGGAGACAGCTCGTGGCACTGTGCGAGACCCCGTTACGGATCACCCCGCCGGCCCCTCCCCGGCCGCGCGCGGGCACGACGTCGGTGCGGGCGGCCCTCGGCCGTCGCGGCGGCCGAGGCTGAGGGGGAACCGGTCGTGGACCGCGTCAACGACTTCCTGGGCAGGCACTCCTGGTTCCAGGTCCTGCTGTCGGTGCTCGTCGCCGGCGGACTGATCGTCCTGCTGTTCCCCGAGCGCTCCCCCGCCTCCGTCCTGCTGCGCACCGCGGTGATGTCCACGGGCGCGATCGCCGTGGCCATGGCCAACCGGCGCAGGGAGAAGCGTGCGGCCGGCGGCTCCACGGGCGGACTCGTGAGCCTGGACCGCAAGTTGCGCGACGGCGACGTGCCCACCGACCCGGCCGAGCGCCGGGCCATGCGTGACCTGGTGGAGCAGCGGCTGCGCCGCTCCCGGCACCGCCCGGCGGCCATCGTGTTCCTCGCGGCGCTGTTCTCCGGAGTCACGGTGCTGACCGCCCTGACCTCCGGACTCCGCCAGACGCTGGGCTTCGCTCTGGTCACCGTGGTCTTCCTCGGCTGGCTGATCCCGTACGGCAACCTCCAGCAGCGCAGGCTGCACCGGATGCGCGCGGCCCTGGCCGCCGGCCGGCAGCCCGCGCGGCGGTAGCGCTCGGCGCGCGGGGGGTCGAGCACGCGGGAGGGCGGCGCGGGCCCCTGGTCTCCGCGCCGCCCTTTCACCCCACTCATCCGCACACCGCGTGTGCCCGCATCGCGTCCGCTCACACCCGCCTGTCCGCGACCCGTCCGGCCGCCGGGGGCCGGTGATCCGCAGGGCCGGGTCGGTGCGCCGCACCGGTGCGCCGGAGCGTACGATCGCGTCGTTCGGGCTGTTCAGGCGCTTCGCGCCGGCACGGTGACCCGTCGGTCGTGCGGAGCGCAACCTTCCGCACGCCCGGCCCGATGTTCCTGCCCGCGCCGGGTACCAGCGTGAACGGCTCGGCCTGCCGCTCCCGGCACCGGCGGGCCGAGCCGCCCCCGTGGCCCACCGACATGTCGCACGCACACCGAGCTGCCGGGAAAGGGCACTTCGCATGGTGAACTTCGAGTCGATCTATCAGCACGGCTTCGCGCGGTTCGCGGCCTGTACCGGCCATGCCGCCATCGCCGACCCGCCCGCCAACGCCGAGGCGGTCCTGCGGCAGGGGCGCCGGTGCGCGCAGGAGGGCGTCGCCGTCGCGGTCTTCCCGGAGCTCTGTCTGACCGGCTACTCGATCGAGGACCTGCTGCTGCAGGACACGGTGCTCGACGAGGTCGAGGCGGCGCTGCGCACGGTGGTGGCCGGATCGGCGGACCTGCTGCCGGTGCTCGTGGTCGGGGCCCCGCTGCGCCACCGCAACCGCATCTACAACTGCGCGGTGGTGGTGCACCGCGGGCGCGTCCTCGGCGTCGCGCCCAAGTCCTACCTGCCGAACTACCGCGAGTTCTACGAGCGCCGGCAGCTCGCCCCCGGTGACGACGAGCGCGGCGGGACGATCCGCCTCGGCGGTGAGCAGGTGCCGTTCGGCCCGGACCTGCTGTTCACGGCGGAGGACGTGCCGGGGCTGGTCGTGCACGTGGAGATCTGCGAGGACATGTGGGTGCCGGTGCCGCCGAGCGCGGAGGCGGCGCTGGCGGGGGCGACCGTGCTGGTCAACCTCTCGGGCAGCCCGATCACGGTCGGCCGGGCCGAGGACCGGCGGCTGCTGTGCCGCTCGGCGTCCTCGCGCTGCCTGGCCGCGTACGTGTACTCGGCGGCCGGTCTCGGGGAGTCCACCACGGACCTGTCCTGGGACGGGCAGACCATGATCTACGAGAACGGGGTGCTGCTCGCCGAGACCGAGCGCTTCTGCGCGGACGACCAGTACGCGGTGGCCGACGTCGACCTCGACCTGCTGCGGCAGGAGCGGATGCGGATGGGCACGTTCGACGACAACCGCCGGGCGCACGCCGCGCGCACCCGGGACTTCCGGCAGGTGCCGTTCCGGCTGGAGCCGCCCACCGGCGACCTCGGGCTGCGCCGCCGGGTCGAGCGGTTCCCGTTCGTGCCCGCCGACGCCGACCGCCTCGCCCAGGACTGCTACGAGGCGTACAACATCCAGGTCGCCGGACTTCAGCAGCGGCTGGCCGCGATCGGTGACCCGAAGGTCGTCATCGGGGTGTCGGGCGGTCTGGACTCCACGCACGCGCTGATCGTCGCGGCCCGGGCGATGGACCGCGCGGGCCGCCCGCGCAGCGACATCCTCGCCTTCACCCTGCCCGGCTTCGCGACCAGCGGGCACACCAAGAACAACGCGCACAAGCTGATGAACGCGCTCGGCGTCACCGCCGCCGAACTGGACATCACGCCGACCGCCCGGCTCATGCTCAAGGAGATGGATCACCCGTTCTCCGCCGGGGAGCCGGTGTACGACATCACCTTCGAGAACGTGCAGGCCGGACTGCGCACCGACTACCTGTTCCGGCTGGCCAACCAGCGCGGCGGCATCGTGCTCGGCACCGGCGACCTCTCCGAGCTGGCGCTCGGCTGGTGCACCTACGGCGTCGGCGACCAGATGAGCCACTACAACGTCAACTCCGGCGTCCCGAAGACGCTGATGCAGCACCTGATCCGCTGGGTGATCAGCAGCGGCCAGTTCGACGACGCGGAGACCAACGAGACGCTGACCGCGATCCTCGACACGGAGATCAGCCCCGAGCTGGTGCCGGGCGAGGAGATGCAGTCCACCGAGTCGAAGATCGGCCCGTACGCGCTGCACGACTTCACCCTGTTCCACGTGCTGCGCTACGGCTTCCGGCCCTCGAAGATCGGCTTCCTGGCCTGGCACGCCTGGCGCGACCGGGACGCGGGCGGGTGGCCCCCGATGTTCCCCGAGGCCAAGCGGGCGGCGTACGACCTGCCGGAGATCTGGCACTGGCTGGAGGCGTTCTGCCGCCGCTTCTTCGGCTTCGCCCAGTTCAAGCGCTCGGCCATGCCGAACGGGCCGAAGGTCTCGGCGGGCGGTTCCCTCTCGCCCCGCGGCGACTGGCGCGCGCCGTCCGACAGCACGGCGGACGCCTGGCTGCGCGACCTCGCCCGCTGGGACGTGCCGGGCGTGCCGGACGCCGGGAAGTAGCCGGCGGCCGGTCCGGCGGCGCCCCGGTGGCCTGGCCACGGGCCCCGGGGCGCCGCCGGTCACCAGGCCATCTCGTCCAGCAGCAGGGTCGGGTCCAGCCGCGGGGGGCCGCCCAGGGACTGTTCGGCCCATATCACCTTGCCGTCCGCGATGTAGCGGGTGCCCCAGCGCTCGGCGAACTGGGAGACCAGGAACAGGCCGCGGCCGCCCTCGTCGGTGCTGGCCGCCCGCCGCAGCCGGGGCGAGGTGTTGCTGCCGTCCGACACCTCGCACACCAGGGTGCGGCCCAGCAGGATGCGGACGCCCACCGGCGGCGCGCCGTAGCGGATGGCGTTGGTGAGCAGTTCGCTGAGGATCAGTTCCGTGCCGAACGACGACTCCTCCAGCCCCCACTCGCCCAGCCGGCGGGCGACCTCGCCGCGCACCCGCGGGACCGCCGTGACGTCGAACGGCACGTCCCAGGTCGCCACCCGGGAGCTGTCCAGCAGCCGGGTGCGGGCGACCAGCAGCGCCACGTCGTCACCGGGGTGCTCGGGCAGCATCGCCTCCACCAGGGCCCGGCACGTCTCCTCCGGCGTCTGGTCCGCGTGCGCGACGGCGGCGCGGAGCATCTCCAGCCCCTCGTCGATGTCCCGGGTGCGGTCCTCGACCAGTCCGTCGGTGAACAGGACCAGCCGGCTGCCCTCCGCCAGCTCCACCTCGGTCGTCTCGAACGGGTGGCCGCCCACGCCCAGCGGCGGGGACAGCGGCGGGTCCGTGAAGGTCACCCGGCCGCTCGGGTCGACCACGGCCGGGGCGACATGGCCCGCCCGGGACAGCGCGCACCGCCCGCTGACCGGGTCGTAGATGGCGTACAGGCAGGTGGCGCCGGTGACCTGCGCCCGGTCGCCGTCGCCGCTCGCCGTCTGGGTGTCCAGGTGGCTCACCAGCTCGTCGAGGTGGCCGAGCAGTTCGTCGGGCGGCAGGTCGAGCGAGGAGAAGTTGAGCACCGCCGTGCGCAGCCGGCCCATGGTCACCGCCGCGTGCAGGCCGTGGCCGACGACGTCGCCGACGACCAGGGCCACCCGGAAACCGGAGAGCGGGATGACGTCGAACCAGTCGCCTCCCACACCGGACTGGGCTGGCAGGTAGCGCCAGGCCACGTCCAGCGCGTCCTGCTCCGGCAGGTCCCGCGGCAGCAGGCTGCGCTGGAGCGCCACGGCCGTCTCGTGCTCACGGGTGTAGCGGCGGGCGTTGTCGATCGCGACGGCCGCGCGGGCCACCAGTTCCTCGGCGACCGCGACGTCCTCCTCCTCGTAGCGGGGCTCGCCGGAGCAGCGCCAGAAGTTGACCATGCCGAGGACGACACCCCGTGCGCGCAGCGGGACCGTGATGAGCGAGTGGATGCCGTACTCCAGGACCTGCCGGGCCCCTTCGGGGTCCTGGGCCCGCCAGTCCTGGGCGGTGCGCAGGTCGGGGACGAGGACGGCCTTGCCGCGTCGCAGGGCGGCCGCCATGGGCGTGTCGGCCACGACGAAATGGATCAGGTCGCCCGCGGGCTGGAGCGGATTGCCCGGCCGCACCCCGTGCAGCGCGACGCGCCGCATCCGCCGGACGGCGCCGGTGGGCTCCTCACCGCGCAGGACGGCCTCGGGCAGCTCGACGGTGACGACGTCCGCCATCCGCGGGACGGCGACCTCGGCGAGTTCCGCCGCCGTGCGCCGCACGTCCAGGGTGGTGCCGATGCGCACGCCGGCCTCGTACAGCAGGGTCAGGCGGCCGCGGGCGGTCTCGGCCCGGCCCGAGACGGCCGCGAGTTCCGTGGTGTCGCGGAAGCTGGCCACCAGGCCCGGCGGGCCGCCGTAGGGGGCGGTGAGCCGGGTGCTGACGGCGAGCAGCCGGTCCCCGGCGGGGAACACCTCGTCGGAGACGGCCTCCCCCGAGGCCAGCAGTCTGCCGAGGTCCGGGGCCAGGCCGAGGTCGGTGACGGGCCGCTGGTCGGCGTCGTCGGGCAGGCCGAGCAGCCGGCGTGCCTCGTCGTTGGCGAGCAGCAGCCGTCCGTCGTCGCCGACGATCAGCACGCCCTCGCGGACCGCGTGCAGGACGGCGTCGTGGTGTTCGTACATCCGGGTCATCTCGGCCGGGCCGAGCCCGCGGGTCTGGCGGCGCAGGCGCCGGCTGACCAGCGCGGTGCCGGCGGTGGCGAGCGCGAGGGCGACCGCCGCCGAGCCGAGGAGGACGGGCAGCTGCCGGTTCAGCATGTGTCCCACGGTCTCGACCTGGATGCCGGCGGTGACGACGCCGACCACGCGGCGGCTGCGGTCCAGCACGGGGACGACCGCGCGCACCGCGTCCGACGGCGCGCCGTGGAAGGTCTCGGTGAACGCCTCGCCCCCGAGGGCCCGGCCCACGCCCTCCGCCTTGGTGCCGACCAGTTTCGGCACCGGGTCGGTGACGCGGACGCCCTTGTCGTCCAGCACGCTGAGGAAGTCGACGCCGGCCGCCTGCCCCGCCTCCTCCGCAGCCGGCTGGAGAATCGCCGTCGGGTGATCCGACTTCAGGGCGAGCACCGTGCCGGGGGCGTGGGCGAAGGCCTCGGCGGTGGCCAGTGAGCGGTCGCTCGCGGCCTGCTCACCGGCGTTGCGGCCCTGGAGCACCAGGGCGGCGGTCGCCGCGAGGACGAGCACCAGGACGATGACGACCTGGAGCAGGAAGACCTGCGCGGCGAGCGTGCGCAGGCTCAGAGCCGGGAGGCGGCGTCCGGGTGTGCCCCGGCGCCCCGGACGGCGGGACGGATCACGCGACCGCCGGTCGCCGGGCGGCGGCGCCGCTCCGGTCCGGGACCGGCGGGTACGTCCGATCATTCCCCAGTTCTAGCATTGCCCTCGCCCCCAGGGCGACCGGTATGTCCGGTAGATCCGTCCGCGCGGGCCGTGCGGCGCGGAGTCAGCGGCGGCGCGTCGCGGCGCAGCGCACACAGGTGGTCGCCGCCGGGCGTACGGCCAGACGCTCCGCCGGGATCAGTTCACCGCACTCGGCGCAGCGGCCGTAGGTGCCGCTCTCCAGCCGCTCCAGTGCCCGGTCCAGCTCGGTCAGCTGCTCGCGTGCCCGGGCCAGGAGGGAGGCGACGTGGGCCCGCTCGAAGGCGGTGCTCGACCCTTCCGGGTCGTGCTCGTCGTCGACCGCGACCAGTGCGTTGGCCTCCACGATCCCGTCGTACTCACGGCTGAGCGCGGCGATGCGGGCGAGCGTGTCGGCGCGCTCGGCGGCCAGCAGCCGGCGTTGGCCGGCCCGCTCGTCGGCGGGGAGGGCTCCGGGCCCGGGCGGCTCGCTCATGGCACGTCCGTGAACACCTCGCGCGTCTCGCGGACGCGGAGTTCCTCCAGGGTGTCGAGCTGGCGCTCCGCGCGGCGGAGGAGGTCGTCCAGCTCGGCCGCGTCGAGGCGTTGGCCGGCGTCCGCGAGGCCGCGCAGGGTCCGCCAGCAGGCCGTCTTCCCCTGGACGCCGATCCGGAGGAACTCCAGCTCGACGACCGTGGTCAGCGGTGAGCGGCGGACGACGCGGCCGTTGGGCTTCAGCCGCCCCGCCAGCTCCGCCGTGCCGGCCGCCCAGACCTTGTACCGGCGCACCGGTACCCCGAGCCGGTCCATGATCTCCAGCAGGGTGCGCCGGTCCCGGGTGATCTCGTCGGCGAGCGGGGCGAGCGCCCGGCCGACCGGGGTGCCCCGGGTCGCCTCGGCCACGTAGTGCGCGCGGCGGGCGCCCGCGGTCGCTCCGGCGAGGTGGTCGTTGAGGTAGATGCCGAGCAGGTCCAGTCGCAGCGCGCCGGCCTGCCGGGTACCGGTCGCGCCGGCCTGGGGGATGTCGCTCGTCGTCACCGCAGCCTCCTCGTACTCGATCCTCGTACTCACCGCGGCCTTCTCGCCGGAGTCCGGACCCGGGCCGCTTCTCGGACGGTCGGGGCCACGGGTACCCATCCGGGGCCGTTCGCCCCCGGCGGCCGGGGCCGGCGGCGCCGACGCCGCCGCGAAGGGCGGTGGGAATGGTGCGACGCTGGAAGGGGGGCGCACCGCAGCAGTGTCCGAGGAGCGCAGTCCAGGAGGGCCGATGGGGCGTGACGTCCCGGCGCTGGTGTTCACCCGCGAGGACCGCCGCCGGTACCGGATCAAGATGCAGAGCTGCCTCGACGCACTCGCGCAGATGCTGCGGGAGGCCCGTTTCGACAGCGAGCGGCCACAGGTCGGACTGGAGATCGAGCTGAACCTGGTCGACGACGCGGCCGAGCCGGCGATGCGCAACACCGAGGTGCTGGAGGCGATCGCGGACCCGGCCTGGTCCACGGAACTGGGCCGGTTCAACCTGGAGATCAACGTGCCCCCACGGCGGCTGACGGCGGGCGGGCCGGACGCCTGGGAGTTGGAGATCCGCTCCGCGCTCAACCACGCGGAGGCGCGCGCCGGCTCCGTCGGCACCCGCCTGGTCATGATCGGCATCCTGCCCACGCTGCGGCAGGAGACCGTCGGCGAGCAGTCGCTGTCGGCGAACCCGCGCTACCGGCTGCTCAACGACCAGATCTTCGCGGCCCGGGGCGAGGACCTGCACATCGACGTGGACGGCGTCGACAGACTGCGCACCTACGCCGACACCATCAGCCCGGAGGCCGCCTGCACCAGCACCCAGTTCCACCTCCAGGTGTCCCCGGAGAGCTTCGCCGCCTACTGGAACGCCGCGCAGGCCGTGGCCGGGGTGCAGGTGGCGCTCTCGGCGAACTCGCCGTTCCTGTTCGGCAAGGAACTCTGGCACGAGACCCGCATCCCGCTGTTCGAGCAGGCCACGGACACCCGCCCGCAGGAGATCAAGATCCAGGGCGTACGGCCCCGGGTGTGGTTCGGCGAACGCTGGATCACCAGTGTCTTCGACCTCTTCGAGGAGAACCTGCGCTACTTCCCCGCGCTGCTGCCGCTGTGCGACGAGCAGGACCCCGTGGACACCCTGGACCGCGGGGACGTCCCCGAGCTGACCGAACTCACCCTGCACAACGGCACCATCTACCGCTGGAACCGCCCCGTCTACGCCGTCGCCCACGACAAGCCGCACGTCCGGGTGGAGAACCGGGTGCTGCCCGCCGGCCCCACCGTGGCCGACACCCTCGCCAACGGCGCCTTCTACTACGGGCTGACCCGCGCCCTGGTGGAGGAGGACCGGCCGGTGTGGTCGCGGATGTCCTTCGCGGCCGCCGAGGAGAACCTGCACACGGCCGCCCGGCACGGCATGGAGGCGCAGCTGTACTGGCCGGGCACCGGGGAGGTGCCGGTGGCCGAGCTGGTGCTGCGGCGCCTGCTGCCGCTGGCGCACCGCGGTCTTGAGCTGTCCGGCATGGACGCGTCCTGGCGGGAGCCGCTGCTGGGCATCATCGAGCAGCGCTGCGTCACCGGCCGCAACGGCGCGGTCTGGCAGAAGGAGATGTTCCACCACATCGACAGGCACACGCACACCGGCCGGCACGAGGCGCTGCGCCGGATGACCGAGCTGTACATCGACTACATGCACCTCAACGCCCCGGTCCACACCTGGCCGGTCGACTGAGGGCTCCGGCCTTCCGCACGGGTGCGGCCCGCGCACAGGGGCACGTGTGCCTCCCGTCGCCAGGGGCACCCGGCCGCAGACTCGGCGGCAGGACCGATGCGCCGGCCGAACAGGTACGTACCGGGAGACCCGATGACCACTGACGCAGAGGACAACGACAACCAGGGCGGAGCCCCCCTCTACGGCTATGCGACGCTCGCCACCGTCTTCACCGCGGGCGTCACCGGCTTCGCGGCCGTCGCCCGCCACCGCGGGGTGCGGCTGCCCGACCAGCTGCCGGCCTGGGACGTGGCCCTGCTGGGCACCGCAGCCTACAAGGGCTCCAGGCTGCTGACCAGGGAGAAGGTCACCTCGTTTCTCAGGGCGCCGTTCACCCGGCGGGCGGGCGCGGGCGAGGCCAGCGAGGTCATGGACGAGCCCCAGGGCCAGGGGGTGCGGCGCGCCGTGGGCGAACTGCTCTGCTGCCCCTTCTGCGCCTCCGCCTGGGTCGCGGGTGCCCTGATGTGCGGCTACGTGGCCGCACCCCGGGCCACCCGCCTGGTGTGCGGGGGGCTGACGGCCGTCACCCTGGCCGACTGGCTCCAGTACGCGTGGACGTCGACCCAGCAGGCCGTCGCGGAGTAGGCCGTCGCGGAGTACGGCCCGGTCACCCACTCGGCTCGTGTGGATCGGTGGCCGTCGGGGACCCATGTTCCGGCGGGACCGTCCGCCGCCGTCAGAGCTGGAGGTACGGGACATGGGACATGGTGGAAACGTCATCGACGAGCTGATGACCGATCACCGGGAGGTGGAGGAGCTGTTCGCCAAGATCGAGATGCTCCCCGCCGGTGAGAAGAACCGCAAGGTGTACGCCGAGCAGGTCACGATGGAACTCGTCCGCCACTCGGTGGCCGAGGAGGCCTACCTGTACCCGGCGGTGCGGGAGCACGTCGACGGCGGCGACGCCCTCGCCGACAAGGAACTCGAGGACCACGCGAAGGCCGAGCGGATCATGAAGGATCTGGAGGGCTGCGACGCCGACGACCCCGAGTTCGACCGGCTGGCCGGCGCTCTGATGAGCGAGATCCGCGCCCATGTCGCCGACGAGGAGCAGAACCTCTTCCCCCGGCTGCGCGCGGCGTGTACCCCTGAGGTGCTCGACGAGCTGGGCGACAAGGTGCGCCAGGCGAAGAAGACGGCCCCGACCCGCCCGCACCCGGCGGCCCCGGACAAGCCGCCGGCCAACAAGCTGATGGCGCCCGGCGCGGGCCTGGTGGACCGGATGCGCGACGCGCTCACGGGCCGCGGCAAGCTGGACGACTGAGACACCGCCCGGCGTCCGGCGTCCGGCGTCGGCGAGAGGTGACGCACCTGACCGGAAGGGCCCGGCGCCGGTGAGCGCCGGGCCCTTCCGCTGTGCCCGGAACGTCGGACGGCGGGGGTGTCAGGCGATGAGGGCGCGTCCGGGGTCGAGCCGGTCCAGGAGCTGGGGGTGGTGCAGGTCCGCCACGGATGCCAGGAGGTCGGGGTGCCGCAGGAGCGCGGCGGCGTCGCGGTCCAGTTCCTCGGGGGCGACCAGGCGCCGGAACTCGACCGGGACGCCGCCGGCGTGCTCGCTGCCGAGCAGCGCGGTGACGGCGAGCGCGGCCAGCTCCGGGTCGGTGAGCAGGGCTGCCGCCCAGCTCGCCACGACCTCGTCCACCCAGGTCCGCCAGGCAAGGTCCGCGGCGCCGCCGGTCTCGCCGGGGTCCTCGCCGGGGCCGGTGTCCGCGCCGCTGATCCAGTCCAGCCGGCCCGAGCCGCCGGGGCCCGCCATGGCCACCAGGCCGGCGTCCATCGCCGTCGGGTAGCGCAGCCAGGCCGCCACCGTCACGGCCTGCCGGGCCTGGGCCTCGCACAGGGCCGCGGCCAGCGCGCCGCCGCAGGGCGGGTACGCGCCGGTCAGCCAGCGGGTCGTCGCTGCTATCAGGGGGGACAGGTCTGTGGGCACTACCGGGCCGTCCGAGTCGCTGGTGAGAACAGAACAGGGGCTCGGCGAAACGGTAGCCGGTGGCGGCGGCGCGGCTGAGGGGGCTGGGACCTTCGTCATATGTGGCCTCGGCCACGTCTCGCGCCCCCTCGGCCCGGCCCGGGTCAGGGCAGCGGGGTGCCGCCGGTGGCGTTGAGGATCTCCCCGGTGATGTAGCTGGCCTGCTGGGAGGCCAGGTAGACGTAGGCCGGGGCCAGCTCCGCGGGCTGGGCGGGCCGGCCCAGCGGGGCCTGCTTGCCGAACTCCGAGGTGTCGGGCATCGTCGCCGGGATCAGGGGCGTCCACACCGGGCCCGGCGCGACCGCGTTGACGCGGATGCCGCGCTCGGCGAGCATCTGGGCCAGCCCCTGGGTGAAGGTGACGATGCCGCCCTTGGTGGTGGCGTAGTCGAGCAGGTGCGGGCTGGGCTTGTACGCCTGGACCGACGTCGTGTTGATGATGCTGCCGCCGCTCTCGATGTGCGGCAGCGCGAACTTCGACAGCCAGAACATGCCGTAGAGGTTGGTGCGCAGGACGCGGTCGAACTGCTCGGTGGTGATCGCCTCGATGCCGTCCGGCTGGGACATCTGGTACGCCGCGTTGTTCACCAGGACGTCGATGCGCCCGAACTCCGCCACGGCCCGCTCGATCAGCGACCGGCAGTTGTCCTCCTCCCGGATGTCGCAGGAGACTGCGACCGCCTTGCGGCCCGCGTCCTCCACCAGGCGTGCGGTCTCGCGCGCGTCGTCCTCCTCCTCGGCGAGGTAGGTGAACAGGACGTCGGCGCCCTCCCGGGCGAAGGCCAGCGCCACCGCGCGGCCGATGCCGGAGTCACCGCCCGTGATGACGGTCTTGCGGCCCTCCAGGCGGCCGGAGCCGCGGTAGGAGTCCTCGCCGTGGTCCGGCGGCGGGTCCATCGGTCCGGTCCAGCCCGGGTGCGGCTGGTCCTGCGAGGCGAAGTCGGGGGTGGGGTGCTGAGTGGTCGGGTCCTGCTGAGCGTTCTGCCGCTCCGTCACATCGGCCTCCTCTGTCTCGGACGGACGGGACAGGCGACCGGGTTCCCACGTGCCGGCAGATCAAAGACACCGGCAGCGCGCCGGCTGCCGACGGGACGCCGGCGTTCGCGGCGTCCGGGGCGGACGGCCGGTCAGTGTTTCTTCCCGTGCCGGGGCGGGCTCGCCTTCTCGGCCTTCTTCACCGTCGCGGCCGCCTTCTCCGGCTTCTCCGCCTTCTCCGGCTTCTCGGCCTTGTGCGCCGGACCGGCCTTGGGCGCCTTCTCCTCCTTGGTCGCCTTCTGCGCCGTGCCCGGGTGGCCCGCGGCGGGGGCCGCGCGCAGGGGGCGTGCCCCGTCGGACGGCCGGGCGGACGGGGACGGCGTCCGCCCGGACGCCGAAGCCGAGCGCAGGGCGATCGGCTCGGAGGACACCGCGCCGTCGTCCGCTCGCGCGGGCTTGCCGGCGGAGTCGGGGGCCGAGGCGGCCGGGGTGTGTCCGTGCGCGCCCGAGGCCGTGTCGCCGCGCTGCCCGGGCAGGCCGACGATCGACCCCGCGAGCGTGGCGCCGAGCAGGGTGACCAGCGCGGCACCGGCGGTGGCCAGATGCCGCACCCCGCGGCCCGACAGGGCCCCGCCGACCCGGTGCGTGACGGCCGGGTCCTCCAGGAACGCTGCCTGCGCGGGCACGGCCGAGATGCGCTTGTCCCTCCGGTCCCACTCGCCGCTCCGGACCGCCGCCGCTCCGTACGTGCCGCCGCCGTCCGGGGGGAGGACGGCGGGCCCCACCGGCAGCGGGGCGTGGGGGCTCCTCTGGAAGGGGACGCGGTGCCTGGGCCGGTGGTCCGCCGGTCCCAGGGCGGCCAGCGCGTCGGCGCAGATCGCCGCGTCGGGGCGCCGCCTCTCGTCCAGGGCCGTCATGGCCCGCAGCAGGCCGGCCAGTGCGTCACCGGCCGAGGCGGGGATCTCCGGGGCTCGGTGCAGCCGCGAGATCGCCGCCTCAAGCGGGGTCCCGGGGTACTCCAGCTCGCCCTTGAGGCACTCCAGCAGGGTCAGTCCGAGGGCGTACACGTCCGCCGCGGGACCGACCTCGCGGCCCTCGACCTGCTCGGGGGCGAGATAGGCGGCGGTACCGACCAGCGCCTCGGTGGCCGTGCGGTCGCTGCCGTCGAGGAGCAGCGAGATACCGAAGTCGGTGAGGTGCGGGGCGCCGGCCGCGTCCAGGATGATGTTGGACGGTTTGACGTCGCGGTGCACCACCCCGGCGGCGTGCACGTACGCGAGCGCCTCCGCGAGGGCCGCGCCGATCAGGGAGACCTCGGCCGCCGGCAGGGGCGCCGCGGCTATGCGTCCGCGAAGTGTCGGTCCGTCGATGAGCTGCATGACCAGGAAGGGCCTGCCGTGCTCCCGGCCGGAGTCGTACACGGTGACGAGGCCGGGGTGACCGAGGCGGGCCAGCAGGACGGCCTCCTCGGTGAAGCGCTCCTCGGTCTGCACGTCACCGTCGGCGCGGAACACCTTGACCGCCACCGGCCGGCTCAGCCGGAGGTCGAAGGCCGCGTAGACATCGGCGGCACCGCCCCGGCCCAGGAGCGAGTCCAGGCGGTAGCGGTCGGCCAGCGGCGCACCCCCCAGAAGCGGGCCGGGCTCCGAGGAGCATCGGCTTACCGGCATGTGGTCTCCCCTGACGGACGACGGCGGGCGTCCGAACGGACCCGTCCGGAAGCTCCAGTCCGCGTTCCCGCAAGGGCATGCCGTATCCCCCCTTCGGCCGCCCTTCACACAGACCTCGCATCCGGCCCCCGGCCCGGCCGACCGCTTTGCGCACGGTTTGTCCCGTTCGGTACCGGTATCACCTCGCCGATTGCGGGAAACCCGATCGACATGGACACACAGTCACAGCACTCACAGCGGTCCGGGGACGACGACCGTCCCGTCGTCGAGCGGCTCGTACCGGTCTGGCTGGCGGAGACCGAACGCCATGACGCGGCCGCCGCCCGCGAGGCCCGGGAGGGCTGGCAGGCGGGGGCCCTGTCGGCGAACGCCGCGCAGAACCTCGCCTACTGGGTCACCGCCCGGGTCACGGACACGGGGTTCAACGAGGACAAGGGCCCCGGCGTCGAGGACGAGGGCCCCGGCGTCGACGGCCCGGCCCGCATCACGCCCGGGGACAAGGAAGCCGTGCACCGCTGGCTGGCGGCTCAGGGCCACCCCGTGTGACGGAACCCGCCGGCCGGCCGGAGCCCCCTGCGCCGGGCACGGGGACCGGGACACGGAGGCAGAGGCAGAGGCGGAGGCAGCGGCCGAGAAGGACCGCCGGCGGCGGCCGGCCGCCGCCCGGAAGGACGCCGAGGAGGCCGCGCGCCTGCTGCGGGCCCGCAGGACGAGGCGGCGGCCGCCGGGCGCGCGGCCGACGAGGCCGCCGACCGGCTGACCGAGGCGGAGCGGGAGGTGCGCCCGCTGCCGAGCGGCCTGCCGGCGGTCCGCGCCTGCCGCTGTTCCGCCTCGGCCCGCTTCCTGCGCTCTGCCAGTTCCCCCGGGAGGCCGATCGCGCCGCGCGGGACGCCCGGCGCCGGGCCGAGGCGGCCGCGGACCGGGCACGCCGGCTGACGGATGGATGACGGGGGACGGTGGGGACGTACGGACCGTGGGGCGCCGGCGCTCACAGGTCCCAGGGCCGGGGCCCCGTGCCGTCGCACCACGCGGTCAGGTCCTCGCCGTTGAGGCAGACGATCCCGCACTGCTCGGCGTACTCCAGGGCGGGAGCAGTGAAGTCGCTGGTGGTGACGAGCACGGCGACGTCGGCCTCGTGGACGGTGAAGCAGGTCCCGCCGAAGCGCTGCATGTCCTGGGAGCCGACCTTGTTGGCGTCGGCGTACCGCTTGCACTGGATGATCAGGCGCCGCCCGTCGGGAGTGACGGCCCGTACGTCGGCGCCCAGGTCGCCCGCGCCGCCCACGACCTCGGTCTCCAGGCAGCCGTCGCGCGCGCACAGGTCGGCCACGGCCTGCTCGAACCCGTCCGGGTCCAGCTCGCTGTAGTCGACCTCCTCCACGACGACGAGAGTGGCTTCGGCCGCGTCGGCCGGGACGGGGGCGGTGACGGCCGACGCCGGGCCGGTGCCGAAGGCCGCCGCGCCCACCGGCGCGACGCTCGCCGTGACCGCGCCGGCGTCAGGCGCCAGGACGGCTCCGGCAGGTGCGACGGCTCCGGCGGGAGCGGGGGCCGTGAGGTCGGCGGCCGCCTCGGCCGCCGCCTCGAGCGCCCGCGCGGTCCGGCGTGCGTAGCGCGCGGCGGAGAAGCGGCGCCACCGGGAGCGGGACGTCAGCGCGGCGGCGGTGGCAAGGAAGGCGATGGACAGGGTCCACAGCGGGCGGCGCTCGGCGGCGTCCGCGAGGGTGCGGGCGAGGAAGCCCGCGGTGCACAGGGCTATCGCGAGGAAGAGGAAGAACAGGGCGGTGACGCGCAGGTCGAAGCGCCCGTCGCGGCGGTGCACGGGACGCGGGCGGCGGACGGGCACGGTCATGGGGAGCGGTCCTCTCGGATGCGTGCGACGAAGATCACTTGCGTACGGTTGCCCGAGATCCGCCGCTTCACCGCAGCCGGCCGGCAGCTCGCCGATCATGCGCCCGCGCCCTCAACTTCCCGGGACGTCCTGGCTGTTCACCGCCGCTCCGGCAGGCCCGCCGCGGCGACCCGGCGTGGCGCCGCGGAGACCCGGGAGGCGACACCGGCGTCCCGGAAGCGGGACCTTGCGATCGCCGGAGGACCGCTCACCGGTAGGTTGGCCGCCATGAGCGACAACGTCTACTTCGACATCACCATCAACGACGAGCCGGCCGGCCGTATCGTCTTCAAGCTCTTCGACGACGTGGTTCCGGAGACCGCCAAGAACTTCCGCGAGCTCGCCACCGGCCAGCACGGCTTCGGGTACGCCGGTTCCTCGTTCCACCGGGTCATCCCCCAGTTCATGCTCCAGGGCGGCGACTTCACCCGCGGCGACGGCACCGGCGGCAAGAGCATCTACGGCGAGAAGTTCAAGGACGAGAACTTCGACCTGAAGCACGACCGGCCCTACCTGCTGAGCATGGCGAACGCCGGCCGGAACACCAACGGTTCGCAGTTCTTCATCACCACGGTCGTCACCGGCTGGCTGGACGGCAAGCACGTGGTCTTCGGCGAGGTCGTCGAGGGCCAGGACATCGTCGACAAGATCGAGACCCTGGGCAGCCAGAGCGGCGCGCCCAAGGCGAAGGTGACGATCTCGGCGAGCGGCACGGTCTGAAGCACTCCGTCCGGGGCGGGCGGCGGCACGACCGAGCCGCCCGCATCCGTGGCGGACCGGGGTCCGGCGGCTACTCGCCGCCGGACCCCGCCCGCGTACGCCGTGCGTGGTCGTGCCCGAACGCGTACTCGGGGCGGCGCGCGCCGAGTCAACGCCCGATGGGCGGGTACCTGCGCTCACAGGCCACAGCAGGAAGGCAGACCGTGAGCGAATCATCACTGCGGGCAGTGGGCTGGGCGCGTTCGCTCCCCCTGGACTGCAGCGTCAAGGCGGCGCGCGACTGGGCCCGGGAGCACCTGCGTTCGCTGGGGTGGACCGAGTCGGCCCCGGACACCGTGGACGCGGTGCTGCTGACCATCTCGGAGCTGGTCACCAACGCCCACGTGCACGCCCACAGCGCCGCCGACATCGTCCTGACCTGGGACAGCACATGTCTGCACGTGACCGTGCACGACACCTCCCCCCGGCTGCCCGCACCCCGGCCGGTCGACGCCGAGCGGGTGGGCGGCCGCGGCATGCTCCTCGTCGACGCGCTGGCCGACGACTGGCAGGCGCGCCCCTGCCCCGACGGCAAGATGGTGCACGCCTGCTTCCGGCCCACCTGGGCCGCCGCCGACCCGGAGTCCGGGTCGCGGGCGGAGTCCGGTTCCGCGGCAGGCGACGGTGACGGCCCGGGTGCGGGTGCCGGGTCCGCCGCACGGCACGAGCACTGACCCCTCCCCACCGCCCCGGCGCGCTTCTCGTAGGTGTCGGAGCCGGGCGCCGGGGCATCGGCGAAGGTATGGACGCACACTCAGTGGCGCTTCGCGGACGCGGCCGGGCCCGCCGCGCGGCCGACAGCACAGCGATGACCGCGGCGGCCCGGGCCGGCTTCGCCGCTCGCGGACTCATCTACGTACTCGTGGGCATCATCGCCCTGCAGATCGCCTTCGGCGGGAACGGCGGCGGGAAGCAGGCCGACCGCGGCGGTGCCCTCGGTGAACTGGCCGAGAAGCCCTTCGGCTCGGCGATGCTGTGGATCGTCGGGATCGCACTCGCCGGCATGGCACTGTGGCGGCTGTCGGAGGCGGCGTTCGGCGTCGCCGGACCGGACGGGACCAAGGCGTCCAAGCGGGCGATGGCCGCGGGCCGGGCCGTCTTCTACGCCTTCCTCTCCTACTCGGTGCTCTCCTACGCGGCCGGGGACAAGGGCAGCGGCAGCGGTTCCTCGGACCGGCACACGGACGACGTCACGGCGATGGCCCTGAAGTGGCCGGGCGGCCAGTGGATCGTCGGCGCGGCCGGAGTGGCCGTGGTGGCCGCCGGGCTGTGGATCGCGGGCCGGGCGGTGATGAAGAAGTTCCGCAAGCACCTGCGGACCTCGACGATGTCGCACCGGGCCCAGCAGGTCACCGACTTCCTCGGGGTGACGGGCGGTGCGACCCGCGGCGTCGTCTTCGCCGTCGCCGGGGTCTTCGCCCTGGTCGCGGCCGTCCAGCACGAGCCCGGCAAGGCCAAGGGCATGGACGACACCCTGCGCTCGTTCCGCGACCTGCCCGCCGGTCCCTGGGTGCTCGCCCTGATCGCGCTGGGCCTCGCGGCGTTCGGCGTCTTCTCCTGGTGCAGCGCCCGCTGGCGCGAGCTGTGACGCCCCTGCCCGCCCGGACCGTCCGGGCGGGCGGGCGTCGGGCGGTCCCTCGTCCGGACGGCGCCGCGGCGGAGGCTTTCGTAGGCTGAAGACGATCGGCACTCCTACGGGAGGTGTTCCGCAGGCGGGAGACGGTCGTGATCGAACTGGCCGCGGCGTTCGCCGTCGCGGGAGCGGCGAGCAACGCCGTGGGCACCGCGTTCCAGCGCAAGGCGGCCTCCGCCAGCAGCCGGGGCGGGATACGGCTGCTGGCGGAACTGGTGCGCCGGCCGTTCTGGCTGATGGGAATCGCCGGAGTGGCCGGCGCCGCGGTGTTCCAGAGCCTGGCGCTCGTCAACGGCCCGCTCGCCCTGGTCCAGCCCCTGTTCATCCTCGAACTCCCCTTCGCCCTGCTCATCGCGGCGCCGCTGATGCACCGCAGGCTGTCCCCCGGGGGCTGGTGGGGGGTCGGCGGGGTGGTGGCGGGCCTGGCCGTCCTGCTCGTCGCGGCCGCTCCGCACGGCGCCGGCAGCCAGGCCCCGCTCGCACGGTGGATCCCGGCCGTCGCTCTGTGCCTCGGCGTGATGGCCGTGGCCGTCGCCCTCGCCGGCCGGGGACGTCCGGCGGTACGGCGGGCCGCGCTGCTCGCGGCCGCCTCGGCGGTGGGCAACGCCCTGACCGCCGCCCTGCTGAAGTCCGCCAGCGACACCTTCGCCGACCACGGATTCGCCGCGTTCCTGCGGTCCTGGCAGACGTACGGCTTCGCGCTGGCCGGCGTGCTCGCGGTGCTGCTGCTGGAGAACTCCCTCCAGGCGGGCCCGCTGGTCGCCTCACAGCCCGCGCTGACCATCGGCGACGCAGTGGTCAGCCTCGCCCTCGGCATCTTCCTGTTCGGCGAACGGGTCCGCTCGGGCCGGTGGCTGGTGCCGGAGGCGAGCGGCGCCCTGCTGATCGTGCTGGGCGTCGTGGCGCTGAGCCGGGCCGTGCAGCACATCAACGAGCGGCCGGCCGGGACCGGCGGCGAGCCCAGCCCGGTCGCGCCGTCCCCGCAGCACGAGCGGTGAGGCGCGGCCGGCGAGGCGCGGCCGGCCGGAACCGTACCGGGTGATCAGGGGGCCGCGACCAGGGGCGGCTGCCCCCAGTCGGCCGTGAGCGCCTCCCGCAGGCAGCGGACCGGACCGGGCCCGATCCGGTCCACCAGGGCCGCCTCGATCACCTTGATCGTGGCCTGGGCGCGCTCGTGCACCCGCTGCCCCTCGGCGGTCATCCGGATCAGCCGCCGGCGCGCGGACGCCGGGTCGGGAACCTGCTCCAGCAGCTCCATGCCGATCAGGCCGTGCACCGCCTGGTGGGCGGTCTGCCGGGCGACGCCGATCCGGCGGGCCAGCTCCGAGACGGTCGTGCCCTCGGCGTCCAGCAGGGCGAAGACCGACGCCTGGGCGGTGGTCACCGGCTGCTCGCCCGCCGCCTCCATGCTGGCGAACAGGGCGTCCTCGAACCAGCGTCGGGCCTCGGAGAGCAGCTGGGGCAGATTGGCGGCGCGATGACTCATGGCTCCTCGGAAGATCGGCTACCCGCCGGATTATCCTCCGGGTGCCCGCCACAGCCGCGGCCGGACCGGCCGGACGGGGCCGGACCGCCACGTACACGCGCCGGGCCGCTCAGGCGCAGCAGCGTGCGATGAACGCCGCCGTCCGGTCGAAGCAGCGTTCCACCTCCGCTTCCGTGAGGCCCACCCAGAGGTGGTCACCGCCGGTCACCGGCACGTGGTCGACGGGGACGCCCGCGTCGCGCAGCGCCGCGGCCAGCCGTTCGCCCTGGGCGCAGGGAACGATCTCGTCCCGGGTGCCGTGCAGGACGAGGAAGGGCGGGGCACCCGGCGTCACCCGGGCGGCCGGGCTGGCGTCGCGGGCCCGTTCCGGGGCGTCGGCGACGGCGGCGCCGATCAGCAGCGCCTCGAAGGTGCCCGGATCGGCGGGGTCGAAGCGGCCGGGGGGCAGGTCATCGGCCAGGCGGGTGAGGTCGGTGGGCGCGTACCAGGTGGCGCAGCCGCGCACGGTGACCCCGGTGGGCGGCGCTGCGGACGCGCCCGGCGCGAGCGCGGTGAGGGCCGCCAGATGGCCGCCGGCGGACTCGCCCCACAGGACGACCCGCCCGGTGTCCAGCCCGAGTTCGCCGGCCCGTCCGTGCAGCCAGGCCAGGGCGGCGCCCAGGTCCGCCGTCTGGGCCGGGTGGGCGGCTTCGCCGCTGAGCCGGTAGTCGGGGCAGGCCACGGCCACACCGGTGCCTGCCAGCCGGGCGAACGGGCCGGGCAGCCAGTCCCGGAACCGTGGACCCAGGTCGTCGCGGAGCCCGGTGCGCCAGGCCCCGCCGTGCACGAAGAGGACCACGGGCACGGGTCCGCAGGCGTCCTCGGGCAGCCACAGGTCCAGCTCCAGCGGGCGGCTGCCCTCGGGCACGGCGTAGACGGCGCCGCGCAGCAGCCGTACTCCCGGGGCGGGACGGGCGGAGGGGGGCAGGGGCAGGCGTGCCGGGTCCGGCGGCGCCGGCAGGTGCGGCGGGAACTGCGGGGCGGGCATGGGGTCTCCGGGGGCGGTGTCGTGGCGGGCGGTGTCTCGGTGGGCGGTCTCAGCGGGCGAGGCGAGGGAGCAGCGTGTGGGCGTTGGCGGTGGTGAGGGACCGCCAGGTGGTGCCGTCGAGCGGGGCCGGGGCGGCGTCGAAGGACGCGGCGTGCGCCTGGGCGGCGGTCGCGGGCGTCCAGCAGTAGTCGCTGCCGTACAGCAGCCGGTCCGGGGCGGCCAGGCCGAGCAGGGCGGGCAGCTGGCGGGGGAAGGCGGGGCCCGCCAGGTCGTAGTACAGCCGGCTCAGCTGGGCGACGGCGTCCGGCGCCTGCCCGTCCCCCTGCCCCTGCCCCTGCCCCTGCATGAACAGGCGCATGAACCCGTTGATGCGGTCGGCGAGGACCGGCAGGGCGCCGCCGCAGTGCGGTACGACGACCTTCAGGTTCGGGTGGCGTTCGAGCGTGCCCGCGAGGAGCAGGTCGGTGACGGTGCGGGCGGTGTCGAAGACGAACTCCACCATCGGCCGGGGCCGGCCCAGCGCGGACCGCTCCCAGCACACCGGTGACGTGGGGTGGAGGAAGACCACGGCCCGGCGGCGGTTCAGCTCGGCGAACACCGGCTCCAGGCGGGCGTCGCCGAGGTAGACGCCGTGCGTGTGGGTCTCCAGGACGACGCCGTCGGCGCCGAGCACGTCGAAGGCGTGGCCGATCTCGGCGAGCGTGGCGTCGACGTCGGGCAGCGGCAGTGAGGCGAACAGCCCGAAGCGGCCGGGGTGGTCCCGCACGACGGCGGCGCCGTCCTCGTTGACCTCCCGGGCCAGGGCGCGGGCGGCCGCCGGGTCCCCGAAGTGCACGCCCGGCGAGGACACCGACAGCACGGCCGTGTCGATGCCGCTGCGGTCCATCAGGTCCAGGTGCGCACCGGCCGACCAGGACGGCCAGGCGGGCACGCCGTCGGGGTGCTCGTGGCCGGCGGCGCGGGCCCGGCGGACGTAGGAGTCGGTGACGAAGTGGGCGTGGACGTCGACGAGTCCGGGGCCGCGGTCAGCGGGCGCGGTCGTCGGTGAGGCTGCGGTCATGGGGAGGGTTCCTCGTCGGGCGGGGCGGGCGCGGGGGCGGTGCTGGACGACGGGTCGGGGTCGGAGTCAGGGGCGGGGGCGGGGGCTGCGGAGTCCGGGGCGGTCCGACGCGTGCGGGAGCGCAGGGCGGACACGGCGCGTTCGCCCGCGACGATCCCGGCCAGGCCGGTCAGGCCCAGCAGGGGCGGGGCGGGCGAGGTCACGCCGAGCAGCCAGTACACGGCACCCATCACGAGCCCGGCGGCAAAGGAGACACCGGCGGCACGCAGGAAGCCGGCGGCGCGCGGGAAGCCGGCGGCGCCGGACGGGCGCGGGGTTTCCGGGGCGCTCACAGCGCCGCCGGCAGCAGCTGGCCGAGCACCATGCCCAGCAGGCCGAACAGGGCGACCGGCGGTGGCGCGGGCGACCGCACCCGCAGCGCCGCGTACAGGGCGCCGACCAGCAGGCCGGCCAGCAGCGCCTCGACGTGGGCCACGGTGGTCAGCTCCCGGTGCGCCACTGGTGGCCGGGCAGGAAGCGGACGTCGAACTCCTCGGGGACGGTGGCGAACTTGTCCGGGGCGGGCACGTGGGGCCGGGCGGGGAGCCCGAGTCCCTCGGCCGGTGCGCCCAGGTTCTCGAAGAACCGCTCGAAGGTCCCGCCGGGTCCGGCGGCGACGCCGACGATCTGCGTGTGGTGGCGCTCCATGCGGTACGCGTGCGGGCAGTTCTTGGGGACGAAGCCGAAGTCACCGGGGACGAGCAGCTTCTCCTGCTGCTGGCCCTCCAGGTCCTCGACGAACAGCCGCACGGCGCCCTGGGTGACGTAGAAGACCTCGTGGGTGTCGGCGTGCGAGTGGGCCGGGATGATGTCCCCCTTCGGGCCCTCCACGGTGAAGAAGTTGAAGGTGTTCTCCGTCTGCTCGCCGCCCGCGTAGATCGTGACGAGGTCGCCGAACAGGTGCGCCCGGTCCCCCATGCCTTTCTCCACGAAGTAGGGCTTGCCCGGCTGAGGCGGGATGAAGGAGCGGGCGCGGTGGCGGGTGGCGTACTCGATGGTCATACGGAATCTCCGATTCCGGTCGGGATCGGCCGGGCTCCCCCGGCATATGTCAGGTTACCTGACATAGGCGTCGGGCAACAGGCGACGCGTGTTCCCGGAAAAGAGGGCGCCCCGGTGTCAGCGGCTTCCGTCGGCCACCGCGCCGGGCACCTCGTCGCACACCCCACCGGTCATTTCGTCCCGCACCTCGCCGGGCTTCTCGCGCAGCTCACCGGTCCGCGGGTCGCGCGCCGTCCGCAGGGCCAGTTCGGCAGCGAACTGCGCTCCGGTGAGGAGGGCGAGGTTGGCCAGCCACAGCCAGATGAGGAAGACGACGACTCCGGCGAGGGAGCCGTACAGCCGGCTGTAGTCGCCGAGGGTGGCCGCGTACAGGCCGAAGCCGGCCGAGACCGTCAGCCACAGCGCGGACGACAGGACACCGCCGGGCAGGCTGTAGGCACGCCGCCGGGCGGAGGCGGGACCGGTGTGGAAGACGACGACCACGAGCAGCGCCGCCAGCGCCAGCAGCACCGGCCAGCGCAGCAGGCTCCAGGCCCAGGCGACGGGCACGTCCAGGCCGAGGGCATGGCCCGCGCGCTCGGCGACCGGCCCGGTCAGCAGCAGTACCAGGGCGCTGACCATGAGCAGCCCCAGCAGCACGAGGGCGGTGAGCACGATCCGGGGCGCCCGGCGCCAGGGCGAGCGCTGGTCCGCGACGCGGTGCATACGGTGGACCGCGCGCCGGAAGACGGCCAGATAGCTGGAGGCGGACCACAGCGCGCTGGCGCCCCCGACGACGAGCAGGGTCCAGCCGGCCGCCGAGTCCACGCGCAGCATGCGGGCCATGGCGTCGTGCAGCTGCGCGGCCGACCCGGCCGGCGCGTACGCGGTGACCTGCGTGACGAAGTCCTCGGCGGTGACCGGGCTGACCAGTCCGAAGGCGATGACGGCGACGAGCAGCGCGGGCAGCACGGTCAGGATGGCGTAGTAGGTGAGGGCGGCGACGTAGTCGGTCACGTCGTCGCGCCACAGGGCCCCCGGCGTACGGCGCAGCGCGGGCCACCAGGCGGCGGTGGACGCCCGGACGGCCGCGCGGCGGCCGGTGACCTGGACCTGTGCGTTCATGTGCGTCAGGATGCCCGCTGGCGCGGGCCGCATGGGTGCCGTCGCGTCCGCCGCGCCGGGCGCGTCCGCGCCCGCTCCGCGCGAGGCAGGCCGGAAGCCGCCGAGTGAGGCGGGCGATCGCGGGTAACCCGCGATGTCATGAACGCGTTGAGGATGCGGCCGGACAGGCCGCTGGAGAAACCGCGCACGAAGCCGCTGCCCGTGACCGCCGACACCCGACGCGGGAGGTGACCGTGCTCTTCCTGGTCGTCGCCCTGCTCCTGCTCGGCATCGTCGTGGGAGCGGCCGCCTATCTTCCCTGGCCCCTCACCCTGGTGCTCGGTGCGGTCATCGCCGTGTGGCTGCTGGTCTTCGCCGTGCGGGAACGCCGCCGCCGCGGCCCTCGCACGAGCGACCGGACGAGGAGGGCCTAGCCGATGCGACTCACCGCTCCTCCTTCCGCCCGCACGGGACGGCGGGACACCGAAGGCATGGCCGTGGCCTCCTTCGTGCTCGGGCTCGTCGGACTGCTGGTGCTCAACCTCGTCCTCGGCCCGATCGCGATCGTGCTGGCCGTCGTCGCGCTGCGCCGTGACACCCCGCGCCGGACCCGCGCGCTGCTGGGCCTGGGGCTGGGCATCGCCGACCTGGTCGTGCTGGCCCTGCTGGCGGCCACCCAGGGGACGGCGCCCTGGTCCGTCTGGGGAGGCTGAGCCACGTCCTGTCCCGGCCGCGCTCAGCCGGAGCCGCCGCCGGTGAGGTGCGGGGCGCCGGCCGCCGGGCGGCACAGCACCGGCAGGTCGGCGGGGCGCACCCGGACGGTCACCGGCAAGGTGGCCTCGACCTCGCCGTCGGCGCCGTAGGGGACGGGCCGTGACGCCTCGATGCGCAGTTCCCGGCCGCGCAGGACGCGCACCTCCGGGCGGTGCACATGGGCTCCCGTGCTCAGCTCGTTCATCAGGGTGAAGAACAGCCGGCGCGGCGCCTCCCGGATCAGCACGACGTCCAGCAGCCCGTCGTCGACCAGCGCCCCGGGCGCGATGAGCCGCCCGGAGCCGTAGTACGGGGAGTTGGCGGCGACGACGGTGTATCCGCGGTGCGGGTGTTCCACGCCGTCGACGGTGACGCGGTAGTCGGCCGGCCGCCAGCCGGTCACGGCGCGCAGGCCGCCCGCGTAGTAGGAGGCGGCGCCGCGCAGCAGCCGGGCGTTGTTGGCGTGCCGGTTGGCCAGCGCGTCGACCCCGGCGTAGACGCTGCCCAGGACCACGGTGCCCCGGTGGACGGCCGACTCCACCTCGATGGTGTCGACCGCGCGGGGTTCGGCGTGCAGCAGGATGTCCGCGAGCGCGGCGGGATCGGCGGGCAGCCCGAGGGCCCGGGCGAAGTCGTTGCCCCGTCCGGCGGGCACCAGTCCAAGGACGGTGCCGCTGCCGCTGAGCGCCCCGCCGATGCCGCCCACGATCCCGTCGCCGCCCACGGCCAGCACCACCCGGCCCTGCTCACCGGCCCGCCGTGCCAGGTCCTGGGCGTGGGCGAGGCTGTGGCTGTACTCCGTCCGCAGGTCCGCGCCCGCCTCGCGGAGCAGCCGGGCCACCTGGAGCAGCGTGGCCGCGCCGGTGGAGCCGCCCGCGGTCGGGTTGACGACTGCGGTGAACTGTCGCATCGGTGTGCCTCCGGGCGGTGACGGTGCTGGTGCTGGTGACGGCGGCGAGGGTACGGGGCGGGGCAGGGCGGGTCAGTCGGCGGGCAGCAGGACGCCGGGGTTGAGCAGTCCGTCGGGGTCCAGGCGCCGCTTGACGGCGCGCAGAACGTCGATACCCAACGGCCCCGTCTCCCTGACGTACCAGTGCCGGTGGTCGGTGCCGACCCCGTGATGGTGGCTTATGGTGCCGCCCGCGGCGAGCACGGCGTCGTTCGCGGCGTGCTTGGCCGGCGTCCAGTGCGCGACGGGGTCCTCGCCCTGGGCGCTGACGACGGTGAAGTACAGGGAGGCGCCGTTCTCGTACACGTGGGAGATGTGGCACATCACCAGCGGCGGGGTGCCGGCCCGGGTGAGGGTGTCGGTGAGCGCGGTGCGGACGGCGGTGTACAGCTCCGGGATCCGCGACCAGAACGCCGCGGTCTCCAGCGTCTCGGCGAAGGCCCCGGCGTCCAGCAGGGAGTCGCGCAGGTACGGCGCCGCGTAGCGGCCGTGCGCCCAGCGCTCGCCGGGTGCGGTGCCGTCCGGGGTTCCGCCGCAGGACCGCAGGACGGCCGCCGCCTGCTCGCGGCGCAGCGCGGTGTCCTCGGCCGTGCCCTCGTAGCCGGTGATCGCCAGGCACCCGGCGTCGCCGGGAGCGGCTCCCGCGCCGATGGCGTCGGGCTGGGCGAGGCCGACGAGGGTCTCGGTCTCGTCGGACAGGCGCAGCACGGTCGGCCGCGGTCCGTCCTGGGCCAGCCGGCGCAGGGCGGCGGTGCCCGCCTCGAAGGAGGCGAAGCGCCAGCCCTCGTAGACACGCGTCTGCGGCAGCGGGCGCAGCCGTACGGTGACGGAGGTGATGACGCCGAAGGCGCCCTCCGAGCCGAGGACGAGCTGGCGCAGGTCGGGTCCGGCGGCGGAGCGGGGGGCGCGGCCCGTCTCGACGGTGCCCGCGGGGGTGGCGAGGGTCAGGCCGAGGACCATCTCGTCGAAGCGGCCGTACCCGGCGGAGGCCTGTCCGCTGGAGCGGGCGGCGGCGAAGCCCCCGATGGTGGCCCACTCGTAGGACTGCGGGAAGTGGCCGAGGGTGAAGCCGTGTTCGGCGAGCAGGGCCTCGGCCTCGGGGGCGCGCAGGCCAGGCTGGAGCACGGCGGTGCGGGAGACGGGGTCCAGGTCGAGCAGGCGGTTCATGCGGCGCAGGTCGAGGGCGACGAAAGCGCTCCGCTTCGGGGCGAGTCCGCCGACGACGGAGGTGCCGCCGCCGAACGGGACGACGGCCAGGCCGTGCCGGGCGCAGGCCTCCAGCACGGCGAGGACCTCCTCGTGAGAGGCGGGCAGCACCACCGCCTGCGGGACGTCCGTGACGTCGCCGGCGCGCAGCCGCAGCAGGTCGGGGGTGGACTTGCCGCGGGTGTGGCGCACCCGGCTCTCGGCGTCGGTGCGGACGTGCTCGCCGCCGCCGACGGCCCGGGCGAGCGCCTCCAGGGCGGCAGGGCCGGTGGTGACCGCGGGCGGGCGGATGCCGTCGAGGGCGAGCGCCGGTGCGGTGCGGGGCCGGACGCCGAGCAGGTCGCGCAGCAGTCCGGTCACCGTGTCGGGCAGCGGCGCCGCCTTGGCCGGGTCGCCCCAGCCGTTCCACAGCATGTCCATTGAACGGTCGTCCTCACAGGTCGGTGTGCTCGGTCCGCGCGGCCGCGGCGCCCGCCGTCCGACGGCGGCGCCCGCCTCGGCACCCGGGGCGTTACACTGTGACACATGACGCCTATTCGTCACAACGCCTCGGACAGTGACCACGTGCTCGACGCGGTGCGCGACTGCGTACTGGCCGTCGGCGTCCGCCGCACCACGCTCGCCGACGTGGCCCGCCGCGCCGGCGTCTCCCGGATGACCCTGTACCGGCGCTGGCCCGACCTGCGGACGCTGGTGGGCGACCTGATGACCCGGGAGTGGATCGGGGTGGCCACGCACGCCATCCCGGAGCCCGCGCCCGGCACCACCACCCGCGAGCGGATCGTGCAGGGGCTGGTGACGGGCGTGGCGGCGTTCCGCGCCCACCCCCTGTTCCGCAAGATCGTCGACGTCGATCCCGAACTGCTGCTGCCCTACGTGCTCGACCGGCGCGGGGCGAGCCAGGACGCCCTGCTGGCCCTGCTCGCCGACGCGCTGCGCGAGGGCCACGCGGACGGCTCGGTGCGCACCGCCCACACCGAGCGGCAGGCCCGGGCGCTGCTGCTGATCGTGCAGTCCTTCACGCTGTCGCTGCGCACGATGACCGACGAGGACGACCCCGACCTCGGCGCCCCCGCCTTCCTCGGCGAGCTGCGCACCCTTCTGGAGAGGACCCTCACGCCATGAGCCACAGCACCGCCCTACCCGGCTCGTCCCTCACGGCGGGCCGGCGCGGCCGGGAACTCGCCGAGGCCGCGGGCGGCGCGGTGGCCGACGTCCTGGTCGTCGGGCTCGGCGCCACGGGGGCCGGGGCCGCGCTCGACGCCGCCGCGCGCGGCCTGGACGTCGTCGCGGTCGACGCCCACGACCTGGCGTTCGGCACCTCCCGCTGGAGTTCCAAGCTCATCCACGGCGGGCTGCGCTACCTGGCCTCGGGCCAGTTCGACGTGGCGCACGAGAGCGCGGTCGAACGCGGGGTGCTGATGACCCGGACGGCCCCGCACCTGGTGAGCGCGCAGCCGTTCGTGCTGCCGCTGACCCCGCTGGTCTCCCGCGGCCAGGCCTCGCTGGCGTGGGCCGGGTTCCGGGCCGGTGACATGCTGCGGCTGGCCGCCCGCACCCCGCGCCAGGTGCTGCCCGCGCCGCACCGGCTGTCGGCGACCGAGGCCCGGCACCTGGCACCCGGGGTGCGGGCGGCGGGGCTGCGCGGCGGACTGCTGTCCTGGGACGGCCGGGTGAGCGACGACGCCCGTCTGGTCACCGCGCTGGCCAGGACCGCCGCCGCGCGCGGCGCCCGGGTGCTGACCCGGGTCCGGGTGCTGGAGCTGACCGGGAGCGGCGCCCGGGTCCGCGACGAACTCACCGGCGAGGAGGGCGAGATCCGGGCCCGTGCGGTCGTGAACGCGGCCGGCGTGTGGGCGGGCGGCCTGGTCGACGGCATCCGGATACGCCCCTCCCGCGGCACCCACCTGGTGCTGCGCTCGGAGCGGCTGGGCGCCCTGCCGGCCGGGCTGCACATCCCGGTCCCCGGCGAGACCAACCGCTTCGTCCTGGTGCTGCCGCAGGGCGACGGCCGGGTGTACGTCGGTCTCACCGACGAGCCGGTCGAGGGACCCGTCCCGGACGTGCCGGAGGTTCCGGAGACGGACATCGGCTTCCTGCTCGACGTGCTCGGCTCCGTCCTGGACGCCCCGGTGCGCCGCGACGAGGTGGTGGGCGCCTTCGCGGGACTGCGCCCGCTGCTGGACACCTCCGACGCGGCCGGCGGCGGCGCGGCGGGAACCCGCACCGCCGACATCTCGCGCCGGCACGCGGTCCTGACCTCGCCCGACGGGGTGACGACGGTGGTCGGCGGCAAGCTCACCACCTACCGGCGGATGGCCCAGGACGCCGTGGACGCGGCCGTCGTGGCCCGGGGACTGCCGGCGGGCCCCTCCCCCACCGCCTCCCTGCCGCTGGTCGGCGCCGCCGCACCGGACCGCCTGCGCGCCCTGCCCGCGCCGCGCCGCCTGGTGCAGCGCCACGGCACCGAGGCCGTCGCCGTCCACGCCCTGGCGGAGCGGGACCCGGAGCTGGCCCGGCCGCTGCTGCCCGGCCATCCGGTCACCCGCGCCGAACTGCTGTGGGCCGCGCTGCACGAGGGCGCCCTGGACGAGTCCGACCTGCTGGACCGGCGCACCCGTGTCGGCCTGGTCGCCGGGGACCGCGCCGCGGCGCTCGAAGCCGCCCGGGACGCCCTGGAGCGGGCGGTGACCGCCCCGCGCTGACCTCCGCCCCCGGCACCCGCGCGGTACGCGTCAGGGGATCTCCTGCTCGGCCCAGATGATCTTCCCGTCCCCGGTGTAGCGGGCGCCCCAGCGATGGGCGAGCTGGGCCACCAGGAAGAGCCCGCGGCCGCCCTCGTCGGTGCTGCGGGCGTGCCGCAGCCGGGGCGCGGTGCTGCTGGCGTCGGCGACCTCGCAGGTCAGCCGGGAGTCGCGGAGCAGCCGTAGCCGCAGCGGCGGCTCGGCGTAGCGGATGGCGTTGGTGACCAGTTCACTGACGATGAGTTCCGTGGTCATGGACAGCTCGCCGAGACCCCAGGCCTCGGTCTGGCGGGTGACCCGGGTCCGCAGGTCGCCCACGGCGGCCGGGTCGTCGGGTACGTCCCAGGAGACGACCTGGTCGGCGCCCAGGGCGCGGGTGCGGGTCAGCAGCAGGGCGATGTCGTCGGGCTGCGGCGCGGGTCCGAGGTGCCGCGCGGCGGAGGCGCACAGCCGGTCCAGGTCGGGCTCGCTCCCGCCGAGCGCCCCGGCGAGCCGGGACATGCCGCGTTCCATGTCCTGGTCGGCCCCGCTGATCAGGCCGTTGGTGTAGAGGCCGAGCAGGCTGTGCTCGGCGAGTTCGAACCGGGTGGCCTCGAAGGCCATGCCGCCGAGCCCCAGCGGCGGGCCTGAGGGGATCTCCGGGAAGTAGGCGTCCTCACCGGGCGGGACGATCACCGGTGGCGGGTGGCCCGCCCGGGCCATGCTGCAGCACCGGCTGACCGGGTCGTAGACGGCGTACAGGCAGGTGGCACCGACGAAGGTGGCCGCGCCGCGGCCGGTCCCGCCGGCGTCGTCCTCCTCCTCGCCCAGTCTGAGCACCAGGTCGTCGAGGTGGGCGAGCAGCTCGTCGGGGGGCATCTCCATGTCGGCGAGCGTCTGCACCGCGGTGCGCAGCCGGCCCATGCTCGCCGCCGCGGTGATGCCGTGCCCGACGACGTCCCCGACGACCAGCCCCACCCGGGCGCCGGACAGCGGGATGACGTCGAACCAGTCGCCGCCGACGCCGTCCGTGGCGTCGGCCGGCAGGTAGTACGAGGCCACGTCCAGCGCCGTGCCGCCCGACAGCGCCTGCGGCAGCAGGCTGCGCTGGAGGGTGACCGCCGCCGTGTGCTCCCGGGTGTAGCGGCGGGCGTTGTCGACGCACACCGCGGCCCGCGCCACCAGTTCCTCGGCGAGCAGCACGTCGTCGTCGCGGAAGGGGGCCTGGTTGAGGGAGCGGACGAAGGTGGTGAGGCCCAGCGCGGTGCTGCGCGCCCGCATCGGCACCGCGATGAGGGAGTGCAGCCCGAACCGCCGGATGCGGTCCGCTCGCGCGGTCTGCTCGGTGAGCCACAGGTCGTCGGCGGAGTCGAGGACGGGGATGAGGACCGGGTCGCCGGTGTCGAGCAGGTCGGCGCCGTGCGGCGGGGTGAGGAAGTCGACGCGGTCGCCGATCCGGGCCACGGCCTCGGGGCAGCCCTCGCGCACGGACGTCATCCCCGCGCGGCGCATCGACACGTCCGCGGGAACCGGTCCGGCGTCGGTCAGCCAGGCGCCGTTGCCCTCGCGGCTGAGCACGGATTCCAGCAGGTCGACGATGACGAGGTCCGCGAAGCGCGGCACCGCGAAGTCGGCGAGTTCCTGGGCGGTGCGGATCACGTCCAGGGTCCTGCCGATCTTGCTGCCGGCCTCGTTGACCAGGCACAGCAGCCGGCGGGCGGTCCACCGCTCGGTGACGTCCAGGACCATGTAGCAGACCCCGGTGACGCCTTCGCCGGTGCCGGCCGGGCCGAGCAGGGGGAAGAACGAGGTGGAGTAGGCGTGCCTGCGGTGCGGGTCGGCCCAGCTCCAGCCCACGTACTCGTAGTCGGTGACCGGTTCCCCCGTGGCCAGCACCTTGCGCATCAATCCCTCGAGGGCCTCCGCCTGCATCCCCGGCAGCACCTCGCTCAGCCGGCGTCCGAGGCGCTGTTCCCGGGGGACGCCGGCGAAGTGCTCGAGGGTGTCGTTCAGCCACAGGCACCGCAGATCGGTGTCGACCACGGCCATGCCGACGGGTGAGCGGGTCAGGAAGCCGTCCAGGACGGACTGGCCCACCGTCCACTGCGGCCGGCGCACCCGGGTCGACAGCAGGAGGCACTCCTGCGCGCCGACACCGAAGGACGCGGACACCCGCAGGTCGACCTCGAGGAGGCGGCCGTCCCGGTGCCGTACCGGGACGAGCCCGCTCCAGCCCATGCCGGCGCGGCACCGCTCCACGATGCCGGCGGCCCGCACCGCGTCGTGGGGCACCGACGGCAGCCGGGCGACGGAGCGGCCGACCACGTCCGCCGCCGGGTGGCCGAGCAGGGCCTCGGCGCCACGGGTCCAGCCGAGGACCGTGCCGCCCACCGTGACGATCGCCGCCGCGTCGCTCGACGCGTCCAACGGCTCGTGTGCCCCCGCGGGCGCCGCAGCGGACAGCGGGGCGTCGAATCCGTTTCGCGCAGAATCCATCGCTCCCATCCCTCACTGGGTCCATCGTCCTGCTTGTCCGCGGGTTCCGCACGGCGCCCCCGCCGGGGCGGGCATCGTGCCGTCCGGTGGCCGTCCGGTTGGGGCTGACGCCCGAGCGGGGGCAGCATGGAAGGGCCGGGAAGTCGGGCACCGGGCACGCGCGCGCTGCTCCACAGCGTTCCGCGGGCCGCCGGGGCCCGACCGGCCGGCGGGTGGAGGTGGTTGTCGGATGGCAGTGGATTCCTTCCGGCCCGGCCCGGACGAGCAAGGGCCCGGGAGGCCCCGGCCGACGGGCCTGCTCGACGTGCTGAGCGTGGCCGCGGTGGCCCTGGACGTCCGCGGGCGGATCGTCTTCTGGACCCCGCAGGCGGAGGAGCTGTTCGGCTGGAGCGCCGAGGAGGCCCTCGGCCAGTACGCGGCGCGGATACTCGTCCACCCCCAGCAACTGCAGTCGGTCGAGGGCCTGTTCGCCGAGGTGCTGCGGACCGGGCAGGGCTGGGCGGGCGCCTTCCCGATCCGGCACAAGGACGGCAGCAGCCGCCTGACGGAGTTCCGCGCCATGCGGCTGCTGGACGACCTCGGGGACGTGTACGCGCTGGGCATCGCCGCCGACCACACCCTGCTGCAACGGGTGGAGACCGACCTGGCCCTGTGCGAGCGGCTGATCAACCAGTCCCCCATCGGCCTGGCGCTGCTGGACCCCGATCTGAACTACCTGCTGGCCAACCCGGCGCTGGAGCGCATCGACGGCATCCCCGCCGAGGAGCACATCGGGCGGCATCTGCGCGAGACCCTGCCCCTGCCGGACCTGGACACCATCGAGTCCGCGCTGCGCCAGGTGCTCACCACCGGGACTCCGCTGCTGGACCAGTACCAGGTGGGCCGGCCCCCGGGCGATCCCGACCACGAGCACGCCTGGTCGCTGTCCTTCTACCGGCTGGAGGACCCCGGGGGGCGGGTGCTGGGCGCGGCCGCCTCGGTCGTCGACGTCACCGAACGGCACCGGGCGGCCGGGGAGGCCGACCGGGCGCGGCGGCGTCTGGCGCTCATCGCCGAGGCGTCCGCCAGGGTCGGCACCACGCTGGAGGTGGAGCACACCGCCCACGAGCTGGCCGAGATCGCCGCCCCGGTCCTCGCCGACGTGGTCGCCGTGGACATCCTGGACTCCGCCCTCGCCTGCCGCCGCTCCCGCAGACCGGACAACGGGCCCGAACTCTTCCGCGCCCTGGCCCTCAAGGCCTCCCACCCCACACCGGCGCTGGGGGCCGCCGACCCGCCCGGCGACCTCGCCTCATACGAGGCCGACCGGCTGGTCACCCTGTGCGTGCACACCGGCAGACCCGTCCTGGTGCCGCACGTCGGCGAACGCGATCTGCCCCGCATCGCGCGGGACGCCGAGGGCGGCGCGCTGCTGGCCCAGGCCGGCGTGCACTCCTACCTCGCCGTGCCGCTGATCGCGCACGGCGAGGTGCTCGGCGCCCTCGACCTCAAACGCACCCGCAACCCGGTGCCGTTCGACGAGGACGACGTCGTGCTGGCCGGCGAGATCGCCGGCCGGGCCGCCGTGGCCATCGACAACGCCCGCTGGTTCCAGAGCGTGCGCAACACCGCGCTCACCCTCCAGCGCAGCCTGCTGCCCGACCACCCGCCGCACCACACCGGCCTGGAACTGGCCTCCCGCTACCAGCCCGCCCAGGCCACCAGCGAGGTCGGCGGCGACTGGTACGACGTCATCCCGCTGGCCGATGACAAGACGGCCCTGGTGGTCGGCGACGTCATGGGCAACGGCATCGACGCCGCCGCCACCATGGGGCGGCTGCGCACCGCCACCTGCGCCTACGCCGACCTCGATCTCGAACCCGAGGCGGTGCTCCAGCACCTCGACAAGATCACCTGCGATCTGGAGCACTACATCGTGACCTGCCTGTACGCGGTGTACGACCCGCACACCAGGCTGTGCCGCATTGCCAACGCCGGACACATGCCGCCCGCGCTGTCGCACCCCGGCCGGGCGCCGACGCTGCTGGACCTGCCGCCCGGAGCGCCGCTCGGCGTCGGCGGCGTCCGCTTCGAGACCACCACGGCCGAACTGGGTCCCGGCGATCTGCTGGTCCTCTACACCGACGGCCTCGTCGAGACCCGGCAGCATCCCATCGACGACCGTCTGAACATCCTGCTGGGGTTCCTCGACGAGCCGCAACGGCCCCTGGAGGAGACCTGCGACCTGCTGCTGTACGGCCTGCGCCACCCCGACGACCACGACGACGTCGCCCTGCTGGTCGCGCGGACGCTGTAGGCCGCGGCGCCCCGGCGAGGACGGCGCGGGACACGCCGCGACATCACCGCGGCGGAGACGGACATGCCGCTGCCGATGCTGGAGACTTGCGACGCATGAGCCATCCTCCCAGCCCCGATCAGTACGTCGACCGGGTCACCGCAGGCCCGGGCGGAGCGATGACCGACGAAGTCGGTGTCGTCACCGGAGACCTCGTCATCGCCACCACCCTCCAGTCCGACCGGCAGTCCGCCAGGGTCCACGTCCAGCACGACGACGAGTGGTACACCCTCTCGGGCAGCCCCGCTCCCGTCCCGCAGGGCGGGCTCGCCGCCTACCACCGCGACCTCCTGGGCCGTATCCGCCGCGGCGGCGGCACCCGGGCCACCTGACGGCGCGCCACGGGACCGGCCCGGCCCTCGAAGGTGGCGGGGCCGGTCAGGCGGGGCGGTTCATGAGGGGGCGGGGCTCAGGGGGTGCCGTGCGTCTCGCGGGTCTCGTGGGTCCCGTCCGCCGGGCCGGCCGCATCCTCGGACTTCTCGGGAGACTGCGGCCCGTTGGCGATCTGCGCCTCGTTGGCCTCGTTCAGCCGGCGTACGTCGTCCTCGGTCCAGGTGCGGGTGTCACGCGGCTGCGTGTACGGCTCGGCGGTCGGCGGCAGGCCGCCGGCGATCGCGCGCTGGCGCATGGTCTCCGCGTCGAACTCCAGGCCCAGCAGGATGGCGAGGTTGCTGATCCACAGCCACACCAGGAAGACGATGACGCCGGCCATGGTGCCGTAGGTCTTGTTGTACGAGGCGAATCCGGCGACGTAGAAGGCGAACCCCGCGGAGGCGATCATCCAGATCACCAGGGCGATGAAGCTGCCCGGGGTGATCCACTTGAAGCCCTTCACCTTGGCGTTCGGGCTGGCCCAGAACAGCATCGCGATCATGACCGTGACCAGCACGACCAGCAGCGGCCACTTGGCGATCGACCACACCGTCAGGGCGCTGTCGCCGATGCCGAGGGCGTTGCCCGCCTGCCGGGCGATACCGCCGGTGAACACCACGATCAGCGCGCTGGCCACGGCGAGCAGCATCAGCACGACCGTCAGCCCGACGCGCACCGGCAGGACCTTCCACACCGGGCGGCCCTCGGGCATGTCGTACACCGCGTTGGCGGTGCGGATGAAGGCGCCGACGTACCCGGACGCCGACCAGATGGCGAGCACGACACCGACGACCGCCATGACCGAGCCGGTACCGGAGTTGCCCTGCAACTGCTCGACGGCCCGGGTGATGATGTCGCGGGCCGCGCCCGGGGTGAGCTTCTGGAGGTTGGAGAGGACCTCGTCGGTGGCCGACTTGCCGGTGATGCCGAGCATGGAGACGAGTACGAGCAGGGCCGGGAACAGCGACAGCACGCCGTAGTAGGTCAGCGCGGCGGCCCGGTCGGACAGTTCGTCGTCCTTGAACTCCTTCAGGGCGCCCTTCATCACGGCGCCCCACGCCCCTCTGGGCAGCTTCGTCGGGGTGTCCGGCGCGCGCCGTTCGACGTCCGGGCCCGGCCCGGCCTCTTCGGGGCTGGGTGGCCGGTGCTCCGGCGCCCCGTCGGCGTCGCGGTGGTCGTTGGTCCCGGGAAGATGCAGTCTCGCCATGTGCGCCGGGTAACCCGCGTGCGCCCGACTACGCACTCCGCGCCACACCGCTTCCCGGTGGCGGGCCGGACGGCCGCGGCGGGCGGCGTGGCGCTCGCCACCCCGGGCGGGACGGCCGCATGGATGTGCCCGGCCGTGGCACCCGGGGCGTTTGGCCATGCGTGGAAGGCGAGGGACATTGCGGTCGGTGGGACATCCGGTACGGCGGGCGGAACGGGCGCTGCGGGAGGCGTGGCAGGCGGTGCGGCGTGCGTGCGCCGGGCCGGGCCGTGAGCGGGACGTGGCCGTGCAGGCACTGAAGGCGGCGCTGGCCGCTTGGCTGGCCTGGGCGGTGGCGGGCTGGTGGCTGGAGGCACCCATGGCGTTCGTCGCGCCCTGGGTGGCGGTCGTCCTGGTCGAGTCGACCGTCTACCGGTCGATCACCGACGGGCTGCGGCAGCTGGCGGCGGTCACGACCGGCACGGTGGTGGCCACGGCGGTGGCGCTGCTCCTGCACGACCGGATGACGGCCATGGCGCTCGTCCTGCCGACCGTGGTGCTGCTGGGTCACTGGCGGCGGCTGGGCAGCCAGGGCATCTACGCGGCCACCGGCGCCCTGTTCGTGCTGACCAACAGCACCATCGGTGTCGCCACCTCCACCGCCCGGATCACCGAGTCGCTCTTCGGCGCCCTGGTCGGCATCGCGGTCAACGCGCTGATCCGGCCCCCGGTGTACCTCGACGACACCCGGGCCACGCTGCGGGAGGCCACCCTCGAGACGCACGACATCCTGTGCGCGGTGGCCGACGGACTGGCCGCGGACCGGTGGGACGCCGGGGAGGCCGACGTCTGGCACCGCCGCGCGCTGCGCCTGCGGGGGCTGGTCGAGCAGGCCCGCACCGCCGTCGGCAGGAGCCACGAGAGCCTGCGGGTCAACCTGCGCGGGCGCGCCGGGCGCATGCCGCCGCCGGGCAAGGAGTACGACGACGCGGTGCTGACGCTGGAGTACGCCGCCGTGCACACGGCCGGGGTGACCCGGACCGTCCTGGAGGCCTCGTCGGAGAGCCGCTCGGCGGTCCGGCCGCAGCCGGAACTGGCCCGCCGCTACGCGCGGTTCCTGCGGCAGACCGCGCATGCCGTGCGCCTGTACAACCACAGCCGGTTCGGGCACCGCGGCGACGAGGAACTGCGGGAGGCCGTCGACGAGCTGCACGGGACGCTGGACGCGCTGCGCGGCCACCTCACCCGGTCGCGGCCGGACGACCCCGACGAGGTCGCCACCTACGGCGCGCTGCTCACCGAGGCCCACCGGCTGGCCCACCAACTGGTCCCCGCCGGCACGTGACCCGCCGCACCCGCCCCGCCCGCCCGGCTCCGTCAGTGCCCGTCTCCATCACGCCCGTCCCCGTCATGCCGGGTCCGCGGCGGCCATCGACAGCTCGAAGCCGGCGTCGAGTTCCGCGGCGCGGGCCAGCAGCCCGTCGCGGGTGACGGCGTCGGTGCGGGTCGAGGGGACGGTACAGGCGTGGGCCCCGGCGATCGCGCCGTACAGCGCGCAGCGCCGCGGCTCCTCGCCGCCGAGCCAGCCGAGCAGGAAGCCGGAGGCGAAGGCGTCGCCGGCGCCGTTGGAGTCGACCACGGGAGCGGGCGGCGTGACGGCCGGCACGTGCGCCAGCTCACCGCCGGCCAGCAGGTACGCCCCTTCGGCACCGGCGGTGGCGACCACGATCCGGGCCCGGCCGCGTGCGGCGATGTCCCGCATGGTGCGCTCGGGGTCGGTCAGGGCGGTGGTGGAGACGAAGACCAGGTCCGCCGCCAGGGCGAACGGCTCGTGGTACGGGTTGACGCCGTCCCAGTCGTGCAGGTTGGTCGAGAGGGTGAGCCCCGCCTCGCGCAGCAGGGGCAGGGCGTGGGCGCACGGGTGGGTGATGACGACGTGCGCGTGGCGGGCGGCGGCGGCCAGTTCACGGACGGTGGCCTCGGGGAACCGGTCGGACTGCCGGGAGCGGGTGTCGTCGTAGAGGGAGAGCCGCCGGCCGTCGGGGCCGACCAGGTTGACCGCACGCTTGGTGCCCGCGGGCTGCGGGATCGCGGTGAGGGGGATGCCGCGGTCGCGGTGCAGGCGGCGGACCAGGTCGCCCTCGTGGTCGTCGCCGAGCATGTCGAGGTGGTGGGTGCGCAGCCCCAGGGCGCTCAGGCCGACCGCGACGAAGTCGCCGCTCTGTCCGGCCCGGGCCTCGATCCCCGGCCGGATCATATGGCTGTCGACGAACGGGACCGGCAGTTCGGGGACGTGGACGATCGTGTCCACGCCCGCGCCGCCGAGGACGAGGACATCGGTGCTCGTGGTCATGGGTTTCCTCTCGGGACCGTCGTCGGCAGCCGAGTCAAACAGCCGGCCGTCCCACTGGCAACAAGTTGCAGAAACTTTCCGCAAGTTGCCGGGAGCCGCCCGGAGGAGGGCGGACCGGATCACCGCATTTTATTTGCGTGACACAGAAGATGCGCAACACAGGCTATGATGGGTGGAGCGCACGAACCTCCGTGCCGCCGCCGTGCGCGTCCGCGCACCGCCGCTCCGCCTCTCCTTCAGGGAAGTGCCCCCATGACCGTTCTCGTCACCGGAAGCCGCGGTGCGGTCGCCCGCGCGCTGCGCCGGCTCCTCGACGCCCGCGGCATCGGCTGCCGTGCCGCGTCCAGCCGGCCCGACGGCCCGGACACCGTCCACTGCGACCTCACCGACCCGTCCACGTTCCCGGCCGCGCTCGAGGGCGTCACCTCCGTCTTCCTCTACGCCGAGCCGTCCCGCGCCGAGGAGTTCGCCGGGGAATGCGTCAGGGCGGGCGTCGAGCACGTGGTCGTGCTGTCGTCCGCGGCCGTCCTCACCCCCGACCCCGACGGCAACCCGCTGGCCAGGACACACCTCGACGTGGAGCGGGCCCTCGGCGCCGCTCCCCTGCGCACCACGGCGCTGCGCCCCGGCGCGTTCGCGAACAACGCGCTGGCCTGGAGCGGGAACCTGCGCTCCGGCCGGCCGGTCGGCCTGCCCTTTCCGCACGCCCACGGCGACCCGATCCATGAGGACGACGTCGCCGGGGCCGCCCTGGCCGTCCTCACCGACCCCGCGCTCGCCGGCCGGGCCTACACGCTGACCGGCCCCGAGTCGCTCACGTTCGCCGAACAGCTCGGCATCCTCGGCCGCGTCACCGGGAGGCCCGCCGCCTGGCGGCACGTCAGCCCGCGGGAGTGGCGGCAGGAGGCCTCACCGTACGTGCCGCCCGCCTACGCGGACGCCCTCCTCGACTGGTGGCGGGCGGCCGACGGCACCCCGGCCGCCCTCACCGGGACCGTGCGCGAGCTCACCGGCCGTCCGCCACGCACGTTCGCCGCCTGGGCCCGGGACCACGCCGGCGCCTTCCGCGGATGACCGGCACGCCGACGCCGCACGCCGCCGGCGTCGGTACCGGCGGCGTGCGGCGTCCAGGCCGGGCGGCCTCGCCGTGGAACCCGGGTCAGCCGGTGGCCAGGGCCCGCAGCGCGTCCAGCGAACCGTTGAACTTGTCGTGGTCCCCGACCGTCGGACCGGTCGAGGTGTACTGCCACATGGCGTACGACGACCAGCCCGCCGGCAGCGCCCCGACGGCCGAGGCGTACCGGGCGACCCACAGCGGGTTGCTGGCACCGAAGCCGGTGTAGCCGCCGGTGCACTGGCTCCACCAGCTGGTCGAGGTGTAGATGACGGCGGCCCGGCCGGTCCGGGCCTTGTACCGGTTCAGGAAGTCGCGGACCCAGGTGACCATGCCGCTCTTGGACTTGCCGTAGCAGTCGTCGCCGTACGGGTTCCACTCGATGTCCAGGGCGCCGGGCAGGGTCTTGCCGTCCTTGGACCAGCCGCCGCCGTGGTCGACGAAGTAGTCGGCCTGGGTGGCGCCGCCGGTCGTGTCGGGGGTGGCGAAGTGGTAGGCGCCGCGGACCATGCCGGTGTCGTAGGCGCCGTTGTACTGCTGGGTGAAGTAGGGGTTGCGGTAGTACGTCCCTTCGGTCGCCTTGGTGTAGGCCCACTTGACGCCGCTGCTCCACAGGGTCGGCCAGGCGACGTCGCGTTGGTAGCTGGAGACGTCCACGCCTTCGAGCTGGCCCGCTCGCGGGTCCGGGGACTCGCCGGGCGGGATCTCCTCGGCGCCCTCATGGGTGAGCACGCCCAGGCCCATGTAGGCACTGCCGCGCGCGGGCGTGTCCTCGGCGGCCGCGGGGACGGCCGTCGAGGCGGAGAGGAACAGGACAAGGCCGGTGAGGGCGCCGGTGACGGCACAGCGCGGGCGGCCGCGGAGGAAAGTTATCGATCTTTGCACGAGACCCATCTGAACCGTCCCCGCGCCCCGCCGCACTCCGGGATGCGCTCAATGAGCCCCGTCCCGGTGACCCACGTGGTCCATGCGGGTGGCGGACCGCGGCCGGGACGGATGAGGGGACGGGTGCGCCGCGGCCGGCGCCCGGGGGCGTGGGCCGCGGCGCGATCGCTGCCGGTCAGCCGTCGATGCGGTGCTGGGTCCAGAACGACGTGAGGTCGGTGCCGGTGGCGGCCTGTGCGGCGGCCTTGAACTCCGCCGTGGTCGAGACGCCGTACCAGTGCGCCGTGGCGTAGTCCTTCAGCAGTGTCGCCATGGCGGTGTCACCGATCAGCCGCCGCAGGTCGTGCAGGGCGCACTTGCCGTAGCCGTAGACGACGGTGGAGTAGCGCGAGGAGTGGGCGTCCCAGTAGGCCATCGAGTTGGTGATCTTCTCTGTGGAGGAGGCCCAGGAAACGCTGCTCCAGCAGCCGGTGCCGGTCTTGTTCTGCGCCAGGTCGGTGGAGTAGTCGGTGAACGCCTCGTCCAGCCAGGGGCTGTTGTACTCGTCGTCGCCGACGATGCCGTACCACCACTGGTGGGCGATCTCATGGGTGAGCGCGGTGGTGCTGACCAGGTCCAGGACGAAGCCGGGGTACTCCATGCCGCCGAACCAGTAGTTGTTGTCGATCACGGCGTCCAGCTCGCCGTAGGGGTAGGCGCCGAAGCGGGCGGCGTGCGCGTCGACGGCCGACCTGGCGGTGCTGAGCATCGACTGGGCACTGGTGGAGCTGATGCCCGACACGGAGTAGACGTTCACCGGGACGCCGCCGGCCGAGGTGCCGGAGATCTTGCTGAACGGTCCGGCGGCCCAGGCGAAGTCGCGCACCTTGGTGGCGGTGGCGGTGGTGACGGTGCGTCCGCCGGTGCCGGGGGTGTCGGTGGAGGTGCCGGTCGCGGGCACCAGCAGGGTGCTGGGGTGGTCGAGGGTCACCTTGAAGTCGGCGGCCAGCGAGTAGAACGACTCGCCGTTGTTGGTGTACGGGTCCAGGTGCCAGCCGGAGGCGTCCCGGACGGCGAGCACCGGCAGGGCGTTGCCGATGAAACTGAAGGCCCCGTCGTAGCCGAAGCGGTCGGCGCCGCTGGGGACGGTGATGCCGAGGTCGAAGCCGACGGTCGCGCTCTGCCCCTGCGCCAGCGGCGCCGGCAGGGTGACCTTCAGGGCGGTGCAGTCGACGGAGAGGGCGCCCGCGGTGCCGCCCGTGACGTTGCCGACGGTGATCGGCATGGCGGAGCAGGTGCCGTGGTAGTTGTCCCACAGCCGCAGGTACACCTCGCTGAGCGCGGTCGCGGAGGCGTTGGTGAAGCTCACGCTCTCGTGACCGGTCCAGTTGGTGCCGCTGGTGTTGCTGCTGAGGCTGACGGTGTAGGAGGGCGCGGCCGGGGTGCGCGTGGAGTCGGCGGGCGGGGTGGTGGTGCCGGAGGTGTCGAGGGCGACGTCGTCGAGGACGAAGCTGGTCTGGAGGCTGGAGTCCTCGGTGCCGGTGAAGGACAGGCTGACGGTCTGGCCGGCGAACGCGGAGACGTCGACCGACTTGCGCACGTAGCCGGTGTTCTTGTCGAGGTTGGAGTACGTCGCCAGCGTGGTGCCGCCGAGCTTGGCCGTCAGCTTGTCGTAGACCGTGGACGAGGTGGTCTCGGCGGTGTCGATGTGCAGCCAGAACGTGAGCGTGGCGGTGGTGCACCCGGTCGGGACGGTGACGCTCTGGGAGAGCGTGTCGGTGTGCGTGCCGCCGACGCCGTCGAGCCAGGCGTAGCTGGTGCCGGCGTGGGCGCTCTGGCCCGTACGGCTGGTGACGATGCCGGTCTGGGACTGGCTCCAGGGCGACGTCCCGCTCTCGAAGCCGCCGTTGGCGACCACCTGCGTCGGGGTGCAGGCGGCGGCCAGGGGCTCGGCGGGCGGCGTGGCGGCCGCGGTGGCGGCCGGGAGGCACAGGGCGGCGATCGCCGCCACGGCCACGGCGGAGGCGGCCAGGGCCTGGTGGGGGGTGGGTCTCACACGACACTCCTTCTGCGGCGGCCGGGGTTGCCGGCCGGCTCGGTGACCGTCCGGCCGGCTGGGGTGCGCCGGTGGGCGGCCGCGGGTGTGGGCGTGGTGCGGGTGAGCGTGTTCACGGTGCGGTCGCCGGTGACCGCCGTTCGCGGCCGCGTCCCACCGGGGGCGGGACGGCGGCTGCTGGCAGGGTGACAGATTTGACTAGGGCATGCCATAGGCCGTTCGGCCGCCGTCCTTCGCCCGGGGCCGCTGTCAGTGGCGTGTCCTACATTGCGGTCAACGAAAGGGCAGGCCGCCGCGCGGCTGTTGCCCGCACAGTCGTACGGGGAGGGACGGTCGTGGCGGAGACGACGTATCTGGAGCTGTCCGAGAACAGCGGCGGAGCGCACAAGTTCTACGAGGTGACGGTCGACGGGCTCGCCGTCACCGTGCGCTACGGCCGCATCGGCGCGCCCGGCCAGGTGCAGACCTCGGCGTTCCCCACCCCCGCCAAGGCGCGGGCGGCCGCGGCGAGGAAGGTCGAGCAGAAGGTCCGCAAGGGCTACGCGGCGGCCGTGCCCGGCGGCCGCGCACCGCGCCCCGTGATCCGGCGTCAGGTCGGCTCCGCACCCTCCACGGCACGGGTCACCGCTCCCGTGCTGTGGCGCCTGCGCACCGGCTCGGCGGCCTTCGGCATCCACGTCGACGAGGACCGGGTCTGGGCCGGCAACCAGGCCGGTGACGTCTACACCCTGGACCACGGCGGCGAGGTCCTCGCCCGCTACCGGCTGCCCGAGGGCGTCAAGTGCCTGGTCGCCGACGACTTCTGGATCTACGCCGGGTGCGACGACGGCAGGGTGTACGACCTGTCGTCCAAGCTCCCCTTCGCCGCCTACGAGATCGCCGCCGACGTCGACATCTTCTGGCTGGACATCCACGAGGGCGTACTGAACGTCTCGGACGCCTCGGGCGGCCTCACCGTGATCGACCACGAGGACGAACACCAGTGGTCCAGGCGCTCGTCCGGTACCGCGGGCTGGATGGTGCGGGCCGACGAGCGGGCCGTCTACCACGGGCACCGCGGCGGGGTGACGGCCTACGCCCCCGACGGCACCGGCGAGTTGTGGCACGCCGACACCCGCGGCGCGGTGCTGTTCGGCTGGCAGGAGGCGGCGTCGGTGTACGCCGGGACGGCCGGCCACGCGGTGCAGCGCCTGTCGAAGGCCTCCGGGCGGGTCGAGGCCACCTACGCGTGCGACGCGGTGGTGTACTCGTGCGCCGCCGCGCCGGACGGCCGTTACGTCTTCGCCGGGGACAACTCCTCCTCCGTCTACTGCTTCGACGCCTCCGGCACCCGGCTGTGGAAGCTGCGCACGGGCAACGGCTCGGCGCTGTCCATGCAGTACTTCGACGAGCGGCTGTACCTGGTGACCACCGACGGCTCGCTGGTCTGCGTGGACACCTCGGAGGCGGCGATCACGGCCGCCCGGCAGGGCTCGGTGCCCGTGGCCGTCGACGTGAAGTCCGCGGCCGCGCTGCCCACCTACGATCCCGCGACCTCGTTCGCGGCACTGGCGACCGTGGACGCGCCGCCGGCCGGCGGGGTCCTCGTGGAGTGCGTGCAGCAGGCCGGCCGGCTGCGGGTCCACGTCGTGTCGGACGGCTTCGAGCCCGGCTGGCACGTGCAGTTCCCGCGCGAGATACGGCAGGCGGGGGCCCGGTACGTGGTCGACGCCGTGCATCCGGCGGCCGGCGGCTTCTACCGGGTGCGCGGGGAGATCCGCCGCCTGCGCTGACCCCGCCCCCCGCGCGCCGTCCGGTCAGCAGGGCCTGCGCCACACCCCGAGTTCCGGCTTCTTCACCATCGACGACAGCCGCAGCCGCCGGGACTCGGGGCAGAACGACGCGGCGGGCTCGGCGTACTCCACGTGGAAGACCGCCTTGCCGGCCTCGATGAAGGGAGTGAGCCGGCCGCACTCGTCGTACTCGGCGCACTCCTCGTTGACGGCGAAGTCGAAGTCGCGCACCAGCTCCGGGATCTGCGGGAGGTCGTTCTTCAGGCCCACCGACAGACCGCGCTCGTGCGCGATGTCCGCGATCATGCGGTTGTAGGCGAGCTGGTCGCGGGCGGTCAGCGGGAACCCGGTGGCGTTGCCGTAGCCCTCCAGCAGATCGGGCTCGACCGCGTCGAAGCCCTTGTCCCGGCACATGTCGAAGCGGCGCTCCATGATCGGCCGCAGGACGGAGCGCCGGCGGATGTCGAGCCACCGTTCGCCCTTCCAGCCGTCGGTCCTGCCCAGCAGCGCCCGCGGAAACGCCGTGTGGTCCGGCCGGAAGGCCTCCCACGCGCCGACGTTGACGTAGCAGATGACCTTGCGGCCGGCGCGGTGCAGCCGGGCCACGTCGGCCGCCGAGTTCTCGAAGCCGTCGATGTCGTAGACGGGTACGTCGACCGACGGGTCGGCCCGGCCGTTCAGCTGCCACTGCCAGGCCAGGCCCGGGCGCGGCTGCCACCGCGCCCGGGCGGTGTGCGGGCCGGCGGGGTGCCGCCCGTCGGGGCCGTGGCCGGGAGCTGAGCAGGCGGTCAGCGCGGCCCCCGTGAGCGCGGCCAGGGAAGCGGCCAGCAGGGCGGCGCGGGTCAGCGCCGTGCGGGCCGGGCCCGCCGTCCGGGCCGTCCGGGCAGGTGTCGTGCGGGTCATGTCCGGGTTTCCGTGAGTGCGGGGGTCAGCTCGGCCCAGGGGTTGGGGGGTTCACCGGTCACGGGTCCGCAGACCGCGGCGCCCCGCTCGTGGGCGGTGCGCACGGCGAGCGGCACCAACGCCTCGGGCACGCCGTAGACGAGGTGGCACAGCCGCTCGGGTGGATGGCGTGCCGTCCAGGCGGGCCTGCTGAACGACGAGACGTACGTCGACCAGTGCCCCTCGAAGGTGACGGTCAGGTCGGCCAGGCGGAGGTAGCCCGGCGCCGGGTGGACGCCGGGGTTGAGGACGACGGTCGCCGCACCGAGCCGCCGCACCGACCTGACCAGGCGCCGGCAGGCGGGCAGCCCCTCCGGTGCCGAGGTCACGCGGTCCAGGAAGCAGCCGTCGGCCGCGTACCACTCCTGGTGGCGGCGCAGGTCGTCGGCGACGGCGTCCCGGTCGCGCACCCCGTAGTCGGTGTCGACGTAACCGAGCAGCCGGGCCCCGGCGGCCCGCAGCGCGGCGGCCGCCGCCGCGAACGCCGGGTCGGGTCGCGTGCCCGGCCCGTCGGCGGGGTTGAGGACGACCCCGTAGGTGCGGTCGGCGGCGCCGATCAGCCGGTGCCAGGCACCCGGATCCTCCGCCGGGTGCACGTAGAGCGGCACGAGAAGGCTCACCGCGGCCGCCCGCCGCCCGCCGCCCCGGCCGGGGCGGCGCCCCCGGGCCGCGGGTCACCGCCCGCGGCCGCCGCCCACAGCGCCGCCAGGGCGTCGTCGAGGGTGTGCCGGGGACGCCAGTCCAGGGCGGCGGCCGCCGCGGTGATGTCGGAGCACTGCCAGGAGACCTCGGCGGAGCGCGCCGAGCCGCCCGCGTCCTCCTCGATCCGGCCGGGGAAGCCCGCCCGGCGGACCAGCCCGTGCACCACGTCGCGCACCGGCACGGCCGCGCCGCCGCCGATGTTGAGCACGGGCGGCAGCGGACCGGGGACGGTCACCGCGAGCGCGACCGCCCGGGCGACGTCCCGCACGTCGACGAAGTCCCGGTACGCGGACAGGTCGCCGAGCCGCAGTACCGCCTCCGCGTCCGCGCCGGCCGTGCGCAGCGAGGCCGCGATGCGGCCGGGCAGCCCGGTGACCGGCGCGCCCGGCCCCACCGGGTTGCCCACCCGCAGCACCACCGCGTCCAGTGCGGAGGCGGTCACCGCGACCGTGCCCGCGAGCTTGGTCGCGCCGTAGGGGGTGACGGGCCGGGTGGCCGCCGACTCCGCCACCCGGGTGTGCGGGACGCCGGGCCCGTACTCGGCGGCCGACCCGAGGTGGACCAGCCGCGCCGCGGGGGCCGCCTCGCGCAGCGCGGCGCACAGCACGGCCGGCCCGCGGGCGTTGACCTCGGCCAGGGTGACGGCGTCACCGCCGGTCGCGCCCGCGCAGTTGACCACGGCGTCGGGCGCGGCGGAGGCCAGGGTCTTGGCGAGCCGCTCGGGGCGGTCGGCGGCGAGGTCGACGGTGAACTCGGCGTCCGGCGAGCGGCCGCCGCCGAACAGCCGCGCGCCCGGCAGGGCACGCAGCCGCTCGACGACATGACCGCCCAGGTACCCGGTGCCGCCCAGGACGAGGATGCGCATGTGGAACTCAGGCTCCCTTGAGAAGCAGCGACTTGCGGGTGGTGAACTCCGCGTTGGCCCGGTCGTAATCGTCCGGGCGGCCGATGTCGAGCCAGTATCCTTCGAAGTCGTAGGCGTACGGCGGATTCTGGGCCGCGAGCAGGTCCAGGATCAGTTCGTCGAAGCCCAGCGGCAGGCCCGCGGTGTAGCCGTCGAGGGTCGAGCGGGTCAGGCCGTAGATGCCCATGGACACCCGGTAGTCCATGCTGGGCTTCTCGGTGAAGCCGACGACGCGGCTGGCGTCGGTGGTCAGCACGCCGAAGTCGATGTGCACCTTGCGGGCGTACGTGGCGATGGTCAGCGGTGCGTCCGAGGCACGGTGCCGGGTCAGGACGTCGGCGTAGTCGAGGTCGGTGAGCACGTCGCCGTTCATGACCAGGAAGGTCTCCGGCAGCCGGTCCCGCAGGTTCAGCAGCGGGCCGATGGTGCCCAGGGGGCTGTCCTCGGTGGCGTAGTCGACGCTCAGGCCCCACTGGGAGCCGTCCCCGACGTAGGCGCGGATGATCTCGCCGAGGTGGCCTATGGCGATGGTGCAGTGGGTGAAGCCGGCCGCCGACAGCTGGCGCAGCACGATCTCCAGGATGGCGTGCTGGTCGCCGATGGGGACGAGGGGCTTGGGCAGGGCGGTGGTGTAGGGCCGCAGCCGGACGCCCTTGCCTCCCGCCAGGATCACAGCGTGCATGGGGGCTCCTCCTTGGTGGATGTGCGGGGTGTGCCGGGCAGGGGTTCAGATGTTGTAGATGCCGGTCTTGTAGCGGGCCAGGTTGGCCGGGTCGCGGAAGAACTCCACGGTGTGCCGCAGGCCTTCCTCCAGGGAGTGGCCGGGCTGCCAGCCGGTGGCCGCGGTCAGCCGGGTGGCGTCGGCGACCAGCCGCATGACCTCGGAGTTGGCCGGCCGGATGCGCTCGGCGTCCTCGCGCACGTCGAGCGGGGTGTCCATCACCTTGCCGATCAGCGCGACCAGGTCACCGACCGAGATCTCGCCGCCGGTCCCGGCGTTGAAGGTGCGGCCCACCACCTGCTCGGCGGGGGCTCCGCCCACCGCGAGGAACGCCTGCGCGGTGTCCTTGACGAAGGTGAAGTCCCTCGTGGGGCGCAGGTCGCCGAGCGTGATGGTGCGCTCCCCGGCGGCGACCTGGCCGATGACGGTAGGGATGACCGCGCGCATCGACTGGCGCGGCCCGAAGGTGTTGAACGGCCGCAGCGTCACCACCGGTGTGCCGAAGCTGGCGTGGTAGCTGTCGGCCAGCCGGTCCCCGCCCGCCTTCGAGGCGGCGTACGGGGACTGGGTGTTGATCGGGTGCTCCTCCGTGATGGGCACGGTCCGCGCGGTGCCGTAGGTCTCGCTGGTGGAGGTGTGCACCAGCCGCGGGGTGCCCAGGGCGCGCACGGCCTCCAGCACGTTGAGGGTGCCGGTGACGTTGGTGTCCACGTAGCTGTGCGGCGCCCGGTAGGAGTAGGGGATGGCGATGAGGGCGGCCAGGTGGTAGGCGCAGTCGGCGCCTTCGAGCAGGCCGCGGACGGAGCCGGGGTCGCGGACGTCGCCGAGGACGATCTCCACGTGCTCCAGGACGTCGGGGTGCAGGGTCTCCAGCCAGCCGTAGGAGGAGAAGGAGTTGTACTGGGCCATGGCTCTCACCCGGTGCCCGCGGGCGACGAGCGCCTCGGTGAGGTGCGAGCCGATGAAGCCCTCGGCTCCCGTGACGGCGGCGAGCGGTGCTGAGGTCAACTCAAGGGTCCTTCCGGTCGGTTGATCGTCGGTCGGTGGGTCGGTCGGTGGAGCGGTGGAGCGGTGGAACGGTGGGTCGGTCGGTGGCGCGGCCGGTGGCGCGGCCGGTGCGTGCGGCGGTGTGCCGGGCGGTCCGGCGGGCGTGCGTGCGCGTGCGGGTGACGCGTCGGGCGGTGGTACGGCCGGGCGGGGCTGCCCCGGGTCGTCAGGCGTGCGGTGCGGGGCGGCCCAGCAGGCGCAGCGTGCACACCGCCAGACAGAGCGCGGCCGCGCCGCAGCACAGCGGCAGGACGAGCGGCCCGGGCGGCAGGTCGAGGGCGGTGACCGCGGCGGCGGCGCCCGCGGCCGACAGGCAGATCACCGCCGGCGGCCAGGCCACGCCGAACGCCTGGAGCAGCAGTGCGGTCCACAGGGTGGCGGCGAGCGGCAGCAGCGCGGCCGGTTCGGCGCCGGTCAGCCAGGCGGCGGGCAGCAGCGGCAGGACGTAGGCGAGCAGGCAGCCGCCGAGGACGCATGCCGACCGCAGCAGGAACCCGGCGGGCGTGGCGGTCGCGCGCAGCGCGGAGACGGACAGCCCCCGGTAGCGGTAGAGCAGCCATTCCGCCGGTCCCATGCTGACCGTCAGCACGATGACCGCGTACGGTGCCCGCCGGCCCTCGATCAGCACGAGCACCCCCGCGGCCAGCCCGAACAGCCCGTACGGCAGGGACCGCAGCAGCCGGGGCCGCCGACCGCCGACCGCGGCCGGGGCGGCCAGGACGGTCCGCAGGGCGTGGCCGGTCGCGGTCAGCGTGGCGAGCAGGGCCAGCAGCGCCAGGCCGGTGCGCAGCCGGGCGCCCGGTTCCCACCAGGGCAGGGCGGCGGCGCCCGCGATCAGCGGGCTGAGCGCGGCCAGCAGCAGTCGCTCCCGGGCCAGCACCAGCAGGACACCCGCCGCCGCCAGGTACAGCGACTGCGCGGCCGCGGCGAGGGCCACCGCGGCGCCCCCGGCGAGCGGCACGGCGGCCGCGGTGGCCACCGCCGCGCCGAGCAACGCGCCGGTGAGCAGGGTGCGCCCGGCCTCCCGGCGGCCCGTGGTCATCCGCAGGTGGGCGCGGTGGCCGAGGGCCTGTCCCCACGCCCAGGAGACGAGTCCGGCCACGACCAGGGCGGCGGCGTGCCGTCCGGGGTGCCAGAGCGGGGCGGTGAGCAGGTAGGCGAGGCCGGGCAGGGCGAACAGCACGCCGCGCAGCAGGCAGCGGACGGTGTCCGGCCGCCACGGGTCGGGCCCGCGGGCGGGTTCGGGGAAGGTCCGGGGCACCCGTTCGTACAGCGCGGCGGCGAGCGAGAACAGGTTGGGGTGCCCGTACCGGTCCCTGATCACCTCGGCCGACAGTCCCTCCGCCTCGAGCAGCGCGGCCACTTCGTAGGGGTGGACGGCGGGGCCGACGCGGTCGGCGAGTTCGGCGGCCAGCCGGCTGACCTCCTCCTCGTCGGGGCCGCGGCGCGGCAGCCGGATGGCCAGGGTGGTGTCGTCGAGGGCCCAGCGCGGGCGGCGCCGGGGCGGGCGCGGCGCGGCCAGCCGGATGGCCAGGGTGTCCTGTTCCGGCCCGCCGGGCTCGAGTGCCATCGGTCCGCTCATCCGGCCAGGCTCCCGGTGCCGGTGACCGCGGGGGCGGGCCGGGCGGCCGGCGCGGCCGCGGCGGGCCGGGCGGGCTGCCGCCGGAGGGTGGGCAGGTCGAGGTAGATCGAGCGGAAGGTGTCGATCGTCTGCCGCAGCGTGAACTGCTCGATCACCCGCAGCCGCGCGGCCTCTCCCATCGCGCGGCGGCGGGCGGGGTCGCCGAGCAGTTCCAGGGCGGCGGCGGCCATGGCGGCCGGGTCGCGCGGCGGTACGACGAGGCCGGTGTCGCCGACCGCCTCCCGTACTCCGCCCACGTCGGTGGAGACGGTGGCCCGGCCGCACGACATGGCCTCGATGAGGGTGAACGGGAAGCCCTCGCTGATGCTGGAGAGCATCACGACGTTGCCGGCCGCGTAGGCGTCCTTGATGTCGTCGACCCGGCCCTCGAAGGTGACGGCGTCGGCGTGACCGAGGCCGGCGGCGAGGGCCTCGCAGCGCTCCCGGTAGGCCTCCCCGCCGCGGGGGGTGCCACCGAACAGGCGCAGTCGTGCCCCGGGTATGCGCTCCCGGACGAGGGAGAAGGCGCGGATGAGGGTCTCCAGGTCCTTGATGGGGTCGACGCGTCCGGCCCAGCTCAGGGTGGGCGCGTCGGGCTCGGGTCCGGCCGGCGGGAAGGCGGCGGGGTCCACGCCGTTGTAGACGGTGCGGATCGACTCGGGGTGGGCGCCGCCCTGTTCCTCCCAGAGCCGGTTGTAGCGGTTGCCGGGGGTGATGAGGGCGGCCCGGCGGTAGCTCTCCTCGGCCAGCAGCCGGAAGAAGCCGAGGACGACGGCCTTCACCGGCCACCGGTAGGGGGCAGTGCGATAGCCGAGGTAGCGCTCGCGCAGGTAGACGCCGTGTTCGGTGAGCAGCAGCGGGACGCCGTGGCGCTCCAGGGCGGCCAGGCCGGGCAGGACGGCGACGCCGCCGCTGACGGCGTGGGCGACGCCGTGCCGCGGGGGCGGCGCGGTCAGGGGCCGCAGGGCGTGTTCGAGCAGGGCGGTCGCGGTGACGGCGTCGTGCAGGGTCGGCCGGGCCTCGCGGACGGCGAGGCCGGGCCGGTTCCACACCCCGGCCAGGACGGCGACGGCCCGGTCGCCGCGCAGGAAGGGGCTGAGCGTGCCGTCGGCCGCGGCCCGCGCCAAGGTGTAGAGGGCGGGCGCGAACCCGTCCTCCGCGCCTGGGTCCAGCAGGGCGGTCAGGAACTGCTCGTGGGCGGCGGTGAGCCGGTTGCGGGCGCGTCCGCGGGGCGGGCGGCCCGCCGGCGGCTCGCCCCACATGGGGACGGACCGGACGGCGGTGACGTGGGCGGGCAGGTCCCATACGACGGGCTCGCGGCCGGTGCCGGTGACGGCGATCACATCGAAGTCGAGGTCGGGCATTCCCTGGACGAGCTGGTCGCACCAGACGCTGACGCCGCCGTGGCTGTGCGGGTAGGTGCCTTCGGTGAGCAGGGTGACGCGCGCCGCGCCGGAGCGTCGCGCGCCGTGGTGAACGTGCATCCATGTGCTCCACGGCTGAAAGTGTGGGGTGGTCGTGCCGGTCCCGGCCGCCGGCGGGGTGGCCGGGGCCTGCGGGCGGGGTGTGCCGCTCAGCTGTCCGGGGTGTACGGCACCTGTTCGGTGACGCCCGCGGGGACCTTCGTGCCGGGGGCGGGGCCGGCGACCGGGGCCGGGGCGGCTCCGGCGGTCACCGACGGGGCCGCGGCGGACGACGGCAGGGTGAGGGTGAGGGGTGCGCCGGCGGAGTCGGTCCAGCCGGACACCCGGCCCGCGTAGGCGGTGCCGAAGGCCTGCCCCGCCAGGTGGGTCCCGGTGGGCAGGGTCGCGGTGATCGCGACGCCCGCGGGCGCCTGGACGGTCACGGTGTCGCCCACGCGGTAGGCGGTGACCTGCCCGGCGTGCACGGCGCCGTGCCAGGCGGCCCGGCGCCGCAGTTCGGTGCCGATCGCCTTCATCCGCAGGTTGACCACCGGGGTGTCGTCCGCGAACAGGGCGTCGTAGCCGTCGAGGACGCCGTCGAGGACCGGGTAGGCGATGCGGTCCTCGGTGAGGTTGGACTGGTGGACGAAGTGCGGCCTGGGGTCGCCGGACAGGACGTGGCCGAGGGCGATGCGGGTCTCCAGCGGCACGATGGTGTCCTGGTAGCCGGTCGCGGTGTCCAGCGGGGCCGGCAGGCAGGTGGTGGTGGCCGGGTTGTCCTCGCACACGCCGCTGCCGCCCTGGGCGCGGCCGGTGTAGAGCCAGTTGTACTCGTCGACCTCCTCGGCCGCCCGGCCCGCGTTGTAGAAGACGTTCATCGGGTAGCGGGGGACGGTGGTGGCCGGGCCGACGGTGCGCTGGCCGGGCTCGCGGGAGTTGTCCGAGCCGAGCCACTCGGTGCCGGCGAGGGCGAGGGCCAGGTTGGGGTTGTCGCCGGGCTGCTGCGGCAGCACCCGCAGCCCGGAGTGCTCGCCGGTGACCAGTTCGCCGTCGTCCAGCGGCAGTCCGGCGGCGTGGCCCCAGGCGCGGTTGGCGGCGATCTCGTCGGTGATGGCGGCCCGGCTCACCCACTGGGTGCTGCCGCCGGCGCCGGTCGCGCACCGCCAGGGCACCACGGTGGTGTCCTGCACGCAGCCGAGGAAGGCGTGCGTGTAGGTGTGGTTGAGCCAGCGGAAGCGGTCGCGGTCGGCGACGAGCTTGTCGGCGAGCGCGTCGGTGCCGCCGTTGTCCTCACGCTGGTCGACGCTGCCGGAGCCGTTGTAGGCCAGGTCGAAGGTGATGTGGTGGCCGTTCTGCCAGGTGATGGCCTGGTCGACGTCCGCGGGTGTCATGCGGATCGGGTTCGTCGCGGCCGACGCACCGGCGCAGTCGACGTCGCCGGGTGTGCAGTTGAGCCGCGTGTCCCAGCGGTCGTCGGCGGCGAACACGTCGTCGACGTGCACGGCGAAGTAGTTGCGGGAGGCGCCGAGGTGCACGCCGCCGGTCATCCACTCCACGATGCCCCGGGCGAGCAGCCGGAACTGCTGCTGGTAGCGGTTGTAGACGAAGGTGACGACGAGTTCGCGGCGTCCGTCGTGCCGGTACTCCCCCACCAGCGAGCCCCGCCCGGAGCCGCCGGGGACGGGCGCGTCGACGTACGGGGTGAAGTCCGCGCCGGGGGCGGGGGTGGACAGGTAGGCGTAACTCTCGCCGACGGTCGGTGAGTTGTCCTCGAAGGGCACCGCACCGTCGAGGTAGCCGAAGGGGCCGGCCCGCCCGGCGTCGGTCACCTGCGCCCGCACGCCGTCGACGCTGCCCGAGTAACCGCCGTCGACCGGGTACCGCAGCCCCGCCTCGGGACGGGCGTAGGTGTAGGCGTCGACCTGGGGGACCGCGTACGTCTGCTCGTAGGCGGCCAGTGCCGTCATCTCGGTGGAACCGGCCGGGAACGGGTTGTCGTCGGGCAGGACCACGGCCTGGTACCTGGCCCGCGGCCGCCCGTCGGCGGTGTCGGCGAGGAACGCGGCGTCGATCGTCGGCCGGCCGGCGCTGCCGAGGTCGATCCGGGTGTACGGCGTTCCGGCCGCGTCCAGTTCGGCCGCGATGGCGTCGGTGGCCGGTCCCCCGTCACTCACCAGCAGGACCCGTAGGTCGATGCGCGGTGCGGTGCTGTCGGCCTCGGCCGCCTGGGCCGCCTGGGTCGGCAGGCCGAGCGCGGCGACGAGCGCGGCCGCCGTCAGCACAGCGGTGCGTATGGTCCGCTTCATGCGGTGAAGTCCCCTCCCCGGGCAGGGGTGAGCACGGCTCCCATGGAGCGGACGCACCCCCTGCGCGGCGCCGGCTCCCCCTCCGAGGCCAGTCGTCGCGCATCCGTTGCGTCACATGGTGATGTCTCTGTGTAGCTTTCGTGGTCATGTCGCGAAACGTGACGGAAAAGCGCAGGTGTCCATCAGGACATCCAGGCAACCCGGAGGGGTTCTCCAGCGTCGCCCGAGCCATGCCGCCCGCCGCCCGGCCGGAACCCACCGCGCTGGTCGGGGACGCGGACGCCGGACCGGCGGGCCACCGGGGTCCGCCGGGCGGCGGGCCGCGGGCCTCACGACACGGGGGCAGTGGCCGGAGTCCGATTCAGGACAACGTGCGACGGAACCGTGTCTCACGCCGCATTTCGGGACCCCGGTGTGCTGTCACGCGCACAGCACCCGTGTCTCGGGCGTGTATACGGGACCGGCACTGGTGTTCGCGCTGTCGCTGAACTCGGCGTAGACGTACGAGTAGAAGCCGATGTCGCCGTTGCACCCGGAGTCGGCCGCGATCTGGAGCGTCAGCGTGACGGTGCGGCTCTGCCCGGGCGGGACGGTGGTGCCGTAGTCGGGCCCGAGGTCGGCGGGACCGGTGCCGGAACAGGGCGTGCTCCCGCCGGCCGTGGCCAGGCTGCAGCCGGTGAAGCCGTACTTCAGGTCCGGGCGCTGGGTGGTCAGCCAGGTGGGGTCGATCGTCTGGTGGACGAACCAGATGTCGTAGGTCCGGTTGTTGGTGATGGTCATCGACAGGTTGACCGTCCCCCCGGGGGTGGTGGTCGGGGTGTCGGTGGCGAAGGCCAGCGTGGCGGGCGCGGGATCGGCCGCGTCGGCGCCGGGGGCGAACCCGAACACGGCGAGGAGGAGGGCGAGGACGGCGGTGAGACCGAGGTGTCTCGGCAGAGGTGATCGCATGGCCCGGGAGGCTAGGCACGGGGCGCGCACCGCGTCTGCCCCGCCGGGCGGGCCCGCGTCCGGGATCGGCCGGAAGTGCGCCCGCCGTGAAGGCGGTGCGTCGGACCTGTGACGACGGTGTGCGGGCCGTGCACGTGCGCCGCAGGGCGGTCGCGGCGCCGGGCTTCGGGCGGCCCGCGCGACCGTGGCGCATACCTGCGGCATTGGCGGGGACGTGACGCCCCGGGCGACCGGGACACCGGACACCGCGGGTGCGCGGGGGCCGCATCCCGGCCAGACGCCGCTTTCCGGCCTCCGGGCGTACGGCAGTTGGCGGCCGGCGGCCGGAAACCGCCGGGCGGGAAGGCCCGTCGGCGGCTCGCGGACGCCCGGCGGCCCGGTGCGGCCGGGACTTCCGGGACTGCCGGGGACGGTTGTGAAGGCGGGGTGCATGTGCGGCGCCGGCCGGGGTATTCGCGCAGCGACTTGTTGATCGCTTTGTCGCACCGAGGCATCGCACCAGGGAGGGCATTCCATGCTGATGGCGCACCCCGCCGTACTGACCGACCTGATCGCCCAGTACGAGGCGCTGACGCTGCTCGGGGCCGACGACAGCACCCCCGAGGTCCAGCAGCGGCTGGCCGACGTCTCCTACACCCTGTGCGTGGCCACCGGTACCCGGGACGTCGACATGGCGCTCATCGCCGCGCGCCACCGCCTCTCCGGTGCCCGGCCCGAGGACGACTCCCTCCTCCAGGTGCAGGAGGCCGCGCCCGCGGCGACCGCCGCCTGATCCGGGTTCCCCCTCCCCGGCCGCGCAGTTGGTCGCGTCCCGCTTATGGCCCCGGCGACCTACTGGACGGTATACAAGCCACGTGAACGCGCGAACCGCCGCCTCGGTGCGGCGGTTTCGTGCGCCGGAGAGCGATCAGGGGTGGGATTCATGGCGAACGGCAGCGCACGACCGGCCAGAACGACCGCGGGCCACGCACGGGCGGTCGCGCTCGCGGCGGCGCTGGGCGGTTGCGCCCTGGTCGCGGCGTCCACGGTGCCCGCCGCGGCGCAGACCCACCGGCACGGCCACGAGGCGGCCTACGTGGCCCTCGGGGACTCCTACACCTCGGGCCCCGGCATTCCGGGGCAGGTGGACGCGAACTGTGCCCGCTCCGACCACAATTACCCCTCGCTCGTCGCGGCGGCGACCGGGGTCACGGCGTTCAAGGACGTCAGCTGCGGCGGCGCCACCACCGAGGAGATGTGGAAGGCGCAGGGCACCAACGGCCCCCAGCTGGACGCGCTGCGCCGGGACACCGACCTGGTGACCCTCCAGATCGGCGGCAACGACATCGGCTTCGGCACCATCATCGGCACCTGTGCCCGCCTCGGCGTCCAGGACCCGGCCGGCAACCCGTGCCAGCGCTACTACTCCTCCTCCGGCTACGACCGGCTGACGCTCGCCGTCGCCCAGGCCGCCCCGAAGGTCGACCGGGTGCTGCGGGCCGTGCACGCCCGGTCGCCGCACGCGCGTGTCCTCGTCGTCGGCTATCCCGACCTGCTGCCCGACGACGGCAGCGGCTGCTTCCCCGCGGTGCCCTTCGGCGCCCAGGACTTCCCCTATCTGCGGGACACCGGCAAGCGGCTGAACCTGATGCTGCGCGCGGTGGCCGCGTGGAACCACGCGGAGTACGTCGACACCTACGGGCCCACCCGCGGACACGACATGTGCAAGGCTCCCGCGGACCGCTGGATCGAGCCGCTTCAGCCGGCCTCCCCCGCCGCCCCCGCCCACCCCAACGCCAAGGGCGAGCAGGCCATGGCCGGTGCCGTGCTGGAGCGCCTGGACGGAGGGCGGGGACGCGGCTGAGCCCGGTACCGGGCCCGGCCGCGTCCCACCGCGTCCCACCGCTGCCCCGGCGGTGACCAAGGTGCCCGGGCGGGGGCCAGGTGGTGGGCTCAGCCGCTGAGCGCGGCCGCGACCACCGCCTTGGCCTCCTCCTGGACCCGGGCGAGGTGGTCGGGCCCCTGGAACGACTCGGCGTACACCTTGTAGACGTCCTCGGTTCCCGAGGGCCGGGCCGCGAACCAGGCGCTGTCCGTGGTCACCTTGATCCCGCCGATGGCCGCCCCGTTGCCGGGAGCCTCGGTGAGGACGGCGGTCACCGGGTCGCCCGCCAGGGTGTCCGCGGTGACCTGCGCCGGAGAGAGCTTCGCCAGCAGGGCCTTCTCGGCGCGCGAGGCCGGCGCGTCGATCCGGGCGTAGGCGGGGGCGCCGAAACGCGCGGTCAGGTCGGCGTAGTGCTGGGACGGTGTGCGGCCGGTGACGGCCGTGATCTCGGAGGCGAGCAGGGCCAGGATGATGCCGTCCTTGTCGGTCGTCCACACCGAGCCGTCCCGGCGCAGGAACGACGCGCCCGCCGACTCCTCGCCGCCGAAGCCGAGGTCGCCGCTGACCAGCCCGTCCACGAACCACTTGAAGCCGACCGGCACCTCGACCAGCCGGCGGCCCAGGTCGGCGGCGACGCGGTCGATCATCGTGGAGGACACCAGCGTCTTGCCGACGCCCGCCCCGGCGGGCCACTGCTCGCGGTGGCCGAAGAGGTAGGAGATGGCCACGGCGAGGTAGTGGTTGGGGTTCATCAGGCCCGCGTCCGGGGTGACGATGCCGTGCCGGTCGGCGTCGGCGTCGTTGCCGGTGGCGATGGCGAAGCGGTCGCGCTGCTCGATGAGCGAGGCCATCGCGTACGGCGACGAGCAGTCCATGCGGATCTGGCCGTCCCAGTCGAGCGTCATGAACCGCCAGGCGGGATCGGTGTGCGGGTTGACGACGGTCAGGTCGAGCCGGTGCGTCTCGGCGATCCGGCCCCAGTAGGCGACGGACGCCCCGCCCAGCGGGTCGGCGCCGATGCGCACACCGGCCGCGCGGACCGCGTCCAGATCGAGCACGCTCGGCAGGTCGTCGACGTAGGTGCCCAGGAAGTCGTACCGCTCGGTGGTGTCGGCGGCCAGGGCACGGGCGTACGGCACCCGCCGGACGTCCTTCAGGCCCCCGGCGATGATCTGGTTGGCCCGGTCCTGGATCCAGGAGGTCGCGTCGGAGGCCGCGGGGCCGCCGCTCGGCGGGTTGTACTTGAAGCCGCCGTCGGCCGGCGGGTTGTGCGACGGGGTGACCACCACACCGTCCGCGAGGCCGGTGCTGCGGCCCCGGTTGTGGGTGAGGATGGCGTGGGAGACGGCCGGGGTCGGGGTGTAGCCGTCCGCGCTGTCGATGCGCACCGTCACGGAGTTGGCGGCGAACACCTCCAGCGCGGTCACCTTCGCGGGCTCCGACAGCGCGTGCGTGTCGGCGCCCAGGAAGAGCGGGCCGTCGGTGCCCTGACCGGCCCGGTATTCGCAGATGGCCTGGCTGGTGGCGGCGATGTGGTCCTCGTTGAACGCGCTCGCCAGTGACGAACCCCGGTGGCCCGAGGTTCCGAACGCCACCCGCTGCGCCGGCTCGCCGGGGTCCGGGTGCAGCGCGTAGTACGCCGTGACCAGCCGGGCAACGTCGACAAGGTCCTCGGGACCGGCCGGCCTGCCTGCTCGCTCGTGCGGCATGAGTCCGTTCCTCCGCATCGGTTGATCGATCACTCGACGCCTTATCTTTCCCCGTCATCGCCGACGAACGCGAGTGCGCCGCCCGCACACGCGGCCACGGCACGCGCGGGGCGGTGCCGCGGACGGCGCCCGGTGGGTACACAAGGGGTGTGAGGGACCGATGAGCCGGGTGGCCGCGGCCGGCCGCGCGGCGGAGAGAGGTACGTATGAGTGACCGCGGCGCGCCCACCCGTGCGCGAAGGGCCCGGCGGGGCACGCCGGCGGGCCCGGTGAGGCCGCCCTTGCGGGCGCCGCGCGCGGTGGCGTTCTGGCTGGTGGCGGCATCGTTCTTCGTGACCATGCTCGGCACCACGCTGCCGACCCCGCTGTACGTGCGCTACGAGCAGCAGATGGGTTTCTCCACACTGGTGGGCACGGTGGTCTTCGCCGCCTACGCGGTCGGGGTGCTCGCCGCGCTGCTGCTGTTCGGCCGGGTCTCCGACGTCATCGGACGGCGCTCGACCCTGCTGCCGGGGCTGGTCTGCGCCATGCTCAGCGCGGTCGTCTTCCTGTTCGCCCGTGATCTGGCCCTGCTGCTCGTGGGACGGGTGCTGTCGGGGCTGTCCGCGGGCGTCTTCACCGGTACGGCGACCGCGACCCTGGTCGATCTGGCCGACCGGCGTGCGGCCGGACGGGCGACGCTGGTGGGCACGGTGGCCAACATGGGCGGCCTGGGCGCGGGCCCGCTGCTCGCGGGGGCGCTCGTCCAGCTGGCGCCCGACCCGCTGCGGCTGCCCTTCGCCGTGCACCTGACGCTGCTGGTCCTCGTCGCGGCCGGGGTGTGGCTGATCCCCGAGACGGTGACCGGCCGGGGCGGGCGCAAGCCGCGTCCGGCCTGGCCGCGGGTGCCCCGCGCGGTGCGCGGCACCTTCGTACGGGCGTCCATCGCCGGGTTCGCGGGGTTCGCGGTGCTCGGTCTGTTCACCGCGGTCGCCCCGTCGTTCCTCGGCGAGCTGCTCGGGCTGCACGGTCCGGCGCTGTCGGGGGCGGTCGTCTGCACCGTGTTCGCCGCCTCCACCCTGGGCCAGATCGTCCTGGTACGGCCCTTGGGGGCGGTCGCGCTGCCCGTCGGCTGCGTCCTGCTCATCATGGGGATGGGCGTGCTCGCCTGGGGCCTGGCGGCCGGTTCCCTCGCCCTGCTGATCACCGCCGGAGTGGTGGCCGGTCTCGGGCAGGGCACCGCGTTCCGGGCGGGCCTGACGGCGGTCAACGCGGAAGCGCCCGGCGATCAGCGGGCGGAGATCGCCTCGACGTTCTTCCTGGTCCTTTACGTGGCGATCTCCCTGCCCGTGGTGGGGGTGGGCCTGGCCGCCGAGACACTGGGGCTGCGCACGGCCGGGATCGGGTTCAGCTGCGCGGTCGCCCTGCTGGCGGCGTGCGCGCTCGCGGCGCTGCTGCGCAGGGGGCGCCGCGAGGACTGAGGACCGCCGGGCGCACCGGCTGTCCTATGATCCACTCGCTCTGCGTTCGCCGGGTATCCGCGTATCCGCCTGCCGTCCCGTCCCGTCCAGTCCCGTCCCCGCCCTCCGGCCGCCCGGCGCGTGCCCGGCCCTCCAGAAACAGGCCTCCCGTGACGAAGTCCGACACCAGCACGCCCCGGATATCCGCCCGCTGCGCCCAGGGCGCGATAGCCGCGGCGGCCGTCGCCGAGGTCGTCCGGGGCGTGGCCGAGCACAACCACCACGCCCACCCCGATGACTCGTCCTGGCACGCCTACGGACTCGCCTCGGAGGTGTCCGTGAACCTGATGGTGCTCACGGCCGTGGTCTTCCTGGTCTGGTTCACCCGCTCCCGGCGCACCGCGCAGGCCCTCTCCCCCGGCGCCGTCACCTGGTCCGGCGCCTGGGCCGTCCTCGCCTGGCTGATCCCCGTCGTGAACCTGTGGGCGCCGCGCCGGCTCCTGCTCGACGTCCAGGCGGCGAGCGCACGCGGCACCGCGCGGGAGGCCCCCGGCAGCGGTCTGGTGAACGCCTGGTGGGCCGCCTGGGCCGGTCACGTCCTGGTCGGCACGGTGGGCAGCCTCGCGGGGGCGGCCGGTTCCCTGCCCCTGCTCGTGGTGTCGCAGGCGCTGAACATCGCGGCGGCGGTCCTCGTGCTCCGCGTCATCCAGCGCATCACGGCCCTCCAGGACACCGCGGCCCGCACCGCCGCACCGACGGAGCCGCTCGCCTCGGTCTGAGGGCGCGGCGAACGGCGAGCGACTTGGGGCGGACGGCGAGCGGCGATTCAGCATCGCGGCCGCTCAATCCCATCCGCCCTGACGGTTGGACTTACCGATCAGGCAGGCGCAGGGTGGACGGGCCCCGCCGTTTTGGCGGGCACCCTGGACAGCACGACCCGGAGAGAATTCGATGACCCACGCCGCGGACCCCCAGCGCTACGACGGCCGCATGCGCTACCGGCGCACCGGCCGGTCGGGACTGGACCTGCCCGTCCTCTCCCTCGGCTACTGGCACAACTTCGGTGACGACCGCTCCTTCGAGACCCAGCGCGACATCGCCCTGCGCGCCTTCGACCTCGGGATCACCCACCACGACCTGGCCAACAACTACGGCCCGCCGTACGGGTCCGCCGAGATCAACTTCGGGCGCCTGCTGAAGCAGGACCTCGCCCCCTACCGCGACGAGCTGGTGATCTCCACCAAGGCCGGCTGGGACATGTGGCCCGGCCCCTACGGGCAGGGCGGCGGCTCCCGCAAGTACCTGCTCGCCTCGCTGGACCAGTCGCTGCGGCGGACGGGCCTGGACTACGTGGACATCTTCTACTCCCACCGGCTCGACGCGAGCACGCCGCTGGAGGAGACGATGGGCGCGCTCGACACCGCGGTCCGCCAGGGCAAGGCCCTGTACGTGGGCATCTCCTCCTACGACGCCGAACGCAGCCGGGAGGCCGCCGCCATCCTGCGCGAGCTGGGCACCCCGCTGCTGATCCACCAGCCGTCGTACAGCATGCTCAACCGCTGGATCGAGACCGACGGCCTGCTGGACGCCGCCCGGGACGAGGGCTTCGGCGTCATCGGGTTCACGGCGCTGGCGCAGGGGCTGCTCACCGGGCGCTACCTCGACGGTGTGCCCGGCGACTCCCGGGCCGCGCGGGGCACGTCCTTCGACCCGGGCTGGCTGACGGACGACATGCGGGAACGGCTGCGCGCGCTCGACGGCGTCGCGGCCCGGCGCGGGCAGACCCTGGCGCAGCTGGCCCTGGCCTGGGCGCTGCGCGACGAGCGGGTCACCTCGCTGGTGATCGGCGCCTCGCGCACCGAGCAGCTGGAGCAGAACGTGGCCGCGCTGGACAACCTCGACTTCAGCGCCGAGGAGCTGGCGGAGATCGACCGGTACGCCACGGACGGCGGCGTCGACCTCTGGCGGGACGCCCGCCTGGGAACGCTCGGCTGACGAGGGTCCTGTCAGGTCCGGGCCGGCCGGCGGACGGGGCCTGATGCCAGCCGATGCGACCGAATGTGACCCAGGTCACTGTCGTAAATGAAAAATCAGACATAATGGACGTCATCCGGACCGCGACTTCGAGGAGCCGCTCACCGCATGGCGCATGGAGCCCACCCGAGCCCCTTTCCGCCTCCCCACGCCGACCTGGCACTCGCCCGTGACTGCGGGCAGTGCCTGGGCTGGGGAACCGTCGTCACCCGCGACGGCGAACACGACCTGTGTCCCGCCTGCCAGCCGGGGGGTGACGACGGCAGCCCCGCCTCCCGCTGAGCGCTCAGCGTCTGCGGCCGCGCACCGCCCAGCCGCTGCCTATCCCCGCCACGTGCAGGGCGAGCAGCGCCAGCCCTATGAGCATGAAGTTCGTCGAGGTGAAGGTGTCGTTCGTCGAGATGTCGGCCGCGTTGATCAGAAAGGCGATGAAGAACAGAACCGCGGAGATGATCGCCAGCATGTGGCTTTTCCCTTTCGCTCACTTGAACCGTCGCGTACGTGCCCTCCGCATGCCCCCGACGCGCCCGGCCACACGGGCGCGCTCCCATCCGTGTGCCGCGACGGCCCGGGGCGCCCGGGAGGGCGTCAGTCCGGCAGCCGCAGCCGGGACGTCTCCCCCGGTGACAGGGCCACCGTGCGGTCGGGCAGCTGGAGTTCGACCGGCCCGAGGTCGGACGGCGGCACCGTCACCTCGAGCTGCCCGTGCTCCAGCTCAAGCCGTACGCCCCAGTGGCCCTGGTAGTGCAGCGTGAAGCAGTAGGACGACAGTTCCGGCAGCGGCACCGGGTCGAGCCGGAGCGTGCCCTGACGGGTCTCCAGGCCGGTCAGTCCGCGCTGGACGAGGTCGAGCGTGCCGGCCATGGCGCCCAGGTGGATGCCCTCGCCGGTGGTCCCGCCCTGGATGTCGGCGATGTCCCCGCGCAGCGCCTCCTGCACGAAGAACCAGGCATCCGCCCGGCGGGCCCGGGCCAGCACCCAGCCGTGCACCAGTCCGCTCAGCGTCGAGCCGTGGGACGTGCGCCGCAGGTAGTGGTCGACGGTCGCCAGCCAGGTCTCCTCGTCGAGGCGCACGCCCAGCCTGCCGAACAGCGAGCGCAGTTCGGCCGGTGAGAAGAGGTAGCCGAGCATGAGCACGTCGGCCTGTTTCGAGGCCCGGTAGCGGTTGACCGTGTCGCCCTCCGCCTCCAGGATCCGGTCCAGCCGCCGGATGTCCCCGTACCGCTCGCGGTAGTGGTCCCAGTCCAGCTCGGCGAGGTCGCCGTAGCCCTCGAACTGGCTGATGACACCGTCGTGGAAGGGCACGTGCAGGGTGCGGGAGACCTCCTCCCAGCGCTCCAGCTCGGTGTCGTCCAGCCGGGTGCGCTCGACCAGTTCCCGCCGGCGCGGCTCGGGCAGCGCGCGCAGCACGTGCAGGGTGCGGGCGAGCACCCAGGCCGCGGTGACGTTGGTGTACGCGTTGTCGTCCAGGCCGGGTGCGGCGGCGCCGGGGTAGGCGTCGTGGTACTCGTCCGGACCGACCACGCCCCGGATGCGGTGCCGGCCCAGCCGGGTGTCGTACTCGGCGGAGTCCGCCCAGAAACGGGCGATCTGCAACAGCATCTCGGCGCCCTTGGTGTGCAGGAACTCGGCGTCGTCGCTGGCCTCGCAGTAGCGCCAGACGTTGTAGGCCACCGCCGATCCGACGTGCCGCTGGAGCCGGGAGTGGTCCGGCAGCCAGCGGCCCGACAGGGGGTTGAGGTGCAGCTCCTGCGTCTCCTCGCGGCCGTCGCTGCCGCTCTGCCACGGGTACAGGGCGCCGCGCCGGCCGATGGCGCGGGCCGAGGCGCAGGCCCGTTCCAGACGGCGGTGGCGGTAGTGCAGCAGGGCCCGGGACACCTCGGGGAAGTGCAGGTTGAGGTAGGGCAGGACGAACAGCTCGTCCCAGAAGACATGGCCGCGGTAGGCCTCCCCGTGCAGGCCCCGGGCGGGTACGCCGACGTCGAGGTCGGCGGTGTGCGGGGAGAGCGTCTGCAGCACGTGGAAGAGGTGCAGACGCAGCACCCGGCCCGCCTCACCCGGCACGTCCAGCTCGGCCCGGCGCCACAGCTGCGCCCAGGCCGTGGTGTGCGACCGCAGCAGTTCCTCGAAGCCGGGCGCGGCGGCCACCCGGTCGACCGCCGCGCACAGCGGATCGCTGATCGCGGGGTCGCGGGAGGTGTGCAGGGCGACGGTCTTGTCGACGGTGACGGTACGGCCCGGCGTCAGCACCGGCCGCAGGTGCTGGACGGCGCGCCACGGCTCGCGCGGGTCCGACACCGGCGTGTCGGTGGTGAGCCGGGCCGCCATGCCGATCACGGTGCCGGAAGTCCGGGTACGGCAGCGCAACCACACCGTGTCCTCCGCGGCGCTGCCGGTGCCCACCTGGGTGAGGTGGCGGCCGTCGAGGTCGCGGTAGCGGGCCACCCCGGAGTTGGTGACCCCGGCGTCCAGCGCGGCCTCGACCTCCAGGACGGCGGCGAAGCCCTCGGCGGTGAACTCGGTGCGCAGTGCGGCCAGGTGGGGGTCGGCCATGTGGACGACACGCTGCTGGCGGACGAGCAGCGCGCGATCCCCGCCGAGACGGAAGCGGGTGCGGCGCTCCAGCACGCCCGTCTCCAGGTGCAGTGTCTGCCGGTGGTCGAGGACGTCCGCGGTGTCCGGGGTCAGCCAGTCCCCGCCGTCGGTGCGGAAGCGCAGCGGCAGCCAGTTCGGCAGGTTGACCAGGTCCTCGTTCTGGACGCTGCGCCCCACGACCCGCGAGGTCAGGCGGTTGTAGCAGCCGGCCGCGTAGGTGCCCGGGTGGTGCGCGGTGTCCGCGTCGCACTCGGGCAGCGCCCCCCGGGTGGCCATGTAGCCGTTGCCGAGGGTGCACAGCGACTCGCGCAGCCGCTCCTCGGCCGGCGTGTAGCCGTCGTACTCCCAGGTCCAGCCCGTCACCGCGGCGGTCTCCCTTCCATCCGGCCAGTGTCCCCCGGTGCGGGGCCGTCGGCACGGCCGCGACCGCGGGGCGCCCGGTGTTTAGGGCACGGCACAGTGGCTAACCGGTGGGTGGACCACCACGCCGATACGTTGGGAAGTGACACCCCATGGCAGGCAACCAGAAGGCCAAGGGCAAGGTCGAGCAGGCCAAGGGCAAGGCCAAGGAGGCCGTCGGCCGCAGCGCGGGCAACGAGAGCATGGAGGCCGAGGGGCGTCTGGAAGGCGCCAAGGGCGACGCCCGGCAGGCCAAGGAGAAGGCGAAGGACATCTTCCGCCGCTGAGTGGGTCCGCGCGTCCGCACGGCACCTGACCGACACCCGGGGTGGGCCGGGGAACCTTCGTCCGACCGGAGACCGTCCGGGCCCGGCCGCAGGATTCCCGGACCCGCCCCGAGCCGTTTCCCGGCACCGGGCCGCTGCCCTGCTCACCTCACCGGGGCTCCTGCCCTGCTCGCGTCACCTGGCCCGGGCGGCCGCGACCGGCGCCGCCTTGCCCGGGTATCCTGCCGGTGCCCGCGGGCCGCCGGACACCAGGGGGACGGCAACCGGAGGAATCCTGGCCGCGTCCCTTTGACCGGCGGCGCGATGGGTAACCGGCAAGTGGACAGGACGACCCTCCGTGACCACAGGAAGGCGCCGGCATCCCCCAAGCAAAGGGCAGGAGCATGGACATCCCTCTAGGGCAGCACACGACACGGGTCCGCCCCGCGGCCTTGCGCTACTCCCGCTTCTGGGACACCGAGGTGCCCCGGCTCGCCGAGGCCCGGGACGCCGTGGGCACGCTGCTCACCCGCGCCGGGAGGGCCTTCGACCGGCGGACCGTCCAGGACGCCCAGCTGGTGGTCAGCGAACTCGTCACCAACGCCCTCAAGCACGCCCCCGGCCCGTGCGGGCTGCTGCTGGAGCTGGCCAGGGACACCACCGCCCTGCGCGTCACCGTCACCGACACCTCCCCCGAGCTGCCCCGGCTGCGGCCCGCCGATCCCCAGCGCGTCGGCGGGCACGGGCTGCGGCTGGTGCACCTGCTCTGCACCCACCTGGAGGCCATCAGCATGCCGGGCGGCAAACGGGTGACGGCGACCCTCGCCCTCGCGGGCCGGCCGTCCGCCTGATCCGGGTGGCCGCCTGACGCCTGACCGCGCCGGACAGCCCCGGCCTCATGCGCGGATCGCGAATCGCGGATCGCGGAAGAGGACGGGCCGGTCGCCGCCTCAGGGTTCGTCGCGGATCACCGCCAACCCGCCGACCCGGGTCGTGATGCCCGCCGACCCGCGCCGGGCCGAAGCCAGCACGCTCGCCGGTCGGCCGAGGGTGTCGCCCTGCTCCACCTCGATCGCGACCGTCCGCGCCCCTGTGGAATCGAGCAGGTGGGCGGCCAGGCAGCCGGTGCTGTTGGCGTTGGCGACGTCCTCGTCGACACCGATCGCCGGCGCGAACATCCGCGCGACGCCCGGCCGGTCGCCCACCGGCGGTACGTACACGAAACAGCCGAGGAGCCCGTACCGCCGGCACGCCGCCGTCAGCCTGCCGAGGTGTGGGCGGACTCGGAACAGCGCCGGCCGGTCGTGGACCGGTACCAGCATGCGTGGTGTGCCGGGCGCGGCGATCCGGGGCGCGTCGGTCGGATGCGGATCGTCCGCGGTGAGCCCGAGCGCGGCGACGACCGCGGCGCGCTCGTCCGGTGCCGGGTGGCGCAGCGCGACGAGGCCCTGGTCGAACCACACCTCGATGCCGGCCGGGCGGCGGATCGCGACGGTGCCGAACGTGCGCCCGCCGGTGTGCTGGCGGTCGTTCAGCTCGCCCAGCGCGGTGCGGGCCAACCGGACGGCCTGCGCGGCGACGGTGCCGTGGCCGCAGCCGGACAGTTCGGCGGTGGCGGTGAAGAACCGGACCGGCCGGCCACCGTCCGGCGTCCGCCCCGGGCCGAGGAACGCCGCGTGCGAGGTGCCGGCCGCGGCGGCGACCGCACGCCGGTCCGCGTCCGTCGCCGCCGGGTCGTCGTCGGTGACGGACGTGGGGCTGCCGCCCCGGCCGTCGCGCCGCACACACGCGTCGACCACCGTGACATCCGGCCAGGACATCCCTAGCCGACCCGGATGCCCACGATGCAGGTGTCGTCGTCGGTGTCCGAGCGGCTGTAGGTGAGCAGCCGGTCCAGCTGGTGGTCCAGCGTGCTGGGCGCGGTGCCCGCGGTGGACAGCAGGTGGGACAGGGACTCCTCCACCGAGCGGTCCCGGCGTTCGATGAGCCCGTCCGTGTACATCAGCAGGGTGTCTCCCCTGGCCAGCTGCAGCTCGGTCTCCTCGTACACCGCCTCCGGTACGGCCCCCAGCAGCAGCCCCTTGAGGACGGGCAGCGCGGTGGCCTCCGCGTCCCGGACCAGCACCGGCGGCAGGTGGCCCGCCCGGGCCCAGCGCAGGGTGCGCTGCTCGCCGTCGTACAGGCCGCAGACCGCGGTGGCGGTGACGGCGCCGGTCAGGTGGTGCGCCACGATGTTCAGCCAGGACAGCAGCTGCCCCGGCCCGGCGCCCGTCACGGCCAGGCCGCGCAGCGCGTTGCGCAGGACGACCATGCTGGTGGCCGCCTCGATGCCGTGCCCGGCGACGTCCCCGACGCACAGCAGCACCTGTCCGGAGGGCAGGTGCACGGCGTCGTACCAGTCGCCGCCGACCAGCTGCTCGGTCTCGGCCGGCCGGTAGCGCACCGCGATCTGCAGCTCCGGCACCCGCAGCGGCGCCTGCGTCGGCGGCATGATGGCGTGCTGGAGCTGGAGGGCGAGCCGGTTGCGCTCGGCGGCCTGCTGTTCGGTGTGGGCCAGCTGGTCGCGGGTGGCGGCGAGGGCGACCTCGGTCCAGTGCTGCGAGGAGATGTCCTGGTAGGCGCCCCGGACACCGAACAGCTGGCCGTCGGTGTCCAGGACAGGCTCGGCCACCACCCGGATGTGCCGGGTGACGCCGTCCGGACGCAGCAGGCGGAACGCGGCGGACGACGGGCGCCGCTGGTGCAGCAGGGCGCGCAGGAAGCGGCGGATGGTGGTGGCGTCGTCGGGGTGGGCGTGCGCGGGCAGCTCCTCCAGCGCGACCGGGACGCTGGTGGGCGGGCGGCCGTAGAGGCTGAACAGCTGGCCGTTCCAGGTGATCTCGCCGGTCAGCAGGTTCTCCTCGAAACCGCCGATCCGGCCGAGGCGCTGGGCGTGCTGGAGCAGGCTGGCCAGGCGGGCCGTCTCGTCCTCGATGCGCCAGATCAGCAGGACGCTGGAGCCGTGCCGGCTGACGCTGATGTCGGCGACGGCGGAGAGCGGGACCTGGTCCACGAGCGCGGTGAGCCTTATGCGGCGGGCGCGGAACGGCTCGCCGGTGGCGAACACCCGCTCGACCCGCTGGAACAACTCGCTCTCCCCGGCGGCCATCGGGTACGCCTCCAGCAGCAGGGCGCCGTTGACGACCGCGCGGGAGCGGCCCGCCGGGTCCAGGAAGCGGCTGTTGACGTGCTGGATGCGGAAGTCGACGAGCCGGCCGCCGGCGTCCAGGTGCGGCACGAGGACCAGCGCCGGGTCGTGCAGGCCGTCCGCGAGGTCCATCAGCTCCTGCGCGTCGGGCAGGATGCGCGGCTCCTGCGGCAGGTCGCGCGGCAGGATGTAGGACTCCAGGGTGTGCGCGCACAGCTCGGCGAGCGCCTCCACCTGGCGGACCACCTGCGGCGGCTGCGGCCCCTCGGGCGCCGGCCAGGCGATCTCCAGCACCCCGTGGATGCGGCCGCCGGCGCCCGCGGGCACGGCGACCCGGGCGCCCTCGGGGTGCTGGCGGCGGCCGATGGTGGGCAGGCCCGAGTCGGCGAGGGACGGCAGCCACTGCCCGGCGGGCTCGGTCAGGCCGCGCCGCGCGACGGTGGCCACGTCCGGGGGGACGTAACGCCAGCGGGCCGCCTCGGACGGTTCGAAACCGGCGCTGCCGGCCAGGGTCAACGAGCCGTCGGAGCCGGCCGCCCAGATGGCCACGGCGACGGCCCCCAGCGGGCGCAGGGCGTGCTGGAGCAGCGAGTCGGCCACGGCCTGGGTGTCGCCGGCCGCGCCGGCCGCCAGAGCGCCGCTCTCGGCCGCGCGCAGCCGTACGGCGGCGGATTCCGCGTCGGCGTCCGCCGCCTCCGCCGCGGCGGCTTCCGCGGCCTCGGCCTCGGCGGTCGCCGCGAGGAAGGCCTCGGCCACCTCGGACATCCGGTCCCGGGCGGCCTGGTTGATGACGTCGACCGCGAACTCCAGCGGGGTCGCCCCGGCCTGCTCGGCGAGTTCGGTGAGCTGGCGGGCGGCCTGCGCCGGGCCGCAGCCGAGGCGCTCGACGAGGATGCCCTTGGCCAGCTCGACCAGCGCCCGCCCCTCGGCCTCGGCCTGGGCCGCCCGCACCTCGCGGCGCAGCCGGTCGACGGTCGCGGCGAGCCGGCCGACGGGCGACGTGGCCGGGACGCCGGGCACGTCACCCGGCGCCCGGGCCTCGACCTCGGCGTCGGACGGGGTCTCGGCCTCGGCGTCGGACGGGGCCGCGGCGGCGGGTGCGGGCGGCGGTGTGCCGTCCGCCGGGTCGGTCGACTGCTCGTGCTGGTTCACCGTGTGTCAGCTCCTCGGCCGGCGTGCGGGGGCGTCCTCATGCGGGCAGCCAGCGCCGTACGCAGGCGATGAGGTCGTCGGTGTCCACGGGCTTGGTGACGTAGTCGCTGGCACCGGAGGCGATGCTCTTCTCCCGGTCGCCCTGCATCGCCTTGGCGGTCACCGCGATGACGGGCAGGTCGGCGTACTGGGGCATCTTGCGGATCTCGGCCGTGGCCGTGTACCCGTCCATCTCGGGCATCATCACGTCCATCAGCACGAGCGCCACCTCGGGGTTGTTCACCAGCGTCTCGATGCCCTTGCGGCCGTTCTCGGCGTGCAGGACCCGGAAGCCGTGCAGTTCGAGGATGCCGCTGAGCGCGAACAGGTTGCGGGCGTCGTCGTCGACGACGAGGACGGTACGGCCCTGGACGCCGTCGAGCGGCTGCATCGCCAGGCGCTGCGGTTCCTCGCCGCGGACCAGGGAGAGCACGTCTCCCGGTTCCTCGGCGGACAGGTGCAGGGCGATGCGCTCGCGCAGCTCGTCCAGGCTGTACAGGTACTCCAGCGATCCGCCCGCGGTGCCGGAGCGGGCCGCCTCGTCGGCGACGTGCTCGGTGCGGTGCGCGCTGTGCACCAGGACCGGGACGCTGGTCAGGGCCGAGTCGCCGCGCAGGGCCTCCAGGAACACGGACGACTCCGCGTCCTGCACGCCGAGTTCGACGACGACGCAGTGGCAGGGCTCGGCGGCCAGCGCCCCGGCCGCCTCCTGCGCGCCGACCGCGGTGATGATGTCGACCGGTGTCCCGGACTGGCCGTCGCCGCGGCCGTGCGCGAGGTCGCGGACCACGCTCTCGGCGACCAGGGTGAGCAGGCCGCGCGGGCGCTCCTCGACCACCAGCAGCCGTCGCGGGCGCTCCCGCTTGAGGGTGATGAGCATGCCCTCCGGTTCCCGCTCGGCCGGCACCACGGTGCCGGCCGGCTCCGGGAGCTTCGGCGCGGGCCGGCCGCCGCGCAGCAGTTCCTCGAAGTCCGGGCGGGCGACGGGCAGGTACAGGGTGAAGGTGCTGCCCTTGCCGGGGGTGCTGTCCACGGTGACGGCACCGCCGAGCAGGTGGGCGATCTCCCGGGTGATGGACAGGCCGAGGCCGGTGCCGCCGTACTTGCGGCTGGTCGTGCCGTCCGCCTGCTGGAAGGCGCCGAAGATCGTCTCCCGCTGCTGCTCGGGGATGCCGATGCCGGTGTCGCGCACGTGGAAGGCGACGATGGTGCCGCCCCGGACCACGCCCGGGGGCACCTCGTCGTCGAGGGCGGGTTCGATGCGCAGGAGGACGCTGCCCTGCTCGGTGAACTTCACCGCGTTGGACAGCAGGTTGCGCAGGATCTGCCGCAGCCGGGAGTCGTCGGTGAGCAGGTCGGCGGGGGCGCCGGGGGCGGTGGAGACCGTGAAGTCCAGGCTCTTCTGCGAGGTCATCGGCCGGAAGGTGGCCTCGACGTAGTCGATGAGCTGCCGCAGCGACACGCGCTCCGGCGTCACGTCCATCTTTCCGGCCTCGACCTTCGACAGGTCCAGGATGTCGTTGATCAGTTGCAGCAGGTCCGAGCCGGCGGAGTGGATGATGCCCGCGTACTCGACCTGCTTCGGGGTGAGGTTGCGCGAGGGGTTCTGCGCCAGCAGCTGGGCGAGGATCAGCAGGCTGTTCAGCGGGGTCCGCAGCTCGTGGCTCATGTTCGCCAGGAACTCGGACTTGTACTTCGAGGCCAGCGACAGCTGCTGGGCGCGGGCCTCCAGTTCCTGTCTGGCCTGCTCGATCTGCAGGTTCTTCGCCTCGATGTCCCGGTTCTGCTCGGCGAGCAGCGAGGCCTTCTCCTCCAGTTCGGCGTTGGAGCTCTGCAATTCCTCCTGGCGGGCCTGCAACTCGGCGGACCGGGCCTGGAGTTCGGTGGTCAGCCGCTGAGACTCCTCCAGCAGCTCGTCGGTGCGGGCGTTGGCGACGATGGTGTTGACGTTGACGCCGATGGTCTCCACGAGCTGTTCGAGGAAGTCACGCTGGATCTGGGTGAACGCGGTCACCGCGGCCAGTTCGATGACGCCGAGGACCTGCTCCTCGAAGACGATGGGGAGCAGCAGCAGCGCGCAGGGCTCCACCTGTCCGAGTCCGGAGGAGATGGTGACGTAGCCGGGCGGCAGGTCGTCGACGGCGATGGTGCGGCGGCTGCGCGCGGCCTGGCCGACCAGCGAGCGGCCGAAGGGGATGCGGTCGGGCCGGGTGTCGCCGTCGGGCCGGCCGTAGGAGCCGACGAGCCGCAGCTCGGGTCCGGCGGTGCCGTCCTCGGCGAGGTAGAAGGCGCCGTACTGGGCCGACACCTGCGGCACCAGCTCGTCCATGATCAGTTCGGCGACGACGGGCAGGTCGCGGTGGCCCTGCATGAGGCCGGAGATCCGGGCGAGGTTGGTCTTGAGCCAGTCCTGCTCCTGGTTGGCGAGCGTGGTCTCGCGCAGGGACCCCACCATGGAGTTGATGTTGTCCTTCAGCTCGGCGACCTCGCCGGACGCCTCCACGGTGATCGAGCGGGTCAGGTCGCCCTCGGCGACGGCGCTGGTGACCTCGGCGATCGCCCGCACCTGGCGGGTCAGGTTCCCGGCCAGCTCGTTGACGTTCTCGGTGAGGCGCTTCCAGGTGCCGGAGACGCCCTCCACCTCGGCCTGGCCGCCGAGGCGGCCCTCGGTGCCGACCTCGCGGGCGACGCGGGTGACCTCGTCGGCGAACGCGGAGAGCTGGTCCACCATCGTGTTGATGGTCGTCTTCAGCTCCAGGATCTCGCCCCGGGCGTCGACGTCGATCTTCTTCGACAGGTCGCCCTTGGCCACGGCGGTCGTCACCAGCGCGATGTTGCGCACCTGGCCGGTGAGGTTGTTGGCCATGGAGTTGACGTTGTCGGTGAGGTCCTTCCAGGTGCCGGCCACGTTGGGCACGTGCGCCTGACCGCCCAGGCGGCCCTCGGTGCCCACCTCGCGGGCGACGCGGGTGACCTCGTCGGCGAACGCGGACAGCGTGTCGACCATGGTGTTGATGACGTCGGCGAGCGCGGCGACCTCGCCCTTGGCCTCGACGGTGATCTTCTGCGACAGGTCGCCCTTGGCGACGGCGGTGGCCACCTGGGCGATGGAGCGGACCTGGCCGGTGAGGTTGGAGGCCATCACGTTGACGTTGTCGGTGAGGTCCTTCCAGGTGCCCGAGACCCCGCGGACCTGTGCCTGGCCGCCGAGGTTGCCGGCCGTGCCGACCTCGCGGGCCACGCGGGTCACCTCGTCGGCGAACGCGGACAGCTGGTCCACCATCGTGTTGATGGTGTTCTTCAGCTCCAGGATCTCGCCGCGGGCGTCCACGGTGATCTTCTGCGACAGGTCGCCCTGGGCCACCGCCGTCGCCACCTGGGCGACGTTGCGGACCTGGTCGGTGAGGTTGCCCGCCATGAAGTTCACGGAGTCGGTCAGGTCGCGCCAGGTGCCCTTGACGCCCTTGACGTCGGCCTGGCCGCCCAGGCGGCCCTCGGTGCCGACCTCGCGGGCGACGCGGGTGACCTCGTCGGCGAACGCGGAGAGCTGGTCCACCATCGTGTTGATGGTGGACTTCAGCTCCAGGATCTCGCCGCGGGCGTCCACGGTGATCTTCTGCGACAGGTCGCCCTGGGCGACGGCGGTGGTCACCTGGGCGATGGAGCGGACCTGGCTGGTGAGGTTGCCTGCCATGTGGTTCACGGAGTCGGTCAGGTCGCGCCAGACGCCGGCGACGCCGGGCACCTGGGCCTGGCCGCCCAGGCGTCCCTCGCTGCCGACCTCGCGGGCGACGCGGGTCACCTCGTCGGCGAAGGCGGACAGCTGGTCGACCATCGTGTTGACGGTCTCCTTCAGCTGGAGGATCTCGCCGCGCGCCGGCACGTCGATCTTCTGCGACAGGTCGCCCTTGGCGACAGCCGTGGCCACCTGGGCGATGTCACGGACCTGTGTGGTGAGGTTCCCCGCCATCGCGTTCACCGAGTCGGTCAGGTCGGCCCAGGTCCCCGAGACGCCGGGCACCTCCGCCTGCCCGCCGAGCGTGCCCTCGGTGCCGACCTCGCGGGCCACCCTGGTGACCTCGGAGGTGAACACCGACAGCTGGTCGACCATGCCGTTGAAGACGGTCGCGATGTCTCCCATGAGACCGTCGGCGTCGTCGGGCAGACGCGTCCCGAAGTCGCCGTCGCGTACGGCTGTCAGCCCTGCCAGGAGCCGCCGGAGTTCGTGGTCTCCCGGGACCACGTCGGTCGCCTCGGTCGTCTTGCCGGCCATGCCCACCCTCGTTCCGCTCCCCAGGAGCCCTCGGGCGAGGGCTCGGAACCGTGCCGGGAGCCCCATGCGTGCCCGGCGTTACGTGTGTGCATTTCCGCAGTTCACGGATTTGCGAGATGAGAAATACGCCGCAGGCTAACCCACGTGTGGCACGCGGGACAAAGCATCCGGTCAAGTACCGAGCATCACCGAAAACACCTCGGCGCGGGAGGTGTGGAGTGCGAGAAGGGGGGTAGCGGAAGGATTTTGGCCATCGTGCGCAGTCGTCCGCCGTCACCGCCCGTGCGCCCCGGCAGGCCGGGTCACCTCCTGCGCCCGCCGGACGGCCGCCTCGACCACACCGGACCCGAGCCGGCCGGCCGCGTCCACCAGGCGCGGATCGCGCAGCACGGCGCGGTACGGGGGACGCGCCGGCGCACGTCGGCACCCGCCGTCGTGCCTACTGGCTCCGCCGTGCCCGGCGTCCCTGCCGTGTCCATCGCGCCGGTGCCCGCTGCCGTGCGGGCCGCTCCGGCCGCCGGTCGCCCCGATGCCCGTTCCGGCGCCGTCCGCTGTTCCATGCCGCCCTGTCCCTCCGGCTCCGCCGGGCCCGCCCCCCGGGCCTCGCGGTCCGGCCCGTCGTCTCTCGGTGCCCCCGCGGGCCGTCCGACACGTGCGGGCGGGGCGGGGCGGCCCGGGTGCGGTCAGGGCGGCTGCGGCCGCGGGTCGTCCTGGTCCGTGGGCGGGCGGCCGGGCGGGGCGTCCCCGGCGGTGAGGTGCTCCAGGACCTCGACGAGTTCCTGGCAGGCCAGCTCGACCGAGCGCCGGGTGTTGCGCTGCTCGGTGATGACGGCCGACAACAGCAGCGCCGTCAGGGCCAGCGCGCCGTTGAACGCCTGGAGCTTGGTCATGACCTCGACGTGGCTCAGCCCGTGGAACGCGCCCTCGCCCCGGGTGGCCGCGACGGTGACGACGACGGAGGTCACCAGCGCGCACGTCATGCTGCCGGCCAGCTGGAAGCGCAGCGCCACCCAGATCAGCAGCGGGTAGACGAGGAAGAGGCTGCTGAGCGTGCTGTACGCGGCGAGCGGGATGACGCAGCAGGCGACGACGGCCAGCGCGACGGCCTCCTTCCAGCGGCCGAGCGGCAGCGGGCGGCGTGCCCGGTACAGCATCAGCAGGATCGGCGTGACGATGAGGACGCCCATCGCGTCGCCCACCCACCAGGCGAGCCAGACCGGCCAGAAGCCCGACCCGGCGAGTCTGCCGGTGATGACGAGGAGCCCGACGCCGAAGGTCGCGCTGATCAGCATGGCGGTGAAGGCCCCGAGGAAGACCAGCGCGAGACCGTCCCGCAGGCGCCCGAGGTCGGTGCGGAAACCCGCCCGGCGCAGCAGCAGCACCGCGCACACCGGGGCGAGGGTGCTGCCGGCGACGATGCCGGCGGTGTCGGCGCCCGGTGAGGTGAGGTACAGGACGACGAGCAGCTGGCCGAGGGAGACGCCGGGCCAGCAGCGCAGCCCGAGGATCAGCAGACAGGCCACCGCGACGCCGGTCGGCGGCCAGATCGGTGTCACCACGGCGCCCTCGACGACGAGCCGGCGCAGCAGGCCGAGCCGCCCGGCCGCGTAGTAGCAGGCGGCGACGGCCAGTGCCTGGAGGACGCGGACGCCCGTCCGGCGCAGATCCTGGGGAGCCACCACAGCAGCCATCTCACACCGTCGTGGCCGCATCGGCCAGGCGGGGAGCGGTCGGTGCGGCGCTCAGGGCGCGATGCCGGGACCGTCGTGCCCGAGGCTGCCGGGGCCGTCGTGGCCGACGACGAGGACGGCGGCGTCGTCCTCGTGTCCCACGCTCTCGGCGCCCTTGATGACGGCGGCGGCGAGCGCGTGCGCCTCCAGGCCCGCGACGGCGGCGATGCCCGCGAGGCGGACCACCTGGTCGAGTCCGTCCTCGACGCTCAGCGCGGGCCCCTCCACCACCCCGTCGGTGAGCAGGACGAACACACCGCCGGTGGTGAGCCGGTGCCGGGCCACCGGGTACCGCATGCCGGTGGCGATGCCGAGCGGCGGGCCGCCCTCGTCCTCGGCGATGCCGGACCTGCCGTCGGCGGTCGCCCAGACGAAGGGGATGTGCCCGGCCCGGGCGCTCTCCAGGATGCCGGTGGCCGGATCGAGCCGCATGAAGGTGCAGGTGGCGAAGAGGTCGCTGCCCAGGGAGAGCAGCAGTTCGCTGGTCCGGCCGAGGAGTTCGCCGGGCTCGCCGGTGACGGTGGCCAGGGCGCGCAGACCGGCGCGGACCTGTCCCATGAAGGCGGCGGCCTCGATGTTGTGCCCCTGGACGTCTCCGATGCACAGCCCGATCCGGCCGTCGTGCATGGTGAACGCGTCGTACCAGTCGCCGCCCACGTTGAGGCCGTGGCAGGCGGGTGCGTAGCGGACGGCCAGGTGCAGTCCGGGGGCGGCGGGCAGGTCGGGGGGCAGCATGCCGCGCTGGAGGGCGATGGCCAGCTCGACCTTGGAGCGCTGGAGCTCCGCGCGTTCGCGGGCCTGGGCGGTGAGCGAGCCGAGGCGGGCCAGCAGCTCGTCGCCGTCCTGCGTCGATCGCTTGCGGGGCATCGGTCACTCCGGCTGGGCGGTAACCCTTTCGGGCGAAACGCCTCAATCTTACCGTTGTGCGATGATCTCGCCTCGAGGCGCCGGCCGGGACGACCGGGGCCCGGCCCCTCGAGGCCGGGCCCCGGCGGTCAGTCGGTGCCGGTCAGCCGGCGTCGGAATCGGAGTCGATGCCGGTGATCACCGCAGGACCCAGCGGCGCCCTGTTCTCGTCGAGGCCCGCGTCCCGCAGCGCCGAGTCCGCGAGCTGCCGCGCGTCCTGCTCGGCCTGGGGCCCGGTGTCCGCCTCGACGGTCAGCCGGATGGTGAAGGTGTGGTCCTCGTTGACGGTGAGCACGTCGAGGTCCTCCGTGGTGCCCATCCGCGTGCTGTGCGGATCGGCCGGCCGCAGCGCCCGGCCCAGCCGCGCTCGCACGTCGTCCCCGATGCCGCCGCCGGTGAAGGTACCGGGCACGCTGATCACGTAGGTCGTCATGTCGATCCTTTCCTCGGACGTGTGTCACGTACCCCGTTTCCCGGGGCTGAGTGGTGCCGGTGCCGCCGGGGCGCCGGCTCCCCGCTCCCCTCCCCCGCCGGCCGCGGCGCTCACAGCGGGGAGTGGGCCACCACGGTCAGGTAGGCGCCGAACAGCAGTGACACCACCGTCAGCGCACCGCTGACCAGCAGCGCCTGGGCCCGCCGGACGCGCCAGGCGCGGGTGAGCGCGCGGGCCACCGGGATCAGCAGCGGGAACGCCGGCAGCAGGAAGCGCGGCTTGGACGAGAACGAGCCCGAGGTGGCGACCACCAGCAGCACCAGGACGCCCGCGAAGGCCACCAGGGCCAGCGGGGCCCGGTCCAGGCACAGCAGCCCGAACAGCAGGACGCCCACCGCGACCGTCAGCAGGGCCACCGGGTAGACGACGCCACCGCCGTGCAGGAACAGGGCCCTCAGGAAGCGCAGGGAACCGGCGCCGAGGTCGAGGCGCGAGTCCCACGCCTCCTGCACCCGCAGATAGCCCCGCAGGAGGTCGCCCGTCCGCCACCCGACCCACAGCACGTGGGCCGGCCAGCCCAGCGGCGCAAGCAGCACACCGGCCCACAGGGCGGCCGGGACGCGCCCGCGCAGCCGTACGGCCTCGTGGGCCGCCGCGCAGCCGACGGCGACCGCCACCGCGAAGCCGCTCGGCCGGGCCAGCCCGGCCAGCGCGGCGAGCACGCCCGCCCACAGCCAGCGGCGCCGCAGCACGGCGTACAGGGACCAGACGGCGAGGGCGGCGAACAGGGACTCGGTGTAGGCGAGCGTCAGCACGATCGCGTGCGGCAGCGCGGCCCACAGGACGACCAGCGCGGTGGCGGTGGCGCGGCCGTAGAGGTGGTGGCCGACGACGTAGACGCCGTACGCCGCGCTCCCGGCGGCGGCGAAGGCGACGAGCAGCGCGGCGGCGCCCGGGGTGAGCGGCAGCACGGTGGTCAGGGTCCGGATCAGGCCGGGATACAGGGGGAAGAACGCCCAGTCGCTCTGCACGGCGCCGGCGGGGGAGATCCAGATCAGGTGGCCGTAGCCGTGGGTGGCGATGTGCAGGTACCAGCGGGAGTCCCAGGAGTGGGCCAGGTTCCCGGCCGCCGGCCGGCCGGTGAGGTGGTTCGCCGCGACGACGACGGCGATCCCGGCGAGGCGGACGGCCCCGAACAGGGCGAGGGCACGCCAGACGCCGGGCGGCCCTCCGCGCGCCGGGCGCGGCTCGCCGGCGCCGCGGACGGGAAGGTGCGGGGCGGTGGATCCGGACCGGGGTACCGAGGACGTACTCACCGTCCGACCTTGGGCTGCCCTGGTGGGCGCCGCAATCGGGGACAGGCGTTTGCCCCGTCGTTCCGCCCGGTTGCAGCACCGGACACCCCCCGGGAGGGACCCGGACATCATCCGGTTAGCATATGAGCGCTGCCTAGCTCGAAAGATAGATCTGTGACTGTCAACGACGACTCGTTCACCAACTGGAAGAACCGCGAGGAGATCGCGGAGTCGATGATCCCGATCATCGGGAAGCTGCACCGTGAGCGGGACGTCACCGTCCTGCTGCACAGCCGCTCCTTGGTGAACAAGTCGGTGGTCAGCATCCTCAAGACGCACCGCTTCGCCCGGCAGATCGCCGGTGCGGAACTCTCCGTCACCGAGACCCTGCCGTTCCTCCAGGCCCTGACCACCCTCGACCTCGGGCCCTCCCAGATCGACCTGGGCATGCTCGCCGCGACCTACAAGGCCGACGACCGCGGCCTGTCCGTCGCCGAGTTCACCGCCGAGGCGGTGGCCGGCGCCACCGGGGCCAACAAGATCGACCGCCGCGAGCCCCGGGACGTCGTCCTCTACGGCTTCGGCCGCATCGGCCGCCTCGTCGCCCGGCTGCTCATCGAGAAGTCCGGCTCCGGCAACGGGCTGCGGCTGCGCGCCGTCGTCGTCCGCGGCGGCGGGGGCCGGGCCGCCGACGATCTCGTCAAGCGCGCCTCGCTGCTGCGCCGCGACTCCATCCACGGCCAGTTCCAGGGCACGATCACCGTCGACGAGGCGGCCGGCACGATCGTCGCCAACGGCAACGCCATCAAGGTGATCTACGCCGACGACCCGAGCGCGGTGGACTACACCGAGTACGGCATCAAGAACGCCATCCTGATCGACAACACCGGCAACTGGCGCGACCGCGAGGGCCTGTCCAAGCACCTGCGCCCCGGCGTCGACAAGGTCGTCCTCACCGCGCCCGGCAAGGGTGACGTCCCGAACATCGTGCACGGCGTCAACCACGACACGATCAAGCCGGACGAGCGGATCCTGTCCTGCGCCTCCTGCACCACCAACGCGATCGTCCCGCCGCTGAAGGCGATGGCGGACGAGTACGGCGTGCTGCGCGGCCACGTGGAGACCGTCCACTCGTTCACCAACGACCAGAACCTGCTGGACAACTACCACAAGGCCGAGCGCCGCGGCCGTTCCGCGCCGCTCAACATGGTCATCACCGAGACCGGTGCCGCCTCCGCCGTGGCGAAGGCGCTGCCCGACCTCAAGGCGAAGATCACCGGCAGTTCCGTCCGGGTCCCGGTGCCGGACGTGTCGATCGCGATCCTCAACCTCCAGCTGGCCCGCGAGACGTGCCGCGAGGACGTCCTGGACTACCTGCGCGAGGTGTCGCTGACCTCGCCGCTCAAGCGCCAGATCGACTTCATCACGGCGCCCGACGCGGTCTCCAGCGACTTCATCGGCTCCCGCCACGCCTCGATCGTCGACGCCGGCGCGCTCAAGGTCGACGGCGACAACGCCATCCTCTACCTCTGGTACGACAACGAGTTCGGCTACTCCTGCCAGGTCGTGCGTGTCGTGCAGCACGTGTCCGGGGTGGAGTACCCGACGTACCCGGCGACGGCCGTCTGAGCCGCCCTCCGGCGCCCCGCGCGACGCCGCCGACCGCTCCCCGGTCGGCGGCGTCTTGCGTCGCACCGCGCCGTGCCCCAGGCGCCGGCCAGGCTCCAGGTGCGCGAGGCCCAGGTGCGCAGGTGCGGGGAGTGCGCGGCGAGATCGCGGTAGGCGTCGGTGGCGGACTGGTGCAGCGCGTCCACCACGTCGTCGCCCACCGCGTCCGGCCGCCAGGCGAGCACGTACCGGCACCACAGCGGGGCCCCGGCCAGCGGCTTGACCACCACGTGCGGGATCGGCCGCAGCGTCGGCTGGACGAGGGAGACGCCGAGGCCGTCGGCGATCATGCTCTGCAACTGCGTCTGGTCGCCGAGGAACTCGTGCACGGTCACCGGGCTGAACCCGGCCGCGGCGCAGGCGTCGTGGAAGACGCCCGGCCAGCCGGCCCCGTCGTCCGGCGTCACGAACCACGGGTCACCGGCCAGGTCGGCGAGCGCCACCTGCGGGCAGGACCGGAGCCGGTGCCCGGACGGCAGGGCCACGAACGTGGGCTCGGTGACGATCCCGCGGTGCCGCACCGCGGCCGAGTGCCTCAGCTCCATGCCCGGATAGTCGGCGGCGATGGCCGCGTCCACCGCTCCCTCCTCCAGCAGCTCCACGATCCGCGACGAGGCGTAGACGCTGCTCACGGCGAGGGTCAGCTCCGGCATCCGGGCGCGGGTCCGCGACAGGGTGCCGGAGAGCACGGGCGAGTTGGTGGCCGCCACGCGCAGGGTGCGCCGTTCGCGGTCGCCGCCGGCCGCCGGGCGGTGCCCGATCGCCGCCGCGCGGGCCAGCACGTCCCGTGCCTGGGCGACGACCTCGGCGCCGTACGGGGTCGGCCGCGTGCCCGCCGCCCCGCGCTCGAAGAGGGGCTCGCCCAGGAAGCGTTCGATGCGCCGCAGCTGGGTGCTGACGGCGGGCTGCGCGTACCCGAGCTGCGCGGCGGCCCGGCCGACACTGCCGGTGTCGGCGATCGCGCACAGCACCCGCAGGTGCCGAAGCTCCAGCTCCATTCCGTCTCCTTCCCGGTGCCCACGGACCGGCGCCCGCGCGGGGTGTCCGTGGCCGGGCGCGCAGGAAGCGTTCCACCACGTCGCCGGGGACACAAGTCGCGCCCGCAGGTCAGGGCGGCGCCCCGGCCGGGCGGCCGACAGGGATGTCCCCGCTCCCTAAAGCCTTTAGGCTTTCGCTGAAGACGTTCGGGTGGAGCCGGCAGGAGCCGGGACGAGGGGAGACACGGGGTGGCGCGTGCGGGACTGACCACGGACCGCCTGGTCCGGGCGGGCGCGGAACTCGCCGACGAGAGCGGGTTCGCGCGGGTGACGCTCTCCGCGCTCGCCAGGCGCTTCGACGTCAAGGTCGCGAGTCTCTACTCGCACCTGAGCAACTCCCACGACCTCAGGACCCGGATCGCCCTGCTCGCCCTGGAGGAACTCGCCGACCGGGCCGCCGACGCCCTGGCCGGCCGGGCCGGGAAGGACGCCCTGGTCGCCTTCGCCGACGTCTACCGCGACTACGCCCGCGACCATCCCGGCCGCTACGCGGCGGCCCAGTACCCGCTGGACGCACAGGCAGCGGCCGCCGGCGCGGGCCGGCGGCACGCGCAGATGACGCGGGCGATCCTGCGCGGCTACGACCTCGCGGAACCGGACCAGACCCACGCCGTCCGCATGCTCGGCAGTGTCTTCCACGGGTACGTGAGCCTGGAGGCGGCGGGCGGTTTCAGCCACAGCGCTCCGGACACCCAGGAGTCCTGGTCACGGATCCTGGACGCGCTCGACGCCCTGCTGCGCGACTGGCCCGCCCGGGACAGCGCCGGGCCCGCACGGGCCTGATCCGACCGACCGTTCCTCTCGACAGGCTGGGGCCATGAACACCACCGCCAGGACCACCGGCGAGCACGACCTGATCACCACGCCCATCACCGAGGCCCTCGTACGCGGCGCCCTGGAGCTGGAGCGCACCCGGGACGGCCTGCTGCCGCACCGGCTGCCCGCGCGCGCCCGCGCCCAGTTCTGCGACGAGCAGCTCGCCATGGCGGAGTCCCAGCCCTCCGGCGTACGGCTGGTGCTGCGCACCCGGGCCACGGTCGTGGAACTCGACACCCGGCGTACCAAGCTGGTCTACGTCGGCGCCCCGCCCCGCCCGGACGGGCAGTACGACCTCCTCGTCGACGGCCTGCCGGGCGGGCGGGCGAGCGTCACCGGCGGGACCACGGTGACCGTCGACATGGCCACCGGCGGCACGCGGGAGGAGGCCGGTCCCGCGGGCACCGTCCGCTTCACCGGGCTGCCCGGCCGGGACAAGGACGTGGAGGTCTGGCTGCCGCACACCGAGACCACCGAACTGCTCGCGCTGCGCGCCGACGCCCCGGTCCGGCCGGTGCCGGACCGCGGCCGCCGGGTGTGGCTGCACCACGGCAGCTCGATCAGCCACGGCCCCGACACCGCGGGCCCGACCGGCATATGGCCCGTGCGCGCCGCCCTGCTCGCCGGTGTGGAGCCGGTCAACCTGGGGCTGGGCGGCTGCGCGCTGCTCGACCCGTTCACCGCCCGCGCGATGCGCGACACACCCGCCGACCTGATCAGTGTGAAGATCGGCATCAACCTGGTGAACGCCGACGCCATGCGGCTGCGCGCGTTCACCCCCGCCGTGCACGGCTTCCTCGACACGCTCAGGGAGGGCCACCCCGACGCGCCGCTGCTGGTGGTCTCGCCCGTGCTGTGCCCGATGCACGAGGACACCCCGGGCCCCAGCGCGCCCGACCTGTCCGACCTCGGCAGCGGGCGGCTGCGGTTCCGGGCCATGGGCGATCCGGCGGAGCGCGCGAGCGGGAAGCTGACGCTGGGCGTCATCCGGGAGGAGCTGACCCGGATCGTCCGGCAGCGGTCCGCCGACGACCCGCACCTGCACTACCTGGACGGCCGCGAGCTGTACGGCGAGGCGGACTGCGCCGAGCTGCCGCTGCCCGACCAGCTCCACCCGGACGCCGCCGCCCACCGCCGCATGGGCGAACGCTTCGCCGAACGGGTCTTCGGCCCCGGCGGCCCGTTCGCCGACGACCGCCCCTTCGCCGCCGACCGCCCCTGAGGCGGGGCGGCCGTCGCGGGCGGTCGGTCAGGGCGGTCAGGGCGGTCAGGGTGGTCAGGAAAGGTCCTCGTCCTGTTCGCCGTCGGGCAGGAGGTGGGCGAAGACGACGAGGTTGTCCGTGTAGTCCTTGACGGAGTGGTCGTAGTCGCCGGCGCAGGTGATCAGGCGCACCTCGGGCCGGTCCGCGTCGGCGTACACGCGCTCGCTGGGGAAGTCGTCCTTGGCGAAGGTCTCGGCGCTGTCGACGACGAACTCGGCCGCGCGCCCGTCGGCCCGCCTGACCGTGAAGCGGTCGCCGCGCTCCAGCTCGCCGAGCCGGACGAAGACGGCCGCCGAGGCCACCGTGTCGACGTGCCCGGCGATGATCGCGGTGCCGGTCTCGCCGGGCGCGGCGCCGTCGGCGTACCAGCCGACGAGGTTGGTGTCCGCGGCCGGCGGCGGTTGCAGCTGCCCCGACGCGTTGAGGGTGAGGTCGGTGAACGGGGCGTCCACGGCGATCTTCGGGATGAGCAGGCGGGTCGGCGCCGAGCGCGGCAGCGCGCTGCCCGGCTGCTCGGGGACGGCCGGCCGGTCCGGGACGGCGGGAACGGCGGCGGACGTCGCGCCGGACGGGGAGGCACCGGCGGCGCCGGGCGCCTGGCCGTGTCCGCCGAGGACACCGAAGGCCAGGACGAGGATGCCCACCGCCCACAGCGTCAGCCGCCCGCCGCCGCGGGGGTCTTGCTCGTCCGGCGCGGGTTCGGCAGGGTTCGGGGAGGACGGATCAGCTGCCATCGGACACCACCTCACTCGGGCACGGCAGCACGGGGTCGGAGCACGGGGCACGGGCCGCGGCGGGGTACGGCGGCCGGGGGCACCCCGGGGTGACGGGGGCGCGGGCCGCCGGCACCCGGTGCCGGCGGCGGCCGCGGTCCGTGGAGTGCCGGGAACCGGTCAGGCGGCCGATCCGGTGCCCCTCTTGCGGCGCAGCGCGTACGCGCCCGCGGCGCCCACCCCGAGCACGGCGAGTCCCCCGGTGGTCACGCCGGGCGCGGCCAGGGCGCCGCCACCGGTGTGCATGCCGCCGCGCGGCTTCTCGTGCTCGTCGCCGCCCCAGTCGCCCTTCTCCCCACCGCCGCCGTCGTGGCCCCCGCCGGACTCCTCCTTGCTGTAACCACCGCTCTTCTCGTGCTCCTTGCCGCCCTTGTCCTTGTCCTTGTCCTTGTAGGTCTCGGGGTCGAAGCGGCTGTCGTCGGAGTCCCAGTCGCCGCCGCGGACCGTGGCGAGCGCTCCGCCACCCGTGTGCATGCCGCCGCGCGGACCGTCGTGGCTGTCCTCGTCGTCGTCTTCCTTGCTGTAGGACTTGTCGTGCTCCTTGCTGTACCCGGAGCCGTCGTGACCTCCGTCGCCCCCGGCGGGAACGGCGGCGTGGGCGCCGGGAGCCGTGACGGCGAGCGCGGCGGTCGCGGCCGCCGCGGCGAGAATCAGGCGGGCAGAACGCATGTCGATGTCCTTCCGGCGTGACCGGGCAGCGACACTGCATCAGCTGGTGAGACCCGGTCCCGACATGAACCACCGTCAGGGAGGTCGGCGCCGCGCACCATCCGGGCCGCCCGCCCGGGTTAGCGGCCCACCCGGGCGGTCCAACGGCACACCGGCCCCGCCGCGGCCTCGGGACCCGGCGCCGGGAGTCAACCTCCCGCTCGTGAAGACCAGTTGGCGCCGCCTTCGCGCGACACGCCGAGCCGTCCCTCCGCTGCGGCGCGCACTCCCCCGTACGGACCACGGCGTCCGCCACCCCGGAGGCCGCATGCGTCCCGCGCGGCGTTCCGGGCCGGGGTCCCCGTCGTCCACCGGGGGTTGTTATGACAGCTGTCATGACGCAGTCTGGTCCCGCGAACGCGGTCCGGCGGCGGTGGGAGGAAGCGGTGGGGTACGTGGTGTCACGGGGGATGTGGGAGCGGTTCGAGCCGGTGCACGAACTGGTCTACTTCGCGCCGGAGGCGCGCCGGGCGGCGGACGGTCTCGGGCTGCGGGGCTACTGGATGGGCTACTTCGCCCTGCGCGCCGCCCCGCTGGGCGCGGTGCCGCCGGCCGTGGTGACGAGCTGCTTCTACGTCTTCCACCGCGACCGCGTCGCCCGGGCGCTGCCGGACGCCTGGGCCTGTGCCGGACCGGCGGACGCGGTCGCGGCGCGCGAGCGGGCGATGGACGCGGCGATGACCCGGATGTTCGGCGCGGACGCGGTGGCCTCCCCGGAGCTGGCGGAGGCGGCGGACCTCGCCTGGGCGGCGGCCGCCGCCGCGGACACGGCGGGCCGGCCGCTGGCCGCCGCCAACCAGGCCCTCGACCGCCCCGACCGGCCGCACGTGCGGCTCTGGCAGGCGCTGACCACGCTGCGCGAGCACCGCGGTGACGGTCATGTCGCGGTGCTGGTCGGCGAGGGGCTGGGGCCGGTCGAGGCGATGGTGCTCAAGGCCGCCGCCGGGGAGTCGGACGGGGTGTTCCTGCGGGAGACCCGCAAGTGGGAGCCGGCGGACTGGGCCGCCGCGGAGGACGGGCTGCGCGAGCGGGGCTGGCTCGACGCGGACGGGGCGCTGACCCCGGCCGGGACGGCCGGCCGGGCGGTCGTCGAGGCGCGCACCGACGCGGCGGCCGAACAGCCGTGGACCGCCCTCGGCGCCGACGGCACCGCCCGCCTCGCCGCCCTCCTCCAGCCGCTCACCGCCACCGTCCTCGGGTCGGGACTGCTGCCGCCCGCCAACCCGGCGGGGCTCACGGTCACCGGCGGGTGACCTCGGGTACACCGCGCGTGTTGGCTGAAAACAGCCGTAGCAATCGTCCAAGTGCCCTACGTTCGGGGAGATTTCCGGGTGCCCCGCGCACCTCGGCGATGGCACAGTCCGGTCAGGGTCCGCCCGGACCCCAGGGGGAAGGTTCTTCACCGTGAACAACCGCATGCGTACGACCGCCGTGGTCCTGGCCTCGGCCGGGATCGTCACGGCCGCCCAGCTCGGCTCCGCCGCCGCCGCGTCGGCGGCCACGACGGCGCCGGCCACCTCCGGCTGCCCCGTCGACCTCGTCTACCCGAGCAGCTTCTACGTCGACTCGCACGGCTGGGTCACCAACGGCGGGCTGTACTTCGGGCTCAAGAACAAGAGCACCACCAAGAGCTTCAAGAAGGTCACCTTCACCGTCACGAACGTCAAGAACATCCGGTTCGGGACGGCCAAGGCGAAGGGCGGCAAGGTCACCCACAGCACGTCGAAGACCGTGTCCGTGTACACCGCCACCCTGAAGAAGAAGGCGAGCCTCGGGGTGCGGGTGCGCACGCACCTGCTCAACACCCACTCCTACAAGGTGAAGTTCACCCTCAAGGGGACGGGCTGGAACTGCGCCCCGAACCAGGGCACCTGGGGCGCCTGACCCGCGACGGCCCTACCCTGGTCGCCGTGGACGACAGCGGCGGGACACCGGGGCAGGCGGCCGCCCGGCTCACCGGACGCCCGGTCACCGTTGAGCCGGCGGCCACCGGGACACCGGTCGCCGTCACCCTCGCGGACGGCACGGCGGTCATGGTCAAGCGCGGCGACGCCCCCGGGGCCGTCGCGGCCGAGGTGGCGGGCCTGCGCTGGCTGGCCGGGGCAGGGGCGGTCGCCGTACCGGACGTACTCGGGCACGACGGGCGGTGGCTGGTGACCGAGCGGGTGGCGACCGGGGCGCCGACGGCCGCGGCCGCGCTGCGTTTCGGCCACGAACTGGCCGCCCTGCACCGCGCCGGGGCGCCCGCGTTCGGGGCGCCCCCGCCCGGCGGACCCGAGGACGCCTTCATCGGCCGCGCCCCGATGCGCAACGTGCCGGGGACCGACTGGCCGGGCTGGTACGCCGAGCACCGCGTCCTGCCGTACCTGCGCGGCGCGGTGGACCGCGGGGTCCTGCGCCCGGCGGAGGCCGCCCCCGTCGAGCGGGTCTGCGCCCGGCTGCCGCTGCTGGCGGGCCCCGCGGAACCGCCCGCCCGGCTGCACGGCGACCTGTGGAACGGCAACGTCCTGTGGGGCGCCGACGGCCGGGTACGGCTCATCGACCCGGCCGCGCACGGCGGCCACCGGGAGACCGACCTGGCGATGCTCATGCTGTTCGGCTGCCCGCACCTGGAGCGGGTGCTGGCCGGGTACCAGGAGGCGGCGCCGCTCGCCGACGGCTGGGCGGACCGGGTGGGCGTGCACCAGCTGTTCCCGCTGCTGGTGCACGCCGTGCTGTTCGGGCGCGGCTACGCCGAGCAGGCCCTCGCGGTGGCCCGGCGGGCGGCGGCCTGATCCGGCCGCCGCTCACGGCACCCCCGGTCCCCCGGGTCCCTCCGGCTCCCTCGGTCCAGCCCGTTCACTCGCCGTCGTCGGGTGTGGCGATCCGGCCCGACTTGATGTAGCGGGCCAGGTTGAGGTGGTCGCCGTGCTCCTCGCGCAGCCCCTCCGCCCACAGGACGCTCTGGGTGCCCTCGTGCTTGACCATGCCGGGACTCACCCCGAGGCGGAAACCGCCGGGCAGCGGCTTGCCGTCGCGGTAGGGCAGGAAGTCCAGCGGGCCGGGGCCGTCGGAGGCGTACACGGCGCAGTCCGACAGCACGGCGACCGGGAAGCGGCCGGTGGCCCGGGCCATGGTGAGCATCTTGCGGTGCATGTTCACCCGGGCCTTGGAGATGACGGCGGCCCGGATGTCGGGACGCCAGGTGGGCCGTTCGAGGGCGGGCCAGCGCTCCCCCGGGCGCCAGCCGCTGCGGGCGCGCTCGCGCAGCTTGCCGATGCCGCCCTTGACCGTGGCCTTCACGGCGGCCAGCACCAGGGCGAGTTCCGGGTCCCGGTCCCGGTGGGCGTCCATCGCGACCAGGAACTCCTCGGGCGGCATCCCGGCGCTCACCCCCAGGTCGGCCATGGTCGCGATGTAGGCGTCCCGCAGCCGGGTGTACCAGGCGTCCAGGTAGGCGCCGTGCTCCGGCCGCACGTACGCCTCCAGCGGGGCGACCTCGTAGCCGAGTTCCAGCGCGTACGCCACCGTCGGCGTCGCGTACCAGGCGGGGCCCTCGGGCGGCTCGCCGTCGGGGGTGAAGGGGCTGGGCAGGCGCGGGTCCAGCCGGACGTGGGAGAGGTCGACCAGCCAGGACCCGGGCAGCGCCGGGTCGAAGGCCGGGTTGTGCGCGTGCACCGGGGCGCCGAGCCCGACCACCGTGCGGTTGGCGGCCGCGGCGAACGCCATGTTCACGTCGATGCCGACGAGGTGGGGGCGCATGCACTCCTCGTCGGTCAGCGGCCGCGCCCAGTCGTAGGCCTCCTCGCGCAGCACCTCCGCCGGGGTGCGCTGGTGGAAGCGGGGCAGGTGGGCGAGGAGGGGGTGGCCGTCGGGGGCCTCGCAGGGGGCGCAGTCGACCGCCTCGGTCAGCGCACCGGGGTTCGGCGCCGACACCCACTCCCCGCCGGCGCCGCGCACGGCACGGGTCGGCGGGTGCAGGGCGGTCATCAGCTCCAGGCCGGTGACGGCGGTGGAGCCGCGCGGGGTGAGGACGCGGGTGGCGTAGGTGCCGAGGACGCGGGCCAGGGCGGCGGGCGGCAGTGCGGCGGCGTCGCCCCAGTGGCGGGGGTCCAGCGCGTGCCAGGACGGCAGGCACAGCTGCACACAGCTGCGCCGGGCGCCCTGCGCGGGGCGGAAGACGCGCGCCCAGGGGCCGAGCCCGCGCCGGGTGAGGCGCCAGTCGGCCTTCGTCAGCTGCCGGACCGCCTTGTGCGTGTCGTCGAGCCGGCCCGCGAGGCGCTCCTCGTCGGTGAGCCGTGCGGGCAGCCCGTAGCGCTCGCACGCCGACTCGGTCAGGACGACGAGCGGGTCGGCGTCCTTGCCCGCCCGGTGCAGCCGGGCCTGGCCGAGCCGGGCCTCGGTCAGCGCCCACTCCACCAGCGCCGGCAGGGACTTGGCGGGCACGTCCAGCACCAGTCCGCCGACGCAGTAGGCCGTGACCTCCCCGTCGGAGGCGTCCACCACGGCGAGGGGGCCGTGGGCGAATCGGGGGTCGGGCGCCTCGGCGGTCCCGGCCACCGCGCGGGGCTGCGCGGGCGCCGCCCGCCCGGCCACCGGCCGACGGGAGCGCGCGGCCGCCGGGGCGGCGGCGGGAGCGGCGGTGCCAGGCGAGGCGGCAGCGGCCGCCGGGCCTGCGGCGGCGGCCGCCGGAGCGGGGCGGGAGCCGGCGGTGCCGGTCGCCGGGGCGGGTGCGGGAGCGGTGGGCGGTTCCCTGTCGTCGGGTTCGCCGCTCGGGTGCGCGGGCGGGGTCGCCTTCTCGGCCGGGGAAGCGGCGGCCTCGGTGGCGGGCGCCGCGGCCGTGGCGCCGGGCGCCGGGTAACGCGCCGTGAGGCCTTCGAGGAGGCGGCGGTAGGCCTCGAGGCGTTCGCCCTTGGGTTCGGAGCGGCCCGCCTCCCAGGCCTGGATGCTGGGCACGCGCACACCGAGTGCCTGGGCCACCGCGGCCCGGGTCAGGCCGGCCGCCTCCCGCAGCCGGACGCGTTCCGCGGGCGCGGGCAGCACCGTGCCGCCGTCCACGGCGGCGAGCAGCGAGTCGACCGCCGCGAACAGCTCATCGGGCTGGTCCGTCATTTCCACATCCGTCTTTCTACCGGACACCCTGGCGGATCTCCTCCAGTCGGGTGGTGAGCCGCCGGCGGCGCTGGGAGGCGGCCTGGGAGGAGTTCAGCCCCTGGTGCCGGGCGATCTGCCGCCGGTCCATGCCGCGCCGCCGGGCCTCCATCAGCACCTGGCTCTCCGGCCGGTCCGGTTGGAGGCGCAGTCCGTCCAGGAGGCCGAGCGCGGCGCCGATGCCGTCGGCGGACACCTGCGGCGGGTCCCCGCCGTCCGGTCCGGACCGGCCGGCCGCCGCCGGCCGCCGGCCGAGCAGCGCCGCGTCCTCGGCCGGCCGCCGCGCGGGCGCGCCGTCCGCGGCGGGCACCTCCGCGAGCGCGGACAGCCGCAGCCGGGCCGGGTCGCGGGTGTCATGTGCCATGCGGAAATGCTATCCCGGCGGTCAACGGGAGAACGTTTCGTTGTCCGTCCGGCTTCATCCGCCATCGGGCCCGGTGGGAGGCGCTTTCGTGGCGACGATCACGGAGCGTGAGGAAACCATCCACCCGTTCGATTCGTATAAGGACGTGGAAGCCGAAACAGGGAGACCACCATGCAACCGTTCACGCTCAACTACGCTCGCCCGGCAGTGCAGTTGGACGTCACCCCACCGTACGCGTACGACTCCGGACTGCAGTTGAACGTCCTCGCCGACGGCCGGATCGCGGCGACCGACCACGCGACGCTGAGGGCCCTGGGGACCACGACCTCCACCGCCGGCTCCAAGACGCACTTCGACGACTGATCGCGGCCCCACGATGACCGTGCTCATCCTGACCAGTGAAGAGGACGTGACGGCGGACATGGTGGTCCTCCGGCTGGGCGAGATCGGCGTGCCCGTCGTCCGGTTCGACCCCGCCGACCTCACCAGCGGGGTCGCCCTGTCGGGCGAGTACACGCACGGCGGCTGCCGCGGGCACCTGTCCGTCGGCGGCCGCCTGGTGGGCATGGACGGGCTGCGGTCCGTCTGGGTACGCAGACCCGGCGTCCCGGCCGCCCGCGCCGCCCAGCCGTCCGCCTGGCTGACGGAGGAGTCCTCCCAGGCGCTGTACGGCATGCTCCGCTGCACCGACGCCCGCTGGATGAACGACCCGGACGCCGCCCGCAGGGCCCGGCACAAGCCGTGGCAGCTGCGCCTGGCGCAGCGCAGCGGACTGGCCGTGCCGGCCACCCTGATCACCACGTTCCCGCAGGCCGCGCGGGCGTTCATGGAGCGCTACCCGGACCTGGTGGTCAAGCCCGTCTCCGGCGCGCACCCGCAGGAGCCGCCCCGGGCGGTGCCCACCAGCCGGGTGGCGCCGGACACGGACTTCGCCGCCGTGGCCTTCGGTCCGACCCTGCTGCAGCGCCGGATCGCCAAGCGGGCCGACATCCGGCTGACGGCGGTCGGTGACCGGCTGCTGGCCGCCCGCAAGCCGGCCGACCCCGCCGCCGGACCCGACGACGTGGACGTCCGCTTCGCCCCGTCCGTGTCCCCCTGGCTCCCGGCGGACGTGCCCCAGCGGGTCGCCGAGGCCGTCCACCGCTACCTGCGGGACGCCGGGCTCGCCTATGGTGCGTTCGACTTCGCGGAGGACGCCGACGGGATCTGGTGGTTCCTGGAGTGCAACCAGTCGGGCCAGTTCGGGTTCATCGAGATGGACACGGGACAGCCGATCGCCGGGAGCATCGCCCGGTGGCTGGCGGACGGCACCGGCCCGGCCGGGCAGCCGTACGCCGACGGCCGCCGGGGCACGACGACGTGAGCACATGGCTCCGCTGAGCACAGGACGACGAAGGGAACACGACATGCGCATCGGACTGCTGGGCACGGGCCCGTGGGCGCGGGCGGCGTACGCGCCCGCGCTCGCCGGGCACCCGGAGCTGGAGTTCACCGGCGTGTGGGGCCGACGTCCGCAGGCGGCGGCGGAACTGGCCGAACTCCACGGCGTCCGGACGTACGACACCGAGGACGCCCTCCTCGCCGACGTGGACGCGGTGGCGGTGGCGCTGCCGCCGTCCGTGCAGGCCGGTGTGGCGGTGCGGGCGGCCCGGGCGGGCCGTCACCTGCTGCTGGACAAGCCGCTGGCGCTGGACGTCGCCGAGGGGCGGGCGGTGGTGGAGGCGGCGGAGCGGGCCGGGGTGGCCTCCGTGGTGTTCTTCACCACCCGCTTCCAGCCGGAGCCGCTGGCCTGGATCGAGGAACAGGCCGCGGTGGCGGGCTGGTTCACGGCCCGGGCGCAGTGGCTGGGCGCGGTGTTCACGGGTGACAGTCCGTTCGCGGCGTCGCCCTGGCGGCGGGAGAAGGGCGCGCTGTGGGACGTCGGCCCGCACGCGCTGTCCGTGCTGCTGCCGGTGCTCGGTGACGTGCGCGCGGTGGCGGCGGCCGCCCACGGCCCCGGCGACACCGTCCACCTGGTGCTCGACCACGCCACCGGCGCGTCCAGCACCCTCACCCTGAGCCTTTCGGCCCCGCCCGCGGCGGCCGGGGCCGACGTGGAGCTGCGGGGCGAGGCCGGGGTGAGCGTGCTGCCGCGCAGCGCGGACGGGGCCGTACCCGCCCTCGCGCGGGCCGCCGACGCCCTGCTCGCCGCCGCCCGCACGGGCCGTCCGCACCCCTGCGACGCCGCGTTCGGGCTCCGGGTCACCGAGATCCTGGCCGCGGCCCAGGACCGGCTGGCCGGGAACGCCGGCTGACAGCCGTCAGCCGGCGCTCTGCGCGGTCCCCGGGGCCGGCGCCGCGGTCCAGAAGTTCAGGCGCTCACGCAGGACGGGATAGCCGGCCCGGGCGAAGTGCGCGGCCATCGGGGTGTTGGCCCGGTCGGTGGCGGCGGCGATGAACTCGGCGCCGCGCTCGACGAGGAAGTGGGTGCACTCGGCGAGCAGGTCGTAGGCGTAGCCGTGGCCGCGCTGGTCCGGTACGACGCCGATGAAGCCGACGCAGGGGCCGGACGGGTTGCGCGCGGGGATGTGGATGCCGGCCGTCTCCCCGTCCGGTGTGCGGGCGACCTGCCACCACTCGCGCGGTGACGGGAACCAGCGGAAGACCTCCAGTTCCCGCTGCGCCGCCAGGTCCGTGCCGCCCTCGGCGATGGCGCGCAGCGCGTGGGCGTCCAGGGTGACGGAGTGGATGCGGCGCAGGGCGTCGACGAACACGTCGTCGTCCGGTTCGGCCGCGAAGACCAGGCGTCCGGGCCGCTCGGGCAGGCCGTCGCGCGGGGTCCAGCGGTACACGAAGCGCTCGGCCAGCGGTTCGAAGCCCGCCTTGCCCGCGGCGGTGCGGGCGGTCTCGGCGGCCGACCGCGTCCGCGGGGTGTCCCGCCAGCCGCTGGGCAGGTCGAGTTCCAGTTCCGGCACCTGCCAGGGCGCGGTGCGCAGCAGTTCGGCCGCGGCCTCCTCCTCGCCGTCGGCGGCGTCGAGCCAGTTGACGAGGAGCGGTTCGGTGTCCTCGGGACGGCCCCACCAGGCGGCGCGGGCCACGACGCGGCCCCCGCGCAGGGCGACGCGCTTCCACTCGGGCCGGAAACGGGTCTGCCGGTGCTTCTCGGCGAGGAGCAGCGGGTCGGGCAGGGTGTCGAAGAGATGGGCACTGCTCTCGTCGAGCGTGCGGATGACCACAGCGGTCACGGTTCCTCCGGGATGGGTGCGACGACGCGGCGCTCCCGGTAGGTCAGACGTGACACGCCCGGGTGGCGGGGAGGGAGCGCTGGATGGGAATGAACTGCACGGCACTCGCCTCCTTCCGTCCGGGTCGGGCGTGGAGATCACGGTAAGCGGGACGCGGCGCCGGCGTCCACCGGTTTTGCCGTGACCACGGTTTCGCGCCCACCGGTGCCCGCTCACCGGCCCGCTCCCCCGCTCCCGTGTTCACCGGCTCGGGAGCGGTGCGTGCGGGCGCCGGGTGCCGGGCCCGGCGTAGCGTGGGAGCGTGAGAGCGGTGCGCGGCCGGCCGACGCGGCGGCAGCTGGACGAGCGGGGCTGGCTGCGGGGCGCGCCGCCGCCCGCGTGGGTGCGGGTGCTACCGGTCCTGCTGCTGGCCGGGGTGACGGCGGCGACGCTGATCAGCCCGGACCCGCTGGACCTCGGCTTCCTGCTGGGCGCCATTCCGCCACTGGCCGTCCTGTCGTACGGGCCGCTGGCGACCGCCGTGCTCGGCGCGCTGGTGATCGTGGTGCTGAACGTGCCGGCCACGCAGCTGGACCGGCCGGGCAACGCGGATCTGACCACCATCGTGTTCGTCGCGCTGCTGAGCGTGTTCGTGGCCTATGTGCGCAGTCACCGGGACGCCCAGCTGGTCATGGAGCGCACGATCGGTGAGGCGGTGCAGCGGGCCGTGCTGCCGCCGCTGCCGGAGCGCGCCGGGTCCGTGCGGTGCACGGGGCTGTACCGGGCCGCCGAGCACGGGACGCTGGTGGGCGGGGACTTCTTCGAGGTGCGCGAGGGGCCGTACGGGGTGCGGGTGGTGATGGGTGACGTGCGCGGTCACGGTCTCGCGGCGGTCGCCACGGTGGTGGCGCTGCTGGGGGCGTTCCGGGAGGCGGTCCTGGACCAGCCGGACCTGGAGGCGGTCGCGGCCCGGATGGACCGCAGGCTCACCGTGGACTCGGCGGGCACCCCGAACGCCGAGCTGTTCGCCACCGCCCTGCTGCTGGAGTTCGACGCGGACGCCCGCACGGTGCGGGTGGTGGCCTGCGGGCACCCGGCTCCGGTGGTGCTGCACGACGGCCGGGCGGGCGAGGCCGAGGTCGCCGCCGCGCCGCCGCTCGGGCTCGGCCTGGTCGGCACCGAGCCGCCGAAGGAGGTCACGCTGGTGCTGGCGCCGGGCGACAGCCTGTTCCTGGCCTCCGACGGGGTCTGGGAGGCACGGGACGCCTCCGGCGCCTTCTATCCGCTGCCCGAACGGCTCGTCGCCCTGTCCGGCCGCGACCCGGCCGGGCTGCCGGAGCTGGTGTGGGAGGACCTGGCCCGGCACCACGAGGTGAACGACGACACCACGATGCTCGTCCTGACGCCCGTCCCGGCGCCCGGCTGAGCTCCGCCGCCGGTGCCGCCGGTCGCGTCGCGGGGTACGGCGGCCCGGGGTCAGGGTCAGCCGACGTCCCACAGGAAGCGGTGGGTGTGGATGCCGAAGTACGGGAAGGGCTGGAGCTGCCGCACGCCCTCGATGGGGCGGACGACGTCGTTGACGAAGTCCAGCAGCTCCTTGGGGCCCGGTGCGACCACCTCGGCGAACAGGTCGAAGCCCCCCGAGGTGAGCACCGAGTAGACCACTTCCGGGCGTTCGGCGAGGGCGTCGGCGACGGTGCGGGGGTCGCCGTCCACGCCGATGCCGAGCAGGGCCATGGCCTGGCCGCCCATGGCCATCGGGTCGGTGACGCCGACCACCTGGACCGCCCGGGAGTCCAGCAGGCGCTGGAGCCGCTGCCGGGCCGCGGAGGCCGACAGCCCCACCTTCGGGCCGAGGTCGGCGTAGGCGATGCGGCCGTCGCTCTGCAGCTCGCGCAGGATGGCCCGGTCGATGTCGTCCACGTCGTTCCCCTTCGTGCCGTTCCCCGCCGTAGCGATGTCCGCCGTGGCGCTTTCCGCCGTCCGTTCCCGGCCGGGTCGCGCGTCCGTCCGCTCAGCCCGTCAGTTCCGCGAGGGCGGCGGCGAACACCTCGGTGTGGGTGTCGACGTCCGCCTCGGTCGTGTCGGGGCACATCAGCGCCATGTTGTGGAACGGGGTCAGCAGGATGCCGCGGTTGGCGAGGTAGAGGTGCAGGAAGTCCTCCAGCTCCGGGTCGGCGGCCGCCGCGGACTCGGTGCCGGTGCGCGGCGCCGGGGAGGCGAAGCGGTACTCGGTGCGGGCGCCGAGGCGGCTGACCGACCAGGGCAGGCCGTGGGCCCCGATGCCCGCCCGGACGCCGGTCTCGAAGCGCTCGGCCAGCTTCGCCATCCGGTCGAACGCCCCGTCGGTGAGGACGTGTTCCAGAGTGGCCCGCATCGCGGCGACCGACAGCGCGTTGCCGGCCAGGGTGCCGCCCACGCCGCCCATGTCGACCAGGTCGAGGTCGGCACGGGACAGCAGCCGGTCGGCCAGCTCCTGGGAGAGCCCGTAGGCGCCGGCCGGGATGCCGCCGCCGATGGCCTTGCCGATGGTCAGCAGGTCCGGTTCCAGGTCCCAGGCGGCGGTGCAGCCGCCGGGGCCGGCGGAGAAGGTGTGGGTCTCGTCGTTGATGAGCAGGGTGCCGTGGCGCCGGGTGAGGGCGCGGACGCCGGCCAGGTAGCCGGGCTCGGGCAGGACGATGCCGATGTTGGTGAGCGCGGGCTCCATCAGGACGGCGGCCACGTCGCCGTGGGCGAGTTCGCGTTCGAGGCCGGCCAGGTCGTTGAACTCGGCGACCCGGCTGGTCAGGGTGACGTCGCAGGGCGCGCCGACGTTGCCGGGGCGGGCCGTGCCGCCGCCGTCCGGGCCGACCACGATCAGGGACTCGTCGACGCTGCCGTGGTACGAGTAGCTGTTGACCAGGATCTTCGGCCGGCCGGTGACGGCCCGGGCCAGCCGGATCGCCCAGCGGTTGGCGTCGGTGGCGGTCAGCGAGAAGCTCCAGCGGGCCGGTCCGAAGCGGCGGGTCAGTTCCTCGCCGACCCACTCGGCGTCCTCGGTCGGCAGCATCGCGGTGGCCCCGCCCAGCTCCTCGAACCGGTGCCGGACCGCCTCGGCCACCACGGCCGGCGAGTGCCCGGCCATCGCCCCGGTGTCGCCGAGGCAGAAGTCGATGTACTCGTGCCCGTCCACGTCGGTGATCCGGGCGCCGCGCGCGGTGGCCAGGTAGCGGGGGAAGGCTCCGGCGGTCTTGTTCATCCAGGTCATCGGCACCCGGCCGAAGAGGTGGTCGGCCCGTGCGTAGGCCGCCCGGGAGCGGGGGTTGCGGCGTTCCGCCTCGGCGCTCTCGCGGGCCAGGAGGGTGTGCAGACGGGTGCGGTCCATGGAGTACCCCGGTGGATGGGTGCGGTGGTGACGGGACGCCGGGACACCCGGATCGCCCGGATCACCCGGGTCTCCGACGCGCCCCGGACGGCGGAACACCCGGAGCTTACGACTGGAAACGCGGCAGGAGCAAGGTGTGACGATCGGATCGTGTGCGATGGCACTCGAATCGGGCGTTCGCTGTGCCGCCGTCGGTCGACAGGCGCCCGGCTCGGCGCCCTCCTATGCTGGGACGTCAGGGCTCCGACGTATCGGCCGCCGCACGGTCGTCACCCACGTGCTTGGAGTCAGCCCATGCCGCATCCGTTCGCACGCCTGCCCGGGGGAGCCGTAGCCGCCGTCGCGGTGGGGGCACTGCTGATGCCCTTCGCCGGTCCGGCCGCGGGCGCCGCGCCGGCCGCGGCACCCGGTACGTCCACCACCGCCGACGCCCCGGCGCCCTCGCCCTCGGACACGGACGTCCGTGCCCTCACCCCGGACGTGCGGCGCCAACTCGACGCCGCCGTGCAGAAGGTGATGCACGAGGCGTCGGTGCCCGGCGTGAGCGTCGGCGTCTGGACCGACCAGGGGCGGTACGTCCGCTCCTTCGGGGTGGCCGACAAGAGCACCGGGCAGAACATGACCTCGGACCTGTACACGCGGATCGGCAGCGAGACCAAGACGTTCACCGTGACGGCGCTGCTGCAACTGGTCGACCAGGGCAAGGCCGGCCTCGACGACCCGATCGGCAGGTACGTCGACGGCGTGCCCAACGGCGACCGGATCACCCTGCGCGAACTGGCCGGGATGCGCAGCGGCCTGTTCAACTACTCCGAGGACCCGGGGTTCTTCAAGGCCCTGACGTCGAACCCGCGGCGCCCCTTCACCCCGCAGGAGTTGCTCGACTACTCCTTCAAGCATCCGGTGCTGTTCCCGCCCGGCCAGAAGTTCTCCTACTGCAACACCAATCTCATCCTGCTCGGGCTGGTCGTCGAGCAGAGGAGCGGTCAGCGGCTCGGGGACTACATACAGCGGCACGTCCTGGACCCGGCCGGTCTGCACCACACGCTGTTTCCCACCGGCGCCGAGTTCCCCGAGCCGCACGCGCAGGGCTACACGGACCAGACCGCCGACGGGAGGGTGCAGAACTCCACCGACTGGAACCCCTCGTGGGGCTGGGCGGCGGGCGCGATGATCTCCCGGCTGGACGACCTGCGGGTGTGGGCGCGTACGGTCGCCACCGGTGAACTGCCCGACGGCAGCCGGATGGTGAACGCCGCCACGCAGCGGCAGCGTCTCACCACCCCGCCGACGGGCATCCCGGGCGCCGGGTACGGTCTCGGCATCTTCGACGTGCAGGGCTGGATCGGGCACAACGGTTCCCTGCCGGGCTACGAGAGCCTGACCATCTACCTGCCGGCGGCCCGGGCGACGGTCGTGGTGGTGCTCAACACCGACATCGACTACGCCGGTCAGGAACCCAGCACCCTCTTCGGGCAGGCCGTCACGCGGATCGTCTCCCCGGGACACGTCTTCGACCTGCCCGCCCAGCCCGCCGCCCACTAGGGTCTGTTGCGACGGCGGACGGGGGCCCGACCGGTCCCCCGTTCCGGTCGCGGCCCCCTGGATGGTGAACGCTCCGCGCGGAGGCGGCCCTTGGGTGTCGCGCCGGTGCGCGTTCCGGGACGCGGAGGGCTCACCGGTGCACAGGTGCGTCCGGTTGGCCCCGGTTCCCCGGGCGCGCTCGGGCTGCGGCGAGGCCGCCGGCCGCCAGGTGGGCCAGGACGACCTCGTACAGATCGCGGCCCGCCGTGCTCGAGGCGGACCACGACCCCGGACGGCGCGGCCGGGCCAGGCGACCACCGTGCGCGTATCGCGCCCGCCGGGACGCAGCCGGCCGGGGAGTTCCTCGGCCCGGACGGCCGGGTGGTTCGCGGCCCGTCGGGCGCGGTCGCATGCTGCTGGGCGGGCGCGGCGGCCTTCGGCCCGTCGTGGTGCGGTCGGCCCGTCGTGGTGCGGGCCCCGGTCCGCTCGGCCGGCCACCTCGCCCCGGTCTACGGCGGTGACGCCACCCGACCGGGGAAACGGCTCCGCCGACGGCCCTCGGGGGGATCGGGCCGTCGGCGGAGACACCTGCTCCGGGGTGGGGGGAGACCCCGGGCGGCTCATCAGGTCGTGTGCCCGGGAAGCGGCGCGGTACACACCGGTCCGCCGGAAAAAGCGGCCGGAGCCGTCCGGCCGCCGGTCGGCGGGGTGTGCAGAGGGTGCGGGGGGCACGGCGCGGGTCCGGGCACCCGCCCCTGCGCGACCGCCGCCCGCGCACGGCTTAAGCTCGGCGGATGGCGAAGTACTTCGACGTGCACCCCGAGAACCCGCAGTCCCGCAGCATCAACCAGGTCGCCGACGCGGTGCGGTCGGGGGCGCTGATCGCATACCCGACCGACTCCTGCTACGCGCTGGGCTGCCAGCTCGGCAGCCGTGACGGCATGGACCGGATCCGCTCGATCCGCCGGCTCGACGACCGGCACCACTTCACCCTGATGTGCCGGGACTTCGCGCAGCTCGGCCAGTTCGTCCACGTCGACAACGACGTGTTCCGCGCCGTGAAGGCGTCGACGCCCGGCAGTTACACCTTCATCCTGCCGGCCACCCGGGAGGTCCCGCGCAAACTGCTGCACCCGAAGAAGAAGACGGTGGGCGTGCGCATCCCCGACCACGTGGTCACCCAGACGCTGCTGGCCGAGCTGGGTGAGCCGCTGCTGTCCAGCACGCTGCTGCTGCCCGACGAGGAGGAGCCGATGACCCAGGGCTGGGAGATCAAGGACCGGCTCGACCACGCGGTGGACGCGGTGGTGGACTCCGGGGACTGCGGCACCGAGCCGACCACGGTCATCGACTTCTCCTCGGGCGAGGCAGAGATCGTCCGGCGCGGGGCGGGGGACACCAGCCGCTTCGAGTGAGCGGGGCCGGCGGGTGCGTCCCGGTGCGGCGGGACGGATCATGCGTGACAGCATGTGCCGTACACGCAGTGCCGGGGCGGTGCCCGCCGTCCCGGCGGGACCCCAGGAGGCACCCCCGCCATGACCGCCGTACAGGGAACAGCCGTGGACATCCCGACCGCCGACGGGACGGCTGACGCCTACCTCGCGCACCCGGACGACGGGCGTCCCCGTCCGGCCGTCCTGCTCTACCAGGACGCCTACGGACTGCGGCCGCACCTGCGGTCGATGGCCGACCGGCTCGCCGCCGCCGGGTACACGGTCCTGGTGCCCAACGTGTTCTACCGGCACGGCCGGGCGCCGGTCGTGGACCTGCCGGAGTTCATCGACCCGGCCGGGGACCCGGCGATCTGGGAGCGGCTCGGTCCCCTGCTGCAGTCGCTGACGCCCGAGCAGAGCGAGCGGGACGCGGACGCGTATCTGGACTGGCTCGCCGGCTCCCCCCTGGCCGCGGACGGGCCGGTGGCGATCACCGGGTACTGCATGGGCGCCCGGCTGGCGCTGCGGACCGCGGGCACGCACCCCGGCCGGGTGGTGGCGGCGGCCGGGTTCCACGGCGGACGGCTGGCCACCGACGCCCCGGACAGCCCGCACCTGATGGCCGACCGGATCACCGCGGAGCTGTACTTCGGGCACGCCGACCCGGACCCGTCGCTGCCGCCGGAGCAGGTCCGGCGGTTCGAGGAGGCGCTCACCGCCGCCGGGGTGCGGCACACGTGCGAGGTGTATACGGGCGCGCACCACGGCTACACCCAGGCGGACACGCCCGCCTACGACCGGGAGGCCGACGAGCGGCACTGGTCGGCCCTGCTCAGCCTGCTGGAGCGGTCCTTCTGACCCCTGGAGCGGGTCGTCCCGCACCGCCCGGCGGCGCCCGTTTCTGAACGGGCGCCGTCGTTTTCTGTTCACATTCTTGACATGAACGCCTCCCCGCCCGACTCTGAGAGCGCTCTCAATCCGGTACGGACCAATCATCCGTACAAACCTCGAACCCCACATGGAGGTGGAGAGTGCGACCACGTTTCCCGCGTCCCGCGCTGCCCCTGGCGGCGGCCTCGGCGCTGGTCGGCGCGCTGCTCGCGTTCGCCGCGCCGGACACCGCCGGTGCCGCCGTCCCGGACACGATCCCGCTGACGATCACCAACAACTCCGGCCGCGGCGACGCGGTGTACCTCTACGACCTCGGCACCGAGCTGTCGACGGGCCGGCAGGGCTGGGCCGACGCCGGTGGCGTCTTCCACGCCTGGCCCGCGGGCGGCAACCCGCCGACGCCCGCGCCGGACGCGGCCATACCCGGCCCGGCGGCCGGACAGACCAAGACGATCCGGATCCCCAAGTTCTCCGGCCGTCTGTACTTCTCCTACGGCCAGAAGCTGGACTTCAGGCTCACCACCGGCGGCCTGGTGCAGCCGGCCGTGCAGAACCCGAGCGACCCCAACCGCAACATCCTCTTCAACTGGTCGGAGTACACGCTCAACGACTCCGGGCTGTGGCTCAACAGCACCCAGGTCGACATGTTCTCGGCGCCCTACGCGGTCGGCGTGAAGCGGGCCGACGGCAGCGTCGCCTCCACCGGCCACCTCAAGTCGGGCGGCTGGAACGGGTTCTTCAGCGCGCTGCGCGGGCAGCCCGGCGGCTGGGCCAACCTGATTCAGACCCGCTCCGACGGGACCGTGCTGCGGGCGCTGTCACCGCTGTACGGGGTGGAGACCGGGGCGCTGCCGGCGAACGTCATGGACGACTACGTCAACCGCGTGTGGAGCAAGTACGCCACCACGACGCTGACCGTCACGCCCTTCGCGGACCAGCCGAACACCAAGTACTACGGCCGGGTCTCGGGCAACGTCATGAACTTCACCAACTCCTCCGGCGCCGTCGTCACCAGCTTCCAGAAGCCCGACGCGTCGAGCATCTTCGGCTGCCACAAGCTGCTGGACGCCCCGAACGACGCCGTGCGCGGGCCCATCTCCCGCACGCTGTGCGCCGGTTTCAACCGTTCGACACTGCTGGCCAACCCCAACCAGCCGGACACCTCGTCGGCGGGCTTCTACCAGGACACGGTGACCAACCACTACGCGCGCAAGATCCACGCGCAGATGGCCGACGGCAAGGCGTACGCCTTCGCCTTCGACGACGTCGGACACCAGGAGTCGCTGGTCAACGACGGCAGTCCGCAGCAGGCCTATCTGACGCTCGACCCCCTGTCCTGACACGCGAAGGGCCCCGCACGCGGACGGTGTGCCGCGTGCGGGGCCCCTCAGGGGGTCAGCCGGTCGTCAGGGCGGTGTCGTCCACGACGAAGCTGGTCTGGAGCGAGGAGTCCTCGACCCCGGAGAACTTCAGGGTGACCGTCGAGCCCGCGAAGGAGGACAGGTCGAAGGTCTTCTGGGTGTAGCCGGTGGCCTTATTGAGGTTGGAGTACGTGGCCAGGGTCGTCGAACCCGCGGTGACCGTCAGCTTGTCGTAGGCGGTGCTGGTGGTCGTCTCCGCGCTGTCGATGTGCAGGTAGAAGGTCAGGCTCGCCTTGCAGCCGCTCGGGACGGCAACCGACTGCGACAGCGTGTCGGTGTGCGTGGAGCCGTAGCCGTCGAGCCACGCCTTGTACGAGCCGCCGTGCGCCGCCTCACCGGTGTCGGTGGTGATCACCCCGCTGGTCGAGGTCCAGCCGGTGCTGCCCGACTCGAAGCCGGGGTTGCTCAGCAGCTGGGCCGAGGTGCAGCCGCCGCCCCCGCCGGTGCCGACGGTCCAGGTGAAGGTCGCGGTTCCCTTCGCGCCGGTGGAGTCGGTCACCGTGACGGTGGTGCTGTAGGTGCCCGCGGTCGTCGGGGTGCCGGTGATCAGGCCCGTCGAGCTGTTGACGGACAGACCGGCCGGCAGTCCGGACGCGGCGTAGGACAGCGCGCCGCTGTTGGTGCTGCTCGCCGAGATCTGCAGGCTCACCGCGGTGCCCACGGTCGAGGACTGGTTGCCGGGGTTGGTCACCGTCACGCCGCTGCTGGGCGGGGTGATGTGGGAGCCGACGTTGATGCCGGCGAAGGCGTTGCCCACCCCGGCGTACTGGGTGGAGTTGGTGCCGTACAGCGCGCCGGCCGCGTTGAGGGCGGCCGTGCGGGCGGCGGCGTAGTTGGTGCTGGACGTCATGTACGTCGTCAGCGCCTTGTACCAGATCTGCAGGGCCGCGGCCCGGCCGATGCCGGTGACGGCGACGCCGTCGGAGGTGGGGCTGTTGTAGGTGACGCCGTTGATGGTCTTGGTGCCGCTGCCCTCGGAGAGCAGGTAGAACATGTGGTTCGCCGGGCCCGAGGAGTAGTGCACGTCGAGGTTGCCGACGCCCGAGTACCAGCTGTCGGCTGAGCCGCCGTCCTTGCTGGGCTTGTCCATGTAGCGCAGCGGGCTGCCGTCGCCGTTGATGTCGATCTTCTCGCCGATGAGGTAGTCGCCGACGTCCGAGCTGTTGTTGGCGTAGAACTCCACGCCGGTGCCGAAGATGTCGGACGTCGCCTCGTTCAGGCCGCCCGACTCACCGGTGTAGTTCAGGCCCGCGGTGTTGGAGGTGACGCCGTGGCTCATCTCGTGGCCGGCCACGTCCAGCGAGGTGAGCGGGTCGTTGTTGCCGGAGCCGTCGCCGTAGGTCATGCAGAAGCAGCTGTCGTCCCAGAACGCGTTGACGTACGCGTTGCCGTAGTGGACGCGGGAGTAGGCGCCGACGCCGTTGTTCTTGATGCCGCTGCGGCCGAAGGTGTTCTTGTAGAAGTCCCACGTGACCGCGGCGCCGTAGTGCGCGTCCGCGCCCGCGGTGGCGGCGTTGCTGTTGGTCCCGTCGCCCCAGGTGTCGCTGGACTGGGAGAACAGCGTGCCGGTGCCCGAGGTGCCGTGGTTGAGGTTGTACGTCTTGTGACCGCCGCGCGCCCCGTCGGTCAGCGTGTACGTCGATCCCGACTGGGTCGTGGTCAGCGTCACCTGCCCGCTGTAGTGGGTGTTGCCGATGCCGGACTTGACGTCCTGGTAGCGGTACAGCTCCTTGCCGGTGGTGGCGTCGGTGACGACGTGCAGCCGGCTGGGCGTGCCGTCGTCCTGGAAGCCGCCGACCACCGTCTCCCAGGCGAGCTTCGGCGTGCCGGCGCCGGCCCAGATCACCTTGCGCGCGGTGTCGGCGGCGGGGTGCTCGGCGTGGAGGGACCTGGCGGTCTTCAGCGCCTTGGTCTCGGCGGCGGACTTGGTGACGGCCGCGGTGACGGAGGCGACCTTGATCACGCGCTTGTTGTTGAAGGTGGTGCTGACCGTGCCGGCCGCGAGGGAGGCGGGCGGGGTGTGCACGACGAGGTCACCGCCGAGGACGGGGAGGCCGTCGTAGGTGCGCTCGTAACGGGTGTGCAGGGTACCGTCGTTGTCCTTGACGACGTCCTTGACGACCAGCTTCTCCTTGGCGCCGAGACCGATGGTGCGGGCGGTCGTGGTGGTCGTCCGGCGCGCGTCCTTGACGAGCGCGCTGTGCTGCGCCGGGGTCAGCCTGGCCTCCAGGCCACCGGTGCGCAGCGGGCTGGGGTGGGCGGAGGCGGGCTGTGCGGTCGCCGGGACCGCCTGGATACCGACGGCGAGGAAGGCGGCGGCGGAGACCAGGGCGGCTCCGGCCGTGATCCGCTTGTGGGGAAGGCGTCTCACTCGAACTCCTCCTGCGACGGCCGCGGGTGCGCGGCCGGTGACAGACCGGGCAGACGGGGTGTGCTGTCCGGGCCGAGCTGAGCTGTGCGGGCCGAGATGTGTGCGGGATGCGGGGAGGAACTGTGTGCTGACGGAGAATGACAGTTTTGACTGGCGCATGTCACCGAGATGCGGGGTGATCGAGGGTTTTCCCTATGAGCCCCGAGGCCCCCACGGCGCCCCTGCCCGCGGCGGCCGCGCGGGCCAAGCACGCCGCGAGCGGGGCCCGTTGGCGGCCGCCCGGCAGCGCGTTGCTACGGTTCCCCGGTGTCTGACTCCTCACGCGATACCGCGGAAGGCGCCGGCTGGGGCGCGGCCGAGCGCGGCGCCTACCGGCAGTTGCTGCCGGGCCGGGTCGAGAAGCTGTCCTGGCTCAGCCCCAGGACGCTGTGGGCCGCCCGCAACGGCGTGCTGGCGTCCTGGTTCGGTGACCCGACGGGCCGTACCCGCAGCCGGTGGGTGGCGCGCCGGGCCGAGGCCGGGGCTCCCGCGGACAAGGTGATCCGGCGCGCGGAGGCGGACCGGTTCTCCTTCATGGTCATCGGCGACACCGGCGAGGGCGACGACTCGCAGTACGCCGTCGTGCCGGGCTTCCTGAAGGCCGGCCGGGACACCAGCTTCGCCGTGATCGCCAGCGACGTGATCTACCCGGTCGGCAGCGCGGACGACTACGGTGTCAAGTTCTTCCGCCCCTACCAGGACTACCCGGCGCCGATCTACGCGATACCGGGCAACCACGACTGGTACGAGGACCTCGGCGCGTTCATGCGCGTCTTCTGCGCCGACCCCGCGCCGCCCGGCCCCGAGCCGGCGCCCCGCCCGCTCACCCGGGCCTGGTGGCGGACGTGGCTGTGGCACCGGCCCCGCCCGGCCGACGAGCAACGCCTCGCCGCGGCCCGTGCGTTGCGGTCGGCGCCGGCGCAACAGGCCGAGCAGCCGGGGCCGTACTGGGCGATCGACGCCGGGCCGGTGCGGATCGTCGGGATAGACACCGGTCTGCTGGGCACGGTCGACGCCGAACAGGGCGCCTGGCTGCGCGAGGTGTCCCGGGACCCGCGGCCCAAGATCCTGATCACCGGCTCCCCGCTGTACGTGGACGGCGAGCACCACCCCTGCCCGATCGAGGGCGGCGGCACGGTCGACGCGATCGTCCGCGACCCGGCGCACCGGTACGTGGCGGCGATCGGCGGGGACATCCACAATTACCAGCGCTACCCGGTCGACGTGGACGGGCGCACCGTCCAGTACGTGGTGGCGGGCGGCGGCGGGGCCTTCATGCACGCCACCCACACCATCCCCCGCGTACGCGTCGCGAACGTCACCGAGGACGAGTTCCGCTGCTATCCCCTGCGCGGCGACTCGCTGGCCTTCTACAGCCGCCTGTACGGCCGCCGGCTGCGGCTGCGCCGCTTCTTCACTCTCTCCGAGGCCGAGGCCGCGGCCGTGGTCGCCGAGCGCCTCGGCATCGAGCCCACCCGCTCCCCCGCCGCCGCGGCGCGGGTCACCCGGCGCACCCGGCTGGTCGCGACCCTGCTGGGCGCCGGGACCGGGCCGGGCCGCGGGTCCCGGCTGCGGCTGCCGGTGAAGAAGATCTACACCCAGCTGTTCTCACCGGGCTCGGCGACCTACAGCCCGCCGTTCTTCAAGTGCTTCCTGCGGCTGGACGTCACCCCGGAGTCGGTCCGGCTGCGCTGCTTCGCGGCGACCGGCAACCGCGCCCAGGAGGTCGACCCGCCGGTGGAGGACGAGGTCGTCATCCCGCTGAACTGATCACACGGTGTTCACACTCGGCTGCCACACTGGGCGGTGGAGAACGACCGCTGGAGGAGCACGTGCCGACCGCCTCAGAGCCCTTGCGCAAGCTGGGCTTCCTCACGATCGGCCTGTTCGACCCGGCCGATCCGCGCCCGGGACACGAGTCCACGCTGGAGATCATCGAGCTGGGCGAGCGGCTGGGCTTCGACAGCGCCTGGGTGCGCCACCGCCACCTCCAGCACGGCATCTCCTCCCCCGTCGCCGTCCTCGCGGCCGCCTCGCAGCGCACCCGCCGGATCGAGCTGGGCACCGCGGTGATCCCGCTCGGCTGGGAGAACCCGCTGCGGCTGGCGGAGGACCTCGCGACCGTCGACATCCTGTCCGGCGGCCGGCTCAACCCGGGCGTCAGCGTGGGGCCGCCGATGCACTACGAGCGCGTCAAGGGCGCCCTCTACCCGGACACCGCGGACGCGGAGGACTTCGGGTACCCGCGGGTGCGGCGGCTGCTGGACCTGGTGCGCGGCGAGCCTGCCTCCGACTTCAGCGGCACCGAAAGGTTCGAGGTGTTCGCCCGCACCGTCCAGCCGCACTCCCCCGGGCTCGGCCGCCGGCTGTGGTACGGCGGCGGCAGCCTGGCCTCGGCGCGCTGGGCGGGCGAGCACGGCATGAACCTCCTGACCAGCAGCGTCGTCAAGGCCGAGGACACCGGGAGCACCGAGGGCGCCGGTCGGAGCGGTGACGCCGGGGGCGCGGCGGGGCCGTTCGACTTCGCCGCGGTCCAGCTGTCCCACATCCGCGCCTTCCGCGCCCGCCATCCCGACGGTGACGCGGCGCGCGTCTCCCAGGGCCTGGTCGTGATCCCGACCGACTCCGCGACCCCGCGGCAGCGCGCCCGGTACGAGGCCTACGCCGCCCGGCGCCTGCCCCGCACCGCCTCCCCGCAGGGCCCCGCGCGGCTGCTGTTCGCCCCGGACCTGGTCGGCACCTCGGAGCAGCTCGCCGAGCGCCTGTACGGGCACGCGGCGTTCCGCGAGGTCGACGAGGTGGCGTTCGCGCTGCCGTTCACCTTCGAGCACGAGGACTACGTGCAGATCCTCACGGACCTGGCGACCCGGCTGGGCCCGGCGCTGGGCTGGCGGCCCGCCCGTGCGCGGTGACGCTCACCAGCGTCCCGGTGCGGTGCCCACGAGCGGCTCCGAGGGCCTGCCGTCCACGCCGACCGGAACCTCGCCCGCCAACATCACCCGGTGCATGACGCGGGGGGCGTCCAGGTGGGCGTGGTCGCCGGGGGCCAGGTGCATGGTGGCCCGGTTGTCCCAGAAGGCGACACTGCCCGGCTCCCAGCGGAAGCGGACCGTGTACTCGGGACGTGCCGCCTGCTCCAGCAGCATCTCCAGCAGGGACGCGCTCTCGGGGCGGGAGACGTCCCGGATCTGCTCGACGTAGTAGCCGTTGACGTACAGCACCCGCTCGCCGGTCTCCGGATGGACCCGCACCAGGGGGTGGACGGAGGCGACCTGGTGGTCCAGCAGGTGGCGGACGTAGGCGTCGTCGCCGGGGCGGGACTGGTAGCCGACGCCGAGGCGGTGTTCCGCGCGCAGCCCGTCCACGAAGGCCCGCACGGGCGCGGACAGCCCGGCGTAGGCGGCGGCCAGGTTGGCCCAGGTGGTGTCGCCGCCGTAGGGCGGGACGGTCTCGGCGCGCAGGACGGTCGCGGCGGGCGGGTCGACACGGGCGCCGTGGTCGCAGTGCCAGCCGCGCAGCAGGGTGTGCCGGCGCCGGCGCAGCCACTCGTCGTGCTCCATGCCGAAGCGTCCGCCCAGCTCCAGCCGGTCGGCGGTGGTCTCCACCGCGGGGAAGTCCGGCGGTGAGGCGCTGCCGCGCCGGGGCAGCACGACGGGCTCGCCGAAGCGCCGCGCGAAGGCGACGTGGGCGGCGTGGTCCAGGCGCTGCCCACGGAAGAACACCACCTTCCAGCGCAGTACCGCCGCCCGGATCAGGGCGATCACGGCGTCGTCGAGGTGGCCGGCGAGGTCGACGCCGGTGATCTCGGCGCCGATGTGCCCGGCGACCGGTGTCACCTCGGCCCCCGCCACCCGTTGCGTCCGCCGCTCCTGCCCGGCTGTGTCCCTGGCCGTGGTCATCCGCGCTCCGATGGTCGTCCGTACCGGCTCACAGGGAATCGTGACAGCGATCCGGTCACCTGGCGACAGCGCCCGGCGGCGCGGGGCACCCGGGGCGGGTGCGGCGGACGCGGGGAAGGAAGCCGGACGTGGCGGCGCAGGACGGGTCGCGGACGGACCGTGGCAGGCGTGATGTCGGGCGGACCGGGGAACCGCCGGGCGGGAGCGGTGCCGTCGGCGGCGCGCCGCGGTTCGTGGTGCAGATCCATGACGCGCGCCGGATGCACGCCGACTTCCGGTCGCAGGTCGGCGACGTGCTGAGGTCGTGGTCCGTGCCGAAGGGGCCGTCGGCCGATCCGGGTGACAAGCGGCCGGCGGTGCCGACCGAGGACCACCCGCTCGCCTGCGAGGAGTTCGAGGGCGTGATCCCCGCGGGCGAGTACGGGGGCGGCACGGTCATCGTCCGGGACCACGGCACGTACGAGCCGCTCGGCCACGACCGGGCGGGGCGGCCGGTCGGCCTCGCCCAGTCGCTGGAGCGCGGTCACGCCACGTTCCGGCTGCACGGCGGCAAGCTGCGCGGCGCGTACGCCCTCACCCGCTGTGGGGGCCGCGCGGGTGAGGAGGCGTGGCTGCTGGTGCGGAAGGGATCCGCCCGCCCGGCTGCCGCCGCCGGCCGCGGCACGCCCGATCCCCGGCGCGCCCGCTCGGCGCGCACCGGACGCACCCTCGCCCAGGTCGCCGCGGAGGCACGGGCGACCTGAGGGCGCGATCCGGCCCGGCGTCCGCCAACTCCCCGCTCCGCAGCGCTGGTCGGGCGCCGGGTGCGACGAGTCGGCAGACGCCGGGCCGGCCGATCCGGATCACCGGGTTCCGCCCCCGGGCGGTCCGCGCTGCCTCTAGGGTCGCGGCGGGTGTCCCGCTTCAGACCTGGAGGCTGCCGCATGCGCGCCGCTCTGCGTACCCTGCTCACCGCGACGGTGACCACCGCCGCCGTCCTCACCTGCGGCACCGCCGGTGCCACGCCGGCCGGTCCCGGCGTGACGGCCCGGCTGATCAGCCAGCGCACCGTCGGCGGCACCGACTACGTGCTGCGCGAGATCACCGTTCCGCCGGGGCAGAGCACCGGCTGGCACTACCACGACGGCCCGCTGTACGGCGTCGTCAGGCAGGGCACCCTCAGCCACTTCGACTCCGGCTGCGCCCCCGACGGTGTCTACCGCCGGGGCAGCACGATCCAGGAACCGTCCGGTGCGGACCACGTGCACATCGGCCGCAACCTGGGCGACACCCCGGTCGTGCTCGACGTGCTGTACGTGCTGCCGCACGGCGCCCCCTTCTCCGAGGACGCGCCGAACCCGGGCTGCCCGTTCCAGTGACCGGCCGGCCGGTCGGACCGCCGTCCGGGCTCGGTGCGGGCCAGGTCCGGGTTCAGTCCGGGGTCAGTCCCGGCGCCGGGCGCGCAGCACGGACAGGGCCCGGTCGGCGTGGGTGTTCATGCGCAGTTCGCTGCGCACGACCTCCAGGACGGTGCGGTCCTCGGCGATGACGAAGGTGACCCGCTTGGTGGGCGCGAGGGAGAAGCCCCGCTTCACTCCGAACAGGTCCCGGACCGTGCCGTCGGCGTCGGACAGCAGGGGCATGCCCAGGGTGTGCCGGCCGGCGAACTCCTGCTGGCGTTCCACGGCGTCGCCGCTGATGCCGACCGGCCGGGCGCCGGCGGCCGCGAACTCGGCGGCGAGGTCGCGGAAGTGACAGGCCTCGGCGGTGCAGCCGGGGGTGAGGGCGGCCGGGTAGAAGAACAGCACGACCGGCCCGTCGGCCAGCAGCTCCGACAGCGTGCGCACCGTGCCGGTCTCGTCGGGCAGCGCGAAGTCCGCGGCCCGGTCCCCGGTCTCCACCCGCCCGGTCACGACCGGCCCTCCGCGCCGCGCGCCACGCCGCGCGCCCACAGCACCAGGGGCACCTGGAGGGGCAGCCGCGCCAGGGCGGCCCGGCGCTGGGGGGCGGGCCGGTGGCGCCAGTCGACGGCCATCTGCACGTTGGCCGGGAACACCCCGACGAAGAAGGCCGCCGCCGCCCGCGCGGTCACCGCCCGGGTCCGGGGCGCCGCCAGCCCGGCCGCGAGCGCCAGCTCGACCACGCCGCTGCCGTAGGTCCACGCCCTGGGCGAGCCCGGCAGTGCCTTGGGGATCGTGGCGTCGAACTGGCGCGGGGCGGCGAAGTGGGCGACTCCCGCGGCGGCCAGCAGGCCGGCGAGCAGCAGGGGCGAGCGTTCGGACCGTGACACGGTTCCTCCTAGGGTGGCCTGCCGCCGGATATTACTCGACGGTAGGTCACCGGGTTCGCGGTCCGGGTCAGCCGGCGGTGACCAACCGCCGCCCTGCGCCGTCGCGCTCCGGCCGCCGGGCCGAGCGCAGTGCCGCGACGCCGATGAACACCGTGGAGGAGACACCGGCCAGGGCGAACGCGGTGAATCCGAGGTCGCCGTCGCCCGCGGCGAGCAATTGGCCGCCGAGCCACGGTCCGAAGACGGCGCCGAAGCGGCCCATGCCCGAGGTCCAGCCGACGGCGGTCGCGCGGCCGTCCGGGGTGGAGCGGATGGAGACGGTCGCGTAGATCATCGTCTGGGCGCTGTTGAGGAACACGCCGGTGAGGAAGACGACCAGGTAGGTCACGTTGACGTGGTCCAGTCGCCGTACGCCCACGCCCCGGTTGGGCTTGGCCTGCGGCTGGTTCTTCAGGGCGGGCCTCAGCTCCTCGGGGCACCGGTAGTACGCGCTCTCCCAGTACAGGGCGTGTTCGTGCCCGTCCGGGTCGGTGGTGACGTAGAGCTTGCCGAGCCCGGGCTCGTCCTCGGTCCAGTGGCCGCGGCCGCCGGCCTCCTCGATCGCCGTCACCCGGCGCCGCAGGGCCTCCTCGCTGGAGGTGCGCAGCGCGAGCCGGCCGAGGCCGGGCCGGTCGCGGGCGGTGAGCACCAGGCTGTGGTGCTCGTAGTCGTCGAAGGTGCGCAGGTAGACGGTGTCGCCGTGCTCGCCGTCGACGGTGAGCCCGAGGAAGTCGGTGAAGAAGGCGACACTGGCGTTCAGGTCCGGGGTGAACAGCTGGGCGTGGCCGAGATGGGCGATGTCACCGAGGGGCGGAGCCATCGTTGCCTCCAGAGGGGTGTGCGGGTGCGGTGCCGGCGGGCCGGGGGAAGACCGTGCCGTCGAAGAGTTTGCGGGCGGTGCGGACGACGGCGGTGCGGCGCGCCACGGGGGCCGCACCGCCGGTGCCGGTCTCGACGCGGGTGTCGATGTCGAGGAACCCGGTGGGGTGTTCGATCCGGACGCGGTCGCCGTGTCCGGGGAGGCGCGCGAGCCCCTCCCCCACGCTGCCGGGCAACCGCAGGCCGGCCGCCACGCTCGCGGCGCCCAGGACGCCGATCGAGGTGTGGCAGCGCACCGGGATGAAGGTGCGGGTGGTGATCGCGCCGCCGTGGCGCGGCGGGGCGAGCAGGCTGAGCTTGGGCACGGTGGCGGCCTCGACGTCACCGAGGCCCATCAGCTCGCCCGCGGCCAGCCGGATCTCGCGCAGCCGGTCGGCCAGCGCCACGTCCTCCTCCAGGTCGCGGGGCTCCTCGTACCCGGTGACCCGCAGCTGGGAGGCCGCGATCAGCACGGTGGGCATCCCGTTGTCGACGCAGGTCACCGGGGTGCCGGCAACGACATCGCGGACGTTGCCGGTGGGCAGCAGAGGGCTGTCGCCGGGCGGGAACTCGATGACCACGGGGGCGGCCGTCCCCGGCACCCCCGAGATCGAGGTGTCACCGGTGTAGTCGACCCGTCCGCCCGGGGTGGGGAAGCCGGCCACGGCCCGCTCCCCCGTGTTGAGCATCCGGATGCGTACGGCGGTGCGGTCGTCGCCGGGGGCCACGAGCCCCCGCTCGACGGCGAACGGGCCGACCCCGGCGAGGATGTTGCCGCAGTTCTGCCGGGCGCTCACCTCGGGCCGGTCCACGGCGACCTGGAGGAACAGGTAGTCGACGTCGGCCTCCGGGTCGTCCGACGCCGAGACCACGGCCACCTTGCTGGTCAGCGGGTGGGCGCCGCCCAGGCCGTCGATCTGGCGCGGGTCCGGGCTGCCCATCACCCGCAGCAGCAGGGCGTCGCGGGCGGCCGGGTCGGCGGGGAGGTCACCGGCCAGGAAGTAGGCGCCCTTGGAGGTGCCGCCGCGCATCAGCATGCAGCGCACCTCCGCGGGCCCCTTCATGCCCCGCCTCCCTGCCGTGCGTACTCCTCGTAGGAGCGGTACGTCACGCCGAGGTCGGCCAGTCTCTGCCGCAGGCCGTAGCGGTCGAGGCCGAGGCCGCCCTCCCGGAAGGCGGCACGGGCGCCGGCCTCCTTGGCCTCCCGGGCCGCGGACGCCTCGGCGGTCGCGCGCGCCTTCTCGCGGTCCACGACCACCACGCCGTCGTCGTCGGCGACGATCACGTCACCGGGGCGGATCACCTGGCCGTCGATGGCGACGGGCACGTTGACCGAGCCGCCGGTGGCCTTCACGGTGCCCTGTGCCGAGACGGCCCGGGACCAGACGGCGAAGCCCATCTCCCGCAGCTCCTGGGTGTCGCGGACACCGGCGTTGATGACCAGGCCCCGCACACCGCGCCGGTGCAGCGCGGTGGCGAACAGCTCGCCGAACATGCCGTCGGTGGAGGGGGAGGTGGTGGTGACGACCAGGACGTCGCCCTCGCCGCACTGCTCCACCGCGGCGTGGATCATGAGGTTGTCGCCGGGCCGGCTGAGCACGGTGACCGCGGTGCCCGCGATGCGCACGCCCTGCTGGACCGGGCGGATCCCCGGCCCGAGCAGGCCGGTGCGGCCCATCGCCTCGCTGACGGTGGCCACGCCGAACCCGGCCAGCGCCTCGACGTCCCGCGGGGCGGCCTTGGGGGGACCGGTGACGATCACGCCGCTCATGCCAGCTCCTTCGCGATCTGCGGGTAGGGGCGCATGTAGGCCTCGGCCATGGTCTCGTGGGCCAGGCCCAGGTTGGGGCCCGCGTTGCGCTTGAGCTGGACGCCGCGGCGCACGGCGAGGTCGGTGTAGTAGTCCCACAGGTGCTGCTGGGCGCCGAGGCACTCCATGGCCTTGCGCTTGGTCTGCCACACCTCGGTGATGTCGAGGAGCACCTCGGGCCGGAAGCCGCTCATCTCGGGCTGGTGGGGCTCGAAGTAGAAGAGCGGCGGGGCGCCGATGATGCCGCCGGGGCCGGGGTAGCCGATGGCCTGGGCGAGGACGCGGGCCTCCAGCGCCATCCGGTTGGCGGCGGGGTGGTCGCCGTTGTACGGGTCCTCGGCCGGGTGGGTGAGCACGACGTCCGGCTGCGTCTCGCGGTAGACGGCGACCAGCCGGTCGGTCAGCTCGGCTGAGGCCACCAGCGGGTAGTCGCCGGCGTCGAAGAAGCGGACCTCGGCGCCGAGGGCGGCAGCGGCCCGCTCGGCCTCGTCACGGCGCATGGCCTTGATCTCCTCGAGGTTCCTGCCCTCGCGCCACGCCTTGGCGGACTCACCGCGCTCACCGAAGGTCAGGCAGGCGATGGTGACCTTCTCGCCCCGGGAGGCGGCCAGGGCGATGGCGCCGCCCGCCCGCCACACGAAGTCCCCGGCGTGCGCGGTGACGACCAAGGTGGACCGCGGCGGTGAGGGAGGCCCCTCCGCCCGGGCGGAACCACCGGCGGGGGAAGGCGCGTTGGCGTCGGTCATGGCGGACATCACTCCTACGTTCGGACGGCTCGCCGCACGGGCGCCGCGGCCGGGGGAACGAGAGCGCGGCAGCGCCCGGCCCCGCGGGCCGTCACGCGCATCCGTGCTCGTCCTCCGGCGCGCCCCTGTGGCGTTCTCGCCGTGCTGGACAGGTGTGCGCCCACCTCGCGTCCGGCGCACGACGCTGCGGTCGTGCGACGGCCGGCAGCGCGCCGGTTCGGCCGCGCGACACGTCAGCCGCGCCGTGCGCCAGTCGCGCAGTGCGTCAGCCGCTCAGCGCGTCGGTCACGCGACGCGTCAGTCGCGCAGCGCGTCGATCACGCTGCCGAGGTGGGCGCGGACGGCCGCTTCGGCCGCCTGCGGGTCCCTGGCCGCGATCGCGTCGATCATCGCCAGGTGCTCGTTCAGGGATTGCTGCGGACGCCCCGGCCTCAGCGCCAACTGGAACCGGTGACGCACCAGTTGGGCGTTGAGCCGTTCCAGCAGCTGCACGGCGGTCTGCTGTCCGGAGATCTCCCGGATCCGGTCGTGGAGTTCGTGGTTGAGTTCGGAGTACGTCACCGGCTCGCCGTCGGCGACGGCCTTGGTCATGGCCTCGCCGAGGCCGGCGAGGCCGGCCAGCTGCTCGTCGCTCGCCGCGACGGCCGCCTTGGCCGCGCACAGCCCTTCCAGGACCATGCGGCACTCCGTGATCGCGACCGCCTCCTCCACGGTCACCACCCGCACCCGCGAACCGCGGTTGCGGATCCGTTCGACCAGTCCCTGCGCCTCCAGATCGATCAGTGCCGCCCGGATGCTGGCCCGTGTCACACCGAGCTGCTCGGCGAGTTCGTTCTCCACCAGCCGCTGGGCCGGTGCCATCTCGCCGTGCAGGATCGCCTGCCGCAGCTGCGCGAGCGCATGCTGCTTGGCCTGCTCCCCGGTGCTCGGACGGGCTTCCTTCGGCATCGCTGCCCTCCCTGAGTGAGTGCCTGTCGAACGTAAATCTAGCCGGACAAGATTGTCAACAATTTTGTCCGCCATAGTGCCCGGCGGTCGCGCGGCAGCCGTCCGGCGGCCCGTTCAGGGGAACCGCGCCGCGAAGACGCGTGAGCGGGCCGGGCGCGGTCGACACCTTCGCTGTGACCGCCCAGACCCTGCCGTTCGTCCCGCCCATGCTCGCCACGCCCGGCCGGCTGCCACCCGCCGCGCAGGACGACCGGTGGGCGTACGAGACCAAGCAGGACGGGCAGCGGGTGGTGGTGTACCTCCCCGGTGACGGCGGTGTGCTGCTGCGCGCCCGCTCCGGGGAGGACATCACTGCCGCCTATCCGGAGCTGCGTCCGCTGGGCTCCGCGCTGGGTGACACTCCCGCCGTGCTGGACGGCGAGGTGCTGGCCCTGGACGAACGCGGGCGCGCGGACTTCCAGCTCCTGCAGAGCCGGATGGGCCTGGCGCACGCCCCGGCCCGGGCCGCCCGGCGCGCCGCCCAGGTGCCGGTCCACCTGGTGATCTTCGACCTGCCGCACCTGCGGCGGCCGCTGCTCGCGCTGCCGTACGCACGGCGCCGGACGCTGCTGGAGGAGCTGGCCCTGGCGGGACCGCACTGGTCCGTCCCGGCCGCGGTCACCGGACACGGGGCCGAGGCCCTGCGGGCCACCCGCGAGCACGGCCTGGAGGGGCTCGTGTGCAAACGGCTGGACTCGGTGTACGAACCCGGGGTGCGCTCGCGCGCCTGGATCAAGATCCGGAACCTGCGCGCCGAGGACGTCATCGTCGGCGGCTGGCTGCCCGGCAAGGGCCGGCTGGCCGGCCTGCCCGGGGCGGTGCTGGTCGGCCAGCGCGGGGGCGGGCGGCTGCGGTACGTCGGCGGTGTGGGCACCGGCTGGAGCCATGCCGAGCGCGCCGATCTGGCGGCGCTGCTGGCGGCCGCCGAGACCGGCGTGTGCCCGTTCGACCCGGTCCCGGCGGTGTCCGGCGCCCGCTGGGTGCTGCCCCGGCTGGTCGGCGAGGTCAGCTACAGCACCCGTACCCGGGCCGGGATGCTGCGCCAGCCGTCCTGGCAGCGGCTGCGGCCGGACCTCACCCCCGAGGAGTCCGCCGCGGACCTGCCGCCGGACGCCGGCTGACACACCGCCGGCCGGCGAGCGGACGGCACGTCTCGGCGGGGCGGGGCACGAACGGCCGTACGGCGCGAACGGTCGTACGGCACGAACGGCCGTACGGCGCGGCCCGCGGTGGCGAGTCGATCGGTTCGGGCACGTGCGCGGCTGGGGAAACGGCCGAGCCCGGATCGGGTGGGACCGGGTCCGGGGACGAGCGGCCCGTCCGACGGTCTATCGTGTCCGCATGTCCGCCCCCGAACTGATCCGCATCGTCTCCCGCGACTCCCCGATGGCCCTCGCTCAAGTCGAGCGTGTCCGGGCCGAGTTGAGCGCTCTGCGGCCGGGCGTGCGCACCGAGGTCGTACCGGTGCGGACCACCGGCGACAAGTGGCTCGGCGACCTGTCCCTGGTGGAGGGCAAGGGGGCGTTCACCAAGGAGGTGGACGCGGCCCTGCTGGCCGGGGAGGCCGACCTCGCGGTGCACTGCGTCAAGGACGTGCCCGCCGACCGGCCGCTGCCCGCCGGCACCGTGTTCGCCGCGTTCCTCAAGCGCGACGACATCCGCGACGCCCTGGTGCACCCCGGCGGCCTCACCCTCGACCAGCTCCCGCCCGGCACCCGGATCGGCACGTCGGCGGTGCGCCGGATCGCCCAGCTGGCCGCCTCGCATCCGCATCTGGAGTGCGTGCCGTTCCGGGGCAACGCCAACCGGCGGCTGGAGAAGCTCGCCGCCGGGGAGGCGGACGCGCTGCTGCTGGCGGTGTCCGGGCTGGAGCGGATCGGCCGGACGGACGCGATCAGCGAGGTGCTGTCGCCGGACGCGATGATGCCGCCCATCGGCGCGGGCATCCTCGCCCTGCAGTGCCGGGAGGGCGACACCGAGCTGATCGAGGTGGTCGCCGGGCTCGGCGACCAGCACACCGCCCGGGAGGCGGCCGCCGAGCGGATGTTCCTGCACGTCCTGCAGGGGCACTGCAACAGCCCGATCGCCGGTTACGCCCGCGTGGAGGGCGGCGGTGAACTGTCCCTGCGCGCCTGCGTGTTCACGCCCGACGGCAAGACCCGGCTGAACGCGCACGAGTGGGCCGGCCGGCTCGACCCGGCCACGCTCGGCACCTCGGTCGCGGTGTCACTGCTGCGCCAGGGCGCACGCGAGATCATCGACGGCATCCCGCACTGAGTCCGCCGGACGGCGGCCGTCAGGAGGCGCCCGGCTCCGTCTGGTCCTTCAGGAAGGCGCTGACCTGGTGGGCGAGGCCGCCCGGCGCGGCGCCCGCCGAAGCGGTCGGCGCGGTCGCCTCCAGGACGCCGATGCCGCCCGTCCACAGCCGCCGGTCGGCCCACTCCTCGTCCGCCCGCAGCTGGACCTGGACGTCGACCTGGGCCAGTGACGCCTCGGGGGCGGCGGCGTAGATCACGGCGGTGGCCCGGCGCAGCGGGTAGACGTCGAAGCCCTCGATGAACTGCGAGTTGCGCCAGTCGATGAAGGCGCTCTCCCCGTCGGCACCGGCCCGGACGTCGATCTGCCCGTCCTCCAGATGGACGCACACGGTGCTCGCGCCCCGGTTCTCGACCGTCACACGGACACTGAAGTACGACAGCCCCGCCGCGGCGTCGTCGCGTCCGCGCGGGGGCTCGCCGGCCTCCAGGCGGTGGACGCGGACCCGCAGACCGGCATGCTCGTCGTACTCCTGCCAGTCCCCGACCACGTTCGGCTCGTACACAGTGCCCCTCTCGACCTTCGAGAGCTGCTGTCTATCTGTGGGCTCAGGGCACTGTCAAATGCGTGGAATGCGCTGTGGCCAGGCGGTTCGCCCACTTTGATCGGTGATCAAGCCGTGCCCAGCGGGAACTCGGCCGGACCTCGCGCCGACCCGGCCGGGGTGCGTGCCGCACATCACGTTCCCCGCAAGATCGCCTTCCCGGCGGGACCGGCTCGGCCTCCCGGCGAGGTCGGCTCGGCCTCCTGGCAGGGTCGGCCGGGAGGGGTCAGCGGGCCAGGCGGCCGAGCAGCGAGGAGGCGGCGGCGACACCGAGGGCGGCGGCGACCGCCAGGACACCGAAGTCGGCGGCGAGATGGGCCGGCGTGCCCAGCAGCAGTCCGCGCAGCGCGTCGACCTGGTAGCTGAGCGGGTTGACCTTGCTGACGGCCTGGAGCCAGCCGGGCATGACGGAGACGGGGTACAGCGCGTTGGAGCCGAAGAACAGCGGCATGGTGATCGCCTGACCGAAGGCCATGAGCCGGTCGCGGCTGAGCACGATGCCCGCGATGGTCATCGACAGACAGGAGAAGAAGGCGGAGGCGAGGATCACGGCGGCGCCGACGCCGAGCAGGCGCAGCGGGTTCCAGGTGAGGGCCACCCCGAGCAGGGCGGCGATGACGATCACGACGACGGCCTGGATCAGCGACTTCACCCCGGCCGCGAACGCCTTGCCGGTGATCAGGGCCGAGCGCGGGGTGGGGGTGACGAGCAGCTTGTTGAGGATGCCCGCGTCCCGCTCCCAGATGATTTGGATGCCGTAGAAGATGGCGATGAACATCGCGGACTGGGCGATGATGCCGGGCGCCAGGTAGTCGATGTAGGGGATGCCGCCGGTGGGGATGGCGCGGATCCGGGTGAAGGTCTGGCCGAAGATCAGCAGCCAGAGGGCGGGCTGGACCGCCCGGGTGTACAGCTCGGTGCGGTCGTGGCGCAGCTTCTGCAGCTCGACGGCGCACATGGCGGCCACCCGGGCGGGCAGCACCCGCCAGCCCGCGCGGGGTGCCGGCGGGCGCAGCAGCAGGGCCGGCTGCGCGGCGCCGTTCGGGGCGCCGTCAGCCGACGCGGTGCGCGGTGCGGCGGGTGCTTCGGACATCGCGGAGACCTCCTGTCCGGTCGTCGAGGCCGCTGCCGGCCACGTCGCGGAAGACGTCTTCGAGGGTGGGCAGGGCGTCCGTGCCCAGGCGTTCGGCGAGTCCCCGCCGAAGCTCCGCCGGGGTGCCCAGGGCGCGGACGCGGCCGCGGTGCATGAGGGCGACCCGGTCGCAGTACTGGTCGGCCTCGTCCATGTAGTGGGTGGTGACCAGGACGGTCATCCCGGTGGCCGCCCGTACGGCGTTGATGGGCTCCCAGACGCCGGTGCGGGCCGGGCGCCCGGGCGCCCCGTCGCCGAGCGTCCCGGAAGGCCGGAAGGCCGGAAAGTGTGCTTATCGTCCGAATTGTTTGTGTATGCCCCTTCCGGGGAATGACAGTCTCAGTGCTTCGGACCGGAGGCACGTCCGTGGGAGCCGGCCCCGCCGGGGACCCCGGTGTCCTCCTTCATCTGGTCCGAGCGGGCCTCCCACGGTGTCTGTCCCTCCAGCACCTGTTGAGAGAGGTGCGCGATGCCTACCACCGGCAGCATGAAGCCCCACCACCACCCCCATGACGACGCCCCGGACACGGCCGCGTCGTTCGAGCGGCTCGCCGGGCTGCCCGACGGTCCCGAGCGCCAGGCGCTGCGCGACGACCTGGTCCGGCTGTGGCTGCCCATGGCCGAGCGGATCGCCGTCCGGTTCCGGGGCCGGGGCGAGACCCTGGAGGACCTGTACCAGGTGGCCGCGCTGGGCCTGGTCAAGGCCGTCGACCACTACGACCCGGCGCGCGGCCGTGCCTTCGAGGCGTACGCGGTCCCCACCGTCACCGGTGAGATCAAGCGGCACTTCCGGGACCACATGTGGACCCTGCACGTGCCGCGCCGGGTGCAGGACCTGCGCAACCGGGTCCGCGGCGCGGTGAAGGAACTGGCGCAGACCACGCCGGGCCGGGGACCGACGATCGCCGAGATCGCCGAGTTCACCCAGCTGAGCGAGGACGAGGTGCGCACCGGCATGGAGGCGCTGGAGTGCTTCTCCGCCCTGTCCCTGGACGCCGAGGTGGCCGGGACCGAGGGCTACGCGCTCGGGGACTCCCTCGGCGCCTCCGACCCGGGCTTCGACCTGGTCATCGACCGGGCCGCCGTCAAGCCCTGCCTGGCCGCCCTGCCGGAGCGCGAGCGGACCATCCTGTACCTGCGGTTCTTCGGCGGGATGACGCAGAGCCGGATCGCCCAGCAGCTCGGGATATCCCAGATGCACGTCTCGCGGCTGCTCAGCGGCTGCTTCGACCGGCTGCGCGAGGAACTGCTCGCCGAGGTGCGATGAGCGCTCGGGGCGGCGCCGCTACTCGGGCGGGGCGCCCGGCACCTGGGTGGGGCCGTAGCGGTCCAGGGCGTCCTCGAGCGCGGCGCGGATGTCGGGGGGCAGGTCGCCCGTGCGCCCCCAGATGAGGATGAGTTCCGCGACGTTGCGCAGCCTGATGTTGGTGTGCTGGGAGACGTCCTTGAGCACCGACCACCCCTCGTCCGGCGTCACCCGGCCGAGCGCGACCACCATCCCGATGGCCTGGTCCACCACGGCGTGGGAGGTCACGGCCGCCTTGAGCTGGCCGATCTCCTCCTCCAAGGCGAGGATCCGGTCCGTCTCGCTGTCACCCGACTCTCCCATGCCTTCCATCCTGCTCACTCGGCCGGACCCCTGCCACCGGGGTACTCGACAGGCACACGAACCGCTTTCGGCCGGACACTGGTGTCACGCCGGTACCGGCCGGGCCCCTCACCCCAGGACACGACTGCCATGAACCAGGACACGCCGCTCCGCGGCGGAGCGAAGAAGAACATCGTCTCCACTCACTCCGTCTTCGGCGCCCCCTGCTGGGTCAGTCTGACCAGCCGCGACCTGGAGGCGACCCAGGACTTCTACGCCGCGGTGCTGGGCTGGCGGTGGCGGGGCGTCAAGCTGGGCGATCACTTCCGGATCGCGCTGGCGGGCGGGGTGCCGGTCGCCGGCATCGCGGCGGTCGCGGGCATGTGGCAGATGGCTGTGGCGTGGACGCCGTACTTCGCCGTCCCGGACGCCGACCTGGCCGTCAGCCGGGCCCGGGAGCGGGGCGGTACGGCGGCCGTGGGACCGCTGTCCTTCCCGCCCGGCCGGGCCGCGCTGCTCGCCGACCGCGACGGTGCCATCTTCGGGATCTGGCAGGGCGAGCTGGTCTCCAACTGGGAGGCCTGGCGGCGGGCGGCGCCGACCTTCATCCGGCTGCACACCCGCAACGCCTTCGACGCGGCGATCTTCTACGGCGAGATCCTCGACTGGGCCTCGTCGCAGCCGGGCTGCTGCGAGGTGGAGTACGAGGGCGGTGAGGTGGTGCTGCGCAGCGGAGGCGTGGTCGTGGCGCGCATCGACTCCGGCGCGGTGGAGGCGGCCCCCGACCCGTCCGTCCGGCCGCACTGGCAGGTCCACTTCGCCGTGGCCGACGTGGCGGCCTGTGCGCGTACCGCCGAGAAGCACGGCGGCAGCGTGCTCCGCGAGGACGACACCGAGGTGATCCTGCGCGACCCCGACGGCGCCCAGTTCACGGTGACCTCCCGCGCCGGGCACTGACGGACCTCCCCCGGCAGGTGTGCCGCTCGCGTCCTACGCCGTGGCGCGGGACGGGCGGGTGAGCAGGACCAGGCTGCGGGAGTCCACGCGCAGCCGGGTGCCGGCCTTGCGCTCGCGTTCGTCGGGCAGGCCGTCGGGGTCGGCGGTGTCGATGAGGCTCGTCCAGCGCTCGCCGTAGGAGCGGTCGGGCAGCCGGAACTCCACCGGTTCCCAGTAGGCGTTGAACAGCAGCAGGAACGAGTCGTCGACCAGGCGGCGCCCGTAGGAGTCGCGTTCGGCGATGGCGTCGCCGTTGAGGAAGACGCCGACGGAGTACGCGTCGGGGCGCTGCCAGTCCTTCTCGGTCATCTCGGTCGCGTCGGGCAGCAGCCACACCAGGTCGGGCAGCGGCTGCCCGGCGTGGGTGACGGTCTCGCCGCGGAAGAAGCGGCGCCGGCGCAGCACCGGATGGGCCGCGCGCAGGGCGATGACCCGCCGGGCGAAGTCCGTCAGGGAGCGCTGTTCGCCGGTGAGCCGCCAGTCGACCCAGGAGACCTCGTTGTCCTGGCAGTAGGCGTTGTTGTTGCCGCCCTGGGTGCGGCCGAGTTCGTCGCCGTGGCAGAGCATCGGGATGCCCTGCGACAGCAGCAGCGTGGCCAGCAGGTTGCGCTGCTGGCGGGCGCGCAGCTCCAGCACGGCCGGGTCGTCGGTGTCCCCCTCCACCCCGCAGTTCCAGGACCGGTTGTGGCTCTCGCCGTCCCGGTTGTCCTCCCCGTTGGCCTCGTTGTGCTTGTCGTTGTACGACACGAGGTCGCGCAGGGTGAAACCGTCGTGCGCGGTGATGAAGTTGACGCTGGCGCGCGGCCGGCGGCGGCTGTGTCCGTACAGGTCGGAGGAGCCGGTCAGCCGGGAGGCGAACTCGCCGAGCGAGCCGGGCTCCCCGCGCCAGAAGTCCCGTACGGCGTCGCGGTAGGGCCCGTTCCACTCCGACCACAGGGGCGGGAAGTTGCCGACCTGGTAACCGCCCTCCCCCACGTCCCACGGCTCGGCGATCAGCTTCACGCGGCTGATCACCGGGTCCTGCTGGATCAGGTCGAAGAACGCCGACAGCCGGTCCACCTCGTGGAACTGCCGGGCGAGGGTGGCCGCGAGGTCGAAGCGGAAGCCGTCGACGTGCATCTCGGTCACCCAGTACCGCAGCGAGTCCATGATGAGCTGCAGCACGTAGGGGTGGCGCATCAGCAGGCTGTTGCCGGTGCCGGTGGTGTCGTAGTAGTGCGCCCAGTCGCCGTCGACCAGGCGGTAGTAGGAGGCGTTGTCGATGCCCCGGAAGGACAGGGTGGGGCCCTTCTCGTTGCCCTCGGCGGTGTGGTTGTAGACCACGTCGAGGATCACTTCGAGGCCGGCCCGGTGCAGGGCCTTCACCATGGCCTTGAACTCGTTGACCTGCTGGCCGCGGGTGCCGAACGCGGCGTAGGCGTTGTGCGGGGCGAAGAAGCCGATGGTGTTGTAGCCCCAGTAGTTGGCCAGACCCCGGTCCTGAAGGACGCCGTCGTGCACGAACTGGTGGACCGGCATCAGCTCCACCGCGGTCACGCCGAGCGAGGTGAGGTGCTCGAGGACCGAGGGGTGGGCGAGGCCGGCGTAGGTGCCGCGCAGGTGCTCCGGGACGTCCGGGTGACACCGCGTCAGGCCCTTGACGTGGGTCTCGTAGATGACCGACTCGGCGTACGGCCGCCGGGGCGGGCGGTCGTCGCCCCAGTCGAAGAAGGGGTCGGTGACCACGCCGAGCATGGAGTGCCCTGCGCTGTCGGCGGGCGAGGCTCCGTCCGGGGCGCGCTCGTAGAGGGAGGCGTGGTTGTCGATCTGGCCGTCCACCGCCCGGGCGTACGGGTCGAGCAGCAGCTTCGCCGGGTTGCAGCGGTTTCCCGCCGAGGGGTTCCAGGGGCCGTGGACGCGGTAGCCGTAGCGCCGGCCCGGGCCGATACCGGGCAGGTAGGCGTGCCACACGGACCCGTCGACCTCGCTCAGCGGTACGGCGCGGCCGGCCCCCTTCTCGTCGACGAGGATCAGCTCGACGCGCTCGGCCACCTCGCTGAACAGGGCGAAGTTGGTGCCCTGTCCGTCGAAGGAGGCACCCAGCGGGTAGGGGTGTCCACTCCAGACGGGCACCCCGGTCCGGGACTTCTCGCGGGTCACCGGGCCCCCTCCAGCGCGCCGTCGGCGTCCGTGAGCGCGTCCCGGGCGTTGCCCGAGGTGGCCGGCTGGGCGGCCAGCATGGCCGACGGGACCTCGCGGGGCACTTGCAGCACCTGGCGCAGGCTGGGCGCGGGGGCGATCGGCACCAGCGGGACGCGCTGGCCGGCGCGGGCCCGCTGCGAGAACCAGATGATCTTGCTGCCGGTCTCCGCGGCGCAGCAGCCCCAGCCGTCGCTCATGGCGGCGATGTCGGCCAGGCAGGACCGCAGGTCCTGGTGGGGGCGCAGATCGCGGTCGTCTCCCCCGACGGCGGTGATGAGGTGCTGGCGGTTCCACCACATCTCGATCGACGTGTGCTTGTCGGTCGCGTGCTGGTCGATCGCGCGCAGCAGCAGTTCGGCGCCGTGGCAGACCGGGGCCACGAGGTTGTCGAGGTCCCAGTAGCGCAGGTGGGCGGCCAGGATGCGGCTGACCTGTCCCACCCGTTCGGGGCTGACTTCCACGTCCAGGTGGTAGTAGCAGGGCACTGCGGTCTTCATCGTCGCTTGCTCCTCACCGGCGAAGCTCCCGCTCCCCTCGCCCCGTCCGGGATCGGTTCCCGAACACGAAGCGTGAGCGCTGATCGCTTCTGGGTCACATCCACAGTGCGGGCGCTACGCCATTCGTGCAACACGAGAGACGGCTGAGGTGGTTGAAGATCCAACAAGACGCTGCGTCCCCATGCGTGCACCATGAGTGAAAGCCTCGATCGCCGTAAAGGTTCCGTGCCCTCCCGCGCGCGGACACCACCCGACCGTCGGGAACGCGCCCAGTCGAGAGCGTCGGAGGGTGAACAGGGCCATGCTGCTACCCGCGAAGACCGAAGTGGCCCGGCAGTTGCGGCGGTACCGGGCGTGGGAACGGCTGATGCTCGCCTCACCCCACGACCGCACGGTCCGGGCCACCTTCGAGGACGCCGGCTACACGCTGTGCGTGCTCATGGGCAAACGCTGCGCCCGTGAGGCGGCGGACGCCGCCGAGCGGTACCTGCGCAGCACCCTGGTCACCTACCTGCGGGAACAGAACGGCAGGCCGCGCCGGCGCACGGCGGCCAGGCGGGCGCCGCCGGTGGAGCGGCGTTCCGCGGCGCACGGGCAGTGAGCCCGGCAGCAACACCGGCGTTCCTCGCGGGAGGACAGCGGTCGTCCCGCTCAATCGGACCGCGAAGCCGGGCCCAGGGCCCGGCTTCGCGCACGGCGGAGGTGAGATCCATGAGTTCGACCCCGGCCATCGGCCGCATCCCGGTACGTGACGTCCGGCCTGCCGTGGACAGCGGCAGGCGCCCGGCCAAGGCAGTTGCCGGGGAGACGTTCCAGGTCACCGCCACCGTCTTCGGCGAGGGCCACGACGCCGTCGCGGCCAACGTCGTCCTGCGCGACCCGGAGGGCCGCCCCGGCCCCTGGACGCCGATGCGGGAACTCGCCCCCGGCAGCGACCGCTGGGGCGCCGACGTCACCCCGGGCGCCCCCGGCCGGTGGACCTACACGGTCGAGGCCTGGAGCGACCCGGTCGGCACCTGGCGGCACACCGCCCGCGTCAAGGTGCCCGCCGGCATCGACACCGGCCTGGTCCTGGAGGAGGGCGCCGTCCTGCACACCCGGGCGGCCGCCGGGGTGCCCGACGGCCCGGACCGCGCCCGGGTGCTGGCCGCCGCACAGGCCCTCGGCGACGACTCGCTCCCCGTGCACGCGCGGCTCGCGGCTGCGCTGGCGCCGGAGGTCGCGGAGGTGCTGGCGCGGTTTCCGCTGCGGGAGCTGGTGACGTCGTCGGAGCCGATGCCGCTGCTGGTGGAGCGGCGGCGGGCGTTGTACGGCTCGTGGTACGAGTTCTTCCCGCGTTCCGAGGGCACGCCCGAGCAGCCGCACGGCACGTTCCGTACCGCGGCGCGGCGGCTGGAGGCCATCGCGGCGATGGGCTTCGACGTCGTCTACCTGCCGCCGGTCCATCCGATCGGGCAGACGTTCCGCAAGGGCCGCAACAACACCCTCACCGCCGGGCCCGACGACGTCGGCGTGCCGTGGGCGATCGGTTCGGCGGAAGGCGGTCACGACGCGGTCCATCCCGCTCTGGGCACGCTGGAGGACTTCGACTTCTTCGTCGCACGCGCCGCGGAGCTGGGCATGGAAGTCGCCCTGGACTTCGCGTTG